>CAWGHV010000084.1:0-46675 GCA_963822375.1 uncultured beta proteobacterium | reverse complement strand
AAGAAGGTGTGCACCTGGTCGGCTTGTCGATCCTTTCGGGCAGCCATATGGAACTGGTGGAGTCGGTGCTGAGCGAGCTGCGCGCACGCGATTTGGCGAATCTGCCGGTGATCGCCGGCGGCATCATTCCGCCGGAGGATTCGCAGCGGCTCAAGGCACTGGGGGTGCGCGCGGTCTATACACCCAAGGACTTCAATCTGAATACGATCATGGGCGATATCGTCGATGTGGTGCGTGAAAGCAACGGGCTGGAACGGATCGGGGCGCTGCATTGACCGATAGATGACGCCCCTCGGCCTTCCTGATCCCGAGCAATTGGCTTCGCGAATACTGCGCGGAGAGCGGGCGGCGGTTGCCAGCGGCCTGAATCTGCTCGACAACAAGCTCGGCGAAGCGCGTAACCGCTCGGTGCGCCTGCTCGCCAGCCTCTCCGGCGAGCGATGGCTCGACGGCGGCCACCTCGTCGGCATAACCGGTCCGCCCGGAGCCGGCAAGTCCTCGCTCGTTTCCGCGATGATCCGCGAGTGGCGCCTCGCCGGCAGGACGGTCGGCGTGCTCGCGGTGGATCCGTCCAGCCGCCCCGAGCTGGGCGGCGGCGCCTTGCTCGGCGATCGCATCCGCATCAAGAACTCATCGTATGACGAAGGCTTATTCATCCGCTCACTTGCCAATCGCAATCAGTTGGGTGGAGTGGCGACCGAAGTCTGGCCGATGAGTTGCCTGATGCTGGCCTGCTTCGACATCGTCGTGATCGAGACGGTCGGCGTCGGCCAGACCGAAATCGATATCGCCGAGATCGCGCGACACGGTGTGTTATGTGGCGCAACCGGCCTCGGGCGACACGATCCAGTATCTGAAGTCGGGCATCATCGAAATCCCCGACGTGTTCGCGGTCAACAAATCCGACCTCGGCGCCCCGGCACGTAAGACGGCCGCCGAGATCGGCCGCAGCGCGCCCCGGCAAGATCGCCGGGACGATTGGGACTACCCGGTGTGCCTGGTAAGCGCGACGACGAGTACTGGGATCGAACAATTCCTCGCTCATATCGACCGGCACCGCAAGTTTCTCGTCGATGCCGGTTTCCTGGGTGAGCTGCGCACGCGCCACCAGAGCGCCTGGGTCGTGCGCTTGCTGAAAGAAGAATTCGGCGCCTGCGGCCTCGAATTGGCCGGTGGCCATGCCGCCGTCGGCCGCCGACTGAGCGAGAATCGATTCAATCAGTTTGAGGAGTACGAGCGCATGCGAAAGCAACTTCTTTCCAGATTCATGCCGGACAACTGATCGAGTGGGCTAACCGAGAAGGAGAATCGCGATGGGAAAGCAACTTTACGAACTGGGCGAACAGCCGCCCATGGGCGAGGTTCCCGAAAAGATGCACGCCTGGCTGATTCGCCCGGAACGCTTTGGCAAACCGACTGAGGCGTTTCAGAAGGAAGTGGTCGATACGCCGCCCATCGCCGACGACGAAGTGCTCGTCTACGTGATGGCGGCGGGCATCAACTACAACAACGTCTGGGCGGGACTGGGTATTCCCGTCAACGTCATCGGCGCTCGCAACAAGGCCGGCGAACCGGAGGACTTCCATATCGGCGGCAGCGATGCGTCCGGCATCGTCTACAAGGTCGGCAAGGACGTCACCAACGTCAAGGTCGGCGACGAGGTGGTCATGCACTGCGGTCAGTACAGCCGCAACTGCGCGTGGGTGAAGAAGGGCGGCGATCCGATGTACTCGCCGACCTTCAAGATCTGGGGCTACGAAACCAACTGGGGCAGCTTCGCCCAGTTCACCAAGGTGCAGGCCCAACAGTGCATGCCCAAGCCCAAGCACATGACCTGGGAAGATGCGGCGGCCTACATGCTGGTCGGCGGCGACTGCCTGGCGGATGCTGCATGGCTGGGGCGCGAACTCCGATCAAGAAGGGCGACGTGGTGCTGATCTGGGGCGGCGCCGGCGGCCTGGGCTCCATGGCGATTCAGATCGCCAAGGCGGTCGGCGCGACCTCCGTCGCCGTGGTCTCGGGCGAGGACAAGTTCGACTACTGCATGAAGCTCGGCGCCAAGGGCTGCATCAACCGCAACGACTTCGACCACTGGGGCATGCTGCCGCACTGGAAGGACAACGTCGGCTACGCCAAGTGGCTGAAGGGCGTGCGCGCTTTCGGCGCCAAGATCTGGGAAGTGCTGGGCGAGAAGCGCGCGCCGAACGTCGTCTTCGAGCATCCGGGCGAAACCACCATCCCGACCTCGATCTTCGTCTGCGAGACCGGCGGCATGGTCGTCATCTGCGCCGGCACCACCGGCTACAACGCGACCGTCGATCTGCGCTACCTGTGGATGCGGCAGAAGCGCCTGCAAGGTTCGCATTTCGCCAATACCGATGCAGTCCAACGAGATGAACGAACTGGCGCTGAGCGGGCTAGCTCGATCCGTGCATGTCGCGGGGATTCACCTACGAAGAACTGCCGATTGCCCATCAACTGATGCACGACAACAAGCATCCGCACGGCAACATGGCGGTGCTGGTCGGCGCAAAGGAATTCGGACTCGGCGCTAGCGGCAAGCCGCCGGTCGCGATGGTCCATCCGACGCTGCCGAAGGGCGACGTCCATACCACGCCCACCCCCTACCCGATGTCGGTTCCGCTGCCGAGCATCGCCGAGGGCGAAGCCCTGACTATCGCCGACGATGGCACCAAGGTTCGCGATCTGATGCATCTTGGCATCATCGCCTGTAAGCCGGACGATAGCGTCGGAACAGTGGCCAAGATCATGGTGGACAAGGAGATCCATGCGGTTGTGGTCATGGATCAGCAGGGCAAGGCCGTCGGCGTCGTGTCGCAGACCGATATGGTGCTGGCGCGGCAGGGCCGGACACCGGATCAGGCGCGGGCGATGCTCGCCAGGGAAATCATGACCCCCGGCTGCGCCACCTGCGATGCGGATATGCTGTTGAGCGAGGCGGTGAGCTTGTTGACTGCCCGCCGGATGCATCGCTTGGTGGTGACCGAAAAAGATCAGCCTGTCGGCGTGATCTCGATGACCGACGTGGTGCGCAAGATCATCGGCTAGCAAGCGCCGCGCGATTTGGGGCAACTCGGCAACGCTTGCCCCTCCCGGCTTCGGGAGGGGAGTACTCAAGAATCCCTTCTCGTCCTGCTGACCCGAGGAGGGATTTTTTTCGACGACGGAGGAAATCCTTTCCATGCGAGCCGTCCTCTGCCATGAACTCACCGGCCCCGATTCGCTGCGGCTCGAAGAGGTTCCCGAGCCGCGCCCCGGCCCCGGCCAGGTGCGCATCCATGTCCGGGCCTGCGGAGTCAATTTCGCCGACAGTCTGATCATTCGCGGCCAATATCAAAAGCAGCCGCAACTGCCCTTCAGTCCTGGTTTCGAAATCTCCGGCGAGGTCCTGGAACTGGGCGCCGATGTACGGGGCGTCGCAATCGGGGATCGATTGATCGCCATGACGCCGCATGGTGGCTATGCCGAGCAGGTCAGCGTGGACATGAACCGCTGCGTTCCGATGCCGGCGGCAATGTCCTGGGAACACGGAGCGGCTTTTCCCGTCGTGTTCGGCACCTCGCATGTTGCCCTGTGGCATCGGGCGCGGTTGCGCGCCGGGGAGACGCTGGTAGTGCATGGCGCATCCGGCGGCGTAGGATTGACCGCCGTCGCGATTGGTAAGCAATTAGGGGCGATAGTGATCGCCACGGCGAACGGCAAGGAAAAGCTGCAGATGGCGCGCGAACATGGCGCGGATCACCTGATCGATTCCGGCAGCGACGACGTACGAACGCGGATCAAGGATTTGACCGATGGCCGCGGCGCGGACGTCGTCTACGATCCTGTTGGCGGTGAGCTGTTCGACGCTTCGCTGCGCAGCATCGCCTTTGAAGGCCGCATCCTGATCATCGGTTTCGCTAGCGGGACCGTGCCGCAGATTCCCGCCAATCATTTGCTGGTCAAGAACGTGGACGTGATCGGACTTAACTGGCCCGCCTATGCGGAACTGAATCCCGAGGTGATGACCGCGAGTTTCAAGACGCTGATGCAATGGTATTTGGCCGGCGCGATCAAGCCGCACATCTCGGCTAACTATCCGCTGGCACGGGCGGCCGAAGCGCTCGATCAGGTCCTGGCCCGCAAATCGACGGGCAAAGTGGTCATCACCATGGATTGAACCGCGCCTTCGGGGCGATACACGCAACGCAAGCTGAGCCTCCGGGGGAAGGGAGTCGCCGTCGTGGTTCGAAGCTTCGTATCGTGGTCGCCTAGCGCGGTTTGACTGAAATCCCCATATTGAGGATACTTGTATTGGTGCGGTTGCATTTCCCGTCCGTGCGCCGGATGGACCTCACTCTATCCAGAACTCTCCAAAAATTCTATTTGCGCTCGCCATAGCGTGATGCGCCATGTTTGGGCACGGCCATACGCGCGCTGACGATCGCGAGAAAGGGCTTTCATGAATCCGCAAAACGGTTACGACGTCGAAGACCTGTCGGTTGGCATGAGCGCGGAAATCGCCAAGACCATCACTGATGCAGACCTCGTCCTCTTCGGCGGGGTATCTACGGACGTCAACGCGGTCCATATGGATGAGGATTTCGCACGCACGACGATGTTCGGCGGTCGTATCGCGCACGGCATGTTGGTCGCCAGCCTGATTTCGTCCGTTCTCGGCAACCGTTTGCCTGGGCCCGGCACCATCTACATGAGCCAGGCCTTGCGCTTCAAGGCGCCGGTGCGTCCCGGCGAAACCGTTCATGCGAAGGTGACGGTCAAGGAAGTCGTCGCCGAAAAGGGGAGGGTGGTCGTCGACACCGTATGCACCGTCGGTGACAAAGTGGTCATCGATGGCGAGGCGACGGTAATGCCAACCTCACGGAAGAAACGGGAAGCCGCGGCCAAGTAGCTTCTTCGCGGCAACCCGGTTTGGGCTCGGAAACGCCCGCTTTCTGCATCGGAGATTCGAGAGCCGGAGACGTCCAGTTCGTTCCCGAAGTGACCGCGGCGCCGGGGTCGGGAAACGACATGGTTTGCGGCGCTAACGTGGCGCGAACTCAAGCATGAACTTTCCGGCGCACCTGTTCCCTGGCGTTTGGAGTGTCGCCGCGCTCGTGCCGGTGCTGGCGGCGCTTGGCTGGGCGCTGCGGACCGCGCCGTGGGGGCGCTTGGCGGGAAGTCCGCAACGCCATGTGTGGCCGGCGACGATCATCGTGCTGGTGCTGCTTTGGAGCATGAAGGCGGGAATCGAGCCGGGACTCGATGTCCACATGCTCGGCGCGATGGTTCTGGTGTTGGCTTTCGGTCCGCAACTGGCACTCATCGGCTTGGCGCTGGTGCTGGCGGCGGTTACCTGGAACGGCGCCGCCGGCTGGGGCGCTTACGGCCTCAACGCACTTGTCATGGTCGTGGTGCCGGTGGCGCTGGCGCGGGCGATCTTCCACCTGGTCGAACGGCGTCTGCCCAATCATTTTTTCGTCTATGTCTTCGTCACTGCCTTCTTCGGTGCCGCGGCGACGGTGGTGGCCGCCGGGATCAGCGCGACGGCCCTGCTCGTCGGTGCCGGCGCCTATTCGGCCGACTATCTGTTTTCGTTCTACCTGCCTTACCTCATGCTACTGTCGTTTTCCGAAGCTTGGATCTCCGGCATGGCCGTGACGGTGATGGTGGTCTACCGGCCGGACTGGGTGTCAACCTTCGACGACGCGCGCTACCTGTTGAACAAGTAAGGCGGCCGCGCCAGCTGTGGAGTGAATAGCCATGAGCCAATACACCGCCCCGATACGCGACATCAGCTTCGTCATGCAAGAGCTGGCGGGAATGGAGCGGATCAGTGCGCTTCCCGGCTGCGAGGAAGCGGCGCCGGACGTGGTCGAGGCGATCATCGACGAGGCGGCGAAGTTCGCCGCCGAGGTGCTGGCGCCGCTCAACTCGAGCGGTGACCAGGAGGGCTCGCGGCTGGAGGGCGGCATTGTCGTCACGCCCCAGGGGTTCAAGGAAGCGTACGCGCAGTTCATCGAGTCGGGCTGGAACGGCCTCGGCGGCGATCCAGAGTTCGGCGGTCAGGGTTTGCCCAAGCTCGTGGCGACGGCGGTGAACGAGATGTGGAAGTCCGCCAACATGTCGTTCTCGCTCTGCCCCTTGCTCACCGGCGGGGCGATCGAAGCGCTGCTTCTGCGCGGCACCGACGCGCAGAAGCGGATGTACTTGCCCAACATGGTCGGCGGCAAGTGGACCGGCACCATGAACCTGACCGAGCCGCAGGCGGGCTCGGACCTGGCGGCGGTGCGCACGCGCGCCGTGCCGCAGGGCGACGGCAGCTTCAAGCTCTACGGACAGAAGATCTTCATCACCTATGGCGAGCACGACATGGCCGAGAACATCGTGCACCTGGTGCTCGCGCGCACGCCGGATGCGCCCGAGGGGGTAAAGGGTATCTCGCTCTTCGTCGTACCGAAGTTTCTCCTCAACGCCGATGGCAGCCTCGGTGCGCGCAACGATGTGCACTGCGTGTCGCTCGAGCACAAGCTCGGGATACACGCCAGCCCCACCTGCGTGATGGCTTACGGCGACAACGGCGGCGCCCTTGGCCAACTGGTGGGCGAGGAGAACCGCGGCCTCGAGTACATGTTCATCATGATGAACGCGGCGCGCTTCGCCGTCGGCATGGAAGGTCTGGCGCTGTCGGAGCGGGCCTACCAGCATGCGCTGTCCTATGCGCGGGAGCGCGTCCAGGGCAAGGACATGGCGACCCGCGGCGGCGGATCGGTGACCATCATCCACCACCCCGACGTGCGCCGCATGCTGCTGCTGATGAAGTCGCAGACCGAAGCCATGCGCGCGCTCGCCTACGTCGTCGCCGCCGCGCAGGACGTTGCCTGGCGCCACCCGGACGCGGACGAGCGCAAGCGCAACCACGCCTTCGTCGACTTGATGATTCCGGTGGTCAAGGGCTGGTGCACCGAGACCGGCATCGACGTAGCCTCGCTCGGCATCCAGGTCCATGGCGGCATGGGCTACATCGAGGAGACCGGCGCCGCCCAGCATCTGCGCGACGCGCGCATCACCACCATTTACGAAGGCACGACAGGCATTCAGGCGAACGACCTCGTCGGACGCAAGATCGCGCGCGAGGGCGGCGCGACGATACGCTCGGTGATCGAGGCGATGCGCGGCGTCGAGCGCGAACTCGCCGCGCAGCCCAGCGCGGAGTTCGCGGCGCTGCGCGGTGGGCTGGCGGCAGGCGTGCAAGCGCTCGCCGATGCCGCCGACCATATCGTCGCCAACTATGAGAGCGACATCAAGAGCGTGGCGGTGGGCGCGGTGCCGTTTCTCATGTTGTTCGGTCGCGTTGCGGGTGGCTGGCAGATGGCGCGCTCCGCGTTGATCGCGCAGCAGCGGCTCGGCCAGGGTGTGGGAGACGCGGCCTTCCATCGGGCCAAGATCGCCACCGCGCGCTTCTATGCCGATCATGTGCTCGCGCTGGCGCCCGGTCTGGCGTACTCGGTCATACACGGCGGCGCCGGTGCGCTCACATTGAGCGAAGAACAGTTTTGAGCGGCTGGTTCCGATCGGCTGGGGAGAGCGGCGCGAGATGAAGGTTTTCCAAGTGCAGGATGCCTGGGCGATGGACCATCTGGTTTCGGCCGAGCGGCCTGACCCGCAACCGGGGCCGGGCGAGGTGCTGCTGCGGATGAAGGCCGCATCGCTGAATTACCGCGACCTGCTGGTGCCGAAGCGAGGCTACGGCGCCCTCACCGGCACGCTGCCGCTGATCCCGGTGTCCGACGGCGTCGGCGAAGTAGCGGCGATCGGCGCCGGCGTCACCCGCGTCGCGGTGGGCGATCGCGTGTGTCCGATCATGATCCAGAGCTGGGTCGGCGGCGAACCGACGGCGCAGCGGCTGCGCGCGACGCTCGGCGGGCCGCTCGACGGCGTCATGGCCGAGTACATGGTGCTGAGCGAGCAAGGCGTGGTCAAAGCGCCTGCTAATTTGAGCGATGAGGAAGCGGCGAGCCTGCCCTGCGCGGCGCTCACCGCCTGGAGCGCCATCGTCACCCAGGGCAGGGTCAAGGCCGGCGACAAGGTGCTGGTGCAGGGGACCGGCGGCGTGTCGCTGTTCGCCCTGCAATTCGCCAAACTGCTCGGCGCTTTCGTGGTCGTCACCTCGAGCCGCACGGAGAAGCTGCGGCGTGCGCTCGAACTCGGCGCTGACGCCGGCATCGACTACGCCGAGACGCCCGAATGGGGTAACGCGGCGCGCGATGTCGCCGGCGGAGACGGGCTTGACCACATCGTCGAAGTAGGCGGTGCGGCGACGCTGCCGCAATCGCTGCGCGCCATCCGCGCCGGCGGAACCCTCAGCCTGATCGGCGTGCTGTCGGGGCCGAAGATGGATGTCGCGCTCGGGCCTTTGGTAACGCGCCAGGTGCGGCTTCAAGGCGTCACCGTGGGAAGCCGCGACGGCTTCGAGGCGATGGCGCGGGCGATCGAGCAGCACCGGCTGCGGCCCGTGGTCGACCGCAGCTTCGCCTTTGCGGAGTTGAAGGAGGCGCTGAGCCATTTGGCGGGTGGCAGCCACTTCGGCAAGATCTGTATTCGCTTCTGAAAGCGAGATGCGCTTCTCACGAGACGCGGTACTCGTCATCGCAGCGCGGGTTTTGTAGGAGCGGCGTCCCGGCCGCGAATCAGCTTACGCCCAGCGGTGCGCCGAATCGCGGCGAGGACGCCGCTCCCCCGACACCTTCGCTCATCGCAGCGAGGCCGGGAAACGAACCACTATAATCAGCCCCATCAAGAATGCTCCGACCATTCAAGCATGGATACCCACCGCGTCTTGATCCACACGACCTCGATCCCGATCCGCTGGGGCGACATGGATGCCTTGCGGCATGTGAACAACACCCAGTATTTCCGCTACATGGAGCAGGCGCGCGTGGAGTGGCTGGATAGCCTGGGCACCCTCGCCGATCGCGCGCAAGGCATTGCGGTCATCGTCAATGCAAGCTGCACCTTCGTGATTCCACTCACCTACCCGGGCTTGGTCGAGGTGCGCATGTACGGCGGGCATGCCGGACGCAGCAGCCTGCCGACCTACTACGAGCTGCGCTCCATCGACGCACAGACGTTGAATGCCGAGGGCGCGGCGAAGATCGTCTGGATGGATCCGGCCAGCGGCAAATCGACGTCCCTGCCCGATACGCTGCGTCGGCTGGTCTCGGATCGATCCGATCGCGCCGCGCTCGAGGGGTCAACGCCGTGAGCACACAGCCTTTGTGGCAGCCGGCACCGGAGCGCATCGCCGCGTCCAATATGACGGCTTTCACGCGCGCGGCGAACGCACAGTGGTTCGCCCGCCATGCCGACTACCCGTCCCTGTACCGCTGGTCGATCGACAAGCCCGACCAGTTTTGGCTTTCGGTCTGGGACTTCGGCAAGGTCATCGCGTCGGTGCGCGGCAACCGGGTGCTCGTGGACGGCCACAAGATGCCGGGCGCCCTGTGGTTCCCCGATGCGCGGCTGAACTTCGCGCAGAACCTGCTGCGCGCCGGCGCGGCGTCGACCGGGAGGAACAAGCCGCCTCGGATGCCATCGTGTTCTGGAACGAGGAGCGCGCATGCCGCCGGCTCTCCCACGGCGAGCTGTACCGCCAAGTGGCCCGACTCGCTCGCGCGCTGCGCCGCGCCGGGGTCGAAGCGGGCGACCGCGTCGCCGCCTATCATGCCCAACATGCCGGAGACGGTCGTCGCGATGCTGGCGACGGCCAGCATCGGCGCGATCTGGTCGTCCTGCTTCGCCGGATTTCGGCGTGCAGGGCGTGCTCGACCGCTTCGGCCAGATCGAACCCAAGGTGCTGTTCGCCGCCGACGGCTACTTCTACAACGGCAAGACCATCGACTCGCTCGACACGGTCGCGCGAGATCGCGAGCGCACTGCCGAGCGTTGGAGCGCGTCGTGATCGTGCCCTACGTGCATCGGCGACGCACGACGTCGACCGCTGTGCCGCGGCGCGCATGACGCTGACGGATTTCGTCGCGCCGTTCGCCGGCGCGACCGAGATTCGACTTCGAGCAGCTGCCCTTCGACCATCCGCTCTACATCATGTATCTCGTCGGGCACCACCGGCGTGCCCAAGTGCATCGTGCACGGCGCCGGCGGCACGCTGCTGCAGCACCTGAAGGAGCACCTGCTGCATGCCGACGTCAAGCCGCGGCGACCGCCTGTTCTACTTCACCACCTGCGGCTGGATGATGTGGAACTGGCTGGTCTCGGGCCTGGCCTCGGGCGCGACGCTGCTGCTCTACGACGGCTCGCCGTTCGTCCGGCGGCGGCGACGATCCTGTTCGACTTCGCCGAGGCCGAGGGCATGACCCATTTCGGCACCTCGGCCAAGTATCATCGACGCCGTCGCCAAGATCGGGCTCGAGCCGCGCGCAGACGCACGAGCTGGACGCGCTGCGCGCCATCCTGTCGACCGGCTCGCCCGCTGGCGCCGGAGGGCTTCGACTACGTCTATCGCGAGCATCAAGGCCGACGTTGCATCTGGCGTCGATCTCCGGCGGCACCGACATCATTTCCTGCTTCGTGCTCGGCAATCCGACGCTGCCGGTGTGGCGCGGCGAGATGCAGTGCCGCGGCCTCGGCATGGCGGTCGAGGTGTTCGACGACGAGCGGCAAGCCGGTGCGCGGCGAGAAGGGCGAACTGGTGTGCACCGCGCCGTTTCCCGTCGATGCCGATCGGCTTCTGGAACGACGCCGACGGCGCGAAGTACCGCGCCGCCTACTTCGAGCGTTCCCCGGCGTCTGGTGCCACGGCGACTACGTCGAGCTCACCGCGCACGGCGGCCTGATCATCTACGGCCGCTCCGATGCGATGCTCAATCCCGGGCGGCGTGCGCATCGGCACGGCGGAGATCTACCGCCAGGTCGAGCAGCTGGACGAGGTCGTCGAGTCGCTGGTCATCGGCCAGGACTGGCCGCCGGGACAACCGGCGACGTGCGCGTGGTGCTGTTCGTGAAGCTGCGCGAAGGGCTCGTGCTCGACGAGGCGCTGGACGAAGACGCATCAAGGAGCGCGATCCGCGACAACACCACGCCGCGCCACGTGCCGGCGAAGGTCGCTGCAGGTGGCGGACATCCCGCGCACCAAGAGCGGCAAGATCGTCGAACTGGCGGTGCGCAACGTCGTGCATGGCGAGCCCGTGAAGAACATCGAGGCGCTGGCCAATCCCGAGGCGCTGGAGCATTTCCGCGCGCGGGCGGAGTTGGAGTCGTAACGGGCGCAGATTGCCGATGCGCTGGTAGCGGACCAAGGAGAGCGGACATGCTGATTCACCGCGACAAGTCCTATCTGCTGGTGGTGGACGTTCAGGAGCGCCTGCTGCCCCACATGCATGATTGGCAGCGGCTGCTGGAGAACGCGACCTGGCTGGTGCGCCTGGCCCAGCGCCTGGGGGTAGCGGTACTGGCCTCCGAGCAGTACCCGAAAGGGATTGGACATACGCATCCCGATTTGGCGGCGCTGATCCCGGCGGCGGCGATCGCGGAGAAGCTGCATTTTTCGTGCGCGGCAGCGCACTGCCTGGAGGGACGGGCGGGCAGCGAGCGGCGCCAGGTCGTCATCGCCGGTATCGAGTCCCACGTGTGCGTGCTGCAAACCGCGCTTGAACTGCGCTGGCAGGGCAAGGAAGTGTTCGTCGTCGCCGATGCGGTGGCCTCGCGCGACCCGGCGAACCGCGAGCTGGCGCTGGCGCGCATGCGCAGCCACGGCGTCGAGATCGTCGCGCGCGAGATGGTGGCGTTCGAGTGGCTCGGCCAAGCAGGGACCGATGAGTTTCGCGGCATCAGCGCGGAGTTCCTGAGATAGCGCGCACTTCCCTGGCGCTGCTGTTGTGCTTGCTGTGGGCGGGCGCGGCGCATTGCACCGAGCGCATCGAGGGCTGGGTCACCTATGTCAATGACGGCGACTCGTTCTTCCTGCGCGATGCGCCGGGGCAGCGGCACGAAATACGCATCCGCGGCATCGACGCCCCGGAGCGCGGCCAGCCTTACTCGCGTGCGGCGCGCCGCGCGATGCAAGGGCTGGTGCTGACGCAGCGCGTGCGCGTCGAGTTCGACAAACACGATCGCTACGGCCGCTTGGTGGGCCGGGTGACGGCCCACGGGCGCGATGTGGCTCTGGCCCAACTGCAAAGCGGCATGGCGTGGTTCGACGCGGCGCGGCGCGCCGAGCAAGACTACGGCGAAGCGCGGCGCTATGCCGAGGCGCAAGCGCAGGCGCGCGCCCAGCGGCGCGGGTTGTGGCACGCGCGTTCGCCGCTTGCGCCATGGGAGTGGCGGCGCCGGCAGCGTGGCGAAAGTTTCACGGCGGTTAGGCGTGCCGTAGAGCCACGATGTCATCGTTGCTCGTTTGAGGCGGCAGGGCTTTTCCGCTATCATGTTTTTTTCCGGAAGCCCGCTTTATGACCAAGTACGTATTCGTCACAGGCGGTGTCGTGTCCTCCCTGGGCAAGGGCATCGCCGCCGCCTCCCTCGGAGCGATTCTCGAGTCGCGCAGCATCAAAGTCACTCACCTCAAGCTCGATCCGTACATCAACGTCGATCCGGGCACGATGAGCCCGTTCCAGCACGGCGAGGTGTTCGTCACCGAAGACGGCGCCGAGACCGATCTTGATCTGGGCCACTACGAGCGTTTCACCCACGCCAAGATGACGCGCCGAACAACTTCACCACCGGCCAGATCTACGAGAGCGTGATCAAGAAGGAGCGCCGCGGCGAGTATCTGGGCCGCACCGTGCAGGTCATTCCGCACATCACCGACGAGATCAAGCTGTCGATCAAGCGCGGCGCCGAAGGCGCCGACGTCGCGATCGTCGAGATCGGCGGCACCGTCGGCGACATCGAATCGCTGCCTTTCCTGGAGGCGATCCGCCAGATGGGGATCGAGGAGGGACGGCGCAACGCCTGTTTCATCCACCTGACGCTGCTGCCCTACATCGGCGCCGCGGGCGAGCTGAAGACCAAGCCGACCCAGCACTCGGTCAAGGAGCTGCGCGAGATCGGCATTCAGCCCGACGTGCTGCTGTGTCGCGCCGATCGCCCGGTGCCCGAGGAAGAGCGGCGCAAGATCGCGCTGTTCACCAACGTGCAGAAAGAGGCGGTGATCTCGGTCGAGGATTCGGACAGCATCTACCGCATTCCGGTCATGCTGCACGACCAGATGCTCGACGAAATCGTCTGCCACAAGCTGGAGATCCTGGCGCGCGCCGCCGACCTGACGCAGTGGAAGCAGCTGGTCGAAGCGCTGGAGCATCCCGAACACGAGGTAAACATCGCCTTCGTCGGCAAGTACGTCGATCTGACCGAATCGTACAAGTCGCTGTCCGAAGCGCTGGTCCATGCCGGCATCCACACCCGCTGCAAGGTGAACATCCACTACGTCGATTCCGAAGCCATCGAGAAGCACGCGCCAGGCGGCTGCGATGTGCTGAAGGGCATGAGCGCGATCCTGGTGCCGGGCGGCTTCGGCAGGCGCGGCGTCGAGGGCAAGATCGCGGCGATCCGCCATGCCCGCGAGACTATGGTCCCCTACCTCGGCATCTGTCTGGGCATGCAGCTCGCGGTGATCGAGTTCGCGCGCGACGTCGCCGGCCTGGCCGGCGCGCACAGCACGGAGTTCGATGTTCGGACGCCGCACCCGGTGGTGGCGCTGATCACCGAATGGCTCGACCGCGAGGGCAGGATCGAGCGCCGCGACGAGCAGTCCGACCTAGGCGGCACCATGCGTCTGGGCGGGCAGGTGTGCCGGCTGGCGCCCGATTCACTGGTGCGCAAGGTATTCGGCACCGAGACGATAGTCGAACGGCATCGCCATCGCTACGAGGTGAACAACGTCTACCTGTCGCAGTTGGAGGCGGCCGGGCTGAAAGTGGCGGGCCGCTCCGGCGACGATAGTCCGCTCTGCGAGATGATCGAGTTGCCGGTCGAAGGTCCGCAAGCGCACCCCTGGTTCGTCGGCTGCCAGTTTCACCCCGAGTTCACCTCGACGCCGCGCACCGGGCATCCGCTGTTCATCGCCTTCGTGCGCGCCGCGCTGGCTTACCAGTTGGCGCGAGGCGGCGGGGGCACGAAGGTCGAGCTGCACCCCGCCAGCGCGCGTCAAGCCGTTCGTTGACAGGCGATACCATGAGGCTATGCGACTTCGAGGTCGGGCTCGATCGACCCTTGTTCGTGATAGCGGGTCCGTGCGTAGTCGAGTCGCGCGAGATGGCGCTCGAAACCGCCGGCGCATTGAAGGAGATCTGCGCCGGCTTGGAGATTCCGTTCATCTATAAGTCATCCTACGACAAGGCCAATCGCAGTTCGGGCAAGTCCTATCGCGGTCTGGGCATGGACAAGGGTTTGGAGATCCTGGCCGAGGTGCGCAGCCGGGTCGGCGTGCCCGTGCTTACCGACGTTCATGCGCAAGACGAGATCGCGCGGGCCGCGGCGGTGGTAGATGTGTTGCAGACGCCCGCTTTCTTGTGCCGCCAGACCGACTTCATCGCGGCGGTGGCTGCTGCCGGCAAGCCGGTGAACATCAAGAAGGGCCAGTTCCTCGCCCCCGCTGACATGAAGAACGTCGTCGCCAAGGCGAAGCAGGCGGCGGCGGACAGGGCGGCAGTTAGCGATACGATCATGGTGTGCGAGCGCGGCGTGTCGTTCGGCTACAACAACCTGGTCTCCGACATGCGCGCGCTCGCCATCATGCGCGAGACCGCCTGCCCGGTGGTGTTCGACGCCACGCATTCTGTGCAATTGCCCGGCGGGCAGGGCACCCGGAGCGGCGGGCAGCGCGAGTTCGTTCCCGTGCTGGCGCGCGCGGCGGTTGCCGTTGGCATCGCCGGTTTGTTCATGGAGACACATCCCGACCCGGAAGCGGCGCTTTCCGATGGGCCGAACGCCTGGCCCCTAGGGTTGATGAAGCCGCTGCTGGCGCAATTGAAGGAGTTGGATGAGTTGGTCAAGCGGCGCGGGTTTATGGAGGTTGGGTTGTGATCGCGGGTTTCGTTTTGGGTGGCTTGCAACGCTACCTCCCCCTCACTCCCGACCCCTCTCCCTCGCGGGGGAGAGGGGAGGTTCGTGAGCACCGCTGCGCGGTGCTGAAATATGATTGAGCACCTGGTGCTGTTCAAATTCAAGCCGGGCATCGGGCGCGATGATCGGCGTGTGATCGACGTGGTGGCGGCGATGGAGCGCCTGCCACAGCAGATACCGGAAATCCGTGAGTGGGTGCATGGTTTCAACGTCACGCCCGACGCGGAATCCTGGGACTACGGGTTGCGCGCCGTCTTCGATAGCGAGGCCGATCTGCATGCGTATTTCGACCATCCCGCCCATGTGCCGGTGGTCAAGCAGTGGGCGGACATCAGCCAGCTCGTGTTTTGCGATCTGGACGAGTAGTCGGCAGGTGGATTTTGGCAGAGCTTCACCTCCGACGGAGCAGTATCCGCGTACCCTCGCGGAAAGTCTGGTGTAGGACCGAAGATCGTTTTGTTGGCAAAATGTAGGCCTTTCTTGAACCAATGTCCCGGGAGGACACGAATGAGTGCAATCGTTGATGTAGTGGCACGGGAGATTCTGGATTCGCGCGGCAATCCGACGGTGGAAGCCGATGTCCTGCTCGAATCAGGCGTGATGGGGCGGGCTGCCGTACCCTCCGGCGCATCGACGGGATCGCGCGAGGCGATCGAGCTGCGCGACGGCGATGCCCAGCGCTATCTCGGCAAGGGCGTCCTGCAGGCGGTCGAAAACGTGAATACCGAGATATCCGAAGCGATCATCGGCCTCGACGCCGAGGAGCAGGCATTCATCGACAAGACGCTGATCGACCTCGACGGCACCGAGAACAAGTCGCGCCTGGGCGCCAACGCCATCCTCGCCGTATCGATGGCGATCGCCAAAGCCGCCGCCGAGGAGGCGGGGCTGCCGCTGTACCGCTACTTCGGCGGCGTCGGGGCCGATGCAGATGCCGGTGCCGATGATGAACGTCATCAACGGCGGCGCGCATGCCAACAACAGCCTCGACATCCAGGAATGCATGATCATGCCGGTGGGTGCCCAGACCTTCCGCGAGGCACTGCGCTGCGGCGCCGAGATCTTCCACGCGCTGAAGAAACTGATCGACAAGAAGGGCTTCCCGACCAGCGTCGGCGACGAGGGTGGTTTCGCCCCCAACGTGTCCGGCACCGACGAGGCGCTCAGCCTCATCCTCGAAGCGATCGAGCAAGGCCGGCTACGAGCCGGGCACCGACGTAATGCTGGCGCTCGACTGTGCCAGTTCCGAGTTCTTCAAGGACGGCAAGTACAACCTGGCGGGCGAGGGCAAGGTGCTCAGCGCGGGCCAGTTCGCCGACTACCTCGCCGCGCTGGCGGACAAATTTCCCATCGTCAGCATCGAGGACGGCATGGCCGAGGGTGACTGGGAAGGCTGGAAGCTGCTCACCGATAGGATCGGCAAGAAGGTCCAGATCGTCGGCGACGACCTGTTCGTCACCAACACCAAGATCTTGCGCGAGGGCATCGCGCAGGGCATCGCCAATTCGATCCTGATCAAGGTCAACCAGATCGGCACGCTCACCGAGACCTTCGCTGCGGTAGAACTGGCCAAGCGCTCCGGCTATACGGCCGTCATCTCGCATCGCTCCGGCGAAACCGAGGACAGCACCATCGCCGACATCGCGGTCGGCCTGAACGCGCTGCAAATCAAGACCGGCTCGCTGAGCCGCTCCGACCGCATCGCCAAGTACAACCAGCTTGCTGCGCATCGAGGAGGATCTGGGTGATACCGGTATCGTATCCTGGCAAGAACGCGTTCTACTGCATCAAGAAGTAGGCGTGCATGGAGGAGGGTGCCGGGCTCTCGGTCGAACCCGCGCGCCTTCCTGAGTTGCAGTGAAGAAACTGCCGACAATCGTGTTGCTGCTGCTGATCGGGTTGCTCCAATGGCCGCTCTGGTTCGGCAAGGGCGGCTGGCTGCGGGCGGCTGAAGTCGATCGCCAGCTCCAGGCGCAGCGCGAGGTCAACCAAAAACTCGAAATGCGCAACGCCGGCCTTGAAGCGGAGGTCCGTGACCTGAAGACCGGCTATGAGGCCGTCGAGGAACAGGCGCGATTCGAACTCGGCCTGATCAAGCAGAACGAGATCTTCGTGCAAGTGCCTCAAAAATAAGCTGCCTGGCGGTCTGTCGGGCTCTTTCCAGGCAGTGCCTGCTGGTGCCTATAATCGGCGCCATGAATCTGCATCGCCTCCTGCTGGAACGCGTCGCCCGCGGCCGCCCCGTACGCGTGGCGCTGATCGGTGCTGGCAAGTTCGGTGCCATGTACCTGGCGCAGGCGCGCGTCACGCCCGGCGTGCATATCGTCGGCATCGCCGATCTGGACAGGCGGCGCGCGATCGACGCCCTAAGCCGCTGCGGTTGGCCGACCGAGCAGTGGGGCGCCTCCAGCGTCGGCAATGCGCTGCGCAACGGCACCACCTTTCTCACCGACGATGCGGCCGGGCTGATCGAGGCCGCCGGCATCGAGATCGTCATCGAAGCGACCGGCGACCCCGCCGCCGGCATCCGCCACGCGCTCGCCTGCAGCGCGCACGGCAAACATGTCGTGATGGTCAATGTCGAGGCCGATGCGCTGGCGGGGCCGTTGCTGGCACAGCGGGCGCGCGCCGCGGGGATCGTCTACTCGCTTGCCTACGGCGACCAGCCGGCGATGATCTGCGAATTGGTCGACTGGGCACGCACGGCGGGGTTCGAGGTGGTAGCCGCGGGAAAAGGCACCAAGTACCTGCCCGGTTTTCACGAGTCGACGCCCGACACGGTGTGGGAGCACTACGGCTTTTCACCCGCACAGGTCGAGGCGGGCGACTTCAACGCTCGCATGTTCAATTCCTTTCTCGACGGCACCAAGTCGGCCATCGAGATGGCCGCCGTGGCCAACGCCACCGGGCTCATGGCGGCGCCCGCGGGCTTGGGCTTTCCACCTTGCGCGGTCGACGATCTTCCGCGCGTTCTGCGCCCGCGCGAGTGCGGCGGCGAACTCGACAAGCCCGGTCTGGTAGAGGTGGTTTCGTGCCTGGAGCGCGATGGTCGACCCGTACCGCGTGATTTGCGTTGGGGTGTCTACGTGGTCTTTCGCGCGGTGGATGGGTCGGGGCGCGACTATGTCGAAGAGTGTTTCCGCCAATACGGGCTGGTGACCGACGATACCGCGCGCTATTGCGCGATGTACAGGCCATCGCATCTGATCGGTCTTGAGCTGGGTGTCAGCGTCGCATCGGTCGCGCTGCGCCGCGAGTCTACCGGCGCGCCCATCACGTGGAACGCCGATGTCGTTGCGACGGCAAAGCGCGACCTGCGCGTGGGTGAGCTGCTCGACGGAGAGGGTGGCTACGCCGTTTTCGGCCGTTTGATGCCGACCGGGGACTCACTGCGCGTCGGTGGCCTGCCTATCGGTTTGGCGCATCGCGTGCGCCTGCGCAGCGACGTGCCCAAGGGCAAGCTGGTGTGCTGGGACGACGTCGAACTCGACATGGGCGAGGAAAGCGTGCTCGCGCGGCGCGAAATGGAGGCGCTCATCGGCGACTCGCTCTTTCATGATGGCTGAACGAAAAAAACGACGGTCGCGGGGGGATGAGTAGGCCGACCAGCACGACCGTTGGCGCTCGCGGCCGGCGCGGTCACGCGCGTGGCAGCCGCTCATCGGTCCTCAGCGGGATCCAGACGCGATGCAATCGCGCAATACCACCTGTCCGCCCGCTTCGACCACCGCATTCTTGCCCTTGACCCAGAGCGTTGTCTTGCCGTCGCTGTACTTCGCGCCGGATGCTGAGCCGACCCGCTGCAACAGGTCGCTGCGCCCGTCGCGCTCGAGCAGCGCGCGTGCGCCACGGCTCTGGAAGGTGACGCCAAACTCCTGCCCGCCGCCGCAACGATAGCGTGCGTACTGGTCGGGAACGGTCTTGGGAGTGGGCGCAGGGGCAGGTGTAGGGGTTATCGTGCAGCCTGTTAGCGCGAGCAGCGCCAGACAGGTGGTTATTGTGTTCTTCATCTGCTGCCATCCTCCATTCGTCCTGGAAATCGCGGTTGGACTGCCGAATCTTGTTTGCAATTCGAAAGCCTCATGCTTCGACAGGCTCGGCATGAACGGAACGTAGAGGTGGTTCTCACTCCAGCGGCAGCTCGATTTGCCCGCTGACCGTCACGCCGATACTGCTCTCGCCCGCTTCGATCGGCGTCGGCGCGGCCTCCGCCGTCATGGCTGCGGCGCGGGCCATCACCGGAACGACCGGTGGCCGGCCGCTACCCTGCACCGATAGTTGCTTGATGCGATACGGTTTACCCATCGCGTCGGCAATGAGCTTGGCCTTGGCGCGAAACGCGGCGAGTGCTTCGAGAGTGGCTTCGTCCTCGATCTTCTTGCGCGTCTCGGGGGCGGGTACGAGCTGTATTTGGCCGACGCCGAGATTCGCCTGAAGCTTGCCGAGAAGCTCGGATAAGGCGCCGATGTCGCGCGTCTCCATCTGGATTTCCGAGCGCATGCGCCAACTCTCGATGTTACGCCCGCCTTTGGCATAGCTGGGGTAGGTGTAGGTGGCACCGCTCTTGACCTTGATGGTGGAGTACGCCTTGGCGGTGTTGAGCGCCGCGGAGATCGTGCTGTTCACACGCTTCGCCAAGTCGGCCGGATTGGCGTCGCTGGCTTCCATGAAGGCGCTGGCGCGCGCCAGATCGTTAGGCGCCGCGCGGCTCACGTTCAACCGTGAACTCGATGATCGGCCCCTCGGGCTTGGCCGGCTCGGCGGCAGAGGTCGCAGGTAGCGCAACCCACGCGAGGGCGGCGATGAGCGCGGTGCGAGCAAGAGGTGCCCGAAGGCTCGTTGACATGCGGTTCTCCTTGGTGGTTATCCTGATGTCCGCGCGTAAACGCAGGCCCGGTGGCAGCGGGGTTATCCGCGCTGCGAGTGAGTGCCAATACTAGCGCCAATATGAGCCCAGACATCGCCGGGCCCAAAGCGCTTGGAGCTTGGAGTAACCTTGACCCGGACGCTGCGCAGTCTATACAGAATTCATGGGCATTCTCGTGAATCGACCGAAAGAGCTTGAATTGCCATCCGAAGCGGCGGAGCAGCGCGGGCCTTCCTGGCTCCGCGCATCTTTGCTCGGGCTCGTGGTCGTTTGTGTGCTGACCGCGCTTGCCCCCGCCCGCGCTCAGTGGCCGCTTCCGTACGACAACGAAATCGGCGCCCTAGACGAGCAGGAAGGCTCCTACCCGGCGCCCGGGACGGTTCGATTGACCGACGAAGAACGCGAATGGCTGGCCAAGCACACGACGATTTGGTTGGGAGCCGATCCGTACTACCCGCCCTTCGATTTCATCGGCAAGGACGGTAGCCACCAGGGAATCGCGGCGGATTACATCGCGCTGGTCACGCAGAAGCTCGACCTGCGCGTTGACGTCGTCTCGGCGCGCAGCAGCCAGGAACTGCTGGATAGATTCAGCAAGGGCGACGTGGACATGATCGCCGCGATCAGCAAATCGCCCGAGCGTGAGGAGCTGATGCTCTTCTCCGAGCCGTATGTGAGCATGCCGTTGGCGATCATCACCCTGCTCAACGCGCCCTACGTGCAAAGCTTGGGTGACTTGCGCGGGAAATCGGTCGCCGTGGTCGGCATCCGCTCGGTGCGCGAGAAGATGCAGCGCGAGTACCCCCAAGTCCGCATCGAGGAGGCGCAGGATGTCGGCGCGGCGCTGGATATGGTTTCGCGGGGCGAGGTGTATGCCGCGATCACCAATCTGGCGGTGGGCAGCGAGTTGATTCAGATCCGCTACGAGGGTCAGCTCAAGATCGCCTCTACCGTGCAGGGCGCCATGCACGAATTGCGCTTCGGCGTACGCAAGGACTGGCCGGAGCTTGCCAGTCTGCTCAACAAGGCGCTCGCCTTGATCAGCGAGGAGGAGCATCGGGGAATTCGCACCAAGTGGTTAAGCGCGCGTCAGGAGTTCGGCGTCGATTGGCGTCGCGCGATCTACGTGTTCGGCCCGATCGGCAGCGCTTTGCTGGTCGTGATCGGTGTCGTGCTGTTCGCCAACCGGCGCTTGCGCGAGCAGATTGCGCAGCGCCGGCAGGCCGATCTGGCGCTCAAGGAAAACCAGGACCGCCTCAAGGAGATCCTGCGTTCGGCGCCGGAGGGTGTGGCGACAATCGATCATCTGGGCAAGATCACCTTCTGGAACCCGCAAGCCGAGCGGATCTTCGGCTACAGCGCGGAGGAGGCGCTGGGGCGCGACGTGCATGAGCTGCTGGCGCCGGCGCGTCACATCGCCGAAGCCAGCGCGAGCATGCCGGCATTCGCCAAGACCGGCGGCGGGCCGACGATCAACAAGGTCGTCGAAATCGATGGTTTGCACAAGGACGGCCACGAGATTCCGATCGACATCGCGCGTGCTTCCTACCGCCAGGACAACGCGTGGCATGCCGTGGCCTTTTTCCGCGACATCAGCGCGCGCAGGCAGGCCGACGCCGCCTTCAAGCAGGCGAATTCGATGGCCCAGGTTTCGCGTGCGCGCCTGCTGGCGATGAGCGATGCGCTGCCGTGCGCGACCTACCAGGTCAAGGTGGACGCCGCGGGCAAGCGCATTTACACCTTCGTCAGCAAACAGGTGGCGGACATACTCGGCGTCGACCTGCAAACCCTGCGCGCGGATTCGGAGACGCGCTGGCGTCACCTCGTACCGGAAGACCGCGAGCGTGTCCGCGCCCTGGTGGAAGAGGCGGCGCGCAACCGCGCGCCGCTGTACTGCGAGTATCGCGTTAGCCTTGGCGGGCAGGTGCGCTGGGTGCGCCAGGAGGCGCTGCCGCAGCAGCAGCCCGATGGCGATTGGGTATGGAACGGCTATTGGCTCGACGTCACGGACGTGAAGAAGGCCGAGGCCAGCCTCTCCGACCAGTTGCACTTCCAGCGCCTGCTGCTCGACTCGCTGCCCAACCCGGTGTACTTCCTGGCGGCGGACGGGCGCTACCTTGGCTGCAACCGCGCCTTCGAGGAGGCATTCGGCCTCAAGGCAGAGGAGATCATCGGCAAGACCGTGCTCGAGCTCGACCAGTTTCCGCGCAAGGGACGCCAGGCGTTTTATGAAGACGACCTCACGCTGATCCGCGAGTGCGCCTCGCGCCACCTGCAGGCCAAGGTGCGCTTCGCCGACGGCAAGAATCACGACGTGCTGTTCTGGGCCACCGGATTTCGGCTCAGCGATGGGTCACCGGGCGGGCTGATCGGCATCGTCGTCGATATCTCGGAGCAGAAGCGCGCCGAGCAACTGGTCAAGGAAACCGAAAACTGGTACCGCAGCATCCTGGAGGCGGCGCCCGATGGAATGCTGGTGGTGGACGCCGAGGGCCGCATCAAACTCGCCAACGCTCAGATCGAAGAGCTGTTCGGCTACCGGCGCGGCGAGCTGATCGGCCAACCTGTCGAGATTCTGGTGCCCGCGCGCGAGCGCGCCAAGCATCCGGTGCACCGCAAGCACTACCTGCTCTCGGCGGAAACGCGCGCCATGGGCAGCGGCATCGAGTTGTTCGCTCGGCGCAAGGATGGCTCCGAGTTTCCGGTAGAGATCGGGCTTTCGCCGCTGCCGCGCGCCGACGGCAAGCGGCCCGACGTGTGCACGACGGTGCGCGACATCAGCGAGAGCAAGCGCGCCGCCGACGCGCTGCGCCTGGCGAAAGAGCAAGCCGAGCAGGCGACGCGGACGAAGTCGATGTTCCTCGCCAATATGAGCCACGAGATCCGCACCCCGATGAACGCGATCATCGGCATGGCCCATCTGGCGCTGAGGACGGAACTCAGCGCCAAACAGCGCGACTACGTGAACAAGATCCATGGCGCGGGCATTTCGCTGCTCGGGATCATCAACGACATCCTCGATTTCTCCAAGATCGAAGCCGGCAAGATGGGCATGGAGCGCATCGAGTTCGGCCTCGATGACGTGCTCGGCAGCCTGCCGCCGGTGGCCGGCCACCGTGCCGCCGAGAAGGGGATAGAGTTTCTCGTGCACGCCGCGCCAGAAGTGCCGCGAAATCTCGTGGGCGATCCGCTGCGCCTCGGCCAGATCCTGAGCAACCTGGTCGAGCAATGCGGTCAAGTTCACCGAGCGTGGCGAGATCGAAGTAGCGGTGCAGGTGCAGGAATCGAGGGGAGAGCGCGTGCAGCTGCGCTTTGCCGTGCGCGATACCGGGATCGGCATGGAAGCCGGGCCGGCGAGCCGGCTGTTCCAGCCCTTTACCCAGGCCGACGGCTCGACGACGCGCAAGTATGGCGGCACCGGGCTCGGCCTCACCATCTGCAAGCGCCTGGTTGACCTCATGGGGGGCAGCATCTGGGTCGAGAGCAAGCCGGGCAGCGGCAGCACCTTCTACTTCACCGCCTGGTTCGGTCTCGGCACGCTCGCGCCGCCGCTGATCAAGGTGCCCGAAGCGATGAACGGGCTGCGTGTTTTGGTCGCCGACGATAACGCCGGGGTGCGCGAAGTCCTCGCCGAAGCCTTGGAGCAGTACCCGTTCCGTGTCGAGACCGTAGCGGGCGCGGTGGCGGCGATCGAGGCGGTGAAGAACGCCGACGCCGCCGACCCCTTCGCCGTGGTGCTCATGGATTGGCAAATGCCAGAGATGGACGGGATCGAAGCGGTGCGCAGCATCAAGGGCGATGGCGGTCTAGGCCGGCCGCCGGCGATCATCATGGTGACGGCATTCGGCCACGACGAAGTGCGCCAAGAGGCGGAGCAGGCGGGCGTCGACGGGCTGATCGTCAAGCCCATCAGCCAGGCGATGCTGCTCGACGCCGTGCTCGCCGCCGCGTCGCCGCAGTCGGCGCACGTTGTGCCGGCGGCCGCCCCGGAGCGCGACTATGGCCTGCAAGGCGCGCGGGTCTTGCTTGTCGAGGACATCGACATCAACCGCCAGATCGCCGTCGAGTTGCTGCGCAACGTCGGGATCGAGGTCGCCACGGCCAACAACGGCCGCGAGGCACTGTCGATGCTCGACGGCGGGCAGGAGGACGGGCGACACTTCGACCTCGTCCTGATGGACCTGCAGATGCCGGAGATGGACGGATTCGAGGCGACCCGGCTGATTCGCGCCGATGAACGCTTCAGGCACTTGCCGATCATAGCGATGACCGCCCACGCGATGATCGAGGAGCGCGAACGCTGCCTCAGCATCGGGATGAACGACCACCTATCCAAGCCGATCGAGCCGGAAGTGCTCTATCAAACGCTCGCGCGCTGGCACCGCTGCGGCGCCGGCGCGGAGTTCGCCGTGTCCCTCGATGCCGTGCAACCTGACGGCACACATGCGCCGAGGATTCCACAGGTGCAGGGCATCGACACCGCGGGCGGACTACGCCGCGTCGCCGGTAACGCCACGCTTTATGCCAGCCTGCTGCAACAGTTCCGCGCCGGGCAGGCGGACGCGGCGGATAGGATTCGCGGCGGCCTCATGTCCGGAGATCGCGCGCTGGCGGAGCGAGTTGCGCATACGCTGAAGGGAGTGGCTGCCAACCTCGGTGCGAGCGAAGTGCGTGATGCCGCCGCCGCGGTGGAACAGGCGATCAGGCAAGGGTATAACCTGGACCACATCGCCGAACCGCTCGGACGCATGGAGGGGTTGCTGGACGATCTGATGGGAAGACTCGCGGATGCTTTGCCGCAACCCGTTTCGGCTCGAACCGAACCGGCAACGCAGGCCGAGAATTCCGATCTCCAAGCGACATTGAAGAGACTGGCCGCCTATCTGGCCGACAACGACGGCGAAGCGGTCAACTTTCTCGAGGCGAATCGAGACAGGCTGCGCGGCGCGTTTCTCACTGCCGACTACGCCCGTTTCGAAACGGCGGTGCGTTCGTTCGAGTTCGACACCGCACTCGAACAGCTTTCGGAAGTGGTACAGGCGGCTGAGATCGCGATATAGGCTACGGCGATGAACAGTCTTCTAGAGCCGGTTGATCGGGCCACCGTACTGGTGGTCGACGACACGCCGGACAACCTGACCTTGATGAGCGCGCTGCTCAAGGATCACTACAAGACCAAGATCGCGATCAACGGCGACAAGGCGCTCAAGATCGCGGGTAGCCCGCCCGCACCGGACCTGATCCTGCTCGACATCATGATGCCCGTAATGGACGGCTACGAAGTGTGCCGTCGCCTCAAGAACGACGCCGCGAGTGCCGACATCCCGGTGATCTTCCTCACCGCCAAGGCGGAAACGGCGGACGAGCAGCGCGGCTTCGAGCTCGGCGCGGTGGACTACATCACCAAGCCGATCAGCCCGCCGCTGGTGCTGGCGCGCGTCAAGACCCACCTTCAACTAAAGCGCGCGCGCGACTTCCTGCGCGACCAGAATGCTTTCCTGGAGCAGGAGGTGGAGCGTCGCACGCGCGAGATTTCGACCGTTCAGGACGTTACCATTATGGCGATGGCATCATTGGCGGAAACCCGCGACAACGATACCGGCAACCATATCCGGCGCACCCAGCACTATGTGCGCGCGCTCGCCGTGCAGCTCAAGGATCACCCGCGGTTTCGCGGCGTGCTCGACGTGAACACCATCGAGCTGCTTTACAAGTCAGCGCCGCTCCATGACATCGGCAAAGTCGGGATTCCCGACAGAATCCTGCTGAAGCCGGGCCTGTACACTCCGGACGAATTCGCGGTCATGCAAAAGCACCCCGCGCTCGGCCGCGACGCGATACTCGCAGCCGAGCGGCTTCTCGATGCGCCAAACTCGTTTCTGCGCCTCGCCCGCGAGATTGCCTACGGCCACCAGGAAAAGTGGGACGGCTCGGGTTACCCCGAAGGTCTCGCGGGCGATGCCATTCCCGTGGCGGCGCGCCTGATGGCGCTGGCCGACGTCTACGATGCGCTGATTTCCCGCCGCGTGTACAAGCCCGGTTTCCCGCACGAGCACGCGGTCGAGATCATCGGAGCCGGCAAGGGCACCCATTTCGATCCGGATATCGTCGATGCCTTTCTGGAAATCCAGGAGGGCTTCCGCGAAATCGCCAGCCGCTTCGTCGATTCCGATCAGGATATCGAACGCCAGAAGAACTTGGCCGAGGTTGCATTGGGCGATTCGTAGCGCGTCGGAATCCGGGCTACTATGGCGTGAGGCGGCGCAGTTCGCCGGCGTAGCGGCGCCAGCGTTCCATGTAGTGTTCGGCGGGGCTCTTCAGACGTTTGGCATCTTGTTCGGTGAGCTGGCGTACCACCTTGCCGGGAGAGCCCATCACCACCGAGCGCGGTGGAATCACCATGTTTTCGGGGATCAGCGCCTTGGCGCCGATCAGGCAGCCTTCGCCGATCACCGCGTTGTTGAGCACCACGGCCTGGATGCCGATCAGACTACCGTCGCCGACGGTGCAGCCGTGCAGCATCGCTTGATGGCCCACGGTGACGTCGGCGCCGAGAGTGAGCTGGATACCCTCGTCGGTGTGCAGCACCGAGCCGTCCTGGACGTTGGTGTTTGCGCCGATGTGGATCAGGTCGCAGTCGCCGCGCAGTACGGCGTTGAACCAGACGCTGGCGTTGTGCTCCAGGATCACCGTGCCGATGACGATGGCGTTGTCGGCGATCCAGCACTCGCCGCGCAACTCGGGCTTGCGCTCGCCTAGGGCGTAGATGGGCATGAGGGATTCCTCGGTGAATTGAGCGTTGCGGCGTCTAGCCGCCAGACGAGGTCGAGTTCGCGTGCGGCCTTGACGTCGTCGAGACGGCGCACCGGCAGGGTGTAGGGCGCGCCCTTGAGCAGCTCGGGCTCGCTCCGCGCCTCGTCGCAGAATCTCGCGCCATCGCCTCGACGAAGGCGTCGAGCGTCTTCCTTCGATCTCGGTCTCGGTCGGCTCGATCAGCAGGCACTCCGGCACCAGCAGCGGGAAGTAGGTCGTCGGCGCGTGATAGCCGTAGTCGAGCAGGCGCTTGGCGAAGTCCATCGCGGTGACGCCGGTTTCCTCGCTTCGGCTGCTTGCAGCGTGACGATGAACTCGTGGCTGGCGCGGCGCTCGGGATAGGCGAGCTCGAAGCCGGCCCTCGCGCAGGTCGCGCCATCAGGTAGTTGGCGTTCAGCGTGGCGAACTCCGCCACCCGGCGCATGCCCTCGCGGCCCGAGCATGCGCGCGTAGACGTAGGCGCGCAGCAGCACGCCGGCATTGCCCATGAAGGCCGACAGGCGGCCGATGCGTCTGCGGCAGGTCCTGCTCGTCGAGCCAGCGGTAGCCGTCGCCGTCGCGAGCCGACGATGGGCACCGGCAGGAACGGCAGCAGCCGCTCGCCGACGCCGACCGCACCCGCGCCCGGGCCGCCGCCGCCGTGCGGCGTGGAGAAGGTCTTGTGCAGGTTCATGTGAATGACGTCGAAACCCATGTCGCCCGGGCGCACCTTGCCGAGGATCGCATTGAGATTGGCGCCGTCGTAGTAGAGCAGCCCGCCGGCGTCGTGCACGATGCGCTGCGATCTCGACGATGCGCCGTCTCGAACACGCCGAGCGTCGACGGATTGGTGAGCATGATGCCCGGCGGTGTGCGGCCCGACGGCGGCGCGCAGCGCCTCCAGATCGACGTCGCCGTCCGCGATCGGTCGGGATCTCGCGCACCGTGTAGCCGCACATGGTCGCCGTGGCCGGATTGGTGCCGTGGGCGGCATCCGGCACGATGATCTCGTTGCGCGCCGCGTCGCCGCGCGCGACTCGTGGTAGGCGCGGATCATCGCCACGCCGGCGAACTCGCCCTGCGCGCCGGCCATCGGCGTGAGCGACACGCCAGCCATGCCGGTGACGTCCTTGAGCATCTCCTGCAGCTCGTACAGGCAGGCGAGGAAGCCCTGCCCGGTCGGCGCCGGCGCCAGCGGATGGCGCGCCAGGAACTGCGGCAGCATGGCCAGCGAGTTGCAGGCGCGCGGGTTGTACTTCATGGTGCACGAGCCGAGCGGGTAGAAGTGCGTGTCGATGGAAAAGTTCTTTTGCGACAGCCGCGTGTAGTGGCGCACCGCCTCCAGTTCGGATACGTCGGGCAGCATCGGCGGGGCGCAACGCTTGAGCGCGGCCGGGATGGCGGAGGTATCGGCGAGCTTGCGCGGCGCCTGGTGTTCGTTGCGCCTGCCCGGTTGGGATCGTTCGAAGATCAGCATCGCGGGTCAGGCTCCTGTTTCCGCCAAAGCCGCCGCCATGGAATCTGCATAGTACTGGAGGTCCTCTGCGGTCTTGGTCTCGGTGGCGCAGACCAGCAGCGCGTCGCCGAGCTCCGGGTAGTCGCGCGCCAGATCGTAGCCGCCGACGATACGCCGCGACTGTAGTTGCGTGAGCACCCGAGCCGCCGGTTTGGGCAGGCGCAACGCCGCTTCGTGGAATAGCGGCCCGGAGAACAGCGGCTCGACGCCGGGAATCCGGCACATCAGGTCACGCAGCTCGACCGTGTTGGCGTGCGAATGCAGCGGCGATGCGTTGCAGGCCGTCGGCACCGGTGAGCGCACAGGTAGATGGTGGCGGCAGTCACCATCAGGCCCTGGTTGGTGCAGATATTGGAAGTCGCCTTGGAGCGCCGGATATGCTGCTCGCGCGCCTGCAGCGTCAGCGTGAAGCCGGGTTTGCCCTCCAGATCGACGGTGCGGCCGACGATGCGGCCGGGCATCTGGCGCACCAGCGACATTTTCGACGTAAGGTAGCCGAGATAGGGCCCGCCGCCGGAGAGCGGAATGCCCAGCGGCTGCGCCTCGCCGCAGCAGATGTCGGCGCCATCGGCGCTTCCGCCCCATTCGCCGGGCGGCTTGAGCAGCGCGAGCGCGAGCGGATTGCACGAGCGCGATGGCGAGCGCGCCGGCGGAATGGGCGCAGTCGCGCAAAGCGCGTCGACATCCTCCAGCAAGCCGAAGAAGTTCGGCTGTGGAATAACCAGGGCCGCCGCGCCGGCGTTCAGATGTGAGTCGAGGGCCGCGGCGACAGTGTTGCCGGCCTCGGCGCAGTAGGGAAGCTCGACGATCTCGATGCCTTGATTGCGCAAGATGCTGCGCACGGCGGTGCGGTACAGCGGGTGCACGGTGCGCGGCATGAGCACGCGCCGGTGGCTGCCCTTGCTTGCGCGCACCGCCATCAGCACGGCTTCGGCGAGCGCGGAGGCGCCGTCGTAGAGGCGAGCGTTGGAGACCTCCATCGCGGTGAGCGATGCCATCATGGTCTGGAACTCGTAGAGCACCTGCAGCGTGCCCTGGCTCGCCTCCGCCTGGTAGGGCGTATACGCCGAGTAGAACTCGCCGCGGGTAGCGATCTGCCACACGGCGGCGGGGATGTGGTGCTCGTAGGCGCCGGCGCCGATGAAGCCGAGGTAGCGGCCGTCGTCCTCGGCGCGCTCGTGCATTAGGCGACCGACCTGCATCTCGCTCAGCGCCGGCGGCACGTTGGTCAGTTCACCGCAAAGAAGGTCGGGCGGAATCTCGTCGAACAGCGCGTCGATCGAGGTTGCCCCGATGCTCGCCAGCATCTCGCGCACGTCGGCCGCTGTATGCGGGACAAATGGCATGGCTACTTCTGTTCGGAATCCAGGAGCCGCTGGTAGCCTTCGGCGTCCATGAGCTTGGCGAGCTGGTTGGCATCGTCGGGCTTGATCTTGAACAGCCAGGCGGCGTATGGGTCTTTGTTGACCTGCTCCGGCTGATCTTGTACGACCTGATTGGTGGCGACGACTTCGCCGCCGACCGGGGCGTAGATGTCGGCTGCAGCCTTGACCGATTCCACGACCGCGCATTCCTGTCCGGCAGCGGTCTTGCGGCCCGGTGGCGGCAGATCCAGGAACACGATATCGCCGAGCAAGTCCTGGGCATGGTCGGTGATGCCGACGCTCACCAGTCCGTCATCGGCCAGTCGCGCCCACTCGTGGGTCTTGGCGTACCTCAGATCAGCGGGGATATTCATCTGGACTCCTGGAAATGGACGGCGCCGATCACGCCGTAACGAGTACCTTGCCGTTGCGCACGAAAGGCGGACGGACGATGCGTGCGCTCAGGCGCTGTGCGCGGATTTCGACCTCGACGTTTTCTCCGGCCTGCGGGCCGGGCGGGATGCGCGCCAGCGCAACCGATAGGCCGAGCGTCGGCGCGAAGCTACCGCTGGTGACCATGCCTTCGCCGTGCTGCGTAAACACCGTCTGATGGGCCCGCAGGACACCCTTGTCGATCAGCACGAGTCCCACCATCTGGAACCGGGGAGCGCGTTCCTGTAGTACCGTCTTGCCGATGAAATCACGCGGGCTGGCGAGGTCGACCGTCCACCGCAGGCCGGATTCGAGCGGCGTCACCGACTCGTCCATGTCCTGGCCGTAGAGGTTCATTCCCGCCTCTAGGCGCAGCGTATCGCGGGCGCCCAGACCGGCCGGCGCGACGCCCGCTTGGCGCAGGGCGGTCCAAGCCCACATCGCCTCGGCGCCCGGCAACATCAACTCGAAGCCGTCCTCACCGGTGTAGCCCGTGCGTGCGAGCAGCATGGTCTCCGACTGGACGGCGGCGAACGGCTTCAGCGCTTGGGTCGCGGCCTGCGTTCCAGGCAAGGCGTCCCATAACCGTCTGCGTGCCTCGGGCCCTTGGACGGCGAGAATCGCCAGGTCGCGCCGCGGCACGATCTCTACCGCGCCATCGAACGCGGCGGCCTGTTCCTGTATCCAAGCGAGATCCGTTTCCGCGGTCGCGGCGTTCACCACCACGCGGAAGCTCGCCTCATCGAGAAAGTAGACGATGAGATCGTCGATCACCCTCCCGTCATGGCGCAGCATGCAAGTGTAGAGGGCTTTACCCGGCTCGCGCAGTTTGTCCACGTTGTTGGCGAGCAGGTAGCGCAGAAAACGCCGCACCGCCTCGCCGCGCAGGTCGACGATGAGCATGTGGGCGACATCGAACATGCCGGCCGAGCGGCGCACGGCGTGATGCTCGTCGACTTGCGAGCCGTAGTGCAGCGGCATATCCCAGCCGGCGAAATCCACCAGCTTGGCGCCGGCCGCCACGTGAGCCTCGTACAGGGGGGTGCGTTTTCCCATGGTTCCAGGACCTTGGTCCCGCTCCAAGAAACGAAAAAAGGGTGGAAGCGTAGTTCCACCCCTCTGTCCTTGGTACCTGAGAGATTCCGGCGCGCGGCCGGCCCGGAGTCGTCCTCGGCCACCGTCGCGTCGTCTGCCCCTTCGGTGGATGACTCCCGGCGCGCAACGCCCGAGCCATCGCTCTCCAGAGTTGAAAGCCTCTTTTGCCGAGGCTTCCGCCGCGCGGTCCTTTGTGCCTGAGCGATTCCGGGTGTTGCGCCTTCGGCGGCGGCCGCGGTCGCGACCGCGCTCTCCCGGGCGGCACGGTGACTATACCCCAGCGGCGGCGCGCACAGCAAGCCGGCGCTCTTTCGCTTGCGCGAGCGGGCGCACTAAGGCTAACCTTGCGCCGGTCTTACCAAGGGTGCCGCCATGTACGTCTGTGTCTGTGCCGCCGTGACCGAGCGTCAGGTCGATGCCCTCGCCGAGCGCGGCATCAAGACCCTCAGCGCGTTGCGCGAGGAATTCGGTTTGGAGAATCCTTGCGGGAAGTGTACCCGGATGCTGCGCGAGATCCTCGAGCGTCGCCCCGAATGCGGCACGGGGGAACCGGCCGCGCTCGGTCGTGTCTGAGCTGTCGCGGGCAAATACGTCCGCGTAAACTGCCCGCTAACCGGTCCTCGGTCTCCACTGTGCGCGGCGCCACGCTTGGCGGCGGCCGCAGTGGCGGGTGTCCATCCAGACTGATAGGAGTCGATCGATGAAGGGCGACAAGAAAGTCATCCAATTCCTCAATGCAGTCCTTGCCAACGAGCTTACCGCGATCAACCAGTATTTCCTGCATGCGCGCATGTTCAAGAACTGGGGTTACCACAAGCTCGACGAGCACGAACGCCACGAGTCGATCGACGAGATGAAGCATGCCGATATGCTGATCGAGCGGATCCTCTTTCTCGAGGGCTTGCCCAACTTGCAGCAAATTCACAAACTGATGATCGGCGAGAACGTCAAGGAATGTCTGGAGTGCGACCTCAAACTCGAAATGCAGTCCTATCCCTCGCTCAAGGAGGCGATCGTCCACTGCGAGGAAGTCAATGACTTCGTCTCGCGCGAACTGTTCAAGCACATCATCGAGAGTGAGGAAGAGCACATCGACTGGTTGGAGACTCAGCTCGGCCTGATCGACGAGGTCGGACTGCAAAATTACCTCCAGTCTCAAATGACGGAGTAGACGAAGTAGGCGGAGCTGACGATCTCTCGGGCGGCGGCGGAAGCCCGAAGCCGAGTTGGAGCGTAGCGCAATCCGGCGGGCGGTCCTGATGCCTAGCGCCAGATGAAACCGAGCCGCTCGGAGTTCGTCCAGGTTCGGCAACTGCGCTATCACGTCCGACATTGGGGCGAGCCCGGCGCGCCGCAGTTGTTCATGCTTCACGGCTGGATGGATGTCGCGGCGACTTTTCAGTTTCTGGTCGATGCGCTGGGCGGCGATTGGCATGTGATCGCGCCCGACTGGCGTGGCTATGGCCAATCCGAATGGCGCGGCGAGCCATATTGGTTTCCCGACTATCTGGCCGATCTCGACGCGCTGCTGCGCCACTACTCGCCGGATCGGCCCGTGTGCCTGATCGGCCACAGCATGGGCGGCAACGTCGCCTGCCTGTTTGCCGGCGTGCGGCCCGAGCGCGTGGCCAGACTCGTGACGATCGAAGGCTTCGGCTTGGCACCGAGCGATCCGGGCGAGGCGCCCGCGCGCTACCGCCGCTGGCTCGATGAATTGCAGAGCGCCCCGCGCTTTCGCGGCCAGCCGAGCCCGCGGGCACTGGCCGAACGCTTGCAGCAGGGCAATCCCCGCTTGTCAGCGGAACGCGCGGCGTTCCTCGCCGAGCATCTCGGCATCGCGTACAGCGATGGGCAAATCGTCCCGGCCGGCGACCCGTGGCACAGACTCGTCAATCCGGTGCTCTATCGCATCGAGGAAGCCGCGGCGTGCTGGCGCGCGGTGACCGCGCCGGTGCTATGGATAGGCGCCGCCGAATCCACGATCGTGCAGCGCTCTCGCGTTCACCCGGAAGATTATCGCGCGCGCCTGGCCTGCTTCGCCGCGCTGCGCGAAGTCATCATCGAAAATGCCGGCCACATGGTTCACCGCGAGCGTCCCGAGGCAATCGCGAGCTTGATCGAAGAGTTCGTGGCAGCACCAAGCTACGGAAGGGCTGAATGAGTGAGCGAGACGGATGCGGCGCAAGGCGCGGCGCGCGCAGCGATCAAGATATATCAGCTAGATAGGCGCGGGAGCGAGCACGCCGCAACGCCGCGATGCGCCGTCGCAGCCACTTATTCGGCCCTTCCCTACGCGTTTGTTATCATCGGCGGATCGTGAACGCCGATCTGCATTGCCATTCCGCGGTCTCAGATGGCGTGCTGGCGCCGGCGGAACTGGTGCGCCGCGCCGCGCGCAACGGCGTCGATATGCTGGCGCTGACCGATCACGATGACGTCTCCGGCATCGCGGAAGCACGTGCCGCGGCCGCTGTTGCGGGTATCCGGTTCGTTGCCGGCGTCGAGATCTCGGTCACCTGGCGCGAAACTACGGTGCACATCGTCGGGCTCGGTGTCGATTGCGAAGACGCCGCGCTCTGCCAAGGCTTGGCTGTGCTGCGTGCCGGGCGCATTTCGCGTGCCCGCCGCATGGCGCGGGCGCTCGAGGATATCGGCATCCGCGGCGCCCTTGCAGGCGCGGCGCGCCACGCCGAGCAGGCGAAGATCATCGGCCGCACGCACTTCGCCCGCTACCTCGTCGAGCGGGGCGTGGCGAGAGATGTGCGGTCCGTATTCGATCACTATCTGGTGCGTGGCAAACCGGGTTACGTATTGCATCGATGGGCGAGCCTGGAACAAGCGCTCGGGTGGATCGTCGGCGCCGGCGGAATACCGGTATTGGCACACCCGGGGCGCTACCGCGTCGGCCGCGGCGAATTGCGCCAACTGATCGGCGAGTTCCAGAATCGCGGCGGCTTGGCGATCGAAGTGACGACGGGATCGCACACGCGCGGGCAGGCGCGCGAATTCGCGCGGCTCGCGCGCTCGCTCGGGTTGCTCGCTTCGCGGGCATCGGATTTCCACGCGCCGGAAGAAAGCCGCGTCGAACTCGGCGCTACGCCGCCGCTGCCGGAAGATCTGACGCCGGTTTGGAGCTTGCTGACGAGCTGAGCGCCGCCCCGGCGTTCGACCGGAATGACGGTTGGGGTTAGCAAGCGGGCACGCTGCCGTCATCGAGACTCAAGCCTATTTGTGGAACGAATCGAGATAGCAGGAACCCATGGCGCAGTTCTTTTCGATTCACCCAGAGCATCCGCAACCGCGGCTGATTCGCCAGGCTGCGGAGATCATTCGCGCGGGCGGTCTGGTCGCCTTTCCCACCGACTCCGCTTACGCACTCGGCGGGCATGTCGGCGACGCTTCGCTGATCGAGCGCATCAAGCGTATCCGCCGCGTCGATGATCGCCACCATTTCACCCTGATGTGCCGCGACCTGTCCGAGATCGCGACCTACGCCCGTGTGGACAACGCCCAGTATCGCCTGCTCAAGGCCACTACGCCGGGCAGCTACACCTTCATACTCGAAGCGACGCGCGAGCTGCCGCGGCGCATCCTGCATCCGAGACGCAAGACCATCGGATTGCGCGTACCCGGCCATCGGGTCGTGCAAGCGCTGTTGGAGCAATTGAATGAGCCGATTCTTTCCGCGACCTTGATTCTCCCGGGGGAAGACCTTCCGCTCACCGACCCGAACGAAATCCGCGAGCAGCTCGAGCGTCAAGTCGATCTCGTCATCGAGGCCGGCGGTTGCGGCCCCGAAGCGACAAGCGTGATCGACCTCAGCGGACCCGAACCGGAAGTGATTCGAGTCGGGCGCGGGAGTCTGGCGCCTTTCGGCGTGTCCTGAGTCGGCCGGGCAGGCGGGCGCCGCAATCGTCATAGCGCGCGGCCCACATGGGGCGCAGCTCAATCCGAGAACTTCCCGCGCCAGCCGTCCGCGAGGGAGGCCCGGGCGACTTTGTTAGAATGACGCACGCTCGCGCTCCCCTCGACATGGAATCTCTGATCCCGAAGCTGGCGATATGGGCACTGCCGGTGATCTTCGCCATCACCCTACATGAAGCGGCCCATGGGTATGTTGCGCGCTACTTTGGTGACCCGACCGCCCATTTGGCCGGGCGCATCAGCCTCAATCCGCTGCGCCATATCGATCCGGTGGGCACCTTGCTGGTGCCGCTGATCACCTTTCTCGTCGGCGGCTTTCTGTTCGGGTGGGCGAAACCGGTGCCGGTCGATTTCGGCCGCCTGCGGCGGCCGAAGCAGGACATGTTCTGGGTGGCTGCCGCGGGCCCGGGGGCCAACCTGTTGATGGCCCTGGGATGGATGGCGGCTTACGCATACAGTGTCGCACGGGAGCGGAGTTTTTTCCGTTGCCCCTGCGGCTGATGAGCGCCGCGGGCATCCTGATCAACTTGATTCTCATGCTGCTCAACCTGCTGCCGGTGCCGCCGCTGGACGGCGGGCGCATCGCGGTGAGCCTGTTGCCGCAGCCGAACGGCGTACCAGTTCTCGCGCCTCGAGCCCTGGGGCCTACCGATCCTGGTTCTGTTGCTGGTGAGCGGCGTGATTGGATGGATACTCTCGCCGCTGTTGGTGCTCAGTGTGTCGCTGCTCGGTGCGCCGCTCGGTGTCTCGGCGCTGCAAGTGCTCGCCGACACGAGCCGTTTCTAGGAGCGCCCCGACATGTACGCAGAACGCGTTCTCTCCGGCATGCGCCCGACCGGGCGCCTGCATCTCGGCCACTATCACGGCGTGCTCAAGAACTGGGTCGAGCTGCAGCACGAGTATCCCTGCCTGTTCTTCGTCGCCGACTGGCACGCGCTGACCACCCACTACGACGAGCCCGGGCACGATCGCAGGACAACGTCTGGGACATGGTCATCGACTGGCTGGCGGCCGGGCGTCGATCCGTCGCAGGCGACGCTGTTCATCCAGTCGCAGGTGCCGGAGCACGCCGAACTGCATCTGCTGCTGTCGATGATGACGCCGCTGGGCTGGCTGGAGCGCGTGCCGACCTACAAGGATCAGCAGGAAAAGCTCGCCGACAAGGATCTTGTCGACCTACGGCTTTCTCGGCTATCCGCTGCTGCAGGCGGCCGACATCCTGATCTACCGCGCCAACATGGTGCCGGTCGGCGAAGATCAGGTGCCGCACGTCGAGTTCACCCGCGAGATCGCGCGCCGCTTCAACCATCTCTACGGCCGCGAGCCGGGCTTCGAGGACAAGGCCGCGCGAGGCGGTCAAGAAGCTCGGCAGCAAGCGCGCCAAGCTCTACGACGAGCTGCGCACGCGCTATCAGGAGCAGGGCGACGAGGAGGCGCTGGAGCAGGCCCACGCACTGCTCAACGAGACGCAGAACCTGTCGCTGGGCGACCGCGAACGCCTGTTCGGCTATCTCGAAGGCAGCGGCAAGATGATCCTGGTCGAGCCCGAGGCGCTGCTGACCGAGGCTTCGCGCATGCCGGGCCTGGACGGCCAGAAGATGTCCAAGTCCTACGGCAACACGATTACGCTGCGCGAGGATGCCGAGTCGATCACCAAGAAGATCCGCACCATGCAGACCGATCCGGCGCGCGTGCGGCGCACCGATCCGGGCGATCCGGAGAAATGCCCGGTGTGGCAGTTTCATCTGATCTATTCCGACGAAAACACCAGACGAGCTGGGTGCAAGAAGGTTGCCGCAGCGCCGGTATCGGCTGCCTCGAATGCAAGCAGCCGGTGATCGACGCGGTGCTGGCGGAGCAGGCGCCGATGCGCGAGCGTGCACGCGTGTATCTCGAGGACCCGTCGCTGGTGCGCAACATCATCGCCGATGGCTGCGAGAAGGCGCGCAAGCTGGCGCAGGAGACCATGCGCGACGTGCGCGAAGCGATGGGGCTCGGATACACTTGAATACGATCCGGGTAACTACTGTGGAAGACGCAAGCTTGAACGAGCCCGTCGCCGCCATCGCACGTGGCGAAGCTCTACGGCGAGCCGCTGCACGATCTGCCGCATGACCTCTACATTCCGCCCGACGCGCTCGAGGTGTTTCTCGAAACCTTCGAGGGGCCGCTCGATCTGCTGCTGTATCTGATTCGCAAGGCGAATATCGACATTCTCGATATTCCGATGGCGGGGCTCACGGCGCAGTATCTCGAGTATGTCGAAGCGATGCGTGCGACCAACCTGGACCTCGCCGCCGAGTACCTGGTGATGGCGGCGACATTGCTCGACATCAAGTCGCGCATGCTGCTACCGCGCCCGGCCAAGCCCGACGAGGAGGAGCGCGATCCGCGGGCGGAATTGGTGCGACGCTTGATCGACTACGAGCAAATGAAGCGCGCGGCGGCGAATCTCGATGCATTTCCTCAGGCCGGGCGCGACTACGATGCGGTCACGGTATGGGTCGCGCACAAGGCAATCGAGCGCCCGCCGGAAGTTACCCTGAACGACTTGCAGTTGGCCTGGCTGCGGTTGTTCAGCCGTGCCCGCGTCATGCAGCACCATAAAGTCCGCCGCGAGGAGCTCTCGGTGCGCGAGCACATGAGCGCCATGCTGCGCCAGCTCGACGGCCGGGGCTACGTGGAGTTTAGCGCGCTGTTCGATGTCGCGGCCGGGGTCGCACACCTCGTCGTCGGCTTTCTCGCGGTGCTCGAGCTAGTTCGCGAGCGCTTGGTCGAGGTCGTCCAGCGCGAGGTCTTTGCGCCACTGTACGTGCGCGCGATCGACGCCCCGGTTCATGAGGCTGCCTAACGCCATGTCATGTCCAAGCGAAGAACACGAGTACACGCCGGCCGTGCCGCGCGCCGAGGATTCGCCGACGGCCGCGCAGCCTGCCGGTCGAGACCAAACCAGCGTCGCGGGAAGCGAGGATTCGGCGACCTTCCAGAAGGCCAAGCTGATACTCGAGACTGCGTTGCTGGCGGCCCCGGAGCCGGCGCCGCTGGTTGATTTGCGCAAGTTGTTCGGAGACGAGGTGGGGGCTGATACCCTGCGCCGGCTACTGGAGGCATTGCAGCAGGATTGGAGTGGTCGCGGGGTGGAGTTGGTGCAAGTGGCGAGCGGTTGGCGCTTCCAGACGCGTCCCGAGTATCAAACCCACCTCGATCGCCTCAAGCAAGACAAGCCGCCCAAGTACTCGCGCGCCGTCGTCGAAACGCTTGCCATCGTCGCCTACCGGCAGCCGGTAACGCGTGGCGACATCGAGGATGTGCGCGGCGTCGCGGTCTCGCCCAACGTGCTCAAGACGCTGGAAGCGCGCGGCTGGATCGATGTTGTGGGGCATCGCGACACACCGGGCCGTCCCGCGCTGTTCGCTACCACTCGCAAGTTTCTCGACGATCTGCGCTTGCGCAGCCTCTCCGAGCTTCCGGCGCTGACGGAAATCGAGCAAGTCCTCGATCTTGGCGAAATTCCACAAGCCTAAGGCGGCGAGTTCGGCCGAAGGGGGCGGCCGTCGGCGGCGACGGCCATTCAGGCCGGCCGCGGCGACGGCCCGAACGTTCGGATCAGAGAAAGAACCAGCGGTGGGGCGGGAGCCGCGCCCCGCGGTGGAACACACCGAGAAACTGCACAAGATGCTCGCCCAAACCGGTCACGGTTCGCGCCGCGAGCTTGAGGAGTGGATCCTCGCTGGCAGGGTGAGCGTCAACGGCAAGCCGGCGCACGTCGGCCAACGCGTCGGCCCACGCGATCGCATCAAGGTGAACGGCAAGCTCGTGAACCTGCGCTTCGCGCCGCAGCTGCCCCGGGTCTTGCTCTATCACAAGCCCGAGGGGGAGATCGTCACCCGGGGCGACCCCGAAGGCCGCCCTAGCGTGTTCGAACGCTTACCGCGGCTGCGGTCCGGGCGCTGGGTCGCGGTCGGCCGCCTCGATTTCAACACCAGTGGCCTGCTCGTATTCACCACCAGCGGTGAGCTTGCCAATCGGCTGATGCATCCGCGCTACGCCCTGGAGCGCGAATACGCGGTGCGCTTGCATGGAGTCTTGAGCGAGGCGCAAAAAAGCGAGCTGACGAGTGGCATCGCACTCGACGACGGGGTCGCGCGGCTCGATGCGCTGGAGGAAGGCGGCGGCGAGGGCGCCAACCGCTGGTATCGAGTGATCTTGAGCGAGGGTCGCAATCGCGAAGTGCGGCGTCTATTCGAGGCACTCGGCTTGACGGTAAGCCGATTGATGCGAGTGCGCTACGGACCTATCGCGCTGCCGCCAAGGCTCAAGCGCGGAATGTCGCAGGAGCTCGGCGAGCAGGAGCTGCGAACCTTGTTTGGGCAGCTTCCCGGGCTGTCGTTGAAGCCTCAAGCAGGGCAGAAAAGTCCAGCAAAAACCGGCAGATGATTTGCGGGCGAAGGGCCGCTCTGCTATACTCCCGTTGATTTTTCCGGTTCCACCGTTTCCGTATCGGTGCTGACAAGGATGGGCTAGGCGCCCATTTTTTATTTGTGCCGTTTATTTGTGCACTTCAACGCGATTTGTAATGGAATTAGCGCGGCTGATCGAGCAGGCGGTGAGCGGTCTCGGATACGAGTTGGTCGATTTTCAGGGCAGTCCGCGCGGGCGGCTACTGCGCGTGTTGATCGACGCCCCGGCGCGTTCCGGCGGGGTGACGATCGATGACTGCACCGCGGTGAGCAACCACTTGACGCGCCTGTTCGCGGTCGAGGATGTCGACTACGATCGCTTGGAGGTGTCGTCGCCCGGACTCGATCGACCCTTGAAGAAGCCGGCCGACTTCGAGCGCTTCGCCGGTCACGAAGCGCGCGTGCGCGTGCGCGTGCCAATAAACGGGCAGCGCAACTTCATCGGAGTGCTGGGCGGTGTGGCGGGCGGCAAGCTGCGACTGGTCGGCGAGGGCGCGGAGTTCACGCTCGAACTGGCCCAAGTTGAAAAGGCGCGCTTGGTGCCCAAGTAGAGTGGTACGCAAGCCCATGGTACGCAAGCCCATGGGTACGCAAGCCCATTGGTACGCAAGCCCATTGGTACCGAAGTACCTCGGTACCCAAGCAGTTTGGAGCACACGGACGCTGGCGAAGTTGAAGCGAGTGATTCGAGCCGAAAGCGGAGGATGAACGGGCAATGAGCCGCGAGATCTTGCTGTTGGTCGACGCCTTGGCGCGCGAGAAGAGCGTGGGCAAGGAAACCGTCTTTGCGGCGCTGGAGTCGGCTCTCGCCTCCGCGACCAAGAAACGCATTCACGAGGATGCGGACGTGCGTGTGGCCATCGATCGGACGACGGGGGAGTACGAGTCCTTCCGCCGCTGGCTGGTGGTGGCGGACGAAGCGGTCGAGAGCCCGGAGTTGCAGGTGGAACTCAGCGAGGCTCAAAAGCAGGTGCCCGATGTTCAAATCGACGAGTTTATCGAAGAGCCGCTCGAACCCATCGAGTTCGGACGTATCGGCGCGCAGGCGGCGAAGCAGGTGATCCTGCAGCGTATCCGCGATGCCGAGCGCGAGCAGCTGTTGGCCGACTTCCTCGAGCGCAAGGAGCATATCGTCACCGGAACCGTCAAGCGGATCGAGCGCGGCAGCGCCATCGTCGAAGCCGCCAGGATGGAGTCGCTATTGCCGCGCGACCATATGATCCCCAAGGAGAATCTGCGTGTCGGCGATCGCGTGCGAGCCTGTTTGATGCGGATCGAGCGCAGCCAGCGCGGGCCGCAGCTGATTCTGTCGCGGACCGCGCCCGAGTTCATCATTCGCTTGTTCGAGCTCGAAGTGCCGGAGATGGAAGACGGCTTGCTCGAGATCAAGGCGGCGGCGCGCGATCCCGGCGTGCGCGCCAAGATCGCGGTGAAGTCGAACGACCCGCGCATCGACCCGATCGGCACCTGCGTGGGCATGCGCGGTTCGCGCGTTCAGGCGGTTACGAACGAGCTTGCCGGCGAGCGGGTCGACATTATTCTATGGTCGGCGGATCCGGCGCAGTTCGTCATCGGCGCGCTGGCCCCTGCCGACGTCAGCAGCATCGTGGTGGATGAAGACAGGCACAGCATGGATGTGGTGGTGGATGAGAACAATCTGGCGATCGCCATCGGTCGCAGCGGGCAGAACGTTCGGCTCGCCTCGGAATTGACCGGCTGGACGATCAATCTGATGACGGTCGAGGAGTCGCAGAAGAAGGCCGAGGAGGAGCACTCCGGCATTCGCCAGCTGTTCATGGAAAGACTAGATGTGGACGACGAGGTCGCGAACATCCTGATCGACGAGGGCTTCTCGACGCTCGAGGAGATCGCCTACGTTCCGCTCAACGAGATGTTGGAGATCGAAGCGCTCGACGAAGGCACGGTAAACGAGCTGCGCAATCGCGCGCGCAATGTACTTCTTACCGAAGCAATCGTGGATGAGGAGCAGCTCGAGAACGTGGCAGATGATCTGCTCGATCTGGATGGCATGGACAAGCCGCTGGCGGCCAAGTTGGCACGCTCTGGGGTGCGTTCGCGTGAGGAGTTGGCCGATTTGGCAGTGGATGAACTGGTGGAGCTATCCGGCATCGATGCCGAACGCGCGAAAACGCTGATTACCACCGCGCGCGCGCACTGGTTCGAATAAAGATGGCGGGGAACTGCAGATGGCACAAATGAGTGTGTCGCAATTCGCGAGCGAGCTGAGGATGCCGGCGACGGCATTGCTCGAGCAGCTTCAAAAGGCCGGGGTCGAGAAGAGCGCCGAGCATGACGTGCTGAGCGAACAGGACAAGAGCAGGCTGCTGGACTACCTGCGGCGCGCTCACGGCGATACCCAGCTCAAGTCGAAGATCACGCTCACGCGCAAGCAAACCAGCGAGATCAAGAAGTCGGATTCCAGCGGCAAGGCGCGGACGATTCAGGTCGAGGTGCGCAAGAAGCGCGTGTTCGTCAAGCGCGATGCCGGCGGCGACGCAGTGGCCGAGGCTCCGCTGGCTGCGGCGCCGGTGCTCGATGCGGACGAGATCGCCACGCGCGAGCTGGAGTCGCAGCGGCAGACGGACCTGTTGGCGCGCCAAGCCGCAGAACTGAAGGACAAACAGGACCGCGAACGAAAGGCAAAGCAAGAAGCGGACGAACGCTTGGCCGCATTGCAGCAAGCGGCAGAGGACGCGGCGAAGGCCGCGGCGGCGCAGCCCGCTGCTGGGGCGCCTGCCGTGGCGCCCGGTACGACGGGTACCCTGCACAAGCCCGCGACCAAGCCGGAGGACAAGAAGGCAAAGCGGCAGCCCACGGTGTGGAAGGATCAAGGGGTCAAGCGGCGCACGATCAAGACCCGGGGCGACGTTGCCGGTGCGTCCGGTTGGCGTGGCGCGAAACACGGGCGCCACAAGCATGGCGACGAGGCCCCGGCGGTGGCGCAAGCGGCCGAGCCCATCGTACGCCAGGTGCTCGTGCCCGAGACCGTCACCGTATCCGAGCTCGCGCACAAGATGGCGGTGAAGGCGGCGGAGCTCATCAAGACGCTGATGAAGCTGGGAATCATGGCGACCATCAATCAGGTGCTCGACCAAGAGACCGCGATGATCGCAGTCGAAGAATTGGGGCACGTCGCCAAGCCCGCGAAACTCGACGATCCCGACGCACTGCTGGCCGTGGCGCAGCAGCAGGATCGTGAAGTCGAGTTGTTGCCGAGGGCGCCGGTCGTCACCGTCATGGGCCACGTCGATCACGGCAAGACCTCCTTGCTCGACCATGTACGCAAGACCCGGGTCGCCAGCGGCGAGGCCGGCGGGATCACGCAGCACATCGGCGCCTACCATGTGGACACTCCGCGCGGCGTCGTCACCTTTCTCGACACGCCTGGCCACGAGGCGTTCACGGCGATGCGTGCGCGCGGCGCCAAGGCCACCGACATAGTGATCCTGGTCGTCGCCGCCGACGACGGCGTCATGCCGCAGACCAAGGAGGCGATACACCACGCCAAGGCCGCCGGGGTGCCGCTGGTGGTGGCGATCAACAAGATCGACAAGCCCGAGGCGAACCTCGACAGGGTCAAGCAGGAACTGGTGGCGGAGGGCGTCGTCCCCGAGGAGTACGGCGGCGAATCTCCATTCATTGCGGTGTCGGCGAAGACCGGCGAGGGTATCGACGCGCTGCTGGAAAACCTGCTGCTGCAAGCCGAAGTGCTGGAACTGCGCGCCGCGCAGGACGCCCCGGCGAAGGGCCTGATCATCGAAGCGCGCCTAGATAAGGGCCGCGGACCGGTGGCAACCATTCTCGTCCAGTCGGGCACGCTCAAGCGTGGCGACATCGTGCTTGCCGGCGGCGTGTTCGGCCGCGTGCGCGCCATGCTCGACGAAAACGCCAGGCCGGTGGACCAGGCGGGGCCGTCGATACCGGTGGAGATTCAAGGCCTGTCCGACGTGCCGGCAGCCGGCGACGACGCGATCGTCCTCAACGACGAGCGCAAGGCGCGCGAAATCGCGTTGTTCCGGCAAGGCAAGTTCCGCGACGTCAAGCTGGCCAAGCAGCAGGCGGCCAAGCTGGAAAACATGTTTGAGCAGATGGGCGAGGGCGAAACGAAGTCCCTGGCATTGGTCATCAAGGCCGATGTGCAGGGTTCGCAAGAGGCGCTCGTTCACGCCCTGGCGAGGCTATCGACGGATGAGGTCAAGGTCAGCGTGGTGCACGCGGCGGTGGGCGGCATTAGCGAATCGGATGTCAACCTCGCCTCCGCCTCGAAGGCAGTGATCATCGGCTTCAATACGCGCGCCGACGCCCAATCACGCAAACTGGCCGAGCATCTTGGCGTCGACATTCGCTACTACAACATCATCTACGAAGCGGTGGATGAGGTGAAGGCGGCAATGTCCGGAATGCTCTCGCCGGAGCAGAAAGAGAGCGCGGTCGGGTTGGTGGAGATTCGGCAGGTGTTCAGGATCTCCAAGATCGGTTCGGTCGCCGGCTGCTATGTCCTGGACGGTATCGTGCGCCGCGGCTCGATGGTGCGATTGCTGCGTGACAACGTCGTCATTCACACCGGGGAACTCGATTCGCTGAAGCGCTTCAAGGACGACGTGCGCGAAGTGAAGGCCGGATTCGAGTGCGGTCTCAGCTTGAAGAACTTCAACGACATCAAGGAAGGCGACCAGCTCGAGGTGTATGAGATTCGCGAAGTGGCGCGAACGCTCTAGCAGGGCGCGGCTTTACATCGCGACGCAAGGCATATACTCGTACTTGGAGGCTCCCCCTGCGAGCGGGGGGCCCGGCGCACTCAATCGCTTATCCGTTTGCGATCCACGATGGCCAGAGAGTTTTCGCGCAGTCAGCGGGTGGCAGAGCAAATGCGGCGCGAGCTGGCGGAGCTTATTCGCCTTGAAGTGAAAGATCCGCGGGTTGGTTTCGTCACGCTCACGGCGGTAGAGCTCAGCCCGGACTACGCCCATGCCAAGGTGTACTTCACGACTTTGGCCGAGGGAACGCAGCGCCGTGACGTCGAGGCCGGCCTGCGACACGCCGGCGGTTTTCTGCGGCGCGAATTGGCGCATCGCATGCGCATTCACACGATGCCAGAATTGCATTTCGTTTTCGATGCCTCGGTCGAGCGCGGCGCTCGCGTGTCTCACCTGATCGACGAGGCGATCGTCGCCGATCGCAAACACCATTCCGAGTAGTATGGACAGCACTGACGGTCGGGTTGGTGGGGCGTCCAGTATCCTTTCCAAGGCCGAGAAGCGGCGCGTCAACGGCGTCCTGTCGTTCGACAAGTCATCCGGGCTGTCCTCGAACACAGCGCTGCAATCGGTGAAGCGGCTGTATGCGGCGTTCAAGGCGGGACATGCCGGCACCCTCGATCCGCTCGCCAGCGGGTTACTGCCTGTATGTCTCGGTGAGGCGACCAAGTTCTCTCAGGCATTGCTGGATGCCGACAAGGCCTATTCTGCGCGGCTGCGGCTCGGCGTCGTCACGGCCACCGGCGATGCCGAGGGGCAAGTGCTGGAAACGCGCGAGGTGCGGATCGGCGCCGCCGAGGTCGATGCCGTGCTCGCGCGCTTCGTCGGGGAGATCGAACAAGTTCCGCCCATGTACTCTGCCCTCAAGCACGGTGGAAGGCCGCTGTACGAACTGGCACGACAAGGCATGGAAGTGGAGCGCGCGCCGCGTCGTATCGTAATTCACAGCATTCATCGCATCGAGTGCGTCGGCGAGCGGCTCTGTTTTGACGTCGAGTGCAGCAAAGGCACCTACATCCGCACGTTGGCAGCGGATATCGGCGCCGCGCTGGGCTGCGGCGCCCATTTGGAGAGCCTGCGCCGGACGCGCTGCGGCGGGTTCTCGCTGGCGGAGGCCGTGACCCTGGACCAATTGCGGGCCGCGGCGCCGGCACAGAGGCTCGATTGGCTCAAGCCCATCGACGCCCTGCTGGGTTCGTTGCCGCGGTTGCAGTTGGATAAGGAACAGGGGCGGCGGCTGCGGCTCGGGCAGGCAGTGGGTGCCGACATTCCTCCGGGTGCCGGGCCTTGGCGGTTGTATGTTGACGAAGTTTTTCTCGGCGTGGGGCGGCGCGACGAAATGGGCGGGCTTGCACCCGGGCGGCTGGTCGCCCCGGATTTTGGGGCCTACCCGGCAGCGCAAAAGCTTGAGGCGAAAAGGTGAAATTGGCTATAATCCGCAGCTTGGATTCGCCAAAGATAGTGCAGAGATACGAGAAAGATACAAGAGATGGCTATGCAAACCGCAGAGAAAGCGCAGATCGTCGGCGACTACCAGCGCCGCCAGGGCGACACGGGTTCGCCCGAGGTGCAGGTTGCGCTGTTGACCGCGCGTATCAATGGCCTGACGGGACACTTCAAGGCACACGTCAAGGACCATCACTCGCGCCGCGGGCTGCTGAAGATGGTGAGCCAGCGCCGCAAGCTGCTCGACTACTTGAAGCGCAAGAACACCGATGCCTATCGCTCGCTCATCGAGCGACTCGGGCTGCGCAAGTAATCCCGCACCTGTGCCAAACCCGGCGAGGCCCGCAGCGGCCATCGCTGATCGCGCCGGCGTGAGCCCTGGGGGCTGCGCCGGTTTTTCGTTCTTGTCGCCGCGGTCGCTGATCCGTCGCGCTCAATGGTTTGTGCGCCGCTGATTGCCGCATTGTGAAAGGAAGCCCCTTGCTAAATCCTATCCGAAAGACCTTCGCCTACGGCGCCCATACCGTAACCATCGAAACCGGCGAGATCGCGCGCCAGGCCCACGGCGCGGTTATCGTCAGCATGGATGACACTGTCGTGCTGGCCTCGGTCGTGGCGAAGCGCGAGCCGCGGCCCGGCCAGGATTTCTTCCCGCTCACCGTCGACTACGTTGAGAAGACCTACGCCGCCGGGCGCATTCCCGGCGGCTTTTTCAAGCGCGAGGGGCGCCCGTCGGAAAAGGAAACGCTGACCTCGCGCCTGATCGACCGGCCGATACGCCCGCTGTTCCCGGAGGGCTTCGTACAACGAAGTGCAAGTGGTTGCGATCGTGCTTTCGCTCAATCCCGAAGTCGATCCGGACATCCCGGCCCTGATCGGCGCGTCGGCGGCGCTGGCGATTTCCGGCATTCCGTTCACGAACG
>CAWGHV010000083.1:0-9858 GCA_963822375.1 uncultured beta proteobacterium | reverse complement strand
TTGCGCCGCGGGGCAACGTCGGCGTGCCCGAGTACGTTCTGCGGCGGCATCCCGTGGCGCGACTGAATGTCCGCGAGCAGGCGCAGCAGCGCGTCGATCTGTATTTCGGGAAACGGCTCCTCGCCATCGTTGTCGAGTTCGATGCCGATGGATGCGGAGTTGAGGTCGGTAAGCATGCCCCAGCGCGACTCGCCCGCGTGCCAGGCCCGGGCCCGCTCATCCACGAGCTGGAAGATCGTGCCGTCGCGCCCGATCAGGTAATGCGCGCTGACCTCGCGCTGCGCGTCGGTCAAGGTGCGCAGCGCGCGGCCGGTGCTGCCGCTGCCGCTGTGATGGATGATGATGAAGTCCGCGCGCCGTGTGTCGAAGTTCGGCGAGGCATGCCAGTGTGTCGGGATGCCGGCGCGCTGCGGCATGGGCGCGCAAGCGCCAAGCAGCAGCGCCACCGCGAGCGGTAGAACGAAGCGAATCGGCGTCATCACAGCGGTTCGATCGTAATCGGCGCAAACAGGCCTAAAATAGCCCAACCCTGCGGTTTCCGCACGCCCCCTCACTACACTCAATTCGACCCAGCCATGAAACGCAGACGCCTCGGCCGCCGCACCCACCTCGGCCGCGATTTGGAACAACTGATCTGGCTCGCCGCCGGGATGGGTGAATCCGGCAGCCGGCTGGAAGACCAGTTCTGGGAAGCGCGCCTCGCCGCGCAAATCGACCGCCTGCTGCGCGAAGGCAACGACGATGTGCTCGAAGGCGCGCTCGATCAGCTTTTCGAGCGCGGCGTCCGCGCCTATGACGCACTCGCCGACATGGTCGAGTCGCGCACCGAGGGCCATCGCCTGGTGCATGACGAACGCGAGTTCGATTCGCTGCTCTTCGCCGCGCCGGTGCTGGCCTGGTCGCGCTTCGCCATTCCCGCCGCGCCGATTCCCGAGAGTGTGCTCGCCAACCTGCTGGTGCACCTGCAAGCTCATGTCCTTGCCCGCGATGCCAAGGTGGCGCTGGCCGACTTCCTTCTCAGCCCCGACCAGATGCCGCGCGGCTATGTGGCGACTTATGAACTTGGCGAGCGTCTCGCAGTGGCGGCCACGCGCGGCACCATCCTGCATCTCGATCCCGGCGAACTGCCGGAGACATCACGCTTCCTGTCCGACACCCGCTACATCGTCGGATCGGTCGTGGTTCCGCGCACCGGCGCGCTTTTCCGCTGGCAGGAAGCCGACGGTTCGCAGGAGCATGCGCTGTCGGCATGGCGCGCGCAAGGCGGCGCCTCGCTGCGCGCCCTGCTCACCGGCTGCGCCTTCGAAGCGCTGCTGCCCTCGGCCTACCATGCCGCCTGGCGCAACGCCGACCGCGATGCGCGGCCCTACTCGGTGCGCGCTTCCGTGGCTTACCTGCAGACCACGCTGGACATCGAGGCCAAGGATCTGCGCGCGGTCGTGGCGCCGTTTCACGATCGCCAACTGGAGGAGTACCGCATCGGCTTCACACGGCGCGGCGCCGGCGACGTCATTCACGGCGTGGCATGGGCGCTGCTCGGCGCCGAGGACGAACGCGGCGACGGCGTCGCCGAGATCGATGCCATCCTGCGCGAGTGCGGCGTCGGCGAAGTCACCATGCTCGAGCACGAATTCCCGCTCGAATTTTGCGACGATTGCGGCGCCGCGCTGTACCCCAACCCTGACGGCGAAGCGGTGCACGCCGAGATGCCCGAGCAGGGCGAATCGCTACCCCCACATCTGCACTGATCGCCGATGCAAGAGCGCGCCGCGCCCCAGTCGCTGGCTGGCTTGCTCGACTCGCTGCCCCAAGTCGGCCGCGTGGACTGGATCGGCATCCGGACGGCGCGCCACGCCACGATCGTATCCGTGCCCGAGGCAGACGCCATCGCCGGTCGCGGACTCGCCGGGGACCACTATCAGGCGCAGGATGGCGCGCGTCAGGTTACCCTGATCCAGGCCGAGCACCTGGCGGCCATCGCGGCCCTTTGTGGCCGCGATGGCGTCGATCCCGCGCAGTTGCGGCGCAACCTGCTCGTCGCCGGCATCAATTTGCTGGCGCTCAAGGACAAGCGCTTCCGCATCGGCACCGCCATCCTCGAGGCAACGGGTTTGTGTCAGCCCTGCTCGCGCATGGAAGCCGCACTCGGCTCGGGCGGCTACAACGCCATGCGTGGCCACGGCGGAATCACCGCACGCATCCTGAGCTCGGGGCGCATCGCCGTGGGCGATCCCGTCGCGCGGGTCCCGCCCGAGTGACCCTCACGCAGAGCAACGACAAACAACCCACCGCACCGCTCGGGGCCCGACAAGCGCCTCGAAATAGTGGGACGTAGGCCGCTGCCGCCGAACCAACGCCGCGATCCGACGCGCCCGCTCGTGCGCTCGCGACGAACGCGACGCGATAGACCGAACTCCGACGGGTTCCCGAAGTTGCCTTCGCTACCCCCCGATCACGGCTTGTCGTACTTGAACGACAAGCTCAACCGAGCCCGGTAGTGCGCGATCTTGCCATTCTCCATCGCCATGTCGAGCTTGACGACCTCGGCCACGCGCAGGTCCCTTACATGGTCACTCACTAGGTTTACTGCCATCTTTGCGGCGTCTTCCCAAGACGTCGGGCTCGTGCCAACTACCTCGATGATTCTATAGGCGCTCTCTGACATCGCAGTCTCCCTTATCTGGTTACTCTACTGACCGCCGGCCTGACGCCCGGCATACTTCCAGACTAGATGACGCGGGGCCGCAAATCCAGTTTGCATCGTGGGCCTGACGGTGAGCGAGGCGGATGCAGCGCGTGTCGCGGCGCATGCGGCGAGCGGCGCGCCCGCGAGCGGTCGTTGTAGAATTCGTCTCTCCGCGGGCATCGTTATCAATGGACCCAGTCATCCCCCTCTCGCGCGGCGAGCAGCGCGATCAGTACGAGGCGAACAAGCTGCGCAAGCGCTTGCGCGCGCTCTCCGGCGCCGCGATCGCCGACTACTCGATGATCGAGGACGGCGACAAGATCATGGTGTGCCTCTCCGGCGGCAAGGACAGCCATGCGCTGCTCGACGTCCTGCTCGCCTTGCGCGAGCACGCGCCGATTCGCTTCGAACTCGTCGCCTTCAACCTGGATCAGAAGCAACCGGGATTTCCCGCTCACGTGCTGCCCGACTATCTGACCCGCCGCGGCGTGCCGTTTCGCATCGTCGAGCAGGACACCTACAGCGTGGTCAAGCGCGTCATCCCGGAGGGTGCGACCACCTGCGGGCTATGCTCGCGGCTGCGCCGCGGCGTCATCTATCGCGTCGCCGGCGAACTCGACTGCACCAAAATCGCGCTCGGCCATCACCGCGAAGACATCCTGGAGACGCTCTTCCTCAACATGTTCCATGGCGGCAAGCTGAAGGCGATGGCGCCCAAGCTGCTCAGCGACGACGGCCGCCATGTCGTGATTCGTCCGCTCGCCTATTGCCGTGAGCGCGAACTCGCCGAATACGCGCGAGTCGAACGGTTCCCGCTGATTCCCTGCGACCTCTGCGGCTCGCAGCCCAAGCTCCAGCGCCAGGCGATCAAGCAAATGCTCAGCGAGTGGGAGCGGAAACACCCGGGGCGCATCGACAACATGCTGCGCGCCGTGCAAAACGTCGTGCCCTCGCATCTAGCCGACGCAACGCTCTTCGACTTCCGCGCACTGCGCGCGGAGGCTGATGCGCGCAGCGCTTGCGTACCCGAGGAGGCAGGCGCCTGGCAAGCGGTCGCGTTCGTCGATTGAGGGTGCGCTCCGGCGTCGTCGGCAAGGCTGACGCTGAAATCGCGGCGAGGACGCCGCTCCCACATCCTGTCTCCCCTGCACGCGGGAAGCCGGGATTGGCCTAACCAATGACCAACCAACACTACCTGCAACGCAGCCTGCGCGCGGTCTGGCACCCGTGCACGCAGATGAAGGCGCACGAGAGTCTGCCGCTGATCCCAATCGCGCGCGGCGCCGGCGTGTGGCTGTACGACTTCGATGGCCGGCGCTACCTCGACGCCATCAGCTCATGGTGGGTGAACCTGTTCGGCCATTGCAATCCACGCATCAACGCCGCGCTGCGCGATCAGTTGGAGCGCCTGGAACACGTCATCCTCTCCGGCTTCACGCAGCAGCCAGTGATCGAGCTTTCGGAGAAACTCGCGGCGCTCACCGGCAATGCGCTCGGCCACTGCTTCTACGCCTCGGACGGCGCATCGGCCACCGAGATCGCACTGAAGATGAGCTTCCACTATTGGCGCAACAGCGGTCGGACCGAGAAGACCGAGTTCGTCAGCCTTGCCGGCAGCTACCACGGCGAGACCATCGGGGCGCTGGCGGTCACCGATGTCGCGCTGTTTCGCGACGCCTATGCCGCGCTGCTGCGACCCGGCGCGACCGTGCCGAGCCCGGACTGGCGTGCCGCCGAGCCGGGCGAGACGGCGCGCGATTTCGCCCTGCGCCGCGCCGCCGCGCTCGAAGACCATCTGGAACGGCATCACCGCCACACCGCCGCGCTGATCGTCGAGCCGCTGATTCAGTGCGCCTCGGGCATGGGCATGTACGATCCCGAATATCTGCGCCGGGCGCGCGCCCTGTGCGAGCGCTACGAGGTCCACCTGATCGCCGACGAGATCGCCGTCGGCTGCGGCCGCAGCGGCACCTTTTTCGCCTGCGAGCAGGCCGGCGTGCGTCCGGATTTCCTCTGCCTGTCCAAGGGCATCACCGGCGGCTACCTGCCGCTCTCCGTCGTGCTCACCACCGAGAAAGTCTATCAGGCGTTCTACGACGATCAGGTGAGCCGGGGCTTTCTTCACTCGCACTCCTACACCGGCAACGCGCTCGCCTGCCGCGCCGCGCTGGCGACGTTGGCGATCTTCGACGAAGACAGCGTGCTGGAAACCAACCGCGCACGCAGCGCGCGTCTGAGCGCCGCCGCGCGGCCCATCGCCGAGCATCCGCGGGTCGAGCATTTCCGCAATACGGGCATGATCTGGGCATTCGACGTGGAGGGCGCCGACGCGCAGTTTTCGCAGCGCTTCTACCGTGCCGCGCTGGAGCGCGAGCTGCTGCTGCGGCCACTTGGCAACACCGTCTACTTCATGCCGCCCTACGTGATCGACGACGAGGCCATCGAAGCGCTGGCAGCGGGGACGCTCGAAGTCCTCGAACGCGTGCTCGGCGAAGACGCATGAGCGCCTGGGATATTTCGCGGCAACTCGAGGATCTGCGCGCTCAGGCCCTGCTGCGGCGGCGCCGTACCGCCGAGTCGCCCTGCGGGCCGGAGGCGGTGATCGACGGCCGCCCGCTGCTGAGCTTTTGCAGCAACGACTACCTCGGGCTGGCGGCGCATCCGGATCTGGTCGCCGCGGTGCAGGCCGCCGCGGCGGACTACGGTGTCGGCGCCGGCGCGTCGCACCTCATCAGCGGTCACCAGTCGCCGCATCACGCGCTGGAGCAGCGGCTCGCCCGGTTTGTCGGCCTGCCGCGCGCGCTCTACTTCTCCACCGGCTACATGGCCAATCTGGGCGTCATCCCGGCGCTGGTCGGGCCGGGCGACGCGCTGTTCTCCGACAGCCTCAACCACGCCTCGCTGATCGACGCCGTGCGCTTGTCGCGCGCCGAGATCCGGCGCTACCCGCATGCCGACTCGGAGGCGCTGGAACGCGAACTGCGTTCGTCGCCGGCACGGCGCAAATTGGTCATCACCGACGCCGTGTTCAGCATGGACGGCGACATAGCACCGCTGCCGGAGATGTTGGCGCTGTGCCGAGCGACTCGACGCCTGGCTGATGATCGACGACGCCCACGGCTTCGGCGTTCTCGGCCCACAAGGCCGCGGCACGCTTTCCCACTTCGGCCTGCGTTCCGAACGCATTGTTGTACATGGCCACGCTGGGCAAGGCGGCGGGCGTGGCCGGTGCCTTCGTCGCCGGCAGCGACGAGGCCATCGAATGGTTGCTGCAGCGCGCACGCACCTATATTTTCACTACCGCTTCACCGGCGCTGCTCGCGCATGCGCTGCTGACCAGTCTCGACCTGATCGAGCAAGGCGACGCGCGCCGCGCCCATCTGGCGCGGCTGATCGCGCAACTGAGCGCGGCGCTCGAGGGCGGGCGCTGGCGGCTGCTGCCCTCGCCGACGGCGATCCAGCCGCTCATCATCGGCGACAACGCGCAGGCGCTGCGCATCGCCGAGGCGCTGCTGGCGCGGGGACTATGGGTGCCGGCGATCCGCCCGCCGACGGTGCCCGCAGGCTCGGCGCGGCTGCGCATCTCGCTCTCCGCCGCCCATACGGAGGAACATGTGGCGCGCCTCGCCGACGCCTTGAGTGATGTGGAAGGATGGCGCTGAATTGAAATCCGCTTGGTTCGTCACCGGCACCGACACCGAAATCGGCAAGACCGTCGCCGCCTGCGCCCTGCTCCACCGGCTGCGCCGCGACGGGCTGAGCGCCGTCGCCATGAAGCCGGTCGCCGCTGGCTGCGAGCAAGGTCCGGCGGGCTGGATCAACGAGGACGTCGTGGCCCTGTCCGCCGCCGCCAGCATCGCGGTCGACCCGCGACTGCTCAACCCCTACCTGTTCCGCGACCCGATCGCGCCGCACATCGCGGCGGCGCGGGAAGGCATCGACATCGACTTCGACCACATCCGCGCGTGCTTCGATCGCCTGGGCGCGCTCGCCGATGCCGTCGTCGTCGAAGGCGCCGGCGGCTTCCTCGTCCCGCTCGGTGCGACCACGACCAGCGCCGATCTTGCGGCGCGGCTCGGGGTTCCGCTAGTGCTCGTCGTCGGCATGCGTCTCGGGTGCATCAACCACGCCTTGCTGACCCAGGAAGCGATCGCAACGCGCGGGCTCACCCTGGCGGGCTGGATCGCCAACCGCATCGACCCCGACATGCTGCAATTCGACGCCAACCTCGAAGCATTGCGCCAGCGACTCAACGCGCCCTTGCTCGGGGTGCTGCCGCGCCTGCCGGTGCCCGACCCGGCGCTGCTCTGCGACTGCCTGGAGCTGCCTCGGAACCCCACGGGCAGCCCTGTTTCTCGCAGCATTTAATCGAAGCGCACGCAATAGATCGGCGGCAAGTGAGTCGATACGCACTGCCAGGTATCGCCCTGGTTCTCGGAGACCCAGAGTCCGCCGGTGGTCGATCCCATCGCCAGGCGTTCGCCGGAGTCATCGACCGCGAGTCCGTGGCGATAGATCAAGTCGTAGGAAGGTGTATCTGGCAGGCCTTCGCGCAGGATCTCGAAGCTCTCGCCACCGTCGCGGGTACGGCTGACCACCAGCCGAGCATCCACCGGCACGCGGCATTCGTCCTTCGCCGCCGGGACGAACCACGCCGTATCGGCATGCCGCGGATGAACCGCGACGGCGAAGCCGAAACCCGAAGGCCGCACCGCGGCGACCGGCTGCCAGCTCCGGGCGCCGTCGCGTGAGCGATAGACGCCGAAGTGATGTTGCACCCAGAGCGCGTCCGGGGCGCCCGGGCATTGGACCAGCCGATGCGGATCCTGCGTGTTTTGTTCTTCCTGCCTTTCGGGCGGCATGTAGTCGGCGCGCATTCCCGCCGCGCTCAAGCGCCAGCTTGCGCCGGCATCGTGGGTTTGCCAGACGCCCCCGCAGGAGATGGCGAGGGTGAGGTGCCGGCTGTCACGCGGATCGACGCCGATGGAATGGATGCCTGGGTAATCGTAGCCGCCGCCAAACCACTCGCCGCGCTCCGGGCGATCCCACAGGGAGCGGACCAACGCCCAGCTTTCGCCGCCGTCATCGGAGCGGAACAAGCCGCCGGGAATGGTTCCGGCCCAAAGCACGCCAGGCTGATCCGCGCCACCCGTTTCCATGCTCCAGACCTGCACCAGTTTCCACGGCGCGCCGGCATCCCTGCCGGGTTGCGGCTCGGGCTGCGGCGGATAGGCGGGCGCCGGCGGCTCGTCCCACGTCGCACTGCCGCGCCGGCGGCGCCGCATCTTGACGCCGAAGTGGCCGAGGTTGAGCGCGGCGTGAAGGCTGCCATCGCGAGCGTCGGGCAACACCATGCTCACCGGCTCGCCGAGGAATTCGACGCCGCTCAATTCCCACCCGCCCGCCTTGCGTTCCACCACGAACAAGCCCTTGCGGGTTGCGACGTAGATGCGATCGCTCATTGCTACGTCCTCCTTGGAAACACTGCGCTAGACCGGCTATCCGCCCGACAGCGCCTGCACGACATAGACCTTGCTCGCCGCAGCCACCGGATCGCCCAACCCGACGCGATCGCGCAACCGCCGCCCATCCACGAAAATGGTGACATGGCGCCGCAGGTGCCCCTGCTCGTCCAACACATAGTCCTTGACTTTGGGGTTCGCCGCGAACACGGCGGCGAGCGCCGCGCCGACCGTCGCCCCCTGCACGTTGTGCTCGGGGCTGGCCACGTGCCGCTGAATCGCCGCTGCGAAAATCACCCGCGCCATCGATCACCATGCCCTGCCGCCCAAACCTCCTACCTTTATAGCGTGGTCCGGCTCACTTCACACTTCTCTACGTGGAAGAAAAAAACTCGTATCCGAGCGCACCTAAAGTGGCAGCGTCGCAATCCGGCGGCGTCATGCGAAAGGAACGATGCGATGAACGATCGACAGTCATCCGAGCCGGATCGGCCCGGTCCCGCAAAGCACCGCGGCAAACGCCGCTGGCTACTGGGCGGACTGCTCTCCGGCGGCGAGCTCGGCGCGCTGCTCGCCACAAGCGCCAGCGGTTTAGCGGCGCCGATCGGATCGAGCCGCCGAAACCTGAGCGCCCACCGCGGACTGAGCCGCCGAGGCGTTTGACTGACCAGCACCGAGCGGACGCAAACGAAGAGCGTGGCGGCGCAAAGCTTGCAGTGCCTGGAGGCGCCGAGCGCCCGGTCGGTCTATCGAGATCGGCTGTGGATCGAGTCCCAAATCGGGTTCCGAATCGGGTTCCGAATCTGGTCCCCATTGAGCCTGAGCCGATAGGAATGCCGAGCACGTCAGGATGCCGCGATCGCCGTGGTTTTCCCCGCGCAAGCCGCTGGAGTCCCGATGAATCAGCAGACCCTTCCGTGCGGCCGCAACGAGCAAGGCCAGCGTCGCATCGAACGCGTTGTATTCGACATCGGCAAGGGAACTTACGTGCACATGCAACAGCCGTAGCGCCTGGTCCTCCGGCAAGCGCAACAGCCATTCGACAAATGATTGATCCTGCCAAGACTGCGCACCGAACCCCTGGGCTCTGCCGTTTTCATCAGTTTTTCGCTCGCCCATTGTGTGGTCTCTGGCGTGGGTCGGAGTGCGATGGCGCGCAGCAGCGCAACTTGCGATGCTGCTGCGCACGATTATCGGTGAGCACTAAACACCCGCCAATACAGCGATTGGCCTAAGCCGATCGCCATATTGACAATTGTTACTAACGTTCGGGCGCATACGCGGAAGTCGATGGCGCCCTAGAACCCCGCGCCAGGCCCGGGGGATTGACCCCAGCGGCCATCAGTGCTGGATAATGGGCGGGCAAGCCGCTTGGCTCGCGTCGCATGCAAAAGGAACATTCGCGATGGTAGCTACGAAAAACAAGGCCCGTCCGCCGGTGGCGTCCGCCGGTACGCCTTCTTATGCGTCGCTGAGCAATCTCACGGCGGCGCTTCTAAACGTTTCGGTCGTCGAGCGCGCCGAGTGGTCGCCGGTCCACATCAGCCTCGCCCGCGCCGTGTATATGGCAACGCTGATGGAAGAAATGCGCGTTTTCGCCGTCATGGACCGGCTGGCACAACTGTTCATGGATGGGGTGCTACCGCTGGAGAGCGGCAGCGCAGCGAAAAAAATTGCCGCCTACCAGGAAGAAGCACCGCTGCGGCTGTC
>CAWGHV010000082.1:0-16157 GCA_963822375.1 uncultured beta proteobacterium | reverse complement strand
GGCAGGCCAGCGTGGCTAAGGCAACGGCTTCAAACCCAGCTCTCTCAGAAAGGCGTTGTGCTTGTCCTTCGCCGCCGCAATCGCCTTTTCAATCTCCACCAGCTGCTTGGTGCGTCGCCTCCAGATCAATCTCCGCCTCGCCCACCGCCGTGCTGATGTAGCGCGAGATGTTCAGGTTGAAATCGTTCTTCTCGATCTCGGCCATCTCCACCCGGCGTGAGTAGCGCGGCTCTTCCTCGCGGAACTGGTAGGTCTCGATGATCTTGGCGATGTGCTCGTTGCTTGAGCTGGTTCTGGCGCTTGCCTTTCTCGAAGTGCTCGGCGGCGTTGATGAACAGCACGTCGTCCGGCTTCTTGCACTTCTTGAGCACGAGGATGCAGACGGGGATGCCGGTGGAGTAGAACAGATTCGCGGGCAGGCCGATGACGGTGTCGATGTGGCCGTCCTTGAGCAGCTTGGTGCGGATGCGTTCTTCCGCCCCGCCCCGGAACAGCACGCCGTGCGGCAGGATGATGGCCATCACGCCTTCGTCTTTGAGGTAGTGGAAGCCGTGCAGCAGGAAGGCGAAGTCGGCGGCGGACTTGGGGGCGAGGCCGTGGCTCTTGAAGCGCACGTCGTCGGCCAGCGCGTCGGTCGGATCCCAGCGGTAGCTGAAGGGCGGGTTGGCGACGATGGCGTCGAAGCTCGGCTTCTTGGCCGGGTTCTGCTCGCGCAGCATGTCCCACTCGTTGTGCAGGGTGTCGCCGTGGAAGATCTCGAACTCGGTGTCCTTCACATGAGGATGCCTTGGCGCGGGTCCGACCACAGCGAAACGACATGCAGCGGGAATGGGCAGTCCAGATAGTAGGCCATCGTGAGGATGCCGCTGTCGACCGCGAGCAGTATCCTCGCCCGGTTCTTGATGATCGAGAGCACATCGAGAAATGACGTCCGGCCGCGCAGGTCGATGACCCTCGGAGCGTCGAAGCGCTGTGGCTGGGCATGCCCGAACAACACCCATTGACCGGCTCGGCGGCGAAACGCTGGAACAGACCGAGCCAGCCCGCGGCCGGCCAATCCTTGACGTAACCGTAAAAACTCCGCGTCTCGGAACTGACGTGGGCGGCGATCACGACCTCGGCGTCGCCGATGGCGTCGAAGCGCCCGGCCAGCGCATCCCATTCGCCGCGCCAGCGCAGCCGCGGGACGAAGCTGCCGAGCCGGTCCGCCACCCAGTTCGTGGGGTCCGGCCGCTCGAAGACGACGTCATAGTCGCGCAAATCGATGCCGAGGCGACCGGGGGCATCCCGCAAGCCGCTCGAATCGCCGCGGACGAGGCGCGGTGCGATCAGCACCCGGTCGACATCGGTGAGCGCGAATGCCTGCACCAGATCGCCGCGGGTGATCACCGTAATCTCGGCGTTGGGCAGCACCTCGCGGATGCGCGCGAACACAGCGCACAGCCCGAGCGCGATGTCGCCGAGTCCGCGATCCAGTACAGCAGCACGCGGTGGCCGTGGCGGCGCCGGGTGCGCCGCAGCGCGCGCTCGAACGCGGTGCCGATGAGCCGGTCGCGGCCGTGGCGCAGGACGCGTGCGAGGCTCACGCCGGCGCTCCGGCGGGGTGCCGCGCGAGCCGATCGGCCGCGGCGAGCACTTCCGCTAGGCCGATCCCTTCCATGCAGCGCGGCGCCGGGCACTCCTCGGTCGTGCGGGCGCAGCGGCGCACCCAGTCGATCTCGCGCTTGAACAGAACGCGCTGGTCGCGGCAAGGAAAGTCGGCGAGCGTGACAGCGACGTAAGGAGCATCGCGCCAGAACTCGCCGGCGCCACACAGCACTGCGGAGCCCGGCCCGAACAATGCCAGCGTGGGCACGCCGACGATGCGCCCCAGATGCGCGATGCCCGTATCGGGTGCGATCAGCAGCGCCGCGTCGGCCAATAGCGCCCAGAGCTGCGTCAGGTCGAGGCGGCCGGCATAGCTGGGGTAGCGGCCGGCGGGATCGATGGCGCGGACGATCGCGTCCTCGCCGCGCCCGCCGCTCCACACCACCGCGTAGCCGCGCCGCGTCAGCGTGTCGGCCAGCGCCAGCCATCTGTCATTGGGCCAGAGTTTCAGCGGCGAACTCGCGCCGACGTGCAGCACGCAGTAGGGGCCGCCGTGCGGAAGATCGAACGCTGCGTACGGCGGCCGCGGCCAGTCGGCGAGCGCGTAGGGACGCGGCGGCGGCGCCGGCCACCAGAGCGGCTCCCATGTCGCCCCAGGCGCCGGGCGCCGCCGGATAGGGCACGGCGTCATCGACCGGCCAGCTCTTGTAGGCCGGCCGGTCGCCGGCGAAAGCGACGATCCAGCGCGAGCGCAGGGCCCGCGCGAGCCAGCTATGGCGATTGTCGCCGGGAACCAGCGCAAGATCGAACCCGGCTAGCGGCCAGAGCGCCTGCAAGGTGGCGCGATTGCGCGGGTCGAACGGCGCCACGCTCACGCCGTAGGGCCGGGTCGCATACAGCGGCGCGAAGGCGGGTGCCACAGTCATGACGATCTCGGCCTCGGGGTAGCGCTGGCGCAGCTTGGCGAGCAGCGGCGTGAGCATCAGCGTGTCGCCGAGCAGCAGATGATGCGCGATGAGGATGCGCCGCGGCTGCGCCCGCGGTGCGCGCGGCGCGGTGCGCAGTACCGCCGCCGCGGCGCGGACGAGGATGTCAATGCGGCCGGCGAAGCGCGATGACATCGCGGAACACGACTTCCATGCGTTCGAGCATCGTCTCCAAGCCGAACTCCTGGACGCAATGCGTGCGCGCGGCGCTGCCGAGCCGCTGGCGCAACGCCGGGTCGGCGAGCAAGCGCGCCAGCGCGCCGTGCAGGCTATCGGCATCCTGCGGCGCGACCATCAGCGCGGTCGCCTCGTCGAGCGCCGCCTCGGCGATGCTACCGACTGGAGTGGTCACGCAGGCCAGAGCGCACAGCATCGCCTGCAGCAGCGCCTGCGGCACGCCTTCATTGGCGTAGGAGGGCAGCGCGAACACGTCCAGCGCACGTAGCCAAGGCAGCACATCGGCCTGGTTGCCGGCGAGCAGCACTTGATCGGCGAGACCGAGCGTGCGTGCCTGCTTTTCGAGCGCCGCGCGCTGCGGGCCGTCGCCGACGATCAGCAGCAGTTTGTCCGGCAGGTCGAGCGCCGCGAATGCCTCGAGAAGGAAGCGATGACCCTTCCAGCTACGCAATGTGGCGACGATGCCGACCATCGGACGATGCGCCGCGAGCCCGAGCGTGGTACGCGCCTCCGCTCGCTCGCCCGGGCAGTACCGCGCGCTGTCGATGCCGGTCGGAACCGACGTGATGCGCTGCGCCGATACACCGTTGCGGACGATCAACTGGCGCCGCAGCGCGTCTCCGGTGGTGACGATGTGCTGGGTGGCACGGCGTACAGCCAGCGTGTCGCGGAATTGTCCGGCACCGGCGCCGAGATGTGGCGCGTGCGCACGATCGGCGGCGCGGTGCGCCGCGCCGCGCAGGCGAGCGCGGCGAGCCAGGTGTCGGTGGAGCTGTGGGTGTTGATGACGTCGACCGGATGATGGCGCAGCCAGCGCGCCAGCGCGGCGACGCCGCCGAGCCGCTTGCGCGCCATCGGTAGCGCGGCCACCGGCAGGCCGCACGTGCGCGCCGCCTCGTAGATGCGCGCCTGCGGCGGACACAATAGCGTGACCTCGTGGCCGCGCGCCGTCATCCCCGCCGCTTCGGTGAGGATGCGCATCTCCTGCCCGCCCCAGCCGAGCGAGGACTCGGTGTGGACGATGCGCATCAGGTCTCTTCCTCACTCACGCGGCTTCCTCCGCTTCCAGCGCGCGCTGCAAGCGGTGCAGGCGCGCGTAGACGCCGTCGCGCGCCAGCAACTCGGCGTGGGTGCCGCTCTCGATCACCGCGCCGCGATCGAGCACGACGATGCGAGTGGCCTTTTCGACGGTGGACAGGCGGTGCGCGATGACGATCGTGGTGCGGTTGCGCATCAGCACCTCGAGCGCCGCCTGCACCTGGCGCTCCGATTCGGAGTCGAGCGCCGAAGTCGCCTCGTCGAGGATCAGCACCGGCGCGTCCTTGAGCAGCGCGCGCGCGATCGCCAGGCGCTGGCGCTGGCCGCCGGAGAGCTTGACGCCGTTCTCGCCGATCAGCGTGTCGAATCCCTGCGGCATTGCCTCGATGAATTCGAGCGCATAGGCGGCGCGCGCCGCCGCGACGATCGATTCGCGCGGCGTGTCGCTCAAGCTGCCGTAGGCGATGTTGGCGGCGACGTGTCGTTGAACAGCACCACGTCCTGACTCACCAGCGCGATGTTGGCGCGCAGCGAGGCGAGCGTGATCTCGGCGATGTCGTGTCCGTCGAGCAGGATGCGGCCGCCGCTCGGGTGATAGAAGCGCGGCAGCAGGTTGGCGAGCGTGGTCTTGCCGCTGCCCGATGCGCCCACCAGCGCGAGCGTATTTCCCGGCGCGACGTCGATCCGCACATTCACCAGCGCCGGCCGGTTGGCGTCTGGATAGGTGAAGCTCAGGTTATCGAAGACGATTGCGCCGCTGGCGCGGCCCAGCGCCACGCTGCCGCGGTCCTCCTCCGGCGGCTCGTCGACGAGGTGGAACACGCTCTCGGCCGCCGCCAGACCGCGCTGCAGCGGCGCGTTCACGTCGGTGAGGCGCTTCAGCGGCGCCAGCAGCATCAGCATCGCGGTGACGAAGGAGACGAAGCTGCCGACGGTGGCACGGTCGTTGGACGACTGGTGGAGCGCGACGCCGACGATGACGGCGAGCGCGATCGCCGCGAACACCTGGACGATCGGCCCGAGCGAGGCGGCGGCGACGGTCCAGCGCATGTTGTAGCCGCGCTGCTCGCGGTTGGCCGTGTCGAGCCGCGCTTGCTCGTAGCCCTGGCCGCCGAAGATCTTGACCACCTTGTGCGCCCCGATGGCTTCCTCCAGCACGTGGTTGATCTTGCCCATCGCCTGCTGCGAGCCGCGGCTGACGCGGCGCAGCCGCCCGCTGAACGCGCGCACTGCGATCGCGGTGGGCGGAATCAGCGCCAGCGCCACCAGCGTCAGCGGCCAGTTGAGGTAGAGCATCCACGCCACCAGGCCGAGCACCGCCAGTGTGTCGCGCACCAGCACCGTGATCACACTGGTGGCGGCGGCGGTGACGTTGGTGACGTCATAGGCGATCTTCGACATCAACACGCCCGAGGATTGGTTGTCGAAGTAGCGCGTCGGCAGCCGCACCAGCCGCCCGAACATGGCATTGCGCAGCTCGAGTACGACCCGGTTCGATACCCATGCCAGGCAGTAGTCGGCGACGAAGCCGGTGAAACCACGGAATAGCATCAGGCCGACGATGAACAACGGATACAGCCAGATGTATCTGTCATCGCTCGCGCTGAAGCCGCTGTCGAGTAGCGATTTCATCAGCGCGGGAAACGCCGGCTCGGTCGCCGCCGTCAGCGCCATGAATACCACCGCGGCGACGAACACCCGCCAGTGCGGGCGCACGTGAGTGAGCAGGCGGAAGTATAACTGGCGGCTTGACAAGGCTTGATCGGTCATCGCTGGCGCTCGCAGCGCGGGGCCGGACGCGCGCGAGCATCGGTCCGCCGGCGATCCGCATGCCGCATCGAGGCGCGCATTATAGCCCGCGGCTATTGCGGCTTCGGAGGCTACCGCGGCTGCGAGCCTACCGCGGCTGCGAGCCTACCGCGGCTGCGCCGCGAGCAGCGCGCGGTAGAGATCGGTCAGCCGCTGCGCCATCGCGTGCAGCGACAGCGCGGCGACGCTCGCGCGCGCGGCCTTTTGCATCGCCGCTGCCTGCCCGGGCTGCGCCAGGCGATCGAGCAAGCCGGCCATCGCGGTGATGTCCAGGGCATCGCAGGTGTAGCCGTTTTCGTCCGACCGCATCAATTCCGCCGCGCCGCAGGTGGTGCTGGTGAGCAGCGGCAGGCCGCAGGCCAGCGCCTCCAGCGCGACGTTGGGAAACGGGTCGTAGAGTGTGGGAAGGACGACGGCATCGGCGGCGCCGTAGAGCGGCCGCACGTCGGTCTGTGCGCCGAGAAAGCGCACGCGCTGACCGAGGCCGAGGCGGGTAGCGCGGGCCTCGAAGCCGCGCCGTTTGCGCTCGCGGCCGACGAGCAACAGGTGCGCATTGCGGCTGCGCATCCGCGCCAGCGCGTCGAGCAGCGTTGCGACGCCCTTGCGTTCGAACCCCGAGCCGACGTAGAGAAAAACCGGCGCCGCTTCGTCCAAGCCCAATTGGCGGCGCACCGTGGCGCGATGCGCGGCGCGCAGCCGCGGATGGAAGGCTTCGAGGTCGATGCCGTTGTAGATGACATGCAGCTTGTCGGCGGCGACGTCGAAGCGCGCCGCGATATCGTCGCGCACCATGCGCGAATTGCAGATCACCGCGCGCAGCGCGGGGTCGCGAAACATGCGCGCCTCGACGCTCCGGGTGTAGCGATGCCAGGGGCTGCAGCGGGTGGCGAAGCGCGCCGTCGCCGATTGCCCGCGCGCCCGCAATTCGAGCCAAGTGGCATGAACGCCGTCGCCGGCGCGATAGATCGAGCAGCCGGGTATGCGCTCGTGACTCTGCACCAGATCGAAGCGGCCTTGGGCAATCGCACCGCGGACGCAGCGGGCGAAGCCCCAGTCGCGCCACAAGCGGCCGAGGTAGAACGGATCGCAGCGGAGGATCGAATGTTGCGCGGCGCCCGACCACTCGCGGGCGATCAACGTGACTTGCTCGCCGGCGAGCGCGCCGAGTGCCCGCTCGACGAAGCGCTCGGCGCCGCCGAACGGGTTGTAGCGCTGGCGCACCAGGGCGAGTTTCAGATTTCGTTCCGCCGGATTTCCCGCATGACGAGCCGGGGCGCATCGCCGCTCATGCGCTGAGCATGGCGTCGACGCTTTCCAATACACGGTTCAGCGGCAGCGTGGTCAGGCATTCGCTGACCTTGCCGCCGCCGCAGCCGTCCAACCCGCAGGGCCGGCACGGATGGCTGTCGCTGGTGACGACGCGCGCCGGCGCCTGCCAAGGGGCCCAGTCGAACTCGGTGGTCGGACCGAAGAGCGCGACCAGGGGCGTTTGCATCGCCGCCGCGATGTGCATGGGCGCCGAGTCGACGCCGATGAACAGGCAGGCGCGCGCCGTCACCGCGGCGAGTTCCTTGAGCGAGAGCTGGCCGGCCAGGCTCACCACCGGCGCTCGGGTCCGGCTCAGGATGGCGTCGACGAAGCGCGTCTCGCGGTGGTCGGGCGCGGCGGTGACGAGCACCGGCCAGGCCGCCTCGTGCAGGCGGTCGATCAGCTCGGCGTTGAGATCGGCCGGCCAGCATTTGAACAGCCAGCGCGAGCCTGGATGGAGATGGATGAAGCGTCCCGCTTCGAGGCCCGCCTGGGCGAGCAGGCGCTCGACCCGCTGCTCGGCCTCCGGCCCCGGCACCAGCACCAGGCGCCGCTCATCCACGCCGGGCTGAATGCCGATGCGGCGCAGCGCGTCGAGGTTGCGCTCGACCACGTGACGGCCGGATTTGCGTGGCTGCCCGTACAGGTGAGTGAAGCTGCCTTTGTACCAGTTCGGCGCGCGCACTGGCTTCGGCCCCACCGCCCAGCGTGCCCGCGTGAGCCGCGCCAGCCAGGCGCCACGCGGATGATCGGTGAGGTGGACCAGCAAATCGTAGCCGCGCGCGCGCAGGCTGCTCAGCAGTGCGTACTCGGCGCGCGCACGGGCGAGCGGACCGAGGCGCCTCCATTTGCGGTCGATCGTATGCACGGTGCCGATCGCCGGGTGCAGCGTCAGCATCGCCGCGGTCTCGGCGTACACGAGGGCGTCGATTTCCAGTTGCGGCGCATGTTTCTTGAGCACCTGGAACACTGGCGATGTCAGCAGCACGTCGCCGTGGTGGCGCAGCTTGATCACCAGCGCGCGCTTCAGCGCCGCCAGCGGCACCGGGTCATCGACCGTGATGCGGAATTCGGATTGGATGGGCAGGGCGGGTTCGAGCATGGTGCGCGAGCTGAAATGAATTTATGCGATTGAACCACACCAGGCGCGTGCCGTGGGCCTATAGGCCGAACAGCGCGAGGCTGAGATTGGCCGGTGCCGATCCAAACAGCGGCGAACTTCAACGCACGGTCGACGCACTGCTCCTCCGCGCCTTGGCGCCGCCGAGCCGATGCTCGGTGCATCGCCCGGCTACCACAGGGTGCGCACCGGGTAACGCTGAATCGCGGGGTCGGGCGTGAGCAGTACGAGCCCGTCGGCGATCGCCTGGCAGATCAGCAGACGGTCGAATGGGTCGCGGTGATGCGGGGGCAGGCGCTCGAGATGAGCAAACGCGGACTCGTCCAGCGGCAGGGAGTCGATGCCATGGCGCTGGCGGTTACGCAGCACGAAAGCATGGGCGGATTCGGCGAGGGACAGTTTGCCAATGCCCGCCTTCAGCCCGATCTCCCAGTGAGATACGACGCTCAGCAGCACTTCGGTTTCTGGCGCCTCGACCAATGTGCGTGCGCGCTGCGACAGGTGCGGCGTGCCTTTGACAATCCAGAGAAAGGTGCAGGTGTCGAGCAGGACACGCATCAACCGCGCCCCTCGAACAAGTCGAGGAGATCGTCGGGAAGAGGGTCGAAGAAGCTTTCAGGAATCTCGAACTCGCCCTTTGCGAGTCCAATTGGCCGCGGCTGCTTCAACTTCGGCGGCAGCGGCCGCAACTCCGCGACCGGCTGGTTGCGACGGCAGATCACGACCGACTCACCGTTTTCGACCGCGGCGAGGATCTCCGAAAAGCGGGCCTTGGCTTCGTGAATGTTGAGCTGTTTCATGACTCAATTGTGGGCCTGATAGTTGGTCAAGTCAAAACGACCTACCAGAATGTTGTGCCGCTCAGCGATTGAACCACACCAGGCGCGCGCCATGGGCGGACACACCGAAGCGCGTCAGAGCACCAAACTCGAAGTCGAGCCCGGTCCAATGCTCGGGCGCGAGTCGCAGCAGTGTGCCGGCGATGACGCGTAGCGGGCCGGCATGGCTGACGACGACGGCATGGTCGTGGCCGCGCTCGCGCAACTCGTCGAGGAAGGCGCCGACCCGGCGCGCCAGTTCGACGATGGTTTCGCCGCCCGGCGGGCGGAAACCGGTGATGTCCGCCGCCCAGGCATCCAGCGCCGCTCGCCCCACGGCTTCGAAGCTGAGCAGCTCCCACTCGCCGAAGTGAAGTTCCTTGAGCCGCTCGTCGAAGACGGAGTCGGCCCCGAGTTCACCGGACCCAAGTGCCTCTGCCAGCAGGCGGCAGCGCGTCAGCGGGCTGGCATAGAGGGCGTATTCAGGCGGCAGCAGCGGGCGCAGCCGCCGCGCCGCTGCGCGCGGATCCTCGGCCAGCGCGACGTCGCTGTGGCCGTAGCACACACCTGGGCCGATCACGACACGGGGGTGGCGGACGAGATAAAGCTCCATGCGATGAGGATACCGAGGTAAGCGCCAATTTCAGCCAGTTGCTGGCACGCGCCGAGGCAGTCGCCGGTGTAGCCGCCGATGCGGCGCACGCTGTAGCGCGCGAACGCAAATGTGGTCGCGACCACCAGCGCACCGGCGCACACCCCTTCCAGCGGAGTGAGTAGCAGCATCGGGGCGAGCCCGAGCGCCGTTGCGAAGATTAGCTCACCGCGCCCGAGCCGGTGGGCGAGCGGCTTGGCGCGGGCGTCGGCGTCGTCGCGTACATAGTCGAGCGCGTGGATCAGCGTGGTCGAAGCAAGGCGCGAGAGCGGATGGGCGACGATCAGCGCGACGGCGACGCGGTCGCCGCCGATCTCCCGCAGTGCGAGAAATTTGCCGAGCAGCATCATCACGATGCCGATGGCACCGTAGGCGCCGATGCGCGAATCCTTCATGATCGTCAGCACTTGCGCCTTGTCCCAGCCGCCGCCGAAGCCGTCGCAGGTGTCGGCGAAACCGTCCTCGTGGAAGGCGCCGGTGGCGAGCAGCGTCACCGCCATCGACAGGACGATGGCGATGCTCTCCGGCAGCACCGCCGCGGCGAGCAGATAGACCGCGGCGGCGATCAGCCCGACCACCACGCCGACCAGTGGGAAATAGCGCGCCGCGTGGTTGAGCAATTCCTCCGAATGCCCGACCCAGGCCGGCACCGGCAAGCGGGTGAAGAAGCGCAGGGCGTTAAAGAACAGTTCGGCTTCGCGCCGGATGCTCACGCCGTCTTGCCGCTCACCGCGGCGGATTCGAAGCTCGCCATCTCGTTGAGTATCGCCACGGCGGCGCGCACCAGCGGATAGGCGAGCGCGGCGCCGCTGCCCTCGCCCAGGCGCAGATCGAGGTCGAGCAAGGGCTCGGCGCCGAGGTGGTCGAGTTGCAGCGTATGGCCCGGTTCCTGCGAGCGATGGGAGAAGACGCAATAGGCGAGCAGGTGCGGGTCGAGCTTGGCCGCCACCAGCACCGCGGCGGTGACGATGAAGCCGTCGACCACGATCAGCATGCGCTGCTCGGCGGCGGCGAGCAGCGCGCCGGTCATCTGCGCGATCTCGAATCCGCCGAAGTGCGCCAGCAGTGCCGGCGGCTCTTGCGAAATCGGGCCGGCGGCGACGGCGCGTGCCAGCAGCGTGCGCTTGCGCGCCAGGCCATCGTCATCGAGTCCGGTGCCGCGGCCGATGCAGGTTGCCAACTCGACGCCAGTGAGCAAGTGGGTGAGGATCGAGGCCGAGGCGGTGTTGCCGATACCCATTTCGCCGATGCCGATCACATTGCAGCCCTCGCGCGCCAGGCGGCGCGCGATCGCGGCACCGGCCTCGAGCGCGGCGGCGCACTGCGCGGCGTTCATCGCCGGGCCCTCCAGAAAGCTTGCGGTGCCTGGGCCGATCTTGGCAGCGACGAGGTTGGTGCGCATGCCGAAGTCGTGCGCGACGCCCGCATCCACCACCGTCAGCGCCATGCCGGCCTGGCGTGCGAGCACGTTGATGGCGGCACCGCCGGCGAGAAAATTCTCCACCATCTGCCAGGTCACTTCCTGTGGATAGGCCGAGACGCCGGCGCGCGCCACTCCGTGATCGGCGGCGAATACGAGCATGTGCGGATCGATCAATCGCGGCGTCAGCGTCTGCTGCACTAGACCGATTTGCAGCGCCAACCGCTCTAGCCGGCCGAGGCTTCCCGGCGGCTTGGTCTTGGCGTCGAGTTTTCGCTGCAGGGCTGCGCTAAGGGCGCTGTCCGGGGCGGCGATGCCGAACTGCATGAGCTGAGTTGCCGGTGAAAGCGAAGTTTCGACGAATCCGGCGCCGAGTCCGGCTAGGGCCTATTGACATTCCCCCGGCGGGCTCCGTCGCGGGAATGTCGAACAGGCCCTAGGCCGCAGGCCCTCGTCGCAGGAGCGACTCGATTATGGACCATTTGGGGCGGCGAGCGAGCGCCGAGTAGAATGCTGAGCCCTGGTTCTTCGCGCCACGTCGCCACCGGGTCCGCGGCGAGCGCCATTCCAACCGTGCACCTGACACTTACTCGGCTGCGCTTCGCCGCAGCGCTGTGCCTGCTGGTGGCGGGCGTCGCGCATGCCGAGATCGTCGTGACCGACGACGCCGGGCAGGCGGTTCGGCTGGCGCGACCGGCGTCGCGCATCGTCAGCCTGGCGCCCCATGTCACCGAGCTGGTCTATGCCGCCGGCGCCGGCGACAAGCTGGTCGGCGCCGTGGATTTCAGCGATTATCCGGAAGCGGCGAAGAAGCTGCCGCGCGTGGGCAGCTATGCTTCCGTCGACGCCGAGGCGGTGCTGGCGCTGAAGCCCGACCTGGTGATCGGCTGGCAAAGCGGCAACAACCCGGTGCAGCTTGCGCGCCTGCGCAGCCTGGGCATCGCGCTGTTTGTGACCGAGCCGCGGCGCATCGAAGATATCGCGGCGAGCCTGCGGCGACTGGGGGAACTGGTGGGCACCAGCGCCGCCGCCAGCGCGGCTGCCAAGGCGCTGCAGGCACGCCATGCCGCGCTCGCGGCGCGCTATGCGAAGCGCCCGCCGGTGCGCACCTTCTACCAGATCTGGGCGCAGCCGGTGATGACGGTGAATGGCCGCCACATCATCAGCGACGTGATGCGCCTGTGCGGCGCCGAGAATGTGTTCGCCGATGTCGCGACCCTGGCGCCCAAGGTGACGGCGGAGGCGGTGCTGGTGGCGAATCCGGAGGCCATCGTCGTCAGCGGCATGGCGGAGACGCGCGCCGAGTGGCTCGCGCCGTGGCTGCGCTGGCCGAGCGTTACCGCGGTCGCCCGCGGCAACTTGTTTCACGTTCACCCGGACCTCATCAACCGCCACACCCCGCGCATACTCGAAGGGGCGCAGCAGTTGTGCGAACAGTTGGAAACCGCGCGCGAGCGGCGCCCGGGCAGACCCTGACCAGATCAGCGTGCCAGGCTGTCGGCGCTCATCTTCCGCGAATTCGGCCGCTCAGGCCGGCACGAACACGCGATGCGCCCCGTCGTGCAGCGCGCGCAGCGGATGGCCATAGGCGCGCGACAGGACTTCCGGGCAGGCGATCTCGGCCATCGGGCCGAGCACCGTCTCGCCGTCGCCGAGCAACAGCAGGGCGTGGTCGCAGTAGCGCAGCGCCAGATTGACGTCATGCAGCACGGCGACGACGGCGATGCGCTCGGCGCGCGCGCGCGCGGCGAACAGGTCGAGCACGCCGATCTGGTAGTTGAGATCGAGGTGGGTCAGCGGTTCATCCAAAAGGCATAGGTGGGGCGCCTGCGTCAGCAGGGTGGCGATGGCGAGGCGCTGACGCTCGCCGCCAGAGAGGGTGAAGAGGTCGCGAGTCTCCATGCCGGCGAGGCCGACATCGCGCAGCGCGGCGCGGGCGGCGCGCTGGTCCTCGCCGTTCTCCCACGCCCAGCGCCCGAGGTGCGGATGGCGGCCGACCAGCGCGGTTTCCAGCACGGTGGCGCCGAAGTGGTCGGCCTGCTGCTGGAGGAGGATGCCGCGCAGCGCCGCGGCGCGGCGCGGCGGCAGGCTGCGGTAAGGCGAGCCCGCCAGCAACACCTCGCCGCCCGCGGGCGGCCGCAGGCCGGCCAGGGTGTGCAGCAGCGTGGTCTTGCCCGCGCCGTTGCGCCCGAGAACGGCGAGGCGATCGCCCGGCCGCACGGCGAGGTCGAGGCCGCGGCACACGTCGCGCCCGCCGATCGACACCGCGAGGCGACGGGTTTCCAGGGCGAGCGACGACGCCTCCATCAGGGTAGCCGCGGTTGGCGCGAGAGCAGGAACAGGAAGAGCGGGATGCCGATGGCCGCTGTGAGCACGCCCACCGGCAGTTGTTGCGGCGCGGCCACGGTGCGCGCGAGCGTGTCGGCGAGGGTCAGCAGCGCCCCGCCACCGAGGGCGGCGGCGGGCAGCAACAGGCGCTGGTCGTTGCCGATGGCCAGCCGCAACAGATGGGGCACGATGAGGCCGACGAACCCGACATTGCCCACCGACGTCACGGCTACCGCCGTCAGCAGCGACGCCAGGACATAGATCAGGATGCGGAGCCGGCGCACCGGCACGCCGAGCGCCTGCGCCGACAGCTCGCCCCGGGCGACGATGTTCATCTCGCGCGCGAAGGGCAGCGCGACCAGCAGCCCGAGCAGCAGCACGCCGAGCGGGGCGAGAGGCTGGGATGCGGCGCCGGCATCCCCGGCGAGCCAGAACAGCATGCCGGGCAGCGAGTAGTCGGGCGCCAGCGAAAGGATCAAGGTGACGACGGCGCCGCAGCCCGCCGCGACAACGACGCCGGTGAGTAGCAACCGGGTGTGGGTCCAACTGCCTTCGCCGTGCGCCAGGCCGAATACCAAGAGCATCGCCGCCATGGCGCCGGCGAAGGCGCCGGCGCCGACGGCCGCCGCCGCCCAGCCGAGCAACATGGCGCCGAGCGCGCCCACGGCGGCGCCACCGGACACGCCGAGCACATAAGGATCGGCGAGCGGATTGCGCAGCAGCACCTGCATCAGCGCGCCGGCGACGGCGAGCAGCCCGCCGCAGGCGAAGGCGGCGAGCGCGCGCGGCAGGCGCAGCTCGAGCACCACCGCCGCGGCCGTGCTATCGCCGCGCCCGGAGAGCGCAGCGACCAAGTCGGCGAAAGTGACGGCGACGTTGCCCGCCAGCAATGCCGAGGCAATACTGGCGAGGCCAAGTAGGCCGAGCGGCAGCAACAACCAGCCGACGCGGCGGATGCCCGCCGCGCGCGAGGCCCTATCCCGGCCGCGGATCCAGTGTTGGCGTGCCGTGCGCAGTTGCATTTTCGCGGTGGCCTGGCGCGACTACCGTGGGTGGCGGGCGCGTTCGCGCGGATCATTTCGGCGCATAGCGTACCCCGACGAACAGACTCCGGCCCGGCGTGGCGAAACCGAAGGCGTTCTCGTATTCCTTGTCGGTGAGATTGTCGGCGCGCGCCTCGATCGCCCAACCCGCCGCGAACGCGTACTTCGCCGTCGCGTTGAGCAAGGCGTAACCACCGAGCTTGATCGTCTCTCCGGTGGTGAAGTCGTTGTCGGTTCGATTGCCCACGGCGACCAGCTCGCCGCCCACCCGCCACGGGCCGGCCAGGTGCTCGGCGCTGAGCGCGAGCTTGCGGCTGGGGCGGCGGATCAGCCGCTCGCCCGTTGCCTCGTCGCGGGCGCGCAGCAGATCGAGGCCGGCGCCCACTATCCAATTGCCATAGTCGGCGCTGTAGGCGAGGGTCAGACCTTCGAGCTTGGCGCGGTTGACGTTGATTGCGGTGAAGGTCACGGGATCAAAGCTGATCAATTCGCGCACCCGGTTGCGGAACGCGACCAGGTTGGCGCGCTGGCCGCCGGACTCCCAGGTGGCGCCGACTTCGGCGTTGCGCGCCTGCTCCGGCTTGAGCTCGGGATTGCCGAAATCGGGAAAGTACAACTCGTTGAACGAGGGGGCGCGAAAGGCGGTTCCGGCCGATGCATAGGCGCGCCATGCGTCGCTGATCTGATAGCCGTAGGCGAGCGTGGCGGTGCTCTTGTTGCCGAATTGCGTGTTGCGGTCGTGGCGCAGGTTGGCCTGCAAGCGGTGGCGGCCGAGATTGCCGCTCCAGCCGCCGAGCACGGTGTTGATGGCGCGCGCGGCCACTGGGAAGGCGACCGAGCTGGCGATCTTCTGCTCCAGCCGCTCGAGCGCGAAGAGCGCCCGCCCAAACGGCAGGTCAACGTCGTTTTGCCAGGCGAACTGATCCTGGTCGGTGCGGAACGTGGATGTGTCGCCGGGTGCGCCGCGCACGGTCTGATCGTCGGTGCCGCGTCCAACGCGCAACGTCGAGGTCCAGATCGACGTCAGCCGGTTGCGCGAATAGGCGCCGAAGCTGCTCAGGGTCTTGTCGATGCGGTCATCGAATCCGCGCCCGTTATCGAACTGGTTGACGCCATCGCTGTAAAGCACGTTGAGCCCGAGTTCGTGCCCGGCGGCGGGGCGCAGCGCCAGGCTGCCGCTGAACTGCTTGTTGCGCAGGCCGTCGCGGTCCGGGTTGAATAGGAACGGCTGCTTGGCCGGATCATTGGTTGCGGAAAACCCATTGGTTTCGTAGTAGCCCGCCTGCAAGCTGTAGCTGAGGCTTTGCGAGCCGCCGGACAGCCCGGCGCTGGCCTCCCGTGTGGCATAGCGGCCGTAGCCGGCGAAGGCGTTGGCGCGCGGCGCGCCCTGGCCCTTGCGCGTGAATACCTGGATCACGCCGCCGATGGCGTCCGACCCATACAGCGCGGAGGCGGGGCCGCGCAAGATCTCGATGCGCTCGACCTGATCGAGCGGAATGCTCTCCAGCGCGGTCTGGCCGGTGGTTGCGGAGCCGACGCGCAATCCATCGACGAGGATCAGCGTGTGGTTGGCGTTGGCGCCGCGGACGAACACGCTGGTGTTCGAGCCCGGTCCGCCGTTGTCGACCAGCGTCAAACCGGGTTGGCGCCCGAGCAGTTCGCCGAGCGTGCTCTGCGCGGCGCGATCGATCTGCTCGCGCGAAACTACCGTGACGTCGCTCAGCAGGCTGCTGGCGCGCGTCGGTATGCGCGTCGCGGTGATTACGACGACATCGTCTCGCTCCTGGGCGTGTACGGGGAAAACGCCGGCCAGCGCTGCGGCCAGCGTGAGTTGCGACAACTGCTTGTTCATTGTGCTCTCCGAACTACCG
>CAWGHV010000081.1:0-18608 GCA_963822375.1 uncultured beta proteobacterium | reverse complement strand
ACAGAGCAGCGGGAAAACCTCATAGATCCGCGCGAGCAGCAGCGCCCAGGCGTATCGCGCCGCCCGGCGATGGATCGGCTCTTCTGCCGCTTGTGCCGTCTCGGCCGATGCGCTCGCAGGGGCGGGTGGCGCTGCGGCGGCCGCCGCAGCCGGTGTCTGGGCTGCCGGCGTTTCGGCCCGCGGACCGGCCAGCGCGGTGACCGCCGAGCGTAGCGGTGCATTCGGCGCCAGCACCCCGAAGTAGCGGTGACGATGCCGGCGCGGCGGCGGAATCAGGGCCGCCAGACGATCGAGCAGTTCGAGCGGGGTGAGCATCAGCGTGACGCTGCCGCCCGGGCCCGGCTTGACGCTCTCATAGACCAGGTGCTGCGCGATCGACTTCACGCAATCGTTCCAGCGCGAAGGCCGGCCGGGCGCAGTAACGCAGCAGGCGCTCCAGGCCCTCCCGGTCGTGCGCTTCGACACGCACGCTGGCATCGAGCGAGAAGCCCCCGGCGTGATCCCAGGCGCCCATCGCCTGCGCGTCTTCGCGCTCGATCAGCCCACGCCGGGCAGCCGCACGCAGCAGACGTCGGCGCACCTTGGCCTGGATGTCGGCGACGGTTTCGGGACCGACGCCCCGGGCTTCGTGAAAGCGGGCGCCGCCCGCGCCATCGGCCTCGAAAACCCCCTCGATGACCACGCAGTGGAAGTGCACATGGGCATTGAGCAGGGCGCCAAAGCCGTGGATGAAAGCGACCGCGCCGATGCGCGAGGCCGGACCCGCCCCGGGACTGCACCGGCGCAAGCCCTGCTCCACCGCACTGAGGAAGATGTGCAGCGCCAGGGTTTGCACGGCCGCATCGTTTTGCAGGTAGTAGCGCAGGCGCTTGGGCACCGACAGCACCCACTGCCGCACCGGTAGCCGCGGCATGACGTGGTCGGTCAGATGGGCGGCGGTCTCGACCATGCGCCGGGCGTTGCAGGCCGGACACACACCCCGGCCCTTGCAGGAATAGGCGATCAGGAAGTCGTGCCCGCACTGTCCGCACCGCGCACGGGCAAAACCGCGGGCAAGGATGCCACAGTCGAGGTAGCGGCGAAATTCGCGCTCGACGTAGGCCGGCACCGAAGTGCCCGACGCGCTGTCACGCGTGAGTTCGAGCCAGGTTGCCAGGTGGCCCTGCACGCTGCGGTAGAGCACGGTGCGCTCGGGCTGGCGGCGGCGATAGAGCGCGGTGCGAGGGAACGCGCAGGGCGCACCGGCAGACATGACCATCCTGATTGGGGAATCCGGATGGATGACTGTGCATATGTACAGTCCGTGGCGCGATGAAGCAGTTCATGAAAGCGACGGGTAGCGCAAGCGCAACATCCCTGGAGAACTGCTTCGGCGTCGGAGATAGCGGCCCTTCACAAGTCGGCGCTATCAGGTCATCGCGAACGGCCGGACTGGTCGACCCAGCGGAGCGAGGGAAGCCGGCCCTGCGGAAGATGCGCGCGATGACCTCGTCCGCCTTGTGCGCGTGCTGCTCGAGCAGCGCGAGTTCCTCGTGAGCTCCACGCCGGCTCCTTGAAGCGCGGCGCGATCAGCCCGAGCTGCCGGGCGCGCTTGCTCACCCACCAGCGCGGTCGCTGGATGCGCTGGGCAAGCGCATTGGCACGGACTTCAGCTGCTCGTTGCGCTTCTCGAGGAAGGGCTGGTACTTGTAGACGCTCAGCAGTTCCGTGGGCGTCCGCCGCCGGTCGTTGGTCACCATCGCAAAGATGCCGTCGCAGCGAGCGTCCGCCTGCACGGCGTCGATCAGTTCAGACACCTCGAGCAGAATGATTGGGACGTTGACCTTGCGATAGCGCGTGTGCTTGCTAGGCCGGCCGGGTGCCACCTGCTTGAAGTCGGTGACCGCACTCTCGACGGCGCGGACCCGCAGCCAGCGTTGCGCGCCCTCGTCCTGCAAGACGTCGTCCGCCGCGCTCTGAGCGGCCTCGACCGATCGGAATCGATGCGCGCCGGTGCGCGCTTCCAGATTCTCGATGCGCATCCGCGCGCGCTAAATGCGTCGCATCCGACGCTTCTCATCGAGAGCTGCCTTCACCGAACTGCGGTACCAGACGATGCGGTAGCCTTCGGCCGTCAGCTCGCCAGGCTCGTGCCGACGAGTCCAAGATCGGCGAGCGTCTCGACGCCGATGGGCTGGCCGACCGCACCTCGTTCAAGCTCGTACGGGACCCCAGTCAGTGCGTCCTGTGGATCGGCGTGCCCTGGGAGCGGCATATCGCCAACGCGGTCGCGCGTAAGCTCAACGGCTCGATGTGGCGGGACAGGCAGTTGCAGATCACCGCCACCACGCTGTTCGAGGAGTAGGCGGTGTGATGGCGGCGCGGCCTCAGTTCGACCGCGCGAGCACCATCTGGCGTAGGCGTTCGTACTCGCTCTCGGTCAATGCGTCTTCGGCGAACGCGCGTCGCAAGTCGGCCAGTTCCTGGCCCTTGGACACGGTGGTGGTCCCCTGCACCTTGACGTAGGTGTCGCCGCCGCATGCGGAAAGGGCGACCGTGGCAGCCGCTGCGATCAAGAGAGATTTCCTGTTGGTCACTCCACGCTGTCGATCAGGATCTGGCGCTGCTGCTGGTACTCGCGGTCCGTCAAGGCCCCGGAATCGCGCGCTTTCTTGAGGTCGATCAACTGCTGTCCGACCGAGATATCGACCGTCGGGCGCACCACTTAGTGGCCACCGCAGCCGGCGAGCGTCCTGGCGGCCGCGAGCGTGGCCGCCATGCAGAATCCCTTTACCTTCCTTTTTTCTCCTTTAGTTGGTCGAAAGTCCGGGCCCCGTCGTCCGAGGCACTGGGCGGGGTTGCGGCGCCCGTCCGTTGCCGGGGGCTCATATCACTCCTGCAAGGCGTTGAGCGCCCATGCGGCCTGATGTAGCGGCGGCGGATCGCCCAACGGTCTGAAGTAACGCTGGTAGATCTCGCGGATCAGGCGGGCGCGATAAATCTGCGCCAGGCCCACGATTGACTGCCAGCCGCAGCGCGCCGTCGCCTCGCGACAGGATAGACGCATACGGTTCGATCGAGATCAGTTCGTCGCGGAACGACAGGGCCTCGGCGTCCGGCGCGCGCGAAATCAGGCCCGCGAGCAGCAGCCGGTCGTGGCCGAAGGCAGCGAAGTCGCCACGGCGCAGCACGTCCAGCGCCTTCTGCGCGTTAGCGAAGGAAACCACCTCGGCCTGCAGCAGGCGTTCACGCAGGCCCTCGGCGATGCGCGCCTGTGCGGTACTGCCCGCGACCACGGCAATGCGCTTGCCGGCGAGATCGCCGGGTGCCTTGATCGGGTCGTTCCGGCGCACTGCGAGTCCGCCTCCGTCAACGAAAGTGAGGTTGCTGAGGTCCCCCCGCTCATGCGCGACAGTGTCACGGTCGTCGTGCCGCATTCGAGATGGGCGGCGCCAGTTTCGATCATACGGAAACGTTCCTGGCCTACATGCCGCACCCAACGCTGCGAAAGCGCCAGCAGGCCGAGCTGCTCGCGCAGCGAGGCGACGATGCGCTCCCACATTTCGACCGAGTAGCCGGCAGGCTTGCCCGTCCGGGTGTTCGAATGAGAACGGCGATGCGTTCGGATGATACGCGAGCCGGATCACCTTCGTTGCCTTGATCGCCCTCAGTTAGTCGGCCGCTGCAGCGCAGGGCGCGAGTGCGGCACCGAGCAGGCACAGCAGGATCCTTACGATGCGCATCACGTGCCGCACACTCGGGAATTCGAGCCGGTACGCGGCCGATTTGCTGCCGGATCGCGCGCGGGCACCGCGGCGATTGGCGCGGGCGAGCCGACGAGCGCACGCACGCGGGCGAGCACTGCCTGCTCGTGCTGGACCGCCACCGCGTCGCGTACGCGCAGATCACTGGCCACCAGTTGCAGCACCGCGGCGAAGCGCGCGCGATCTTCCGGCTTCGCGAGCAGCGCTGGCAGCGTCGCCAGCGCATGCCCGGGTTCGTACCGACCGATGATCTCCTGTTCGCTGCGGATCCGGCGCACGGCGTCCGGCGGCAGATCGGGCACGAGGTCGGGGTTGCGTTCGCGCATTTCCTCGAGCATCTCGACGCGCGACAGCGGGAAGGGCTCGCTGTCCTTCTCGAGCAGCGCGGCGAGACGGGTCACCCCCTCCGCTTAGTAGGTACTTTCATAAATGCGGCAACGTATTGTCTTGATAAGTGTGGCCTCGTATGGCATCGTGATGCGATCCGTCAAAGAGGGTTAGCAGATGCCAAGGAAGAGCCCGTTCCATATCGAGCTGTCTGCCGACGAGTTCGACCGAGCTGACTCGTCGCGCGACCAAATATACGTTGCCGTATTTCGAGGTTGTTCGAGCCAAGATGATCCTGATGGCCGCCGACGGCATGGACAACGACCAGATCGGCGCGCGCCTGGACACGCGGCGCGAGGTGGTCAGTCTTTGGCGCAAGCGCTTCTTTGAGGAGCGAATGGCGGGCCTCGAGGAGAGAGCCCGCCCGGGACGCCCTCGGGTCTTTCCCCCCAGAGCTCACGGTTGAGATCAAGGCGCTCGCGTGCGAACTGCCCGCCACCTTGGGCTTGCCGCTGTCGCGGCTCAGCGTGGCCAATGTGGCACGACACGCGCAGCGCTCGGGCCGGGCCAACCAATTGAACGACTGTTGTTTTTTGGCGGACTGCTAATCCGCAGGCCGTAGGTTCGAGCCCTACTCGGGGAGCCAGAAAAAACAAGAGCTTAGAGCATAACAACGAGGGTGGATGGTTCTGTTTGGGAGCAAGGAATACTGCAGAACCTTGCCGGGCACTGGCTCTCATCCTCTCTCTTCTGCGTTTTCGCCTTCATCCTCGCCTCCGTCCTCGCCCTCGTCGACATCTTCCAGTTGCTCTTCGGCGACCTCGGCCCCGTCGTCTTGATCGATGGCGCGGCTGAAGAGGTCCGAATAGGTCCCTTGGACCTCAGGCATCTCCGCCTACGACGTGGCAATCCGACTCGACGACGCATCGCGGTTGCCTGCTCCGGTTACAACCGAATGAAGTTGTCGCGGTAGTATTTCAACTCGTCGATCGACTCGTAGATGTCGGCCAGGGCCTCGTGCCTGCCCTGCTTGGCGAGCCCTTTCGCCAGCGACGGATTCCAGCGGCGCGCCAATTCCTTGAGCGTGCTGACGTCCAGATTCCGATAGTGAAAATAGGCTTCGAGCTTGGGCATGTAGCGCGCCATGAAGCGCCGGTCCTGGCAAATCGAATTGCCGCACATGGGAGAGGTGCGCGCCGGCACATGCAGCTGGACGAACTCCAGCAGCCGCGCTTCCGCCTCCGCCTCAGAGCAGGTCGACGCCTTGACCTTGTCGATCAGTCCCGATCGGCCATGCGTGCTTTTGTTCCAATTGTCCATTTCATCGAGCACCGCATCCGCCTGATGAACTATCTGCACCGGGCTCTCCGCCACGGCAACGAGCTGCGAGTCGGTGATGACCACAGCGATCTCGAGAATCCGGTCGCGCTCGGGGTCGAGCCCCGACATTTCCATGTCGAGCCAAATCAGGTTGTTCTGGTCTTGTGCCATAATCCGAAATCTTCAAAGTCGCCATTCTGTCATAAGCAGAACGCGGCGAACGGACCGCGACAACGCGCCCTTCATGGCAGCTCAGTTCACCTACCTTTTCGTCGCCGCACTAGTCGTGACGACGCTCATGCGCCTTTGGCTTGGTTGGCGCCACATGCGCCACATCAGCCTGCACCGGCCGGACGTTCCCGACCCGTTCGCCGCGGCGATCCCGCTCGCGGCACACCAGAAAGCGGCGGACTACACCGTGGCCAAGACGCGCCTCGGCCTGCTCGAAGCGGTGATCGGCGCGGTGTTCCTGCTGGCGCTCACGCTGGGCGGCATCCTGCAGGGCGTTTTCGGTGTGTTGTCAACTTGGTTCAATGCCGGCGGCTACCTCCACGGCGTGGCCTTCATCGGTGCCGTCGCCCTTCTCGGCTTTCTGGCCGACCTGCCGTTCTCCCTCTATCGTGTGTTCGTCGTCGAGGCGCATTTCGGCTTCAACAAGATGACTTGGCGGCTGTACGTGGCTGACTTGATCAAGGGCGCCCTGCTCTCCGCGGCAGTCGGCATCCCGGTGCTGCTGGCCGTGCTCTGGCTGATGGCCCGCGTAGGCGAACTCTGGTGGTTCTACGTCTGGCTGTTCTGGCTCGGCTTCAACCTGCTGGTGCTGCTCGTCTATCCAAGTTTCATCGCGCCGTTGTTCAACAAGTTCGCCCCGTTGAACGATGCGGCGCTGAAGCAGCGCATCGAAACACTGCTGGCCCGCTGCGGCTTCCGCGCCAGCGGCCTTTTCGTCATGGACGGCTCGCGCCGCTCCAGCCACGGCAACGCCTACTTCACCGGATTCGGCGCCGCCAAGCGCATCGTGTTCTTCGACACGCTGCTGGAGAAGCTGCACCCGGACGAGATCGAGGCCGTGCTGGCGCACGAGCTGGGGCACTACAAGCATCATCACATCTGGAAGCGCGTGGCGCTGCTGGCCCTCGGCAGCCTAGCGCTGTTCTGGATCCTCGGCTATCTGATCGATAAGCCGTGGTTCTACGACGGCCTGGGAATGAGCGGCCAGAGCACCGCGGCGGCGCTCGTTCTGTTCTCCCTCGTCATTCCCGTATTCACGTTTGCGCTCGCTCCGCTGCTATCGCAAATCTCGCGCCGCCATGAATTCGAAGCGGACGCCTACGCGGCGCGGCAGACGCGCGCCGACGATCTCGTTGCCGCGCTGGTCAAGCTCTACCGCGACAATGCCGCGACCCTGACGCCCGACCCGCTGTACTCGAAGTTCTATGATTCCCACCCGCCGGCAGCGCTGCGTGTAGCCCGGCTGAAAACCGCCTAACGCCCGCGGGCGCACAAGGCTCCGATGCAAACCCTGCATGGCCTGGTAGTGGCGGCACACGGTCGCCACTACCAGGTCGCCCTCGACGACGCTCGGCTGATTCAAGCCTACCGGCGCGGCAAACGCAGCGATCTCGCCTGCGGCGACCGTGTAAGCCTCGAGTTGAACGCCCCCGATCAAGGGGCGATATCCGGCGTGGCGCCACGCCGCTCCCTGCTCTACCGCAGCGATCTCTACCGCCAAAAACTCATCGCCGCCAACGCCACGCAGGTCGTCGTGGTCGTCGCAGCCGAGCCCAGCTTCCATGACGAACTCATCACCCGCTGTCTGCTCGCGGCCGAACAGCAATCGCTACCCGCACTCATCGTGCTCAACAAATCCGACATCGAAGACAAGCTTGCCGGCGCCCGGCAATGGCTGGCGCCGTTCGCGCAGGCCGGCTACCACATCGTCGAGCTGAGCGCGCGCCAGAGTGCGGAGTCACTGAAATCCCATCTGCTCGGCCATTTGAGCGTGCTGATCGGGCCGTCGGGGATGGGGAAATCGACCTTGATCCGAGCGCTGGTGCCCAACGCGGTGGTGGCCACGCGCGAGATATCCACGTTTCTCGACTCGGGAAAACACACGACGACGGTGTCGCGCATCTATGCGCTGGACGCGACTAGCGCGATCATCGACAGCCCCGGCTTACAGGAATTCGGCGTCGCGCACCTCGCGCCGGAGGAGATCGAGTACGGCTTTCGCGAGTTCCGGCCGTACCTGGGACATTGCCGCTTCCGCGACTGCCGTCATGCCGCCGAACCCGGCTGCGCGCTGCGCGATGCCGTAGCCTCGCGGGCTATCAGCGCCGTCCGCATGGCGCACTTCCACCGCATAGCCCCAGAACTCGCCGTCTCGCGACGTTAGCGCTTTGCCGCGGGCTGCGGCGCCTGAGCCGCGCCGAGCGCGCGCAGAGTTTCGTGAAGCGATTCGAGAGTCATTCCCCACCGTTGCAGCGCGTGGTTGAACAAGGCAATTTCATTGCGATGCAGCGTTCCGTCGGCGTTCATCAGATGGAGCATCATCATGCAGGTGTGCACGCGCTTGTGCGGATCGTCGAGCGCATCGAGCGCGGCGTCGATGCGGTCCACGTCGAGCAGCTTGGCGTTGAGATCCGCCGGGGCCACCTCACGCATCAGGGTCATCAGGCGCGCACAAGTTCGGAAGCGGTGTTGCGCGTCGTTTATCAGTGTCATCGCCTCGCCCATCTGGCCAGGCTCGAGCACCCGGAGCACCGAGCGGCGCTCGTCCACCAGCATCAGCTCGCTGCAGTAATCATGAAGCACGCGGCGAAATACGTGCGGCTCGATGCCCAGCAAATCGAGCATGCGCATCTCGTTGAGGGTGCTGATCTCGATTTCGACGAGATCCGCATCCGTCACCATCATCATGGCGAGAATGCGCGCCGTCGCCTCCGGCGAATTGCGTTCCTGCTCCCCAATCTGACCATTCGGCATCGGCGCAACTCCGGTCGAGTTTCGAAAGCGCCGCCACTGCGACGCCATCAAACGGGCCCGCCGCCGTGCTCGAAGTTCCGCTGGCCGGCTACCACATCGAGTACCAGGATAGGGCGCGCGCAGGAATCGCTACTAGTGCGCGACGCTCACCGAGATCGTCGTCTTCTCGGGGCCCTGATTGAGACTGCGCACCGGGCAAGCGTCGAAATAGTCGCGCCCAACCGCGAGCCGGCAGTGCTCGCGGCCGGCGAGCCGCTGGTGCGTCACGTCGAAGCTCACCCATCCCAAGTCTTCGATCCACGCATCGGCCCAGGCGTGGTTGCTCATGTCGCCGCCGTCGGGCAACCCGACGTAGCCGCTCACGTAGCGCGCGGGGATCGCCTGGGCACGGCAGCAGGCGATGAACACGTGCGAGTGGTCCGAGCTTGCGCCGCGACCCTGCGCGAGAGCACGAGCAGCGGACATCACCCCTTCACCTTCCCCGCGAGCGCCGGACACGCTCTCGCAGATAGCGGGCAGTAGTTCGCGCAGCTCGTCCAAGCGGCCGGCTCCGCGGCCCAGATAGCGCTGCGCGAATTCGCGTACCGCTTCGTCGGCTTGGGTAAGCGGAGTTTCCGCCAGATACGCCAGCGGGGATACCGCGCCGCGCCGGTCCTGAAGGATGTGGGCACCCTCGTCCACCGTTTCCACTATGCCGCGAACGCTGATGCAAATCTCGTCGTGCAGCTCGCCCCAGGTGAGAACGTGGGCGACATTGCCATAGGCATCAGTGAGCCTGCTTTGCCTGCCTGGTGCGGTGATATGCCAACTCACCGCGCGCTGGGTAAACTCCGAGCGCGGTGTAAGGCGCAACTGCTGAATGCTGTAGCGGACCGGGCGTGGATAGCGAAAAACGGTATCGTGGCGGATATTGAGCAGCATGGCGGCCTCGCTGTGTGGGTTCCTCAGGTTGATCGGCGGTCGAATCAGTGCGTCGATATCGGAAGAAGAAAGTCATGCGCGATCCGGTTTCCCAGATCCGCGGTGCGACCCAGGAAGTCGGTCAGATAGTCGTGCAGCCCCGTGGCAACGATGTCCTCGATGCGCGCGAAATGCAACGCCGCGTGTAACTCGCCGGCGCGGCGCGCGGTCTCGGTGGATTGATCGTTGGCGACCGCGATCAGGATTTTGTAGACCTCGTTCATGCAGCGATGCAGCGACCGCGGCATGTCGTCGCGAAGAATCAGCAATTCGGCGACGCGAATCGGCGTGATCAGATCGCGATAGACCTTGCGGTAGATCTCGAACGCGGACACCGAGCGCAGCAGCGCGCTCCACTCGTAGTAGTCGGCGGCGCCGCCGGCGTCGCCGCGGCTGGGCAGCAGAGCGTCGTACTTGACGTCGAGGATGCGCGCGGTGTTGTCGGCGCGCTCGAGGAAGGTGCCGAGCCGGATGAAGTGGAAAGCCTCGTCCTGCAGCATGGTGCCGACGGTGACGCCGCGCGACAGGTGGGAGCGGAACTTGACCCACTCGAAAAACTCGCTCACGTCGCTGCCTAGCCACTGGCTGTCGCGGCGGCTGCGCATGTCGAGCCAGGTGGTGTTGATCGTCTCCCAGATCTCGGAGGTCAGGGTGCCGCGCACGGCGTGGGCGTTTTCACGCGCCGCGCGCATGCAGGTGAAGATGCTGGATGGGTTGTCGGCGTCGAGCGCCATGTAGCGCAGCAGGCTGTCCGGCGTCACATTGCCCAGGCGCTCGGCGTAGTCCGCCTCTAGGCCGGTGATCGACAGCACCGCGCCCCAGCCCTTGTCCGGCAAGCGGTTGGAGGTCGGCAGCAGCGACACGCGATAGGTGACGTCGAGCATGCGCGCGATGTTCTCCGCGCGCTCGGTGTAGCGGGCCATCCAGTACAGGTGATCGGCGGTGCGGCTCAGCATCTCAGCGCTCGAGAATCCAGGTGTCCTTGGTGCCGCCGCCCTGCGAGGAGTTGACCACCAGTGACCCCTCGCGAAGCGCGACGCGGCACAGCCCGCCGGGCACGAAATTGATCTCGCGTCCGGAGAGCACGAAGGGTCGCAAGTCGATGTGGCGCGGAGCGATGCCGGCTTCGACGAAAGTCGGACATGCCGACAGGGCGAGCGTGGGTTGCGCGATGTACTTGTCCGGCGTCGCGACGATACGCTGGCGGAATTCCTCGATTTCTTCTTTCGAGGCGGCGGGCCCGACCAGCATGCCGTAACCGCCCGAGCCATGTGTTTCCTTGACCACCAGTTCGGGCAAGTGGTCGAGCACATACGCCAAGTCATCGGGCTGGCGCAGCATGTAGGTCGGTACGTTGTTGATGATCGGATCCTCTCCGAGGTAGAACCTGATCATCGCCGGCACGTAGGGGTAGATCGATTTGTCGTCCGCCACGCCGGTGCCGATGGCATTAGACAATGTCACCCTCCCGGCGCGATAGACCGAGAGCAGGCCCGGCACGCCGAGCATAGAGTCCTGACGGAACACCAGCGGATCGAGAAAGTCGTCGTCGATACGGCGGTAAATCACGTCCACCCGCTGGGGGCCGCGGGTGGTGCGCATGTAGACCGCCTCGTCCTGCACGAACAGGTCGCCGCCTTCGACCAGCTCGACGCCCATCTGCTGCGCGAGGAAGGCGTGCTCGAAATACGCGCTATTGGCGGCGCCCGGCGTCAGCACCACGACCGTCGGGTCGACGACCCCAGTCGGCGCCACGGCGCGCAGCGTATCGAGCAACAGATCGGGGTAGTGCTCGACCGGCGCCACGTCATGTCGCACGAATAATTCGGGAAACAGGCGCATCATCACCTTGCGGTCTTCGAGCATGTAGGACACGCCGGACGGCACGCGCAAGTTGTCCTCGAGCACGTAGAACTCGCCCTTGCCCGCGCGCACCACGTCCACCCCGGCGATGTGCGCGTAGATGCCGCCGGGCACGTCGAGCCCCTGCATTTCCGGGCGGTACTGGACGTTGCGGAAGATCTGCTCCGGCGGAATGCGACCGTCCTTGACGATCTCCTGCTCGTGGTAGATGTCGGCGAGAAAGGCGTTGAGCGCCTTGACGCGCTGGCGCAAGCCGGCGCCGAGTTTCTCCCATTCCGCGGCGGGGATGATGCGCGGGACGATGTCGAATGGGATCAGGCGCTCGGCACCCGACTCCTCGCCGTAAACCGCGAAGGTGATGCCGACCCGGTGAAACAAGATGTCGGCTTCGGCGCGTTTCTGGGCGATGCGCTCGGGCGGCGTTTCCTTCAGCCACTGCGCGTAGGCCGCGTAGTGGCCGCGAACGTTGCCGGCAGTGTCGTGCATCTCATCGTAGAACTCTGGCATGTCACTCGGCTACCTGCTTGAAGTCTTGTCGTCACGCATCGGAAATACAGCGAAAAATGCAGCGAAAAGCATGCCACTGGCGGCCGGCCCAATCGCGTAGCGGGAATAAGCCGATTCGTGCGCCAGCCGCGCGGCTCCGCGCACCACGATAAAGCACGGCGACTCAGAATGGTGCGGGCCCGGGTCGCGTTACGACCGATCCGGGCCCGCGGTTGGACGCGCCCGCCGAACGGCGGCGCGCGAAAGTCTTACAGCCGCTCGAAGATTCCCGCGATGCCTTGGCCGCCACCGATACACATCGTCACCAACGCATAGCGCTTGTTGGTGCGATGCAGTTCATAGATGGCCTTGACTGCGAGAATGTTGCCTGTCGCGCCGACGGGATGGCCGAGCGCTATCGCGCCGCCGTTCGGGTTGGTCTTGGCCGGATCGAAGTCGAGGTTGCGCGACACCGACAGCGCCTGCGCCGCGAACGCCTCGTTCGACTCGACGACGTCGATGTCCGAGATCTTCAGCCCGGCGCGCTTGAGGCAGTTCTGCACCGCCGGGATGGGCCCAATGCCCATGATGTTGGGATCGACCCCGGCATAGCCGTAGGCCACCAGGCGCGCCAACGGCTTGAGCCCGGCGCGCTCCGCCGCCTTGGCATCGGCCAGCACCAACGCGGCTGCCGCGTCGTTGATGCCCGATGCGTTACCCGGGGTGACGCTGCCGTCTTTCTTGAACACTGCCTTGAGCTTCCCCATGCCCTCCACGCTGGCGTCGGCGCGAATGTGCTCGTCCTTGTCGAATATCACCGGCCCCTTGCGCGTCTTAATCTCGATCGGCAGGATCTGGTCCTTGAAGTGCCCGGCCGCGGTCGCTGCCGCGGCGCGCTTGTGGCTCTCCACGGCGAACGCATCCTGATCGGCGCGGGTGATCCCGTACTTCGCCGCCACGTTCTCGGCGGTAACGCCCATGTGGACCGTCTCGAACGGATCGGTCAGCGCGCCCACCATCAGGTCGACGATCTTGGCATCGTTCATGCGCGCACCCCAGCGCGCGGCGGGCATGCCGTAGAGGGCACGGCTCATCGACTCCGCGCCGCCGGCGAGCGCGATTTCCGCGTCGCCGACCGTGATCGCGTTGGCCGCGGTGACGATCGCCTGAAAACCGCTGCCGCAGAGCCGGTTCAATGTCAGCGAGGGCGTCTCCTTGGGAATACCGCCGGCGATCGTCGCCACGCGCGACAGATACATGTCCTTGGCTTCGCTGTGGATGACGTTGCCGAACACCACATGACCCACCTGGGCCGAGTCGATCTTGGCACGCGCAACCGCCTCGCGCACCACGCGCGCGGCGAGCTCGGTGGGAGCGAAATCCTTCAGGGTGCCGCCGTAATCGCCGATCGCCGTGCGTACACCACTCAAAACCACGATTTCCTTGTCTGCCATTTCGCGCTCCTCGGTGTGTTGATCAATTTCCGACCCAGCCCGCGACTCCGAACAAGGTCAGCAGCAGCAAACACAGGACCAGCGTGCGCCAGACCAGGCCCATCGTACTTTGCATGAAGTCGGCATCGGCATCTTCGCCGAGACCGAGTTCGGCACGCTCACTGATCGCGCCCGACTCGAACACCGCCATGCCCAACCGCACGCCCAGGGCCCCCGCACCGCTGGCGAGGAGTATACCGGAACCCTTGTCGGGCCAGCGGCAGGCCTGGGTGCGCCAGCACAGCATCGCGTCCTCGAAATTGCCAACGATCGCGAACCCCCACGCGCTGATGCGCACCGGCAGCCAGTCGATGAGCGCAAACGCCAGCCGTGCGAAGTCGCCGAACGCACCGAACTCGGCGTCGTCACGCATGCCCCAGCGTTGCGAGAAACAATCCGCAAGGCGGTAGAGCAGCGCCCCGCTCGGACCGGGCAGGATGATGAACCAGACGACGACGGCGAACACGTGGCGGTGGGCGGCGAGCAGCCCCTGCTCGATGGCGAGCCGCGCCACTTCGTTCGTACTGACACGCTCCGCGGAGCGGCCGCGCCACTGAGCGAGAAGCGAACGCGCACGGTCGAGGTCGCCGTCACGCAGTGCGATACGGATGGCAGCGAACAAGCGGCTGTGGTGGCAAAAGCCCATCGCCCAATAGAGCACCGCAACATTGCACGCCCAACCGAGCAGTGGGTGCACGGCGCGCAGCGCGAAGTAGGCGGCCAGCGTCACGACAGCCGCAGGAATGACGCCGAGCAGCCAGGCAATCGCCCCGTGGCGGGGCTCACCGGCGTTGAAACGCGACTCGAGCGAGCGGGCGACGCCGGCCAACGGGGCAGTGACGAACTTGGCGACATCCAGCGGCCGCAAACGCTCCAGCAGGAAGGCTGCCAGCAGCGAGAAAAGATTCATTGGTCACGTGGCGCTGAAGTCTTGACCGATATCGCGCGTGGATGGACTCGGGCGGGCAGTGCCAGGAGCCTACAACGGTGCTTGCCCCTTGCACGTGCGGTGGGGCTTCAACGGCTTTTCTCGAATCCGCAAGCTTATTGGATTTCGGCTCGGCCGGCTTGGGATCGGCTGACTCGGCTGGGTGACTGATCGCCCCTCAGTCGCCGTCTCCGCGCGGACCCGGCGCGCCACGTCCGAAAAGGAAGCGCTGCAGGCCGACGATCATGCCCGCGGTCGCGCCCCAGATGAAGCGCCCCTCATAGGGCATGGCATAGTATTGACGCGAAACGCCCGACACTTCGACCGTATGGCGTTGGCAATTGTGCGGGTCCATCAGGAACGCCAGCGGTGTCTCGAATGCCGCGGCGACTTCGAAGCTATCCAGAGCCAGGTCGAGCGGCGGACGAATCAGGCCGACCACGGGTGTGACTCGATAGCCGGTGATCGTATGGTAGTCGGGCAGGATACCGAGCACCTCGACGCGGGACGGATCGATGCCGATTTCCTCCTGCGACTCGCGTAACGCCGTGGCGATCGGCGAGGCGTCAGCGGCCTCGCAGCGCCCGCCCGGAAAACTGATTTGCCCGGGGTGGTCGTGCAGATGCGCGGTGCGCTGTGTGAGCAGAACAGTCAGTTCGTGCTCACGCTCGATGATGGGCACCAACACCGCCGCCGGTGTCAGCCCCTCGATTCGTCGCTGCGGAACATGCGACGCGGGCGCGGCAGCGAAGTGTCGGCGTAACCACTCGGCGGAAATCGGGCGCGATTCGAGTTCCAGTACGGTCATGCCCGATCAGGTCAATAGCGCCGGCGCAGTGTCATGGTCTCGCCCTCGCGGTTCATCTGCAGGGCGTTGAGGAAGCTCATGCCGAGTAGCGCAATCGGCATTTCCTGCCCCTGAATCGCCGCATCCACGTCGCGCAGCGTAATGCTGCCGACTTGAAGTGAACTCAACCTGACGCGCCAAGCCTGCACCGGCCCGTTGGCGGTCATCACGATCATCGGCTTACCTTGACGATAGTTCGACTCCCGCGCGCTCGGCGTCGCCGGCCCCGAGCGCCACCAGCGTCGCGCCCGTATCCACCATGAAGCGTACCGAAGCGCCGTTGATGATCCCATTCGCGTAGAAGTGGCCGCGCCCGTCGGCCGTCAGCGTCGCCGAGGACGCGGCCGCATTCGCTGTCGCTGCCGCCACCGCCTGCTCGCCCACGCCGAGGCGGTGGCGCCGGCCATCGAATTCCAGCGTCGCAGCGGTACCATCCACGGCGATCAACTTTACGCCTTCGGCGGTTGCGTTCCCAACGCTGATGGTGCGCGGCGCACCGCCGTTGACGACCACCACCGCCTTGCCGGGAAACGCCCCGGCCACCCTGACGTCCAACGCCCAACCGTTGGGCGCCCACAGCAGCAGCGCGAGAGCGGACAATGTGGCCCCGTGGCGGCCTGCCGCCGCCGGCTTCGACAACCTCGACAAGAATGAGAGCATATCCATGAAACCTATCGCCATTTTTCGACACAGCACCAGCGAAGGGCCGGGCTATTTTGCCACATTCGTGGACCGTCACCGACTGCCCTGGACGCTAGTGAATGTGGATGAAGGAGCGTCCGTTCCGCCCGACCCGGGCGAGTTCGCCGGATTGTGCTTCATGGGCGGTCCAATGAGCGTCAACGACGATCTGCCATGGATTCTTGAGACCTTGCAACTGATCCGCCGCGCCGTCGCGGCCGACGTGCCGGTGATCGGCCATTGCCTGGGGGGACAACTGATCTCCAAGGCGCTCGGCGGCTCGGTGACCCGCAACGCCGTGAAGGAGATCGGTTGGGGCACGGTCGAAGTCGCGGACACGCCGGCCGCAAGCGTGTGGCTGGGCGACACGCGCTCGTTCGAGTCCTTTCACTGGCACGGGGAGACGTTCTCCATCCCGAACGGAGCGACGCGGCTGCTCTCCAGCCCGCACTGCCGCAACCAGGCCTTCGCACTCGGAAACCATCTCGCGATGCAATGCCATGTGGAGATGACCGAGACCATGATCGCGTCGTGGTGCGAATCCGGCGCGGCGGAGATCGCCGCCTGCGCGACGCCATCGGTGCAAGCGGCGCGCGAGATGCTCTCCGATCTGACGACGCGAGTCGACGCGCTGCACCGCGTCGCCGACAGCATCTATTCGCGCTGGATCGAGGGCCTGCGGTGACGTTCTCGGCCAAGGCCGTTGGCATCAAGTACAATGGCGTTTATGGTCTTGACAAGCCGACGACCGCACTCAGACGCCCCCACGGTCATCTTTCACTGGCTGCTCGCCGCGGCGCTGCTCGTGAGCCTCGCCACCGGCATGCGCGTGGCGGCCGACGCAGTGGACGCGCGCATCAGCAAGGCCTTGTCGCCGCTGCTGATGCAGGGAGAAGTGACCTACTGGCACGTGCTCTCGGCCAGCGTGCTGTGCGTGCTGCTGCTCGCGTACGGCGTGTTCCTATGGCGCAGCCGCCTGGCCGCTCGGCTCGCCCTCGACCTGCGCAAGCTCGGCTCCGACAATCGCACCCTGCGCTGGACGATGGTCAATCGGCTGCTCTATTGGGTCGCCTACGGCTTACTTGCGCTCGCCGGCGTGACCGGCGCGCTCGCCTACTTCGCGCCGGGCGTGCTACCGATCGACGTCGTGCTTCTGGTGCACCGGAGCGCAGCTTGGGGCTTCGTCGGGTACGTGGCTATTCACGGCCTTGCCCAAACAGGACTCGGCGGCTGGCGGCAATTGCTCAAGATCGTAACGCCGCGTGCCGCATATGGCGGTTCTGCTTTTTTGGCGCTCGGCGTCTCGGCGTTGGCGGTGGCGGCGGTTCTCTACCCGCTGGATCACGCGACTATCAAGACGCTGCGCGTCGCGCGCGTCCTTCAACTGCCGGTCATCGACGGCGACCCTGCGGACCGCGCATGGCAGGATGTCGAACCGGTATTCTTCCATACGTCGCAGGGCGCGAATTTGCCGGGAGGGGAGGCAACGGTAAGGGTGCGCGCGGTGCATGGCGGCGCGCGCGCCGCCATGCTGTTCGAGTGGCCGGACGCCACCCGAAGCCAAAAACACCTGCCGCTGGTCAAGACCGCCGGCGGCTGGCGCGTCATGCAAAACCGCTACGCGATCCAGGACGAGGATACCTACTACGAAGACAAATTCGGTGTGATGCTGTCGCGCTCACCGCGCATCGACGGCGGCGGCACTTCGCACCTGGGGCCCAACCCCCTTCCCGGCCGGCCGGGATCGCCCAATGCCCGCGGGCTGCACTACACCAGCGACGGCGAATTCGTCGAACGTCTGGCATTGGAAGAGCTTACGCACCGGGCCGCTGCATCAGATCGACGACAACCACTTCGGCGGGCCGAAGCAGGCGCCGACCAAACCGGGCGAGCGCTATACCGGCGGCTACGCGCAGGATCCCAAGACCGCCGGCGGCTTCGAGCTGAACTGGAACAAGATCGAAGGCAGCGAGCTGGTGGAACCGAAGCGGCTGCCCAAGGACATGGACGTGCTGAAGCGACGCATGGGTAGTGTCGATCTGAACACTAAGGTGAGCGACACAGGCGAATGGTGGATGGGTGTAGGGGACACTCTTGCCTACTCGAAACGACTCGACGCATATCCGATCGGCACCGTCATACCATCGGTCCTGATCGACAAGCCGTTCACAGGCGATCGGGGCGACGTCACCGCGGTCGGCACCTGGAAAGACGGCTGGTGGCGCCTTGAAGTCATGCGTCGGCTAGGCACCGGATCGCGCTTCGACTTGCCCATCGCCACCGGCGTGCACCTGTGGGTCGCCGTGTTCGATCACATGCAGACGCGGCATTCCCGCCACTTGCATCCGGTGCGGCTCGCGCTGGGGTGATTCCGGCCTAGTCGCGGAAATTACCGAACTGGAGCGGGAAATCGGTCACCGATTTCTTGGCCAGGGCGATGGCTTCCTGCAGCAGATCGCGCTTCGCGCCCGAGACGCGCACCGCATCGCCCTGAATACTTGCCTGCACCTTGAGCTTGCTGTCCTTGATCAACTTGACGAGGCGCCTGGCTAGCTCGGCCTCGATGCCCACACGCATGACGCCCGAGCAGCGCCAGCAGGCGATCCGCGGCATGGTCGAGGGCCTCGCCGTGCGCATGAAGGACAATCCGCAGGATCGCGGCGGCTGGCTGCGTCTGGCCAACGCCTGGAAGGTGCTGGGCGACAATGCGAGCGCGATCGACGCCTACGCCAAGGCCGATGCGCTCGGTCCCGTCGATGCCCGCGTTCTGGCCGACTGGGCCGAAGCGCATGTGCGCGGCCTGAAGCCTGGCGAACCGCCGTCGCCCGTTGCCATCGCGGTTCTCGAGCGCCTGGAGAAGGCCGAGCCGCGCAACGGCCTCGCGCTGTTCTATCTCGGTGCGGCGTCGTTGGCCGCCGGCGACAAGCAGGCCGCCGCGACGCTGGAAGACGCTGCTCGCTCGAGCAATACATTGC
>CAWGHV010000080.1:0-14906 GCA_963822375.1 uncultured beta proteobacterium | reverse complement strand
GAGCTGGGTGGACAACCTGGTGCGGCCGATGGTCATCAGCAGCGCCAGCAAGATTCCGTTCCTATTGGTTTTCTTCGGCGTGCTGGGCGGATTGGCGGCGTTCGGATTCGTCGGCCTTTTCCTCGGCCCGGTGATACTGGCCGTGTTCATCGCGGTATGGCATGAGTGGCTGGAGGAGCAAGCACCTGCCGCAGACGCCAGTGTTTCGGGGCAGCGAACGGAATGAGCGAAGTCGAACCGGTCTTGGCTAGGCACTCCGAGAGCGCGGCGGCGGGCTACGTATTTGCACGAATACGTGTACCGAGCGCGACCTGATACGCTGGGGTTTGGCTCACTTCGTTCATCTTCATCCCCACATGGCTACTCGAAAACCCTACTACTATTGCCTTTCGTGCCTCGCTGCCGCTCTACTGGCGGCTGTGGCGCTGCGCTCTGCGCAGACCCAGGCGGTGACGCCCGCCGCCGATGCCGTCACGCCCGATACCGCTGTTGCGATTTTCGCCGGCGGCTGCTTCTGGTGCATGGAACCGCCGTTCGACAAGCTCGATGGAGTGATCTCCACGACGTCCGGCTATATCGGAGGGCAGAAGAAGGATCCGACTTACCAGGAGGTGTCGGCGGGCTCCACCGGCCACACGGAGGCGGTGCGCGTCGCCTACGATCCGAAGCGCATCGGCTATCAGAAGCTGCTGGAGGTGTTCTGGGTCAACATCGACCCGACGGTGCGCGACCGCCAGTTCTGCGATGCCGGCTCGCAGTACCGCACTGGCATCTTCTATGTCGGCGCAGATCAGAAGCGGCTGGCTGAGGAATCGAAGGCCGCGCTGCAGAAGAGCAAGCCATTCAAGGAGCCCATCGTCACCGAGATCGTGGTGGCGAGCGAGTTCTATCCGGCCGAGGAGTATCACCAGGACTACTACGTGAAGAACCCGATCCGCTACAAGTTCTACCGCGCCAACTGCGGTCGCGACAACCGGCTTCAAGAGCTTTGGGGTAAGGCGCCGCACTGAGCTGACCAGCCCATGCCAGTCGAACTACGCGACGCCGCCTGCGGAACAGCTATTCCCTGTCGCCGGCATTCGCCTCGGCACCACTGCCGCTCACATTCGCAAGCCCGATCGCCGGGATCTGCTGCTGCTCGAGCTGGCGCCGGGGAGTGCCGTCGCCGGTGTGTTCACGCGCAATCGCTTCTGCGCCGCGCCGGTCATCGTTTGTAAGGAGCACTTGCAGCACGGCGGGATTCGCGGTCTGGTGGTGAATACGGGCATCGCCAACGCAGGCACCGGCGAATCGGGCCTGCTCGCCGCGCGGGCGACCTGCGAGATCGCCGCGCGTCTTCTCGGCTGCGACCCAGTGCAGGTGTTGCCCTTTTCGACCGGCGTGATCATGGAGTCGCTGCCGCTGGAGCGGCTGCGTGAGGGGCTTCCCGCCTGCAAGGCAGCGCTGAAGGCCGACGGCTGGTTCGATGCGGCGCACGCGATCATGACCACCGATACCGTGGCCAAGGCCGCGTCGCGCCGAGTGCGCATCGGCGCCACCGAGGCCACCGTCACCGGCATCGCCAAGGGCGCCGGAATGATCCGGCCCGACATGGCCACCATGCTGAGTTTCGTCGCTACCGACGCCGCCATCGCGCAGCCGCTGGTGGAGCGGCTGGTGGCTGAAGCGGCGGCAAGCTCGTTCAATTGCATCAGCGTCGACGGCGACACCTCGACCAACGATTCCTTCGTATTGCTCGCTACCGGACAGGCGGGCAATGCGCGCATCGAATCCGAGGGCTCGGATGAGTACGCGCTACTGCGCGACGCGGTGAGCGCGGTGGCGGCAGAGCTTGCTCAAGCCGTCGTGCGCGACGGCGAAGGCGCCACCAAGTTCATCAGCATCGCCGTCGCCGGCGGCGCCGGCGTGGCGGAGTGCAAGCAGGTGGCATACGCTATCGCCCATTCGCCGCTGGTGAAGACGGCGTTCTTCGCCTCCGACCCGAACCTCGGACGAATTCTCGGCGCCATCGGCAATTCCGGCATCGCCGATCTGGACGTGAGCAAGATCCGGCTGTGGCTCGACGACGTGCTCGTCGCCGCCGAGGGCGGGCGCCACCCGCGCTATCGCGAGGAAGATGGCGCGCGGGTCATGGCGCAGCCGGAGATCTCGGTGCGCGTAGACCTCGGCCGCGGCTCGACGTCCGCCACCGTGTGGACCTGCGATCTTTCCTACGACTACGTCAAGATCAACGCCGACTACCGCAGTTAGTCCGGCGCCTCGGGTGGTGCGGGAGGAGCCAATCATCGCTTTGCCAGCCGAATGAAGCGAAACCACCCGCGCCCCAACGCCGGCTCGTCACTGACCACGTCGAGCACAGGCACCTGCGCCAGAATGTCCTCGAACACCACGTCGAAACGCGTCGCGACACGGCGCGCCAGCGGATTCACCGCGCGCCTCAGCGGTGCCATCTGGCCGCGCCGGAGGAACTTGTCCAACACCAGCACTTGCGCGCCGGGTTTGAGCACGCGTGCGGTCTCCGCCAGGCATTGCGCGGGCTCGGGTACCACCGCAAGGATGAGGTGCAGGATCGCCGCGTCGAAACACTGTGCGGTGAATGGCAGCGCGTGCACATCGCCTTGGACGGGCCGGAAATCGAGTCCGGCGCGCCGCTTTTCGCTCCGCCGCAGCATGCCCGGCGTGAGGTCGAGCCCGACGTAGCGGTGATGCGCCGGCAGCAATGGAAGATCGAGGCCGGTGCCCACGCCGGCGATCAGCACGCTCGACGGCTGGTGTTCCTGCAGCGCGGCGAGGCTGCGCCGGCGCAGCCGACGGCTGGCCCGCTCGATGAAGGCGTCGTAGATCGGCGCCAGCAGCGTGTAGCTGTGCTTGAGGCTCACGATTGCGCGTGGTGCGAAGTCGCGGCGTGCGTCGCACCGACCGGGCGCGAGTCTGCCCTACGCCTCGCGCCTCAATGCAGCACGCGCGGCATCGCCAGGGTGAATCGGGCGATCGGGGCCTCGAAGTGCGTGCCGTCCTCTGCCACCATCTGATACGCGCCCTGCATCGTGCCGACCGGGGTCGCGACGGCACAGCCGCTGGTGTACTCGAAGCTCTCGCCGGGCTTGAGCAAAGGCTGCTGGCCGATTACGCCGAGACCGCGAACCTCCTGCACCTGGCCTTCGGCGTCGGTGATGATCCAGTGGCGGCTGATCAACTGGGCGGCGATGGTGCCGGTGTTGCGGATGGTGATCGTGTAGGCGAACACGTAGCGGCCGCTGGACAGGTCCGACTGGTCGGGGATGAACTGTGACAGGGGGGCGACATCGATCTCGTATTTTTTGCTTTCGGCCATGCGCCCATTTCATCCGATTTCGCGAGTGCTGGCAAGAAGCGGCATGTGAATCTTGATTCCGCATGGGTCTCGCGAGCGGCGCAGCCGGGCGAAAACAACTAGAATCGACTCGGTTCCACCGCCAAGCATTGGAGGCAGCGATGTACCGCATAGCACCGAGCATTCTGTCCGCCGATTTCGCGCGGCTCGGTGAGGAGGTGACGAGCGTTCTCGCCGCCGGTGCCGACTGGGTTCATTTCGACGTGATGGACAATCACTACGTTCCGAATCTCACGGTCGGCCCGCTGGTGTGCCAGGCGATACGCCCGCTGACCGATGCGACGATCGACGTGCATCTCATGGTCAAGCCGGTTGATCGCCTGGTAGCGGATTTCGCCAAGGCCGGCGCCAATGTCATCAGCTTCCACCCCGAAGCCTCGGAGCATATCGACCGCACGCTGGCGTTGATCAAGGAATGCGGCTGTCAGGCCGGGCTGGTATTCAACCCGGCGACGTCCTTGCATCATCTCGATCACGTGATGGACAAGCTGGACCTGATCCTCATCATGTCGGTGAATCCCGGCTTTGGCGGCCAGAAGTTCATTCCCGAAGCAGTCAACAAGCTCCAGTCCGCACGCCGGCGCATCGACGCCTTCTTGCAAGCGACCGGCCGCCCGATCCGGCTCGAAGTCGACGGCGGCGTCAAGGTGGACAACATCGCCGAGATCGCCCGCGCAGGTGCCGATACCTTCGTTGCCGGCTCCGCGGTGTTCGGCGCAGGCAAGGACTCCGATCCGCACCGCTACGATTCTGTCATCGCGGCGATGCGCGCCGAGCTGGCGCGGGTTGAGTGTTGACCGCAAGCGCCCCGCGCCGGGTGAAAGCCGTCACCATCGACCTCGACGGCACCCTGCTCGACACCATTCCCGATCTCGCCGCCGCGGCCAATGCCATGCTCGCCGAACTCGGCCGCGCGCCGCTCGGCGTGGCAAGGGTGGCCAGCTTCGTCGGCAGAGGCATTCCGAAGCTAGTCGAACGTTGCCTTGACCCGCCCGCCGGCGCCGAACTCGATCATGCCATTGCCGTTTTCCGCCGCCACTACGCGGTTTTCAACGGACGCGCAACGCACATCTACCCGGGTGTGCGCGAGGGCCTGGAGGCCATGCGCGCGCTCGGGATTTCCTTGGGCTGCGTGACCAACAAGGCCGCCGCATTCACCGAACCCCTGCTCGACATGGTCGGTCTGCGCGAGTATTTCGCCGTCGTGGTGAGCGGCGATTCGCTGCCGGAAAAGAAGCCCCATCCGCTGCCGCTGCTCCACATCTTCGAGCGTTTCGGCGTCGCGCCCGCCGAGGCGGTACATATCGGCGATTCGATCAACGACGTGCAGGCGGCGCGTGCCGCTGGCTGCCGAGTGTTCGTCGTCCCCTACGGCTACAACGAGGGCGCCGATGTACGCGGCCTCGACTGTGATGCTATAGTTTCCAGCCTCGGCGAGGCGGCGCGCCTTCTTGCCGGATGAGGATGGCATAGAGGCCTTCGCGCATTTCGGCTCCCGTCGCCACCGGTAGCTTTTCACCTTCCGCTGAAAATCATGCTTAGCAGATCGCGGCAGTTCGCAACGCAGTCCTTCCCGGCCCCCGAGGCCTGGCCCTGGCGGCGCTAGTTTCCTTGCGTCGATGCGGCGGGAATCCGCCCATCTTTGCGTTCGTGTCGCAACCACTGTGGAGCCATGATGACCGAAGATCAATTCCATCAGCTCGCTGCGGCAGGGCTACAACCGCATCCCGGTGACGCTGGAAACCTTCGCCGACCTCGACACACCGCTGTCGATCTACCTCAAGCTCGCCAATCAACCGTACACCTACCTGCTGGAATCGGTGCAGGGCGGCGAGCGCTTCGGGCGCTACTCCTTCATCGGGCTGGCGGCGCCGACACGCTTGTCGGTGCATGGCGGCACGATCTGCTCGCGCTGACCGGCAACCGCGTCGCCGAGCGGCGCGAGTTACACCAACCCGATGGCCTTCATCTCGGAGTACATGTCGCGCTTCAAGGTGCCCAAGGTGGCCGGGCTGCCGCGCTTCTGCGGCGGGCTGGTCGGCGCTTTCGGCTACGACACCGTGCGCTACGTCGAGCCGAAGCTGGCCGGACCGCCAAGCCCGACCCGCTCGGCTCGCCGGACATCCTGCTGCTGCTATCGGAAGAGATCGCCATAGTCGACAACCTCTCCGGCAAGCTGACCCTCGTCGTCTATGCCGAGCCCGGATTTCCCGGCGCATACAAGCAGGCGCAGGCGCGGCTCAAGGAGTTGGTGGCCAAGCTGCGCGAGCCGGTGCGCGATGCCGGCGGACGCGGTGACGACTCCGCAGGCGGCGGTATCGGGTTTCGGCGAGGAGGCAGTTCAAGGCAGGCGGTGCGCCGCGCCAAGCAGTACATCGTCGACGGCGACATCATGCAGGTGGTGCTGTCGCAGCGCCTGTCGCAAGCCCTATCGCGGCGACGCCCGCTGGCGCTGTACCGCGCGCTGCGCACGCTCAATCCATCGCCCTACATGTTCTATTTCGACTTCGACGACTTCCACGTCGTCGGCGCCTCGCCGGAAATCCTGGTGCGGCTCGAGGACGAGGGCGGCAGCGCGCGTCACCGTGCGGCCGATCGCCGGCACGCGCAAGCGCGGCGCCACGCCCGAGGAGGACGCGGCGCTCGCCGCCGACCTGCTGGCCGACCCGAAGGAGCGCGCCGAGCACCTGATGCTGCTCGATCTCGGCCGCAACGACGTCGGCCGCGTCGCCAAGACCGGCACGGTCAGGGTCACCGAGCAGTTCATCGTCGAGCGCTACTCGCACGTCATGCACATCGTGTCCAACGTCGAGGGCCGGCTGAAGGACGATGAAGGGCGCGCTCGACGTGCTGCGCGCGACCTTCCCGGCCGGCACGGTGTCCGGCGCGCCGAAGGTGCGGGCGATGGAGATCATCGACGAACTGGAACCGGTCGAAGCGCGGCATCTACGCCGGCGCCGTCGGCTACCTCGGCTTCAACGGCGACATGGATCTCGCCATCGCCATCCGCACCGCGTTGATCAAGGACGGCCAGATTCACGTTCAGGCCGGCGCCGGCATCGTCGCCGACTCCGATCCCGATTCCGAGTGGACGGAAACCCAGAACAAGGCGCGCGCTCTGTTGCGCGCGGCGGAAATGGCCGAGAGTGGGCTGGACACGCGCATCCCGTGAAGCATTCGCCATAGCGGCCGGAGGGCGTATGCCCGAATTCGAGAACTACCCTGAGGAAATCCGCGCCATCGTCACCGAGATCGAGCGCCAATGCATCGCGTTGGGGCTGGACTGCCGCGATGAGACGCAACTGCGCGCGCTCGCCCGCGAGTCGCTGCAACCCAAGGTTCGCGATGCCGTGCTGCATGCCGCGGGTCAGGGCGATCGCCGGGCGCTGGCGAAGGCCGAGCTGTTCGGCTTGTCGGCTCTGATGCTCAAGGTCATGGAGGAGTGCGCCGACATCGGCTTCGTTTGCCACGGCAACGACGCATGGAAGCACTGGGCGCGGGCGCTCTGGGCGGAAAAGGCCCTTCTCGGTGATGCCGACGCGCCCGGTGGGTCGGCAGGTTCGCGCTGATTTGATCGACGCTCCCTTTAGCTGAAGCATTCTTGCGAACGACAGACGCCAGCTTCAATGAGCGATTTGGGCTAAGTACCGCCGTCCGCGGCATTACCGTTAGAGGAGCTATCGGTCTCCGGCAATTTGATGGTCGCCCGCACCCCGGCGCTGAGTCTGGCGCGCAATAACGACGCGCCACTAGGCGTTCTGGTTGTATGTCCGGAATTTCCGGACGAGTTCCCCGATTATCGGAAGAAATATGAAGGGTCACTTCTCGCCCAAGCAGAATCGTCGATACGTTTCACGAAAGAAACGATCAAGCTGGAGGAAGGCGCTGTCGACATATCAATTGCCCTCGTCAGCGACAAGACCCCGTCAACAAAGATAATTCAGTACGTGCTGCAGCGTGGTCACGACCTGCTGATTAAGGAGGCGGAGCCTCTTGACGGCGGTGGCAGTGGCTTTAGAGCCATCGACATGGATCTGCTACGCAAATGCCTTTGTGCAGTATGGCTATGTCGCCCGATTGCACATTCCCGGCAGCATATTCAGGTGGCTGTCGCCATTGATCCGGAAAGCTCCGAACCAGCGGCCGAAGCCTCGTCAAAACGCATGCTTGAATTGTCGCGTTCCCTGGCCGATAGCTGCAGCGGAGAATTGCACATCATTTCATGTTGGGACTACGAGCTTGAGTCCTTTCTGCGTGGCAGCGTCTGGGTGAAGGTATCAGATGCGGAAATTGTCGGAGCTGTACTTGGCACGCAGCAGAAACATCGCGCTGCACTTGAGGGATCGATTAAAGCTTCTGATATCTCCGGCAGCCACAGGGTACACCACCTGCGCGGCATGGCCGAGGAACGCATACCTAGTCTCGTAACGGACGAAAAAATCGACATCCTGGTGATGGGCACGGTCGCGCGTACCGGTATCCCCGGTTTCATCATTGGAAATACGGCGGAAAACATCGTGCAGAAGCTTTCGTGCTCGCTGATGGCGCTCAAACCACAAGGGTTTGTCTCACCAGTGAAAGCGTATTGACTAGACAGATATGACGATGGAAAAGCCGGGCACGGATTATCCGCAAACATCGTGGCACACGTTGTCGACTGATAACGCGCTGGAGCATCTTGATGCTTTAGCGGATGGGCTTACTCATACCGAAGCGGCCAAGCGGCTTGCGGAATATGGCCCAAACCGCCTGCCGGAAGCCCCTCGACGCAGCGGCTTCATGCGTTTCCTGCTGCAATTCCACCACATCCTGATCTACGTGCTGATTGGCGCCGCTGTGATCACAGCGGCGCTCGGTCATTGGATCGATACGGGCGTGATCCTGGCCGTGGTTGTCGCCAATGCCGCTATTGGCTTCATTCAGGAAGGCAAGGCGGAAAAGGCGATGGAAGCAATCCGCCTTATGCTGGCGCCCCGCGCCAATGTGCTCCGCGATGGAGAAAGACACAGCATAGAAGGCGATGCGCTCGTTCCCGGTGACATCGTTCTGCTTGACGCGGGAGACAAAGTGCCCGCCGATCTGCGCCTGCTGACCGCGCATGGCATGTCGGTGCAAGAGGCAATTCTGACCGGCGAGTCAGTGCCCGTTGAGAAACATACAAGACCGGTCGCCGGGGACGCCGCTCTGGGAGATCGTTCTTGTATGGCATTTTCCGGCACCTTGGTGACGACCGGCCAAGGTAATGGGGTTGTCGTCGGCACCGGCAGCCAGACCGAAATCGGACGCATCAGCGGGCTGATTTCAGAAGTTGAAACGCTGACCACGCCGCTTGTGGCGCAGATGGGTGTCTTTGCCAAACGGCTGACCATCCTCATACTGCTGATTGCCGCGCTACTGCTGGCTTACGGATATTTTGTCGGCCACCATGAATTCACAGAGATGTTCATGGCGGTGGTGGGGTTATCGGTCGCCGCGATCCCCGAAGGGCTGCCCGCCGTACTGACCATCACGCTGGCGATCGGCGTACAGGCAATGGCGCGGCGCAACGCCATCGTGCGGCGCTTGCCCGCAATTGAGACGCTGGGATCGGTTTCCGTCATTTGCACAGACAAAACCGGCACGCTCACACGTAACGAGATGATGGTGGCCTCCGTACTTACCAGCCAGCATCTATTCGCTCTGGAAGGCGATGGGTATGCGCCCAAAGGGCTGCTCAAGCTGGACGAGGCGCATGTTGCACCGTCCGAACATGCCGTGCTGGAGGAACTCGCCCGAGCCGCGGCGCTCTGCAACGATGCGTTCTTGCGTGAGCATAACGGCGTATGGACGGTGGAGGGCGACCCCATGGAAGGGGCGCTCCTCGCCTTCGCCGGGAAAATGGATGTGGATGTCCGCAAGGCGCAGGCCGCATGGACACGCGCCGACGCCATCCCGTTCGATGCCAAGCACCGCTTCATGGCGACGCTAAATCATAACCATGAACGCCATGCGTTCGTGTTCGTTAAAGGCGCACCGGAACAGATACTCGCCATGTGCCAGGACCAGCGCGGCATGGATGGAAATATGGAAGCGTTGGATATTGATTATTGGCACAGGAAAGCCGAGGCCATCGCCGCGCTTGGACAACGCGTGCTCGCCTTTGCCGTGAAACCGGCGCAGTCGGGACATACCGTGCTCGAACATGGGGATGTTGAAGGCACGCTGACCCTGCTGGGCATGACGGGGATGATCGACCCGCCGCGCGCGGAAGCGATTGCAGCGGTCGAAGAGTGCCATGGCGCAGGCATCCGAGTGAAAATGATTACAGGCGACCATGCGAAAACGGCCGCCGCCATTGCAAAGCAAATTGGCTTGAAAAACCCGGAGCAGGTCCTGACCGGGCGCGATCTCGACGGCATGGATGATGCCGCGCTGCGTCAGACCGTCCTGGATTGTGACATCTTCGCCCGTACCAGCCCGGAACATAAGCTGCGGCTGGTTATGGCGTTGCAATCGCATGGCATGACGGTGGCGATGACCGGGGATGGTGTGAATGACGCGCCCGCCCTGAAGCGTGCCGATGCGGGCATCGCCATGGGCATGAAAGGGAGTGAAGCTGCCAAGGAAGCGGCGGAACTGGTGCTGGCGGATGACAATTTCGTTTCCATTGCCGCCGCAGTGCGCGAAGGCCGCACCGTTTACGACAACATCAAGAAGGTCATCAGCTGGACGCTTCCCACCAATGCGGGCGAAGCGATGACAATCATCGTGGCGTTGCTGGCCGGTATGACGCTACCGATAACACCCGTCCAGATTCTATGGGTCAATCTCATTACCGCTGTAACACTGGGCATCGCGCTTGCGTTTGAGCCGACGGAAGAAAGCACCATGCGCCGTCCGCCGCGTCCGCGCGATGAACCGCTGCTCACCGGCGGGCTGGTCTGGCATATCGTGCTGGTGTCGTTGCTGTTTCTCTGTGGTGTGTTCGGCATGTATCACTATGCCGTTGACCGGGGCTATTCGGTAGAGCTCGCCCGCACCATCGCGCTCAACACGCTGGTGGTGATGGAAATATTTCACCTGTTCTTTATCCGGAATATCTACGGCACCTCTCTGACATGGAAGGCGGTGCGCGGGACCAAGATGGTCTGGACGGTTGTCATCGTCATTACTGTTGCGCAATTCGCCATCACGTATCTGCCGCTCTTGCAGACGGTCTTTGCCACAGAGCCCATCTCGTTTGGGGATGGCATGCTGATTGTCGGTGTCGGCGTGGCGCTGTTTGCGATCATCGAAACCGAAAAGCAGATTCGCCTTCGGGCATCACAAAAATTGACGAATGATCATGCCCGATCTTAGCTTCCTTCACGCCTCGCCCTTTTATGAGCTGACTGCACTCATTGCTCTTGCAGCAGTTATCGGCTCCGTGGGCTTGTTGCTGCGCCAGCCGATGATCGTCAGCTTCATTGCGGTCGGCGTACTGGCCGGCCCGTCAACCCTCGGGATCGTGCAATCGCACGAACATATCGAGCTGCTGGCTGAGCTGGGCATCGCCGTGCTGCTGTTTCTGGTCGGTCTTAAGCTGGATTTGAAACTGATCCGTACCCTTGGCCCCGTGGCACTGGCAACAGGGTTGGGGCAAGTGACATTCACCTCGGTGATAGGCTTTCTCGTTGGGCTTGCGCTGGGGCTGGATACGGTGACCTCGCTCTATGTCGCCGTGGCGCTAACTTTCTCCAGCACCGTCATCATTGTCAAACTGCTTTCAGATAAACGGGAGGTCGATTCCCTGCACGGCCGAATCGCCATCGGCTTTCTGATTGTGCAGGACCTTGTCGTCGTGTTGGCGATGGTGGTCCTGTCAGCCTTCGGTGTGGGTGCCCAGGAGGGGAGCGACGGTTCTGTGTTGGTACATATCGGCACCGTTCTGCTCTATGGCCTTATGATGCTGGGCTTTATTGTACTTTTTATTCGCTACCTGGCGACACCGCTGGTTAGCCGTATCGCCCACTCGCAAGAACTGCTGATTATTCTTGCCATTGCTTGGGCGGCGCTGCTGGCAGCCATTGGCAGCGAGCTCGGTTTCAGTAAAGAGTTCGGTGGTTTGTTCGCCGGTATATTGCTGGCATCCACGCCTGAGGTTCGCCGCTGGCGAGCGAAGGGGCATGCGGCCATTTATGGAGATGCGAGCGATCCGTCATTCATCCCCAGCCTGCCGCTAGGTGGCGTCAAGTGGATTGTCTCCGCCATGCCCCAGCATGATATCGGGGTCACGCATGAAGACCCGCGTCTCATCCTTCTGGAGGGATTGAAACAGCAACGATACAGCGCCGGAATCGCAATATCTACGCAGCACCTGCACGATCAGGAAATCCTCAGGGAAAAAGGGGCCCGCCTGGTCCTCCTGCCGTTTTATGACGCGGCAGAACAAGCTGTGGTGCGGATGAAGGCGCAGCAGGAAAATGCTGAGCAAGCGGGGATGTTCAAAACGGCCTGACGTTTGTTAGAGCAACCGAGTATCGGCCCTCATAAACGTGATCATGGAGGTTACTTTGGCGGTTTCTGTCCCTTCGGTCGAAAACGCAAATTGAAGTCACGCTTTAGGTCTCCGGGCTCGACGATCTGATCCGGGTCCAAATCCATTTTGTCTGGATCAAGCCGTGCATTGACACGCACGTCGCCGATGCCCGGCGAGCTTGGCGTCGCCCTTGTGGACGATGAACCCGACCGGGAGACTCGCGTCGTCGACCTCGATGCTCCAGAAGCTCCCGTAACCGTCGCTCCCGCTGTAGGCTCTCGGGATCGCCCAGGCAGTGGCCTGTCCCGGCGCGAGCCCGGCGCCCCAGACGTGCAAGCCCCAGCCGGCGTAATCGTCGTCCGCGCGCTGGTAGTGAATCGTCGCCGTGAGCGCCAGCGCTTGGCTGGCGCAGCTCATCGCGAGCAGCCAAACCAGCAATGTCAGGGCGCGGATTCGCACGGCTCTCATAATGGCAACGACATCAGTGCAGGTAAGAACCGTCGGTGCCGACCTTGCCGGGCGCCGCGGTCCGCGGCGTATCGAGCACGAACACGCGTAGGTTGCCCTTGCCGCTCAAGTTTACCGAGAGGCTGCCGCCGCTCACCGTGCGCGCCTCGCCGGTAACGGCATCCTTGTAGGTGCCATTCGGAATAGCGTCGAAGCGGGCGCCGCCTGAGATCGCCACCAGCGCGAAGCTGTCGGTGATTGCGTCGGTGTAGCGGCGCTTGAACGCGAGCGCGCCGCTTACGCCCTCGGTTGAGTACTGTCCTTTCTGCAAGGCCGGAATGGCGCGGCGGATCTGGTTGAGGCGCCGCACGTGGCGGGCAAGCGGCTGGGCGAGGGTCGCGGCGACTGCGCCCGAGGCGCTCGACACCTCGCCGAAATCGGCGGCGACAACGCTGCCTTCGAGGTTGGCGCCGTAGTAGGCGCGGCCGGTCGTCTCCAGCGGACAGGTCGGGCCGCAGTCGAGCGCAGCGCCTTTCTTGAATTCGATCTCCGAGCCGTAGAGCAGGGTCGGAATGCCGCGGAAGGTCCACATCAAACTCATGTTCTCGGCCCAGGCGTCGGTGCCGGCGGCATAGCGGCTGTTGGATTTGTTGGGGCCGTAGTCGTGCGAGTTGACGTACACGACGTTCCACGTGGCGTCGTGGTATGCCGGATCGTTCCAGCGCTTGTTGAAGGCGCCGCCGGCGTCGCCGAAGTTCATGTGCATTGCCATGTCGATCACCGCCATGCCCGAGGCGCGCGCGTTGTCCGGGGCGTGGTAGTCGTTGCCGCGCAGCAGCGCGTTGTCGCTGGTCGGCTGGTTGGCGGTGCCCTGGTCGAGTTCGAAGGCCCACGACTCGTCGGCGGCGAGCGTGTCGTCGGCGCTATAGCCACGGCGCTCCTGCCAGGTGTAGAACGGTGCCGAGAGCGGGGCGACGCCCTTGTTCCACACCTCGTGCACGAAGCTTCCGACCTCGCCGAATAGGAAGAAGCCGCGGCCGCGTTCGCCATGCGTCTCGAGCGCACGCTGCTTGGCGGCGGGGATGAAGCGGCGGTTGAAGGTGTTGCGCGAGATGTGCTTGGCGGTATCGACGCGGAAGCCATCCACCCCCATGTCGATGTAGCGGTTGTAGGCGCCGATGAGGTAGTCCTGCACCACTGCGTTTTCGGTGTTCAGATCCGGCAGGTCTTCGTGGATGGTGCCGCTCTGCGCCGTCTGGTCCTCCCAATTCTTCAGCCAGCCTCGGTGGTACAGCGGGTAGGGGAACAGGCCGCTGATTTCCGGCTGCAGCAGCCCCGGCCACTGGCAGTAGTAGAGCCGATAGCCTTCCTGGCTGGTCCAGTTCGTGGGCTGCCCCCAGCTCGGGCAACTCACGCCGTCCGGCTGTTGCGCCGACCACAGGTCGCCGTTGTAGTGCGCCTTGCCGGAGATCGGTTCGACGCTCAGGCCGTCGTAGGTGAAGCCCGGATTGTAGGTGTCGTAGTACTCGCCCCACTGCGCGTCCTCGATGCCGAAGTACTTCACCTCGTGCAACCCGCGCGCGCCGTAGCGCGAGGTGTGGTTGTAGACCACGTCCTGAATGATCTTGATGCCCTTGGCGTGGGCGGCGTCGATCAGGTCCTGGTAGCTTGCCCCGGGCGATTCGAGGCGTTTGTCAACCTGGTAGAAGTCGTAGCCGTGGTAGCCGTGGTAGTCGTAGTCGCTGCGGTTGAGCACCACCGGCGTGATCCAGACCGCCGAGAAGCCGAGTGCCTTGATGTAGTCGAGCTTGGTGATCAGCCCCTTGAAGTCGCCGCGGAACATCGGATCGCCGTAGCTTGCGTTGCCGCTCTTCTCGTGCTGGCTGCCGCCGCGGTTGTTGGTTGGGTCGCCGTCATAGAAGCGCGCGGTGAGCACGAAGTAGATCGTGTCCTCGCGGAAGTCGCCGCCCAAGGGGCTGCCCTTCGCGGCGGGCGGCGGCGGGGTCGGGCCGGGCGGCGGGCCGACCGCGGCCTCGGTCACTTCGAGCCGCCGCGGGTTGTCGAAGAAGCGGATGTCGTAGCGCTTGCCGCAGGCGACGTTGTAGTCCTGGGCGGGGAAGCTGTCGCGCCAGTCGGCGTAGCGGTCGACCTTGAAGCGGCAGCCGCCGGCGCCATGGAACTCGACCGCCTCGATCTTCCAGCCGAGCGCGGTGCGCTGCATCGGCGTGGCCGCCCAATTGTTCGGCGTGCCGCGAAAGTACCACTGCTGCGCGGCGACCTCGGCTACGCTGATCCCGTGCGTGGTGGCGTCGAAGCGGATGTCGTAAGTGGCAAAGTCCTCGACATGAAGATCTTGCGCCGGGACGCTCTCGCGCCAGTCGCAATGGCGGTCGATCTTGAACCGGGCAGGCGATTCCTCGCCGTTGAAGGTGACCGGAGCGCCGAAGATACCGCCGCCGGCGTCGCGCATGGCGGTGCACCCCCATGCATTGGGCGTACCGCGGAAGTACCACTCGGCCGCGGCCGGCGCCATCGCGCCGCATGAGAGAGCGACAAGAACGATGCGGCAAAGGCGTAACAACCACGAGC
>CAWGHV010000079.1:0-18901 GCA_963822375.1 uncultured beta proteobacterium | reverse complement strand
TGTGAGCGTTAGAGCGTCACCGACGTTATCAAAGCCGTAGGCTTGAGTGTCAGCGGGGAACTCACGGGCGAGCTGCAAATCCAGTCCCGTGAGATCGAAAACGGCATTGTCGTATTCGGTGCGGTTGAGGCGGCGGAGGACCGGGCGACCAGGATCACTGGGGGCGTCACAGTCGATTTCGTCGAGAGTTCGCTCCAGAAATTTGACCATCAGTTCACGGTCTTTTCCAGGCAACTTTTTGGCGTCGTCCGGTGGCATCGATTCGCTCTTGAGAGCTTCGAGAACCAACTCCCACTGCTCTCGATTGCGTCGAATCATCAGCGGGTTCTCGTCACTCGCGAGATCGACGTCCGCCGTCGGATTTTTGCTGCCGTGGCACTTAAAACAATACGACGCAAATTTGGCGTTGATGACGCGGTCCCACGACAAGGGGTCTTTGTCGTAACCGGTGTTGGCGCTGGCGACGGTGGGTAGGAGTACGAGTAGAAGAAAAGCGAGAACTGAGGCCCAAATTGGAGGCGACCGCGCGCATCGAGTCGCGTGCGCAGCGCGGCGCTCAGAATGTGGTTGAGAAAGCAGCCACCGCCCAGGGCGACGCGGCGCAAGCCGGTGGCTGCGGCACCCCACTCCACCCAGGCGGCGAGCGCCGCCGCCAGCGTGGCATGAAACAGCGCCGCTGCCGCGCCCTGGTCGGGTTCGACGGCAACGCGCTCGAGCAGCGGCAGTAGATCGAGCACGCCATCGGCGCCGACAACGAACCCCTCCTCGAAAACCGGCACCGGGCCGAAGCGATCCGCCAGCCCCTCAAAGAGCATCGCCGCCTGGCCTTCGAACGCCGCGACCGTTCGCACGCCGGCCAGCCCGGCGGCGGCGTCGAACCAGCGGCCGCAGCTCGAGCTGGGCGGACTGTGCACGCCGTGTTCAAGCATCCTTGCGACCACCGAAGCGCCGGGCTGGGCGGAGAAGCGCCGGACGATCGCGTCGCCGCGGCCCAGCGCATGCAGTGCCGATGCGCCCATGCGCCAGGGCTCGCGCGCCGCCCTGTCGCCGCCCGGCAGCGCCAACTCGCGCAGCTGGCCGATCCGCACGCAGGCGCCCGACGCCGCGCGCAACAGTTCGCCGCCCCAGATACCGCCGTCGTTTCCCATGCCCACGCCGTCGAGCGCCAGCCCGAGCACTTCGCCCTCCAGCCGATGCTCGGCCATGACGGCGGCAACGTGGGCGTGGTGGTGCTGGACGGCGATCGCGGGAATGCCGCGCCGCCGCGCGAACGCGGCGGCAAAGCGCGTGCTGAAGAAATCCGGGTGCAAGTCGTGCGCAACCAGCGCCGGCTCCACTTGCAGCAGATCGATCAAGCGCGCGAGCGTTTCCTCCAGCGCATTGCAGGTCGGCGCATTGTCGAGGTCGCCGATGTGCTGCGAGACGAAGGCTTGGTCGCCGCGCGTGAGGCAGATGGTGTTCTTCAGGTAGGCACCGAAGGCCAGCACCGGCGGGCCGGCGTGCGCCAGTTCGATCGCCTGCGGCGTGAATCCGCGGGCACGGCGGATGAATTGCAGCTCGGCGGCAACGCGCACGACGCTGTCATCACACCGCGTCACGATCTCCCGGTCGTGCATGACGAAGGCGTCGGCGATGCCATGCAGCCGCCGCGCCGCCTCGGCGTCATCGATCACCAGCGGCTCGCCGCCGGGGTTGGCGCTGGTCATTACCAGGCATAGCGGCTGTAGTTGCGCCAGCCAGCCAAGCCCCGCCGGCCGCCCCACCGCTTCGTGAAACAACAGGTAGTGCAGCGGCGCGTACGGCAGCATCACGCCGAGCCAGGCCAGCCCCGGCGCGACGCCCTGAAGCTGGGTGTTACTCTCCGGGCGCTTGCGCAGCAGCACGATCGGCCGCTGCGGCGATTCGAGCAGCGCGCGCTCGGCTTCACCAAGCGTGGCGATCTTCCTGGCGCCGGCGGTATTAGCGACCATTAGCGCGAAGGGTTTTTCCTCGCGCTGCTTGCGCCGGCGCAGCCGCGCCACCGCATCGGCGTTGCGCGCGTCGCACGTTAGGTGAAAGCCGCCCAAGCCCTTGAGCGCCAGGATCTCTCCGCGGCGCAGCCGCGCCAGCGCCTCGGCAATGACATCGACAACCTCGATGCGCTGCCCCGAAGCATCGGCCAGCGACAAGCGCGGCCCGCAGCGTGCACAGGCATTGGGTTCGGCATGAAAGCGCCGATGCGTGGGTGCAGCATATTCGGCGCTGCACGCCGGGCACTGCCGGAACCCCGCCATGCTGGTCAGCGCGCGGTCGTAAGGCAGACCGCGGATGATGGAGTAGCGCGGACCGCACTGGGTGCAATTGATGAACGGGTAGCGGTAGCGGCGGTCGGCCGGGTCGAACAGCTCGCGCAGGCAATCGCCGCAGGTGCCGAAATCCGGCGTGGCGGCGGCGCGCATCGGACCGCCGCCGCTGTGCTCGATCGTGAAGCCCGGCTGCGCGCCTCGCGGCGGGCGCTCGTGCGTTTCCACGGCGCTGATGCGCGACAACGCCGGCGCCTCGCGCGGCAGGCGGGCGACGAATCCCTCCACGGCGGCGGCGTCGCCCTCGACCTCGATCTCGACGCCCTGCCCATCGTTGCGCACCCAGCCGCTCAGTTCGAGCGCCTGGGCGAGACGGAATACGTAAGGCCGAAAGCCTACGCCCTGAACCTGTCCGGCTACGCGGATGTGGCGGCGGATCCGGCGTGGCGTGTCAACGAGCGCGGCGGAAACAGGCGGCATCGGAGTAAGCGTGGGGTCAGCGCGCGCGGCTGCCGAGCTGCGCTTCCAACTCGGCGACGCGGCGGCGCAGTTGATCGACGCTCTGCTCTTGGGCGATGCGCGCGGCCTCCAGGCCAGCGGTCAGCCATCCCAGCCATTCGTCCATCCCGGTACCCTTGATCGCCGACGCCTGTATGACGCGCATGTCCGGATTGATCCGCCGCGCGTACTCCAGACATCGGTCGACATCGAAGCTCAAGTGCGGCAGCAGATCGACCTTGTTGAGCAACATCAGGTCGGCGGCGCGGAACATGTTCGGGTATTTGAGTGGCTTGTCCTCCCCCTCGGTCACCGAGAGGATCACCACCTTGTGCGCCTCGCCCAGATCGAAGTCGGCCGGACAGACCAAATTACCGACGTTCTCGATCAGCAGCAGCGAGGCATCGGCGATCCGCAACCGCGCTCGCGCCTGCCCGACCATGTGGGCATCGAGGTGGCAGCCCTTACCGGTATTCACCTGGAGCGCCGGCACGCCGGTGGCGCGAATGCGCTCGGCATCGACGCTGGTCTGCTGATCGCCCTCGACAACGGCGATCGCATGGCGGGCTTTCAGCTCCTGGATCGTGCGCACCAGCAGCGTGGTCTTGCCCGAACCGGGGCTCGACACGAGATTCACCGCGAACACGCCGTGATCGGCGAACCAGCGCCGGTTGGCCTCGGCATAGGCGTTGTTCTTCGCCAGGATATCCTGCTCTATCCTGACCATGCGCTCCTGCGCGATGCCCGGAGCATGAACGGCGGCGGGGCTGGCGCCGTAGTCGAGGTCCACGCCATGCGAGTGCGGTTGGGCGTCCATGTGCCCATAGGCGTGCCCGCCGTCGTGCCCATGGGCATGTCCGGATTCATCTGGGTGGGGATGGGCGTGCACCGTACCGTCGGCGTGCCGGTGTAGATGCTCATGACCTGCATGGCCGTGAGCTTCGTGGGAGTGAGCGAAAGCGTGATCGTGGGCGTCGCCTTCGATCCGCGTCTCGCCCTTAGCGCAGCCGCATACGGTGCACATATGTGTATCTCCTTCCATCGTCCCAATTCCGGCGCGCGTAGCCGGATAGGGAATTAAGCGGCTGATTTTTCGCCCTTTACGGCGGCATGGTTTTGACTTTCATCAACACGCGCTGATGATCAGCTTACGCGAGGTGGAAACCAGGTTTCCAGTCGCGGGACGTCGCAGTATCGGGACAGCTTCAATCGACCGCGAGTTCCTTGACCCGCATCTCGGTACCACCGGTCGCTTGCACCTGGTAGGTACCACAGCGCGGGCAGGCATCGAAGAGCGCCGCCAGCGCCACCGGTTCGCTACATTTCAGGCACCAGCCCTGTCCGGGAACCGCGTCGATCTCGAGTCGCGCCCCCTCGGCGATACTGTCGCGAGTCACCACGTCGAAAGCGAAGCGCAAGGCCTCGACCTCCACGCCGGCGAGCTGGCCGATCTCCAGAGTGACCGCGGTGACGCGCTCGAAGCCCTGGGATCGCGCATGGTCCTCGATGATCTGGAGCACGCCTTCGGCGAGAGACATCTCATGCATGGCTCACGCTCACCTCGTAGGCGACGCATGGATCGAGCGCGTGTGCCAAGAGCCGCGCCGCCCACTCCACCTCCGCGATGGAAACCGCGGCATGGCCCTGCAAGCCCGCCGCGAACGCGCCGCGCCGATGGAAGTTCCATTCGGTGGGGGCGACGATGCGATAGCGCCCTATGCGCGCCCTTTCGATATCGACGTGGTGCACCAACATGCCGCGCGCGGTGTCGACCGCGCCGCAGCCGGCCCCTGCGCCCACCGTCACCGCACGCGCCCAGGCGACGCAGGGTTCACCGCGTGAGAGCTGCTGGATACGCTGGGTAAGCTGCGCCAATTCGCGCAGGCGCGCCAGCAGGCGCACGGCTGCGCTGTTGCCATGGAGAGCCAGCGCGGCGCCGACCAGCACCTCCTGCGCACTGCGCGCCAGCGCCCCGGTTTCCGCCGGCGCACCGTTCCAGTGCGGCGCGCGAGCGTAGTGGGCATCGGCGGCGATATGCGGCGCCAGCCGTTGCGCCAGCGCCGTGTCGTCGAGCCAGGGCAGGAACGCGGTTGCGCTTCGACCGACCGGCGGCGCCTGCCAAACCGATCGCAGCAGTCGCGCCGGCTGGGTTCCCGCGATGTCGAGCCAGTGCTCGAAGTCGGGCAAACTGCGAATTTCGAGCCAACGCTCGGGCGGAACGCCGAACACTCCATTGCTTAGAAACGTCGCCACACCCGTGGCGACATCGGACCAGATGTCCGCCGTCGCATCTTCCCAAGGGCTGTCCCACCAGCGCGGGTGCCCCGATGCGCGGACGATCGCGGCGTACAGGCGGCGCCGAACGACAGCGAATTCGGGTACGTCCGCAGCCTCGCCTTCGAGCGCCGGCCAATCCAGCACGACTCGCCACAGATATTCATGGACGCACTCAGCGGCCACCAGCAGCTCGCGCTGGCGCGCAACGTCGGGTGTAACAGTGCGCCCCTGCGCGGCATCCACGGCGCAGGCTGCGGCTACCGCTTGAGCGCGCCCGCAGATGCTGAAGAGCATCGGCACCAGAAACTGAGCGACAACGGGTGTCTTTTTTTCCAGCAACCGGCTGGCCAGCAGCGGGCGGCTGGAGCGGATCGCGACGCGGCTGATGTTGCTGCCATCCCAGGAGAGATCGAGACTGATCGAGCCCTCGGTGCTCATACGCTACGGGTTCGAATCGTGCTTGCGCTGATCGCGCCGGGCGGACGGTGCTGGTAAGCAGCCATGCGGCTAGCCTACCGAGTAAGACGGGTCAACGCCAGATGCGGCGGAGGAATCCTCGGCGCGATAAAGCTTCGGAGTCGGTCTGATTCGGTGCCCCCACGTCGGGCGGCGCGGCTTGGCGCGGCGCCTTCAGCGTATCGAGATCGAAACGGCCGACGTCGTCGATGGAGAACAGGGCTTTGCGCGCGGCACGTGCGGTGAGCCGCGCCGTTTCGTGGTCGGCGAACTCGAACACCGGTGAGAACAGCGAGCAACTGTGATACTCGCCCAGATCCTCCATGAAGCCGGCGATGAATTCGAACGCACCCGCCGGTAGGGTCACCGTGCGTTTGTCGCCTTCGTGCAGGCGCGGCCAACGCTCGATCACGCCGGGCAACAACATCAGATTGATGCACCAGGGCGTGACCAGCACGCCGAGCCATTGATCTTCCCAGAGTGCGAAGTCGAGCGCCTCGACACGCAATGCCGGATTCAGGATCGGCACGTCGCTCATGCGCGTAGACGCGACGCGGCGATACGCGGATTCGACCGCCGCGGCCGGACTGGCCGCATGCGCCCGAGGCACCGCGGCCTCAGTCACCTCTCAGCACCATGAACTTGTGCCGTTCGGCGCTGCAATTCGGGCAAGTCCAGTGTGACGGCAGCGCCGCGAAAGGCGTTCCCGGCGCGATCTGCCACTCCGGGTCACCCGCGGCGGGGTCATAGACGTGCCAGCACACACCGCACTCCATGCGCGCCGGCGTGTCACGCTCGGACGGCTCGTCGGGCATTGAAACGGTATGGGAGATCATGACAACTGCGCGCCGGCGCGCCTCACTGCTCGCGCATCCACTCCAGCAGCTCGACCAGGCGTTCGCGTGTGTCGGCGATATCCTCCGGCGCCGCCAGCGCTACCGCGGGCACGTCGGACACTTCGATGATGTTGAGTATCAGCGTTTCCATCGTATTGAAGTACTGAACGCGCCAGACGTTGGCGACTCGCGTGCTGCTGATGCGGCAGTTGCCGAAGCCGCGCGAAAGGATGGTTACCGGCCCCTGCCCGAGCGCCGCGTCGATGGCGCTCAGGTCCTCCGGCGTCATCGGCAGCAGGGTCAGGTTGATGACATGCGCCTGGCTGCCCGGCTGGTACCGGGCGGCGCGGTGCGCCAGCTCGTTGAGCACGGCGGGCGCGTTCATCAGCCCTTTGGGGAACGATCGCGCCGAGGCATCGGCCATGTGCTCGCGCGGCAGCATCGCGCGCACCACCGGCGGAATATCGCCGACCTCGATGGTATCGGCTACCAGGCGCCCCGCCGCGTCGAACTGCTGCACGCGCCACAGGCCGGCGAAGGCGGATTCCTGAATGCGCACGCGCTCGCTGTCGGCGCCCCCGCCTTCCGATTCGCCGTCGAGCGCACGAACGATGATGCTCACTTCGCCCTGCCCCAGCGCCTGGTTGAGCAGCGACACAACTTCGGGGGCGTAGTCCGCCAACGCCAGCGGTGGAACGCTCTGCGCCGCAGCCTGCGGCCGCTGCAATGTCGCAACCAGTTGCTCCACCACCCGCGCGGCGGCCGCGACATGCCGCGGATCGTCGCCCGCGGGCAGTTCGGGCATGGCGAACGTCTCCATCTTGGGCAGCGGCGCATAGTCCAAATCCTGATCCGCGCCCGGCTGCGAGCCGGCACCGATGCCGACGACCGGAATCGGGATGGGTTTCATAACGTGTGACGGTCGGTCATTCTGGGTTCTCCTTTGGCGATCGGCCAGGCGCGGCGACCGCGATTCCGATCGTCGGCGGGCGCCGCGTCGGAGCATCGAGGAGACTCGTTACTTCGCTCAGGTAGTCGGCCCAGTCACGCAATCCCTCGATAGCGCCAACATACTCGCCGCCGCGCACAAACACCAGCGCCGGCCAACGCGTCAGACCGTAGTGCGGAGCCAGCGGCCGGGCCTCGGGCGGCAGCAGCACGCCGACCCGAAAGCGCGCTGGATACGCGGCCGCCAGCTCGGGCAGGATGACCGCGACATCGAGCGTCTCGCGGTAGCGCGCCGGTTCCTCGGCGAAGAACATCACGGCGTCGCCGGGACGAGCGATGAATTCGGCGATATCCTCGCCGCGGAGCAGCGGAAAGCCGTACTGGTCATGCAGGCGCGCGAGCAGGGGATGGGTCTCGCCCGGCGCCCGGGCAGCAGGCTCGATCACTCGCTCGGGGTAGGACGCAGATGTTCGGGCAATCGAGGCTCGTGCCCGATGATGTCGGAGAAGTAGCGATCCAGATCCGCCGTCTCGCCGCGCAAGGCCGCATCGAGGGCATCCAGCGCGGCATCGATTTGGCGTGCGCGCTCGGCGTCCAGCACCTCGCGCGCGGCGTCGAGGAAGGCGAGGATCCAGGTCCCAACCGGTTGAGGACCGACCAGTTGCATATCGATCAGCCGCCGTTCGCCGCGGCCCTCGCACCAGGCCCTAGTCTCGCCGGGCTCGGCCACACGCATGGGTACGCCGATGCACATCAGCGCGGCTCCTCACCCAGCACTTGCTGCAAAACGCGTGGGTCACCGCGCCGATATGCGGCTTCCTCGCTCGGCCTGCCGGCCTCGTACGCATCGAGCCCGATGGCGGGCGGATCGACGCCCTGCTCCGCGTCGCGCGGCGTCGCTTCGATGCCCCAGCCGCTGAGCGTGTCGAGCGCGATATGCAGCGCCTCGGGCAGGCGCGCCTTGATCGCCGGGCGCAGGCTGCCTCCGTAGTCGGAGATATCCTCCGGCTGAACGCCGATCAGCAGGATGTCTTGCGGGTAGCTGCCGGAGAGCATGGCCAGCGAGAGCACCTCCTGAAAGCACGACTGGTGCAGGCTCATCTTGCGCACGCCTAGGTAGGCGGGGATTTCCGCGTTACGCACGAGCTTGAGCGTGCCGGGCGCCAGGGCGTAGTCGACGGCGTCGAAGACGATCAGGCGCTTCGCTTGCTTGACGTACGGCAACAGGTACAAGCCCTGGGTGCCACCGTCCATCAGCGTTACCCCGGCTGGAAACTCGTAATCGCGGGACAGTGTCTCCAACGCGCGCACGCCGAAGCCTTCGTCGGCCCACAGGACGTTGCCGATACCCAGAATCAATGTATCGTCCGTGCCGACCTCATTCATTGGCGCACGCTCTGGGAGCGGCTACGGCGTGGCCACGGTTAGCGATCCTTGGAGACTCGATAGCCATTGATCATCGTGCTGATCACCGTCTCCCTGGTGTAGATGTCTTCGCGCACCACCATGTAGAGGTGAATCATGGTGAAAACGATCAGGTACCACATGCCGAGGTGGTGCCAGGTGTGCACCTTCTGGCTGTCGCCGATGAGCGGGATGACCCACGAACTGAACAAGGTGTACTGCCAGCTCCCCATTCCCGCGCCTTCGCCGTAGAGCGCGAAGCCGGTGAAGATCATGAACAGCGATCCGAGCACGAACATGAAGAACATCGCCGCCGCCTCGAGCGGGTTGTGGCCGCCGTAGCTGCGGCCTTCGCGACGCATGAACAGGTAGTACAGTTGCTGGTGGATCAGCCCGTCCCAGAACGACTTGGTGAACATCGATTTGGGCACGACGAATATCTCGCGCGCGTGGCGGTTGCCGACGAATGCCCAGTAGATGCGCAGGATGAAGGTGATGGCGAAGATGTAGCCGGCAGCGAAGTGGGCGAAGCGGATATAGCCAAACAGGAAGCTCTCCGACGCCTCGCCCGGCACCGACGGCAGCGGGCTGCCGATCAAGTAGCCCGTCACCATCTGCACGAACATCGTGACCATCATGATCCAATGCCAAATGCGTACCGGCGCCTCCCATACGTAGGTGGGTGCGGTCGACGTGGTTCTCTGAAAATAGTCCATGACGCCCCCCTTAGCGCACCGTCACCCGCGTTATTTCCTCTCCCGCCGGCGAGATGACATGCGTCGCGCACGCCAGGCATGGGTCGAAGCTGTGGATGGTGCGCAAAATCTCGAGCGGCTCGTCGGCCTTGGCCATCTTGGTGTTCATCAATGCCGCTTCGTAGGCACCGATCTGGTTCTTGGCGTCGCGCGGGCCGGCGTTCCAGGTCGTCGGCACGATGCACTGGTAGTTGTCGATCTTGGTGTTCTTGATCTTGATCCAGTGCCCAAGCGCGCCGCGCGGCGCCTCGCAATAGCCCACGCCCTTGGCCTCGGCCGGCCAGGTCTTCGGCTCCCAATACTCGATGTTTGCGGTCGCCACATTGCCGGCCTTGATATTGGCGATCAGCTGATCGTTGAAGTGCTTCATCTTGTGGGCCGCCCACGATGCCTCGAGACCGCGCGCGGCGGTACGCCCGAGCGTGGAGAAGAGCGCCTGCACCGGCACATCGAGCTTCTTCAGCACCATCTCGACCGGCTCCTTGAAGTCCGGAATCGCCCATCGCATAGCCGATGACGTAGCGCGCCAGCGGCCCGACCTCCATCGGCTGGCCCTTGAAGCGCGGCGACTTGATCCACGAGTACTTCGCGCTCTCGTCGATCTCCTTGATGTCGGTCTTGGTGCCCTTGGAATTCTTGCCCAGGACGAAGTTGGGCTCGGTCACGCCATCGAACGGGTGCAGCCCCTTGGTCTCGTCGGCGTACTTGTACCAGCTGTGCGCGACGTACTCCTGGATCTGTTCCGGATCCTTGAGGTCGACCGGGTGAATCTCCTTCAGATTGCCGTTGAGGATCGCGCCGCGCGGCAACATCAGGCTCTTCGGGCTGTCGTCGTTGGCGACCTCGGGGAAACTCGCCGTAGGACATCAGGTTCTGGCTGGAGATGCCGCCGCCGATCGCGCCCCAGTCCTTGTAGAACGAGGCGATCGCCAGCAGGTCGGGGATGTAGACCTTGTCGATGAAAGTGATGGTGTCGTCGATGATCTTCGAGACCAGGTTCAGACGCTCCATGTTGATCGCGCCGACAGCGCCCTCGTGGCTGACATTGATCGAGCACGGCACGCCGCCGACCAGCCAGTTCGGGTGCGGGTTCTTGCCGCCGAAGATGGTCTGGATCTTGACGATCTCCTTCTGGAAGTCGAGCGCTTCGAGGTAGTGCGCCGACCGCCATCAGGTTGGCTTCCGGCGGCAGCTTGTAGGCCGGGTGGCCCCAGTAGCCGTTGGTGAACGGTCCGAGCTGGCCGCTGTCGACGAACTTCTTCAGCCGCGTCTGCAAGTCGCGGTAATAGCCCGGCGAGGACAGCGGCCAACTGGAGATCGATTGCGCGAGTTCCGAGGTCCGCTTCGGATCGGCCTTCAGCGCGCTGACCACGTCCACCCAGTCGAGCGCGTGCAGGTGGTAGAAGTGCACCAGGTGGTCCTGCGCGTACAGCGTCGCGTGCATCAGGTTGCGGATGATGTTGGCGTTGTCCGGGATCTTGATCTTCAGCGCATCCTCCACGCAGCGCACCGAAGCCAGCGCATGCACGCCGGTGCAGACGCCGCAGATGCGCTCGACGAAGGCCCAGGCATCGCGCGGATCGCGGCCCTTGAGGATCACTTCCAGGCCGCGCCACATGGTGCCGGTGGAGACGGCGTTGCGAATCACGTTGTCGCTGTCGAGATTGACCTCGATGCGCAGATGGCCTTCGATCCGGGTGATCGGGTCGACGACGACCCGCTTGCCGCTGTTGTCGAGCTTGAAGCCTTGTGTGTCGATGACTGCCATGATTTATTCTCCCCCCGCCTTGGCCGACTCGTTGGCCCGCCTGTCTGTTTTTGATCCGCCCGCGGCGCGCTGGATCGCGGCGACCGCCGCGTGCGCGACGATTGCCGTCCCGACCACGCCGGCGGCGACCATGCCAACCTGGTCGGCATTGGCCTCGACACCCATCGCGTTCACTTTGGTGAGGCGGTCGTAGAACGAGCCTTTGTCCCAGAAATCGTTTTCCGAGCAGCCGAAGCAGCCGTGACCGGAGCCGATGGGGAACGACACGCCTTCGTTCCAGCGCGTGCCCGAGCATGCGTTGTAGGTCGTCGGTCCCTTGCAGCCGACCTTGTACAGGCAGTAGCCCTTGCGCGCGCCTTCGTCGTCCCACGTTTCGACGAACTGGCCGGCATCGAAGTGCGGGCGGCGATAGCATTTGTCATGGACGCGCTGGCCGTAGAACATCTTCGGCCGCCCTTGCCGGTCGACCTCCGGCAGCCGGTCGAATGCCAGCATGTAGGTGATCACACCGGTCATCACCTCGGGGATCGGCGGGCAGCCCGGCACCTTGATGATGGGCTTGTCGGTGATCACCTTGTCGATGGGCACCGCGCGGGTCGGGTTGGGCTTGGCCGCCTGCACGCAGCCATAGGAGGCGCAGGCACCCCAGGCGATGACCGCCTTGGCGCCGGCGGCGGCATGCTTGAGCTTCTCAACGAACGGCTTTCCGGCGCTGATGCAGTACATGCCATCTTCGTTGAGCGGCGGATTGCCTTCGACCGCGAGTATGTAGTTGCCCTTGTACTTCTCGATCGCATTCTCGAGTTGCGCGACCGCCTGGTGACCCGCCGCCGGCATCAGCGTCTGGTGCCAGTCGAGCGAGATCATGGACAGCACGACGTCGGAGGCCAGCGGGTGCGCGGAGCGAATGAACGACTCCGAGCAGCAGGTGCATTCCAGGCCCTCGAGCCAGATCACCGGTGTGCGCGGCTTGGTCTCCAGCGCGTGAGCGATCCGTGGCGCCAGCGCCGGGCCCAAGCCGAGCGACGACGCGGTAAGGCTGCAAAACTTCAAGAAACTGCGGCGCGTGACGCCCCGCTGACGCATCACGTCGTAGAAGGTTTCGATCATCTGCTTATCCCCCGCTCCAGTTGTTCGCCGGCATTCGTTTCGTGCCGGCAATGATTCTCCGGCATCCACTGCAACTTTCACGCCACAGTCGGATAAAGAAATCTTTCGATGCGCTTTCATTCGGTTATGACCCGGCCGAAGACGCCAGGATGACAGCGCGGATTCCACACCCTATAACGCAATGGAAGCGCACCTGCCGGAAGCGTGATGTTCGCCACGAATGCGTTTAGGGTGCCAGCTCCAGCAACACAGGCTGGTGGTCGGACGCGGCGGTGAACTGATTCACCTCGATACTGCTGATGCGCGGTACCAGATCCTCGGTGACGAAGACAAAGTCACAACAGTAAGGCTCGTCCGGCCATTCCGCCTCGTGCAGTCCGACCGTGTGCGCATGCGGCGCGCCGTTCTTGGCCAGCCACGCATCGACCAGGCGCGGCGTCGCATCGGCGAACGCCGCGCCGAGCGCCGCATGCTCGTCGTCTTCGGGCTTGAAATTCAAGTCGCCGCAGAGGATTGCCGAGACCCCGCGCGGCAGCACCGCGAACGTGGCGTCGGCCTCGTCGCCATCACGCGGTGCGCGGCCGTGTGCGCTCGCCTCCTGGTGAATGGCGCGCAGGGCCTCGATCTGAGCCATGCGCTGCGGCCGCGAGTAATACTCGAGATGGGTGGTCATCACCCGCACCGGCCCGCAGCTGGCATCGATCACCGCCTCGACACAGACCCGCTGCATCGAGGACACCGTGGGATCGCTCGGCCACGGCAGCAGGTGGCGAAACACCTGCATCACCGGCAGCCGCGTGAGTATGACGTTGCCAAACCGGCTGCGCCTGCCACGGCCGAGCGGCAGATCGGTCGCGATGCCGAAGAACAACTCATAACCAGGGAACGCCTCACGCAGCAGCGCCACCTCGTCTTCGCCGTGGCTTCCCGGCAAGCTGGAGAAATCGACCGCCACTTCCTGCAGGCAGAGCACGTCGAAGTCGGCGGTCGCCTTGGCATCGCGCACCACGCGTTCGAGATCCACGACACCATCGGCGCCGCGTCCCCATTGGATGTTCCAGGTCAGCAGTCGCATCCCATCCTCCTCGAGAGCGATTCCGTAGCGCCCTAGTCGCGCACCTGCAGGACGATCTTGCCGATATGGCGGCTGCTTTCCATCAGGCGGTGCGCCTCGGCGGCCTGCGCCAGCGGATAGGTAGCGAACAGATGCGTCTTCAATCGCCCCGCCTCCAGCGCCGGCCAGATCTCGCGCTTCAGCGCATCTCGAATCGCGGCCTTGTACTCCACGCTGCGCGGGCGCATCGTCGAGCCGGTGATGGTGAGCCGGTTCAGCATCACCGGCATGAAATCGACATCGCTCTTGCTACCCTGCAAAAAAGCGATGAACACCAGTCTGCCGTCGCGGCGCAGAACTTTGATGTTCTTCTGGATGTACGCGCCGCCGACCATGTCGAGGACGACGTCTACGCCCGCGCCGCCGGTGAGTTCGCGCACGCGCGCGACGAAATCCTCGCTGCGATAGTCGATCGCGGCGGCGGCACCGAAGTGGCGGCAGAACCGCGCTTTTTCCTCGCTGCCGACGGTCACGATGACCTCCACGCCGACATGACGCGCGAGTTGAATGGCGGTGAGACCGATGCCGCTCGTGCCACCGTGGACCAGCAAGCGCTCGCCGGACTTGAGTCGGCCGAGATCGATGAGGTTGGCCCACACGGTGAACCAGGTTTCGGGCAACCCGGCTGCCTCCGCGATGCTCATGCCCGCGGGCACCGGCAAGGCGTGACAGGCGGGCGTTACGCAGTACTCGGCGTAGCCGCCGCCCGGCACCAGGGCGGTGACGCTATCGTCAACACGCCATGCTTCGACACCTGCGCCCACCGCGGCCACCCGCCCCGCGACTTCGAGGCCGAGGATCGGCGACGCGTCGGGTGGGGGCGCGTAGCGCCCCGCCCGCTGCAGCAGATCCGGCCGATTGACGCCGGCGCAGTGAACTTCGATCAGGATTTCGCCGGCGCCCGGCACGGGCGTCGGGCCGTCCGCCAGGCGCATCGATTCGGCGCTGCCATCGGGGCCGTACTCGATGTACCTCATGCGCGCCTGACCCGTGATCCGCACGGCGCCACCGCTAGCGCTCCCCGCACGGACGCGCATCCGCGCCGCAGCGATCGAACTCGCCGAGCGGGCGATTGAACGTGTATTCGGCGGGCCTGCCCACCATCTCCTGCGCAGACGTCCCGACGCTGCCGCTGGGAATCGTGAACGGCAGCGCCACCACGAACGCGACCCCGCCGATCACCGTCGCGACAACACCGACCGGGCGCACGACCACCAGATCGACCAGCATGTCCGAACCCTTGTCGCCGGTGATCGTCTCGTCCCTTGCCATGCCTACGGCTGGTGCCGCTGTCACCACTGCCGCCAGCAGTATCGCCATCGTATGACGCATCCAAGGTTTCTCCATCTCGCCACCTTTGTCCAAGCTACAACTCATTCTAGTCGCTTCGGCGATGGCCGGCACGCGCCGACGCGATCCCCGGGCGCTCATCATTGCCGCGCTGGTAAGATGCCTGCATCGCTTGCGCCCGGTACCGAACCGGCCTCGTGCCCGGATACGGATCCTGGCTGCCCCACGTTCCGCTCGACTCGACATTCACCCACCGATGGCCTCGCTCCGCACTCATCGCATCGCCGTGTCGGCGATATTCTTCGTGCATGGTGCGCTATTCGCCAGTTGGGTGGCGCGCATCCCCGCGCTGCGCGATCAGGCCGGGTTGAACGCGAGCGAACTCGGGCTTGCGTTGCTCGCGCTGGCGCTCGGCGCGCTGGGCGCGTTCCCCGCCACGGCATGGCTGGTCGCGCATTACGGCAGCCGTCGGGTCACGGCGCTGAGCGCGGTCGCGATGTGTGCGCTGTTGCCCCCGCTGGCGCTGGCATCGGGCATGGCCACGCTCGCGGCGGCGTTGGCGCTGTTCGGTGCCGCGATGGGCGCGATGGACGTGGCCATGAATAATCAGGCGCTCGAGGTGCAGAAGCTATACGGGCGCTCGATCAACTCGAGCTTCCACGCCCAATTCAGCTTGGGCGGGCTGGCCGGCGCGGCCACCGGCGGCGTGCTGGCTGGCGCCGGGCTGACACCCTTGCTGCACTTCGCTCTGGCAGCCACAGCGTTGACCGTCATCACGCTGATTGCGCTGCCGCGCCTGCTACCCAGCCCGGCCCGAGCAGGGCCGGTGGGCCAGGTGTTCGCTGTGCCGTCGCGAGCGATGCTGGGGCTCGGCCTGGTTGCCTTCTGCGCCGCGGTAGTAGAGGGCGCGATCGGTGACTGGAGCGGACTCTATCTGCGCGATGCCTTGGGCACCGGCGAAGGCATGGCCGCCGCCGGCTATGCGGTATTCTCGCTCGCCATGACCGTGGGCCGGCTCGGCGGCGACCGCGTCATCGACCGCTGCGGTGCGGCTGCCACGCTGCGCGCCGGTGCCGCCGCGTCGGCGCTCGCGCTGGGCGTCGCGCTTGCGAGCGCGCACCCGCTCGCCGCGCTGGTCGGCTTCGCCGTGGTCGGTTTCGGCATGGCGGTCGTCTTTCCCCTCACCTTCAGCGCCAGCGGCCAGATCCGCGTCGGCTCCTCGGGCAGCGCACTGGCGGCCGTGGCAACGATGGGCTACAGCGGCGGGCTGTTCGGCCCGCCGTTCATCGGCTTCGCCGCCCACGCGTTTTCACTCACGGCCGGCATGGCGATCGTCGCCGCGCTCTGCGCGCTGATTGCACTGCTCGCGGGTAACGTCGGGCGCGCCGACGCGGCGCGCCGACTGCCGCAAACCCAGGCCGGCGCCGCCGCCATGCCACTGCCATCAGATCAGCGCTCCGGCTAGGAGATCGCATGCACATCGAACACGTCGCTATCTGGGCGCGGGATCTGGAGCGATTGAAGGACTTCTATTGCCGCTATTTCGGCGCCCGCGCCGGCGCCAAGTACATCAATCCGCACAAGCAGTTCAGCTCCTATTTCCTCTGCTTCGCCAGCGGCGCAAGGCTGGAATTGATGCACATGGCGAGCATTCCGGAATCGAAAAACGACATCGAGCGCCAGTTCACCGGCTTCGTTCATCTCGCCTTCGCCGTCGGGTCCGAGCAACGCGTAGGCGCGCTGACTGACGAACTGCGGCGCGCTGGGCTTCGTGTTCTCGATGGTCCTCGACGTACCGGCGACGGATATTATGAGAGCGTGGTGCTCGATCCCGAAGGCAATCGCATCGAGATCACCGCATGACGACGACCACCGCGCCCCGCAATGGCTGACCGCCATATCATGCCTGCCGACGATTTCGTTCCCGCCTGGGCGCGTCGCGCCGTCTGGTACCAGATCTTTCCCGAGCGCTTTCGCAACGGCGATCCGAGCAACGACCCGACGCCGGACAGCCTTCGAGGCAGCCATGGCGGCACCGACAGTTCGGGCTGGCAGCCGCACCCCTGGAGCGCCGACTGGTACGCCCTGCAGCCCCACGAGCGCGCTGCCGGCGGCGACATCTGGTGGCACTTGCAGCGGCGCCGCTACGGCGGCGACCTCCAGGGGATCATCGACAAGCTCGACTATCTGCAAGATCTGGGCGTCAATGCCTTGTACCTGACGCCGGTGTTCGAGGCCCCCTCCGCCCACAAATACGACAGCGCCTGCCACCACCATGTCAACCCTCACTTCGGTCCCGACCCGGCCGGCGACAAGCGCGCGACCGCGGCGGAAACGCCCGAAGATCCGGCGACCTGGGCGTGGACCGCCGCCGACCGGCTACTGCTGGAGCTGATCGCCCGGGCCCATGCGCGCGACATGCGGTTCATCCTCGATGGCGTGTTCAACCACGTCGGATTGAACAATTTCGCTTTCCGCGACGTGCTGGAGAAGCGCCGCGCGTCGCGTTTCGCCGGATGGTTCAAGGTGCGCCGCTGGGGCGCTGCGCCCGGCGGCGGTGGATTCGAGTACGACGCCTGGGGCGGTCACGAGACGCTGCCCGAACTGCGTCAGGACGACAACGGCATCGTCGCCGGCCCGCGCGACTACATCTTCGCCGCGACGCGGCGCTGGATGGCCCCGCACGGCGTGGCTGCCGAGGGCGTTGACGGCTGGCGGCTCGACGATGCACGGCAGGTCGCGCATCCGTTCTGGAAAGACTGGCGGCGTCTCGTGAAATCGATCAATCCCGAGGCTTACCTGGCGAGCGAGATCATGAAGCCGCCCGAGTTCGTCGCACCCTACCTGCGGGGCGACGAGTTCGATGCGGTGATGAACTACGGGTTCGCTTCCGCCTGCACGGGTTTCGTTGCCGGCGGCGAGCGCGGCATCGAGCCGAGCGACGTGGATCGGCTGCTCGCGCGGCTGCGCCAGGCGCACCCGCCCTGCGTCGGATACGTGATGCAGAACCTCGTCGGCAGTCACGACACGGCGCGGGTCGCCTCGCGTATCGTCAACCGCGCCTGCTTCGACATCCGCGATTTCAACCAGGCCGACGACCCACCGCCGCCGCGCCAGGAGCAAACCAAGTACGACACGCGCAAGCCCGACGCCGTTGAGCGGCGCCTGCACGAGCTGCTGGTGATCCTGCAGATGACCTACCTCGGCGCGCCGATGATCTACTACGGCGACGAGGCCGGCATGTGGGGCGCGCGCGACCCCTGCTGCCGCAAGCCAATGCTGTGGCCGGATCTACGCTATGACGACGAAACGGCATTGCCCGATGGCGGGAACAAGCCGCGGCCCGACGAGGTCGAGTTCGATCATCGGCTCTTCGCTCACTATCGCCGGCTGATCCGGCTGCGCCGCAGCCTCGATGCGCTGCAGGACGGCGACTATGCGACCCTGCTCGTCGATGATGCGAGGCGCATTTTCGCCTTCACCCGCGGCGTGCCGACGCAAGCAGTGTGCGTGGCGCTCAACGCACGCGACGAAGCACAAGCGGTTGCATTGCCGGTTGCCGGCGACGGACCATGAAACGACGCCCTCAATGGCGGAGCGCCCTACGCCGCGGCGGCCGGGCGGGTCGAGCTGAGCTTGCCGCCCTTGGGCGCGGCGATCCTCGTGCAAGAGCGCGGCTGAGCGGGCAGCGCCAAGCCCCCGTCGAGCAAACCGGAACCCGGGCTACGTCCGACGCAAGCGGACGCCCGCCATCTTTGTCGTTCCCGCAGGCGGGGGCTAGGCACACTCTCAGGTGACGACATCCGGCGCGGCACGGCCGGTGCGCGCCTTGATCTCGGCGATGCGCTCGGCGGCGTCGATCAATCCGGCCAGCGCCACCTGCGGATCGAGGTGGTGCTGCGCCGGATCGGGCTCGTAGCGTTCGCGCCGCTGACCACGCTGCACCGCATGGCCAAGAAGCGCCCCAACGAGCAACTCGTCGTGACCGAGAGCGGCAACGTTTTCTTCCAGCACCACAAGTATGAGTTTGGAGCTGATTTCCTGCCTGGAGCGCGGCGAAACACCGAGGGCCTGTTCCTCGTGATGCAGCCCGAAATATCACTGAGCCGGCCGCTCGATTCGCTCAATTTCGAAGTGTTGCTGCGCATGCGCAAACCCAATGG
>CAWGHV010000078.1:0-8011 GCA_963822375.1 uncultured beta proteobacterium | reverse complement strand
GCCCGTTCATCCTGCGTACCGCGCTGCCGCCGATCGAGGCGGCTCATGGCAAGCGGATCGTCGGCCTGCGCCGGCTCGGCAAGCGCATCGTGCTGGCGCTGGAGGACGAGCTGTTCCTGGTCCTGCACCTGATGATCGCCGGGCGGTTGCGCTGGCAGTCGCACGACGCGGCGCAAGCCTCCAAGCCGCCGGGCCGCAACGGCCTCGCCGTGTTCGAGTTCCCCGACGGCACCCTGATGTTCACCGAAGCGGGCACGAAGAAGCGCGCGTCGCTGCACCTCGTGCGCGGCGAGGCCGCGCTGCGCGAGCACGATCCGGGCGGGCTCGAAGTGCTGGAGGCCGATCTGGCGGCGTTCGCGGCGCGGCTCGGCGCGGAGAACCACACCCTCAAGCGCGCGCTGACCGATCCGCGCAGCTTCAGCGGCATCGGCAACGCCTACTCGGACGAGATCCTGCACCGCGCACGGCTGTCGCCGATCGCTCTGACACGCAAGCTGAGCGGCGCCGAGGTCGCGCGGCTTCACGCCGCCACGCGCGAGGTGCTGAGCGAATGGACCGCGCGCCTGCGCGCACAGGCCGGCGACGGCTTTCCCGAGAAGGTCACCGCCTTCCGCCCGGAAATGGCGGTGCATGGACGTTTCGGCAAGCCGTGCCCGGTCTGCGGCGCACCGGTGCAGCGCATCGTCTACGCGGACAACGAGACCAACTACTGCGCGCGCTGCCAGACCGGCGGCAAGCTGCTCGCCGACCGCGCGCTGTCGCGCCTGCTCAAGAAGAGTTGGCCGCGGAGCATCGACTAGCGCGCAATGCCTGGTTGGCGGCAACGCCATTCGCATCGACTGTTGCGGCGCCCATCTCTCGCCGTTCGCCATGAACCCGATCGAAGGGCTGGTCTTTCCCGCGCGGTTGGGAACCCACAAGCCGCTTGGATCGCGACCGGCGATCCAGACGTATACTTGACTCGCGCCGCCAAGACGGCCTCATCCAGGCACAATCCTCCGGCACTCATCTTCAAAGCGCACCATATGACCGAGCCCGACTTCACGATCTATCACAACCCACGCTGCAGCAAGAGCCGCGCCGCACTCGCACTATTGCGCGAGCATGGCGTCGAGCCGCGCATCATCGAATACCTCGAGACCCCGCCGAGCGCCGCCGAACTGCGCCTGCTGGTGAACAAGCTCGGCCTGGCGCCGCGGGCGCTGGTGCGCGGCGGCGAGGATGTTTTCAAGTCGAAGTACCGCGAGCGCACCCTCTCCGATGCCGAATGGATCGCGGCGATGGTCGCCGACCCGATCCTGATCGAGCGACCCATCGTCGTGCGTGGCGACCGGGCGGTGCTTGGTCGGCCGCCGGAGAAAGTGCACGAATTGCTTTGAGGCGCCGGGCGCCGCGCGGCAAGCGTGTTCAGCCCAGAAACAGCCGGTAGGCCGGATTCGCGTTTCGTCCACATACGCGTAGCCGAGGCGATCGAGGAAGGCGTGGAACTCGCTCATCTCGTCCGGCGGCACCTGCATGCCGACCAGCACGCGGCCGTAGTCGGCGCCGTGGTTGCGGTAGTGGAACAGGCTGATGTTCCAGTCGTGGCTCATGCTGTTGAGGAAGTTCATCAGCGCGCCGGGGCGCTCCGGGAACTCGAAGCGGTAGATCAGCTCGTCGTCGGCCTGCCGGCGAGTGGCCGCCGACCAGGTGGCGCACGTGCAGCTTGGCCAGTTCGTCGTCGGTCAGGTCGAGCGTCGGGTAGCCGTGCTTGCGCAGGTGCGCGACCAGCTTTGTGCGACTCGGCGCGGCCGTTGAGCTGGACGCCGACGAAGACGTGCGCCGCGCTGGCGTTCGCGTAGCGGTAGTTGAACTCGGTGATGTTGCGCGGCCGATCAGCGCCAAGAACGCCTTGTAGGCGCCCGGGCGTTCCGGCAGCGTCACCGCGAGCACCGCCTCGCGCTGCTCGCCGACCTCGGCGCGCTCGGCGACGAAGCGCAGGCGGTCGAAGTTCATGTTGGCGCCGGAGGCGATCGCCACCAGCGTCTTCGTCCTTCGAGCCTGTGCCGCGCGGCGTAGGCCTTGGCGCCGGCGACGGCCAGCGCGCCGGCCGGTTCGAGGATCGAGCGCGTGTCCTCGAACACGTCCTTGATCGCCGCGCAGATGGCGTCGGTGTCGACCAGGATCATCTCGTCGACATACTGCTGGCACAGGCGGAAGGTCTCCTCGCCGACCTGCTTCACCGCCGCGCCGTCGGCGAACAGGCCGACCTGCGGCGAGCGTCACGCGGCTGGCCCGCCGCCAGCGACTGCGTCATGGCGTCGGCGTCGACTGGCCTCGACGCCGATGATCTTGGTCTCCGGCCGCAGGCGCTTGATGTAGGCGGCGACGCCGGAGATCAGCCCGCCGCCGCCGACGCAGCAGAACACCGCGTGGATCGGCTCCGGCATGCTGGCGCAGGATCTCCATGCCGATGGTGCCCTGGCCGGCGATCACGTCCGGATCGTCGTAGGGATGCACGAAGGTCAGCTTGTCGCTCCTGCTCCAGCTCGCGCGCATGCGCGTAGGCCTCGTCGTAGGAATCGCCGAGCAGCACCACCTCGGCGCCGCGCGCCGCCACCGCCTCGATCTTGATCTGCGGCGTCGTCACCGGCATCACGATCACCGCGCGGCAGCCCAGCTTCTGCGCCGCCAGCGCCACGCCCTGGGCGTGGTTGCCGGCGGAGGCGGCGATCACGCCGCGCTCGAGCTGCGCCGCGCGTCAGCTGCGCCATCTTGTTGTAGGCGCCGCGCAGCTTGAACGAGAACACCGGCTGCATGTCCTCGCGCTTGAGCAGCAGCCGGTTGTTGGATGCGCGCCGAGAGGTTGGGGGCGGGCTCGAGCGGCGTTTCGATGGCGACGTCGTAGACGCGGGCGGTGAGGATTTTCTCCAGGTAGTCTGGCTGCATGATAGGGCGGGGCGAAAAGCACGGAGAGTAGCAGTTGCGGCGCGATCGCGCCAAGCCGGCCGAGGGTAACGATGGTCTTGCGGGTGGAGTGGTGTTAGTGGTGGTAGTGGTGGGAGCGGCGTCCGCGCCGCGATCGAGCAGTCGCTGTGCCGCAGACCGCCGTGCTGGGCTATACTCGGGCGCCATGAGCGCAGCCAACGCCATGCATGTCCTCGTCACCGGCGGTGCCGGCTTCATCGGATCGCATTCGGTGGAACATCTACTGGCAGGCGGCGCGCGGGTGCGCGTGCTGGACAATTTCTCCAGCGGCAAACGCCAAAACCTGCCGCAGCATCCGGCGCTGGAGGTGCTCGCGGGGGATATCCGCGAAAGCGCGGACGTGGCCGCCGCGCTGGCGGAGGTCACCCACGTGCTGCACCTCGCGGCGCAGGTCTCGGTGGCCACCTCGGTCGCGGACCCGCTCGGCTCCGCCGCCGTCAATATCAGCGGATTCCTGAACGTGCTCGAGGCCGCCCGCCGCAGCGGCGTGCAGCGCTTCGCCTACGCCTCGAGCGCGGCCGTGTATGGCGTGCCGGCGCGGCTCCCGCTTACCGAGCAGGCTCCGGCCCTGCCGATCTCGCCCTACGGCCTGGAGAAAACGGTCAACGACCAGTACGCGCACCTCTACCACTGCCTGTATGGCATGCCGACGCTGGGACTGCGCTATTTCAACGTATATGGCCCGCGCCAGGATCCGAGTTCGCCCTATTCCGGCGTGATCAGCATCTTCGTCCGCCGCCTGCGCGAAGGCCAAGGGCTGCTGGTATACGGCGACGGGCAGCAGACGCGCGACTTCATCTACGCCGGCGACGTCGCCCGCGCCAACGTCGCGGCGCTCGGCGCGAGCGCTTGCGGAGTGTGCAACGTCGCCACCGGCCACAGCGTCAAGCTGCAGGAGCTGATCGATACGCTGGCCGATGTCGCCGGCGCCAAGCCCGAGATCACCTACGAAACCGCGCGCGAGGGCGACATTCGCCACTCTGCCGCGGCCAACGAGCGCCTTGCGCTCGAGTTGTCGATCAGTACGTTCACCAGCCTCAGGGACGGCCTGGAAAGGCTTTGGCACAGCGGCTCATGATCGGCCGCGGCGCCCGCCTGGCCGCTTGGCTGCTGGGCCTGGGCGCGATGCTGCTGGCGTCGGCCCGCGGCCTGGCAAACCCCGCCACAGCGCCTTCCGCAACCCCCACCGCAAGCCCCAGCGTGGCGCTGTTCTATGCGCGCAATGCGCCGCTGGACGAGCTGCGCGCCTTCGACATCGTGGTGGTCGAGCCCGATCACGGCTACGACCCTGCGGAGTATGCCGGCAGCACCAGCGAGCTTTTCGCCTACGTCGCGGTGGGTGAGGCCCAGCCCTCGCGGCCCTATTTCAAGGATCTGCCCGAAGCCTGGAAGCTCGCCACCAACGCCGCCTGGGGCTCGGTGGTGATCGACCAGGCGCAGCCGGAATGGCCGCGCTTCTTCGCCGATCGTGTGGTCGAGCCGTTGTGGCGCAAGGGCTATCGCGGGCTATTTCTCGACACCCTCGACTCCTACCACCTGGCCGGCAAGAGCGTGGACGCGGCGCGCCAGCAGCAGGGTCTGGTCGCGGTCATCCGCGAATTGCGCAAGCGCTTTCCGGGTATCCGGCTGATCGCCAATCGCGGCTTCGAGATCCTGCCCGCCGTCAAGCACGACCTGCTCGCGGTCGCCGCCGAGTCGCTGTTCCGCGGCTGGGACGCCACCGCGCAACGCTACGTCGAGGTCAAGCCGGCGGACCGCGACTGGCTGCTCGGTAAGCTGCGCGAAGCTCACGATGACCTCGGCCTGCCCGTGATCGCCATCGACTATGTTCGACCCCGGCGACCGCGCGCTGACGCGCGCCACCGCAGCCAAGATCGCGGCGCTCGGCTTCACGCCCTGGGTCACCGACGGCGCACTGGCGAGCCTCGGCATCGGCGCGCTCGAGGTCATGCCGCGCAAGATACTCCTCCTCTACGACGGGCGCGAGGCGCCGGCGCTCAATTTCACCAACGCCCACCGCTACGTCGCGATGCCGATCAACCATCTGGGCTATGTCCCGGAATATGTGGACGCCACGCAGCCGTTGCCCGATGACGTGCTCGTTGGGCGCTATGCCGGCATCGTCACCTGGTTCGCCGGCGGTATCGACGGCGCGCCGGCGGGCGCGTTCGCGGCGTGGCTGCGCAAGCGGCGCGAACAGGGAATGCGTGTCGCGGTGCTGGGCGATTTCGGCTATTCGATGAACACCGCGGAGGCCAAAGCGCTCGACCTTACGCTGGGCGAGGCCGCACTCAGCGGCCGCCTCGGCATCGCCGACCAAGACCCGATGATGGGCTTCGAAGCGCCGCCCGCGCCCGAGCGCCGGCAGGCTTCGACACTGCGCGTGGCGACGCCGCAAGGCCGCGCGCTGCTGACGCTGGTCGATGCCAAGGGGGTGCGCGCGGACGCGGCGGCGATCATGCCCTGGGGCGGCTACGTGCTCAATCCGTTCGCCGTCATCGAGCTACCCGCGGTCGACGATCAGTCGCGCTGGGTCGTCGATCCGTTCGCGTTTCTCGAGCAGGCGCTGCGGCTGCCGCCGATGCCGGTGCCGGACACGACGACCGAAAACGGCCGCCGCCTGCTGCTGGTGCATATCGACGGCGACGGCTTTCCCTCGCGCGGCGAATTCGCCGGCTCGCCGCTGGCCGCCGCCGTTCTGCTGCGCGAGGTGCTGGCGAAGTACCGGGTTCCGACCACGATGTCGGTGATCGAGGCCGAAGTCGCACGCGACGGCCTGCACCCGAACCTGGCGCGCGAAATGGAAGACATTGCGCGGCGCATGTTCCGGCTGCCGCACGTGGAAATCGCTTCGCATACCTATTCGCACCCCTTCAACTGGGCGAAAGCCGAGGCACAGCTCAACCCGGACGATCCCGACGCGTACTATGCCTTGCGAGTGCCCGGCTACGATATCAATGTCGAGCGCGAGACCGTCGGCTCGATCGACTACATCCGCAACAACCTCGCCCCGCCGGGCAAACCGGTTGGCTTGCTGCTGTGGAGCGGCGACGCGGCGCCGGGCGTTGCGTCGCTGCGCACGGTCGAGCGCGCGGGACTGCTCAACATGAACGGCGGCAACACCATCATCAGCCGTGCCCACCCCTCGCTGACCGCGGTCTCGCCGCTGGGCATCGCCAAGGGCGGCATGTTCCAGACCTATGCGCCGGTGATGAACGAGAATGTCTACACCAACCTCTGGCGCGGACCTTTCTACGGCTTCGAGAAGGTGATCGAGACTTTCGAGATGACCGGCCGGCCGCGCCGTCTGAAGCCGATCAACATCTACTATCACACCTACTCGGCATCCAAGCCGGCCGCGCTCAACGCCTTGCACAAGGTTCTACGGCTGGGCGCTCAAGCAGCCGGTGCACCCGGTATTCGCCACCGAATTCATCCGCAAGGCACTGGATTTCAACCGCGTTGCCGTGGCACGCCGGGTTGACCGCGACGGATGGGTGATTCGCGGCGACGGCGCGCTGCGCACATTGCGCCTGCCTGCTGCGCTCGGCCTGCCCGAGCTTGCGGCGTTGACCAACGTGGCAGGCTACGCGCCGGGTGCCGAAGGCAACTACGTCCATCTCGCCGCCGCCTCGGCTTCACTCGAGACGGCCACCGCGCCGAAATCGGCGCCTCAACTCGCCGAGGCCAACGGCCGTATCGTCGCCTGGCGCCACGGCGACGACGGCTTCGACGTGGAGTTGAAGGCGCACGTGCCGCTCGAGTTTGGCCTGCGCGGGGTGCGCGGCTGCCGCGTGAGCAGCGCCGGCCGAGCACTCGCGGCGCAGCGTACGCAAGGCGAGATCAGCGTCTTCAGGTTGCCCGATGCTCATACAACGATCCAGGTTAGATGCGGCCACACTTGAGCGGCCGCGGCTCATCGCGCCCTGGGTTCTCGCGCTGCTCACCGGCCTTACCGCGCTCGCACTGGTTGCCATCTATCCGTTCAAGGAGCTGGTGGACAAAGTCGTCGCGACCACCCGCGGCGACCCGCTGACCACCAGCTATCTGCGCAACCTGCTGCGCACCGATCCGAATAATCCGGAGCTGCGCCTCACCCTGGCGCGCCAGCAGTTCGCCGAAGGACTGCTTGCCGACGCGCAACGCACGCTCTCACCCGCGCTGCAAGCCGTTCGACACCGAGCTGCGCCACGACGCGCTTTGGCTGGCCTGGCGCATTCGGGTCCGCGAAACCGAGCTACCCGGTCTGGCGCCCGCCGAACGCGAGCGGCGGCGCCTGGCGCTGGTTCCCGAGTTGATGAAGCTCGCCGGGGAGCCGTGGCCGGATCAGGTGATGCTCGATCTGGCGCGCCAGGCGTTGGATCTGCGCCAGATCGAACTCGGGCTTGCGCTGTACCAACGCGTGGCGCGCAGCGGCGGCGGGCGCGATCCGGCCTGGTACGCCAATACCGCCGCGATCGCGCTCGGCAACGGCGAATACCGGGCGGCGTCGCGCCTGTACCTGCTGGCGCGCAGCCGCAGCGCCACGGCGGGCGAGCAGCGCGGCTATTTCCTCGCCGCGCTGCGGGCGTTGCAGGGCGGCGACATGGTGCAGGAGGCGATCGACACCGCCGAGCGCGAGCTGGGCGACCTGGCGCGCGACGAGCGGACGCTGCTCGCGCTGGTCGAACTGGCGCGCGCGGCCAACCGTATCGACCTCGCGGACAAGTATGTGCGCGCGCTGTTGCGCCTTTCCTTGCTCGAACAGATGCGCCGCGCCGAACGCGCGGCGCCGCGGAAGTCGGTGTGCGGCTTGACGCGGGAGACGGTGACGACGCCGTCGGCGGCGAGGGCGTTCTTGTCCCACCAGACCGGCACGCCCCAGGTGTTCGTGCCGACGTTGACGGCGTCCATGTCCGTCTTCACGGGCACGCCGAGGTGGGCTTCGTCGATGCCGTAGCTGGCGAGGAGTTCTCGCTGGCCTTCGGCGGTGGCACCGCCGTGCGAGCCCATCGCGGAGACGACGAACGGAAACAATACGTAATGGAACCAGTAGATGTACATA
>CAWGHV010000077.1:0-5810 GCA_963822375.1 uncultured beta proteobacterium | reverse complement strand
GCAGGAACTCGCGGATCACCTGGCCGATCATCGGCGTACGGCCCATGCCGCCACCAACGATGACGCGGAAACCGATCTCGCCGTGCTCGTTCCGCGCCACGGTCAAGCCGATGTCATGCATCAGGACGACCGCGCGATCCTCCGCCGCGCCATTGACGGCGATCTTGAACTTGCGCGGCAGGTAGGCGAACTCCGGATGAAAGGTGGACCATTGGCGCAGCAACTCGCACCACGGCCGCGGGTCCACGATCTCGTCGGGCGCGACGCCGGCGAACTGGTCGCTGGTGATGTTGCGTATGCAGTTGCCGCTGGTCTGTATCGCGTGCATCTCCACGCTTGCCAGCTCGGCCAGGATGTCCGGCACGTCTTCCAGCCGTGGCCAATTCAATTGCAAATTCTGGCGCGTCGAAAAGTGGCCGTAGGCACGGTCGTAGCGCCGCGTGATTTCCGCCAGCTTGCGCAGTTGCGTGCTCGACAGCAACCCGTAGGGAACGGCGATGCGCAGCATCGGCGCATGGCGCTGGATGTAGAGGCCGTTTTGCAGGCGCAGCGGGCGAAACTCGTCGTCGCTCAGTTCCCCTGCCAGATGGCGCCGCGTCTGGTCGCGGAATTGGGCGACGCGCTGGTCGACGAGCGACTGGTCGATTTGGTTGTAGCGGTACATCGGTGACCTTTGCGAGATTACTGCGTGATGAGCTTGCCGCCGATGGCGACCAGCATGGTGGCGAGGAACGGGCGCAGCACGCGCTCCGGAACCTTGGCGGCGACATGACTGCCGAGCACGATGCCGGGCAGCGAACCGAGCAGCAGACCGCCGAGCAATACCCAGTCGATGCTGCCGAGCATCCAGTGGCCGAGGCCGGCGACCAGGGTCAGCGGAACGGCATGCGCGATATCGCTGCCGACGATGCGCAGCGTCGGCAGTCGCGGGTACAAAAACAGCAACGCGGCGACACCGAGCGCGCCCGCGCCGACCGAGGAAATCGACACCAGCACGCCGAGTACCGCGCCGACGGCGACGGTCACCGGCCCGATGTGGTGGTCGCGCCACGACGGCGAGCCGCTCAGGGCGAACGCCAGCAACTGCTTCCTGAAGATCAGCGCGGCAGCCGTGAGCAGCAGTGCCACGCCGAGGCTGGCGGAAATCAGATGCGAGACACCCTGGCTCCTGAGGTCGAAGTGCGATAGCACGTAGATGGTCAGCGCCGCCGCCGGGATGCTGCCGAGCGCCAGCCGGCCACAAATGCGCCAGTCCACCGAGCCCTTGCGGCCATGCACGGCCGTGCCGGCGGCCTTGGTGATCGCGGCGTAGAGCAGGTCGGTGCCGACCGCGGTGGCTGGATGAATGCCGAACATCAGCACCAGCAGCGGCGTCATGAGCGAGCCTCCGCCGACACCGGTCAGGCCGACGATGGCGCCGACGACAAATCCGGCGAGTGTGTATCCGAAGTCCACGAGCGAGTCCGTCTGAAGTTCGGACGGATGCTAGCAATCGCCTATAGATTCGATAAATACTTTGATGTTAGACTCAAATAACCGGTCGTTATTTGAAGTGCGCCCTACGTAGCACGCAAGGCGCTTTGTGTCATGAACCTTCAGCAAATTAAGTACATATATGAAGTGTCGCGCCGTGGCCTGAATGTCTCGGACGCGGCTGAGGCCCTGTTTACTTCGCAGCCCGGGGTATCCAAACAGATCCGCGTCCTAGAAGACGAACTCGGCGTCGAGATCTTCATCCGCCACGGCAAGCGCATCATCGGCGTCACCGAGCCAGGGCGTCAGATACTCGCGATCGCCGAGCGCATGCTGCGCGACATGGACAACCTCAAGCAGGTCGGCGATGAGTTCAGCAAGGAGGCGTCGGGCAACCTCACCATCGCCACCACCCACACTCAGGCGCGCTATGTGCTGCCGCGCGTGATCCAGGAGTTCGCCCGCCGCTATCCCGGCGTGCGCCTGGCCATCCACCAGGGCAGTCCGACCCAGGTGTGCGACTACGTCCTTAGCGGCGAGGCCGATCTGGCGATCGCCACCGAAGCCATCGATCAATTCGACAAGCTCGTGATGCTGCCGTGCTACCACTGGAACCGCTGTGTCATCGCGCCGCCCGGACACCCGATCCTCGCCGCCTCCCCGCTCACGATCGAAGAGATCGCGCGGCATCCGATCATCACCTACGACTTCGCCTTCACCGGCCGCAGCCAGATCAACCGCGCCTTCGCCTCGCGCGGCCTGGTGCCGAACGTGGTGCTCACCGCGATCGATGCCGACATCATCAAGACCTACGTCGCGCTCGGGCTGGGTATCGGCATCGTGGCGTCGATGGCCTATGAGGAAGCGGTCGACACGCGTCTGCGCGCGGTCGACGCCTCACACCTTTTCGAGTCCGCCACCACGCGTATCGGGCTGCGCAAGAACGACTACCTGCGCGGCTACACCTACGCCTTCATCGAACTGTTCGCGCCGCACCTGCCGCGCAAGGTAGTGGACGCGGCGCTGTCGGGCGACGAGGGGACCGACCCGGGTTTGTGAGTCGTCACCCCGGCTGGCTTCCGCGCCGCCTCTATCCTGCTCTCGAGCGACATGGCGTGGCCTAGGGCCTGTTCGACATTCCCGCGACGCCGCAGCCGGGGCCTTTGAGTCACAACCTCAAGGGCTCGCGACAATTGGCTCGCGGGGCTGCGTTGCGGCTCGTTGCTTGACTCCAGTCAAGCGGCCTCGCCGCGCCTTGCCCGGCAAGCCAATTGCGGCAAGCGCGCCCGCCGGGGGAATGTCAACAGGCCCTAGGGGCGGCAACGCGAACCCTTACCATCGAGAAAGGGTAGGCACGACGGCGCCTTCAGCCGGCTGCGCGCGATCCGATCAATGCCGATCCTGCAGCTCGTTCCGCCCCAACCGCCGCCCGAGCAGCGTCCAGATCACCGCTACTGGCGCGGCGGCCAGCGCGATGGCGCTGGCCGTCATGCCGAGCGCAGCAAAGCCGGCATAGATCCAGCCGCTGAGCAGATCGCCACCGCGGTAGACGGCGGCGTCGATGAAGGCCTTGGACTTGTAGCGTTCCTCGCGGCTGACGTGCGTGAACAGCACCTCGCGCGCCGGCTTGGCGAGCGCATGGCGGCTGCTGTCGTAGAGCACGCGCACGATGAGCAATGCACTCAGCGCGATCGAAGCCGGGGCGCTGCCGAGCGCGACAAAGCCGAGCGCCGCCACCGCAGGCAGCACCGCCAGCGTGAGCCCGACGCCGAGGCGGCGCAGGATGCGCGCAGTGAGCAGGGCCTGGGTGAGGATGGTGACCGTGTTGACCGCCAGATCGACGCGCGCCAGAAACGCCCGGCGCAGCGCGCGATCGGTGATCGCTTCGCCGACCAGGTGCGACTGCACGAAGTACAGAACGGTCGAGGCGAATGTCATCAGCAGGATCCATAGCGCGATGTTGCGCAGCGCCGGCGAATGGAAGACCGGGCCGATGCCGCTCCACGCGTCGCCGCCGATGCGCGCCTCGGGCTCGCGCTTCAGCGTTGCGGGCGCGTGCTCGGCGCGGCGGTCGAGAGCGCGCGCGAGCCGGCTGGCGGCCTCGAGCGGCAGCACCGCGAGCAGCAAGAGCGGGAACACCGGCACGTGCGGCGCCAGCGCGGCGGTGGCCGTCGAGCCGGCGATACCGCCCAGTGAGGAGCCGACCGTGATGAAACCGAACAGCCGCTTGCCCTGATCGTCGCGGAACAGGTCGACGACGAGCCCCCAAAAGACGGTGACGACGAACAGCGCGAAGACACTGACCCAGACATAGAACACGCGGTCGATCCACGTGCGCGCGGATTCGGGCAGCAGGACCAGCGCCGCGTAGAAGGCGATCAGGTTGGCCGCGAAGAAGCGGTTGGCGAGCGGAACGAATACGCCGCGAGGTAGCCGCGCCACGGCGGCCGAGTACAGCGGCACCGCCAGCAGCATGACGGCGAACACCGCCGTCCACAGCACCTGCAGGTTGCCGCGGTCGGCAGCGCCGATCTCGTCGCGCACGGGCCGCAGCAGGTAGTAGGCGAAGAGGATGCTGAATCCATAGGCGGTGGCGAGCAGCATCGGCACCGTTTCGCCCTGGCGCACCGGAACCACCCGTCTGAGGGCGGTGGCGAGCACCGATCAGGCATCCACGATGGCGTCGTAATAACGTGCGATGCTCTGCCGCATCGGCGCGTCCGGCAGCCGGCCGCGTGCGGCGCCGAGGTTGTCCTGTACGTGCACGACTTGCGTGCTCCCCGGAATCGCGCAGGTGACGGCGGGGTGAGAGAGGACGTACTTGAGGAACACCTGCGCCCACGAGCTGCAGTCGATATCGGCCGCCCAGGTCGGCAGCGGCCGACCGGCGACGGCGCGAAACTGCGCGCCACGGCCGAACGGCAGGTTGATCAGCACGGCCATGCCGCGGTCGGCGGCCAGCGGCAGCAGCCGTTCGTCGGCGCCGCGGTTGCCGAGCGCGTAGTCCAACTGGATGAAGTCGAGCCGCTCGCGCCGCATGATCGCCTCCATCTCGGCGTACTGTCGATCGCTCGAACTGGTGATGCCGATGTGGCCGATGGTTCCGGCGGCCTGGTGCTCGCGCAGCAGCGTGAGGACGTTGTCGGCACCACGCAGGTTGTGTAGCTGCACGAGATCGAGCTGCTGCGTGCCCAGCGCCTCGACGGATGCGGCCAGGCGTTCGCGGGCATCGGCGACGCTGTCGCGATCGACCTTGGTGGCGAGAAAGAGCTGTTTGCGCAGACCGGTCTCGCCGAGGATGGCGCCGATGACGTGCTCGGAATCGCCGTAGGCGGGCGCGGTGTTGACAACCTTTCCGCCGAGGCGGGCAAAGGCCGCCAGGGTGTCGCGCAAGCGCGCGACGTATGCCGGGTCGCCCGAACGATAGCGGTTCGTGCCGATGCCGACGATCGGCAGGCGCACGCCGGTGGCGGGCACCGGCCGCGTGAGCAGCGCCGAATGCGCTTGCGCCAGGCACGACGGCACGAGCGTCATGGCGCCGAGGGCGACACCGGCCTTGAGGACTTCGCGGCGTGGAATCGACATTACCTCGGACATTGCGTCGCCTCCCTTAGCATCCGACACCCACCGCCTGACGCAGTTCGTTCGCGGTCATGGCGCGCCCGAACACGGCCGTGCCGAGATCGAAGTCCTTGGCCCGCGCCAGCTCGCCCACTGCCACCGGTTCCCTTGGCGCATGCCGATTCGGCCATCTCGCCGTCCCGAGCGGGAAAGGGGTTGCCGGTCTCGATCGCCGCCTTGCCCTGCATCCGCGCGCCGCAGTCGCGCCCGATCTGCGGTATTGTCGTCTACTTGAGCTTCTTCACTTGAATTTCGAGCGGGCTGGCATTGAGGACATTAGACGCGCTCACCTTTTCGCGGTGGCCATCGACCAGCGTGACCGCGTAACGCCGTTGGGCAGCATCTCCGCGCCGCCGCGACGCAGCTCTTTCTCAGCACCCCTGATCCGATCTTCCGGCGATTGTGCGCCGTACCTGTTGCTCCGGAGCCACTCAAGCGCGCGTTTCTCATTCAGCATGCACGCATAGTGCAGACGCATGTAGTTTTCCGCGGGCAGACTCAGGCGGATGATCGAACCGGCCACGCTGCCCGGCACGCTGAAGGCCGCGCGATCGATGCCTTTTTTCGAGACGTTGCACGCGTAGGCGCCGGGTATGTAGGAATAGTTCTCGAGCATGCCATAGCTGTTCCCGAAGGATGCCGTCGCGCGCCCGGTCTTGTACTTGCCGCCCTCGATCTCGACCTCCACCGCCACCGTCCAGTACGCCCGAATGCCG
>CAWGHV010000076.1:0-12703 GCA_963822375.1 uncultured beta proteobacterium | reverse complement strand
ATGAGGTTCGATGTCATCGTCGTGGGCGCCGCGCTGGCCGGTGCCAGCCTCGCCGCGGCGCTTCGCGGCAGCCACTTCAGCATCGCTCTGGTCGAAGGCCGGGCGCCGAACTTTCCTGATCCCGGCACATGGGATTCGCGCATTTACGCGCTCAGCCCAAGCAGCATGCGCTTCCTCGGCGAGATCGGAATCCAGGATCGTCTCGACCCGGCTCGCCTGACGCCGATTCACGACATGGAAGTCCACGGCGACGCCGGCGCGCGAATCGACTTCTCCGCCTACGACGTCGGCGTGAGCGAATTGGCCTGGGCTGTCGAGAGCAGCCTGATCCAGCGCGAGCTGTGGGACGCGCTCGCGCACCAACCCAACGCTACGCTTCTTTGCCCGGCGCGGCCGAGCCGCCTCGCGATCGGCGGCGCCAAGCTGCGCCTCGCAACCGAAGACGGCCGGGAGCTGGAGGCGCGACTCATCGTCGCGGCTGACGGCGCCGATTCCTGGGTGCGCCGCGAGGCGGGGATTCGGGAAACGACGAGCGCCTACGGCGAGATGGGATTGGTGGCGAATTTCGCGTGCGAGAAACCGCACCGCAACAAGGCCTACCAGTGGTTTCGCCGCGACGGCGTGCTCGCCTATCTACCGCTGCCGGGTCAGCACATCTCGATCGTCTGGTCGACTCCCGACGCCCATGCACGCGAGTTGCTGGACCTCGATCCGCAGGCGCTGAGTGCGCGCGTCGCCGCCGCCGCTGAGCACCGGCTCGGCAGCCTCGAACTCGTCACTCGTGCCCAGGCGTTCCCGTTGCGGCTGATGCGCGTGGAGCGCATGGTGGCGCCGCGTGTGGCGCTCGTCGGCGACGCCGCCCACGCCATCCACCCGCTGGCGGGACACGGCATCAACCTCGGGTTTCAGGACGCGCGCGTACTCGCACATGCGCTGGCGGCGCTGCCGCGTCATCGCGACTGCGGCGAGGAGCGTACCCTGCGCCGCTACGCCCGCGCCCGCGCCGAGGAGGTGTTCGCGCTGCAGGTGGTGACCCATGGCTTGCAACGGCTGTTCCAGCCGCGGCAGCCGCTCATCTCCAACGTACGCAACCTCGGCTTGAACCTCACCAACCGCTTGCCGCTCCTACGCAGCATGCTGGTACGCTACGCGTTGGGCTGAAGTCAATGCGCCGTCTTTTGAAGGGATAGACATGTCGAAGCGTTTGTTGCAGGCGGCGCTGTGCGCCGGTGTACTACTGTCCGGGCCGGCAGCGGCGGACGACGCGGCGGTCAAGAAAAGTGCCGAGGCGTTTCTTGGCGTCAAGGTCGATGGCGTACGCAAGACGCCCTACTTGAGCGGCCTCTACGAGCTGAACGTGGGTGGCCAGTTGCTGTACACGGACGAGAAGGTGGCTTACATCATCAACGGCGAGATCCTCGATGTGAAGACGCGCAAGAACGTCACCGAGGAGCGGACGCGGCAGCTCTCGCGGATCGACTTCTCCGACCTCCCTCTCGATCTCGCCGTGAAACAAGTGCGGGGAACCGGGAAGCGTGTCTTCGCCTCCTTCGAAGACCCGAACTGCGGCTACTGCAAGCGGCTGGCCAAAGATCTCCAGGCGCTCACCGACGTGACCATCTACACCTTCCTCTATCCCATCCTCTCCGCCGACTCGCTGGAGAAATCGAAGGCGATCTGGTGCGCGCCCAACCAGGCTAAAGCCTGGAACGACTGGATGATCGGCGGCGTTGCACCCACCGCGGCAAGCTGCGAACACCCGACAGAAAAGGTCGTCGCGCTCGGGCGCAAGTTGCGCATCAATGGAACGCCAACGATCTTCTTCACCGATGGAGATCGCGTGCCCGGCGCCGTGCCCGTCGCCCGCATCGAGCAGAAACTGGCTACGACCGTCAAATAGGCATAGCCCGGCGTCGACCCTCTACCGGGGTGCCGCTGCCGGCGGCAGCAGCACCCACAGCATGCCCTGCTGCCGCATCTTCCCCGCCTGAGCACCGGCCGCGGCGCCGAAACCCCAGAAAAAGTCGGCACGCACTGCGCCCTTGATCGCGCCGCCGGTGTCCTGCGCCAGCATCAGGCGTCGCAGCGCGCGCGTGCTTGCCGGCAAAGTCGTGGCAAGGTACACCGGCGCCCCTAGCGTGATGACGCGACGATCGACCGCAAGGCTGTGCCCTTCGGTGAGCGGCACGCCGAGCGCCCCGGAAGGCGCGCTGTCCCCGCTCCCGAGGTCGCGAAAGAAGACGTAGCTGGGATTGCTGTCGAGCAAATTCTGCAAGCGCTGTGGATGGGCCCTGGCCCAAGCCTGGATGCCTTGCATCGACGCCTGTTCGAGCCGCAGCTCGCCCTGCTCCACGAGATGGCGTCCGATCGAGCGATACGGGTGGCCGTTGTGCTCGGCGTAGCCGACACGCACGCGACGCCCGTTCTCCAGTTCCACACGCCCCGAGCCCTGCACCTGGAGGAAGAATAGCTCCACCGGGTCGGCCACCCAGAGCAGCGCTTTCGCGGCGAGCTGCGCATCGCGTTGGCTGAGTTCGGCGCGCGAGTAGTAAGGCACGACCTTGCGTCCGTCGAGTCGGCCGCGGAGCCGGTAGTCTTTCAGGTCCGGATAGAGATCGCCGAGATCGACGACGAGCAGGTCGTCTGGCACGCCATAGATCGCATGCGAAAATCGAGCGCTGCGTTTGCGGCTGCCCTTGAGCAGCGGTTCGTAGTAGCCAGTGATCAGGCCCTCGCGGCTGCCGTCGGGATTGACCACCTGATAGGGCGCGAAGCGCGATTCGAAGAACCGGCGCACCGCCGCGGCATCCTCATCCGTCAGCGTCGCCGCTTCGGCGCACGCTTGCTGCCATGCCGGCTGCTTGCCGAGCACCTTGCAGGACTGCACGAATGCGCTCAAGGCCGGCCGCGGATCGTCTTCCTGCCAACCGGGGAGGTCATCCCAGCGCGCTGCTTGCAGCGGCTCGGCCGGCGGCGGCGCCGGTGCCTGCGCGCCGGGACAGGCCGGGCAAGGCGCGCAAGCCGACACCTCGGGGCACTGGCTAGGCGGTGCCGGCGGTGGCGTGGCGCAGCCGGCAAACAACGCGCTGCCGAGCAGCCACGGCAGCAGGGATTGGATTCGACCCATGATTTTCGCTACATTGCCCAATTTTCGAGCCGCGCAGTATAGCCTGCGCTTTCCTCGACTCCGATCGCCATTCCAATTCCCAAATAATTCCATGTGGATTTTCGTGCTCGAAGCGGGCGTCGCCCTGGCGCTGTTGATCTTCATCGTGTGGTGGACTTGGCCGCGCGGCGACAAGAACAATCGAGAAAACGATGAGCCTCGCGGTGACTGAACTCGCTTCCCTCATCGCGCGTGCCGAAGCTCTACTCGGCCGTATCGAAGCGCTGCTGCCGCCACCGCTCGAGCCGCCGGACTGGCGCGCGGCGGTGGCGTTTCGCTGGCGCAAGCGCAACGGCCGCGGCGCCTTGCAGGCTGTCATTTACCCGCACCGCATCCGCCTCAAGGATCTGCGCGACATCGACGAGCAGAAGCGCCGCATCGACCAGAACACGCGCCAGTTCATCGCCGGCCAAGCAGCGCCAACAACGTACTGCTGACCGGCGCCCGCGGCACCGGCAAGTCGTCGCTGATCAAGGCGCTGCTCAACCAGTACGCCGTCAAGGGCCTGCGCATGATCGAGGTGGACAAGCACGACTTGATCGACCTGCCCGACATCGTCGAGCTGATCGCCCGGCGCCCCGAGCGCTTCGTCATTTTCTGCGACGACCTCTCGTTCGACGCTGCGGAGCCCGGCTACAAGGCGCTCAAGAGCGTGCTCGACGGCTCGCTCGCGGCGGTGCCGGACAACGTGCTGATCTACGCCACCTCCAACCGGCGCCACCTGATGCCCGAGTATCTGCAAGAAAACCTGGAAACGAGGCACGTCGGCGGCGAGATCCACCCGGGCGAAGCGGTCGAGGAAAAGATCTCGCTGTCGGAGCGCTTCGGTCTGTGGTTGTCGTTCTATCCGTTCGACCAGGACGCAGTACCTCGATATCGTCAATCACTGGCTGCGCGAGTACGGTGTGGCGCCCAACGCGATCGCCAAGGCGCGCGAAGAGGCGCTGCAATGGGCGCTGCTGCGCGGCTCGCGCAGCGGGCGCGTAGCTTGGCAGTTCGCCCGCGACTACTCGGGTCGCCGCGCCGGGCGGAAAGGGGCATGAAGGAGCGCGTCGAGGTTGCCGCAGCCATCCTTACCCGCCCCGACGGCTCGGTGCTGCTGGGCCAGCGGCCGCCCTCGACCTTCTACGGCGGGTACTGGGAGTTCCCCGGCGGCAAGATCGAACCGGGCGAGTCGCCGCGGCGGGCGCTGGCCCGCGAACTGGCGGAAGAACTGGGCATCCGCGTCACGCGCGCCTATCCCTGGCTCGTGCGCGACCACACCTATCCGCATGCCCAAGTGCGCCTGCATTTCTTCCGCGTCGTCGCCTGGGAAGGCGCGATCCGCGACATCGAACACACCGCGCTGGCGTGGGAGCAGCCCGGCGCCTTCAACGTGGGCCCGATGCTGCCGGCCAACGGGCCGTTGCTCCGGGCACTCGCGCTGCCCAGCTTCTACGCGCTCACCCAAGCCGCGGAACTCGGTCTCGCGCGCCAGTTGCAACGGCTGCAGGCGGCGCTGGACAAGGGTCTGCGCCTGCTTCAGGTACGCGAGCCGGCGCTAGACGCCCCCGCCCGCACCGCGTTTGCAGCCGAGGCAACCGCCTTGGCGCAGCGCCACGGCGCGCGAGTATTGATCAACGGCGATGCCGAGCTTGCGCAGCGTATCGGCGCCGACGGGGTACATCTACGGGCACACCAGTTGTCCGCGGCGCGCGTCAGGCCCGGCTTGCCGCTGGTCGCCGCCTCCTGTCACAGCTCGGCGGAGTTGGCGCACGCCGCGAAACTCGAACTGGATTTCGTCCTGCTCGGCCCGGTCATGGCGACCTCGTCCCATCCCGGCGTCGAGCCGCTGGGCTGGGATCGCTTCGCTCAACTGATCACCGCCTGTCCGCTGCCGGTATTCGCCATCGGTGGCCTCGGCGCACGAGATCTGGAAGCGGCATGGGGCTGCGGCGCGACACGGCATCGCCGCCATCCGCTCGGCGTGGGAGTCGTAGGAGCGGTCTCTTGGCCGCGAATCGGGCTTTCGCAGCGTCGGGCGTGAATTCGTGGCGAAGACGCCGCTCCGACAAAAACACAGCGCGCTGCTACGCGTCAATCGTGCTCGTCGGGGAGAGGTTTGGTTTGCTCGGGTACCCGGTACTTCTCCGTCGCCCAGGCGCCGAGGTCGATCTCGCGGCAGCGCCGGCAGCAGAACGGGCGGTAGGGGTTCTCGGTCAACCAGACGACCGATTTGCCGCAAGTGGGGCAGGCGACGCGCCGCAGCGCTCTCGCTTCGCTCACAGGTTGCAAAAGGTGAGTTCGAAAGCCACGTCAGCCTCGGCGTGACGCGGCTTCAGATCGCCTTCCGGCGAAGTGAATCGGATGTTCAGCGCGTACTTGTTGGCGCTGATCTCGGGTATGAAGGGCTCGCCGCGCTGGACGCGCAGGCGCAGCATCTGCGCCGCGGTCCGGCCCGCGAGCATGAGTTGAAACGCGCCGCGCTCCGCCAGGTGCTCCTCGTGCCGGCCGCTGGCGCGCAGCAAGCGCAACACGATCGCCAGCCCATCACGAATCGGCAGCAGCGGCGTGATCCACCCGATAAGGTCCTGGACACGGTGCGCGGCATCGTGGTGCAGCCAGTAGTGGAAGGACGGCAGGTCGAACTCACACACCCCGCCGGGGATCCCGGCCCGGCTCTTGATACTCATCAGCCATTCGTTCTCGCGCAAGTCGTGGCCGATTTTGCCCACGCTCCCCAGCAACGAAGCGCTTGCCTGCTCGATCTCGTAAAGCGCGCCCGAAAGCGCTTCCGCCGACACGTCCGGATTGGCGCGGAACTGCATCAGCGACTGGCGCTGCCGTTCGAGTTCTTGCACAAGTTCGAACTTCAGGTCGGCGCGGCTGGCGACATCGAGGATCTCGAACAATGTGATCAAGGCCACATGGTGCTCCGCAGCACCTTCGGCCTTGATGAAATGCGTGGTCTTGTCGAACAGATCCTCCAAACGCAGCAGGGTGCGAATGCGCTCGCTCAGTGGATATTCGTATGTGATCACCGGCACGGCCCGCAGGGAATGGGCCAAATTCTGACCGATTCAAGGGCGGACCACAACCGGACGTAATGGGAGGCTGGTGTGCAGCGGCGGGCGGTCCGCTCAACTCTTGCGGCAAGCGGCCGATATCCAAGCGGGAAGACGGGGGTGGTTCGCCAAGCGCGTCCACAGCGGCGCAGGAGGGCGCGAACGGCTGAAGTTGCACGACGCACTTTATGGCGAAGTACCAGCGAATAGGCCAAACAAGTTGAACGACATCGTCCAAGCATGGCTCGACACACAATGCACCTCGACCCTGGGAGCGGTCGGGGGCTTGGTCATGCTGGTCGCGCCCGGCGGGCCGAAGCTGGTGCCCGCGGCGGTGTGGCCGCGCGGGGCATCGCGCGCCGAGCGCTTGGCCGAGGCGGCCAAATCCGCCTTCGACGGACAGAAGCCGGTGATCGTCAAGATGATCGGCGGCGATGAGGCGACGCAACGCTGCCCGGTCGTCTCCCACCCCCTGTGTGTCGGCGGGAAACCGATCGGGGCCCTTGCCGTAGCATTGGACCCCGCCCGGGTAGACCAAGACGGAGCGCCGCTAAGGGACGTCGCCAGCGCTGCCGCTGGGTTCGAATCCCTGGTGGCCGCTGGCCAACGGCGCGAATCCAGTCAGGCGCTGCAAGTCCTGCGCTTCCTGGCGACGGTTCTGTCGCATCCCGACTTCCGCGACGCCGCCAGCGCGCTGGCCACCGAACTGGCAACCGAGCTGGGCTGCGATCGTGTCAGCATCGGCTTCCGCGAATCGGACTATGTAAAGGTCGAAGCCTTGTCGCACAACGCCGAGTTCGGCGAGCGCCAGGGCATGCTGCGCGCCATCGGCGCGGCGATGGACGAAGCTGCCGACCAAGCGGCGACTCTGGTCTTTCCGCAGCCCGAGGACGCTCAACCCCTGGTGACCCTGGCCCACGCCGAGCTGGCGCGTGAGCACGCCAGCCTGCACATCTGTTCCGCCCCGCTCGTCAGCGCCGGTAAGGTCCTTGGCACCCTCACCTGCGAACGCTCCGAAGCCAAGCCCTTTGGTGCCGACACCGTCGCCCTGTGCGAGCACGTCGCCTGCCTGGTGGGTCCGACCCTGGCGCTGCTAAGGGCGCGCGAAGGCGGCACATTCGACAAAGCCGCGGCGCGGGTGCGCCGCGCGGCGCAGCGGCTGTTCGGCCCCGGACACACGCTGTTCAAGTGCGCCGCCGCCGGCTCCCTGGCGGCCGTGGCTGCATTGGCGTCGATCGGCGGCGACTATCGCGTCGCGGCACCGGCCAAGGTCGAAGGCGCCATCCAGCGCGTGCTCGTCGCCCCCACCGATGGCTTCCTCAAACAGGCGCACGTGCGCCCCGGCGACCAGGTGAAAACCGGCCAGCCGCTGGCGGAACTCGCCGGTGAAGACTTGACGCTGGAGCGGCGCAAGCTGGAGAGCGAAGTCGCCCAGCACGACAACGCCTATTCCGAAGCGCTGGCCCGGTTCGACCGCTCACAGATCGTGATTCAGCAAGCGCGGGCGGCCGAAGCGCGTGCCCAGCTCGCTCTCATCGAGCAGCAGATCACGCGCGCACAGATCGTCGCGCCATTCGACGGCACGGTGATCAAGGGCGACCTGAGCCAGTCGCTCGGCGGCCCGGTGAAGCGCGGCGACATCCTCCTCACGCTCGCCCCGAACGACGACTATCGCATCATCGCGGAGGTCGACGAGCGCGATATCGGCGCGGTCACCTCGGCCAGACCGGCCGGCTGGCCCTGGCGGCCGCCCCCAACGACACGCTGGCGATCCGCGTCACGCGCATCACGCCGGTCGCCACCACCCAGGAAGGACGCAACTTCTTCGAAGTCGAAACCGCCGTCGAAGGCGGCAGCGCCCAACTGCGCCCCGGCCTTCAAGGTGTCGCCAAGATCGACGCCGGCGAGCGCTCCCTACTCTGGATCCTGAGTCATCGCTTCATAGACTGGCTGCGCCTCAGCGCCTGGTCCTGGCTGGGCTGACGGTGAGCGAGTCCGTCTTCAGTCCGGCCTGGTACCGCGTCGCCGGGCTGCACCCTCGGCTGCGCAGCCATGTGCGCGTGCAGCGGCGCGTCTATCGCGGCCAAACCTGGTTCATTCTCGAGGATCGAAGCTCCGGTCGTCACCACCGGGTCAACGCCACGGCCCACGCCTTCGTCGGCCGGCTCGACGGCACGCGCAGCGTGCAGCAGGTGTGGGATGCGGTGGTCGGCGCACTCGGCCAGGACGCCCCGACCCAGGATGAAGTCATTCGCGTGCTCCATCGCCTCAACGAGAACGACCTGTTGCAGGCGGAAACCACGCCGGACGCCGCCCATGTGTTCGCGCGGCGCGACGAGCGTGCGCGCAAACGCCGCCGCGGCGCCCTCAATCCGCTGGCCTTTCGTGTGCCGCTGCTCGATCCAACGCACCTGCTCGACGGGTTGGCGCCGCACACGCGCTGGCTCTTCCACCCGCTCAGTTTCGTTGCCTGGTTTTTCTTCGTCGCCTGCGCCGCCCTGGCGGCCGCTAGCCACTGGGAGGAAATTCGCGTCCACGCCGCGGTGCACATGCTGACCCCGCGCTACCTCCTGCTGCTGTGGCTCTGCTACCCGATCATCAAGGCACTGCACGAGCTGGGCCATGCGCTGGCGGTGCGCGCATGGGGTGGTGCGGTCCATGAGATGGGCATCACCCTCCTGGTGCTGACGCCCGTGCCCTACGTCGATGCCTCGGCCGCGACCGCTCTGCGGGAGAAGCCTCGCCGGGTCATCGTCGGCGCCGCCGGCATCATGACCGAGCTCCTGCTCGCGGCACTCGGATTGGCAGTGTGGCTCGCGGTCGAAGACGGACTGGTGCGCGACCTCGCGTTCGTCGTCATGTTCGTCGGCGCCGTGTCAACGGTGGTATTCAACGCCAACCCGCTGATGCGCTTCGACGGCTACTACATTCTGGCGGACCTGCTCGACCTGCCCAACTTCGCCGCCCGCGCCAACGAGTATCTCGCCTACCTCGGCAAACGCTACCTGCTGCGCATCGGCGCGGCGACGTCTCCCGCGGCAACGGCGGGCGAGCGCGTCTGGCTCGGCGTTCTACGGCGTCGCCGCGGCGCTGTATCGCGTGCTGATCTTCGCCTGGATCATCTTCTGGCTCGGCGCCAAGTGGCTGGTGATTGCCCTGGGCCTGTCCATCTGGGCGGCGGTGACGCTGCTGCTGAAGCCGCTGGGCAAGGCGCTGCGCTTCATCGCCACGGCGCCGGAACTGGATGGCCGGCGCGGCCGCGCCGGGCTGGCGAGCGCCGCCACCGCGGCGGCGCTCGTGGCGTTGACCTGTATCGTGCCGCTGCCCCTGACCACGATGGCCGAAGGCATCGTCTGGCTGCCCGATCAGGCGCGGGTGCGCGCCGGCGCCGACGGGTTCGTCACCGAGCTGCTCGCCGCCGATGGCGAGCAGGTGAAGCAGGGCCAGCCGCTCGCCCTCCTCCATGACCCGAACCTGCTCACCGAACGCGAGCGCCTGCAAGCGCGGCTCGACGGCCTCGATGCCGCCTTGCACACCGCGCTGGCCGCCGCGCCGGTGCGCGCGCAATCGGTGAGTGAGGAAATCGCCGCCGCCCACGCCGAGCTGGCTCAGGTCGAGGATCGCTTGACCCAGATGCAGATTCGCAGCGGCGTCGATGGCGTCTTCGTGGTGTCACGGCCGCAAGACCTGATCGGCCGCTTCGCCGCCAAGGGCACGGTGCTCGCCCATGTGCTCTCGCCCGAGCACATCAGCGTGCGCGTGGTGGTCACGCAGCAGGTCGCGGACCTGGTGCGCCAGCGCCTGCGCGGCGCCCAGGTGCGCCTCGCCGACGATCCGCTGCAAGCCTTCCCCGCGCGCCTGCTGCGCGACGTGCCGGCGGCGGGCGATACCCTGCCGAGCCCGGCGCTGGCCGACCGCAACGGCGGCCCGATCCCGACCGATCCCGCCGACGCACAGGCGCTGCGTACGCTGGAACCGGTGTTCCAGTTCGATCTGGCGTTGCCGACCAAGACTCTCGAGCGCGTCGGCGGCCGGGCGCGCGTGCGCATCGATCACGGCGCCGAGCCGCTGGCCTGGCAGTGGTACCGCGGGCTGCGCCAGTTGTTCCTCAAGCACCTCGACTTGGCAGGCTGATGAGGCCGCTTCCTCAGATTCGGCCCGCGCGGCTCCACCGATGCAGATTGGGCGCACTGGCATGAGCGCCGCCACTCTCCCGATTCCGGGCATCGTCCTCGGCAGCTACCCGGAGCGCCGCAAGGATGCGCACAAGACGCGCTATCTGGCGGCGCTGCAATGCCGGCTGCGCGCGCCCGCGCGCCTCGAGTCGCGCGACCACGGCGAGTTCGTGGCCAAGGTGCGCTGCGCCGAGAAGGCTTTGGGGAAGCTTTCCGCCCCCGCCTACGCCAAGCTGGTGCGCGGCTTGCGTGCGCGCCTGCGGCGCGACGGTTTCACGCCGGCGCTGACGGCCGAGGGCTTCGCCTTGGTGGCCGAGGCGGCACGCCGCCAACTCGGCGTTCAGCTCTTCGACACCCAGATCACCGCCGCCCGCATCATGCTTGACAACCGCCTGGCGGAAATGGCGACCGGCGAGGGCAAGACGCTCGCCGCCTTGCTCACGGTGGCCACCGCGGCGCTGGCCGGGGTACCGGTTCATGTCATCACCGCCAACGACTACCTGGTTGCGCGCGACGCCGACCATCTGCGACCGGTGTATGAACTTCTCGGGCTGCGCGTGGGCGCCGTGACCCAGCCGATGACGCCGGCGCAACGCGGCACCGCTTATGCCTGCGACGTCACCTATTGCACCGCCAAGGAGCTGGTGTTCGACTACCTGCGCGACCGGCTCACCCTGGGGCCGGCCCGCGGCGAGCTGCGCTTGCGCATCGAACGCATGGCCGCCGCGCCGAGCGACGGCGCGGCCGAGGCCACAGCCGGACCGACAATGTTGCGCGGCCTGTGCATGGCGGTCGTCGACGAGGCCGACAGCATCCTGATCGACGAAGCGCGCACCCCACTCATCATCTCGCAGCCCCGGGCCAACGCCGATCAGACCGAGTTCCAGCGCCAGGCGTTGAAGCTGGCGCACGCACTGGTGGCCGAGCAGGACTTTCACGTCAATCGTCTGCTCAAGTCGATCGAGCTGCTCGAAAGCGGCCGCGCCAAGGTTGCCGCCGGCATCGCCGACGCCACCGGCATCTGGCGCGATCAGCGGCTGCGCGATGAAGCCGTCACCCTCGCCTTGAGCGCCGTGCACTTCTACGCACGCGACCGCCACTACCTGATCGACGACGGTAAGGTGGTGATGATCGACGAGACCACCGGTCGCGTCGCCGCCGGCCGGGTCTGGTCGCGCGGCTTGCAACAACTCATCGAACTCAAGGAGGGCTGCGAGGTGAGCGGCGAATTGCAGACCGTCGCGCAGATTACCTACCAGCGCTTCTTTCCGCGCTATCTGCGGCTGGCCGGAATGAGCGGCACCCTGAGCGAAGCCCGCGCCGAGTTGCTGTCGGTGTATGGCCTGCACGTGAGCGTCGTCACGTTACGCCGTCCGAGCCGGCGCGTAGTCACGCCACCGCGTCTCTACACCGACCGGGAAACGCGCTGGCAGGCCGTGGTGAAGCGCATCGCCGAAGTGCATCGCGCAGGCCGGCCGGTGCTCGTCGGCACTGACTCGGTCGCCGATTCGGAGCAACTCAGCGAGCGCCTGACCGCCGCCGGCCTACCCCATTGCGTGCTCAACGCGCGCCAGGATGAGCATGAGGCACGGATCATCGCCCAGGCGGGCGGCGTCGACGCCATCACCGTCACCACCAACATCGCCGGCCGCGGCACCGACATCGCGCTGGCTCCCGGTGTCGCCGAGCGCGGCGGTCTGCACGTGATCTGTTGCCAGCACAACGGCTCGCGCCGCATCGACCGCCAGCTTCACGGCCGCTGCGCGCGTCAGGGCGACCCCGGCAGCGTCGAGACATTCTTGTCTTCAGACGAGGGGCTTTTCGCCCGTTATTCATGGCATCGGCCGCTGCGCCTGTGGGCTGGGCTCAAGGGTTCGCGGAACCCACTTCCGCCATGGCTGAGCCGCCTCGTGTGCGTCCTGCCGCAACTGCGGGAGGAGCGCCAACAGCATCGCGAGCGCGCCCGTCTGATGAAGCAGGACGACAAGATGGAGCGCGTACTCGCCATCGGCGGGCCGGGCGAATGAACGAGGAGATCGAAATGGATGAGATGGCAAGAAAGACAGACGTGCATGTATGTCGTAGGGGCGGCCTCCCGGCCGCGTATCCTCGGGTCGCACGCAAACCCGGCTTTGCGGCTGCGAAGCCGCTCCTACGCGCCGCGTCGTTTACCGGCACGCTCGCGCTGGGGCTGGCCGCAAGCGGCGCGCTGCAAGCCCAGAGCCTGGGCTGTCTGATCGAGCCGCACCAAGTGGCCGACGTCGGCACCCACGTCGTCGGTGTGGTCGAGCGCATCGAGGTCGAGCGCGGCGACTCGG
>CAWGHV010000075.1:0-11575 GCA_963822375.1 uncultured beta proteobacterium | reverse complement strand
GGCAAGTCCACCCTGGCCGACCGGATTATTCAGCGTTGTGGCGGTCTGGCGCAGCGCGAGATGGCGGATCAGGTTCTCGACTCGATGGATTTGGAGCGTGAGCGCGGCATCACGATCAAGGCCCAAACCGCAGCGCTACGGTATTCCGCCCGCGACGGTGAGACCTACAGCCTGAACCTCATCGATACGCCTGGGCACGTGGATTTCTCCTACGAGGTGAGCCGCTCGCTCAGCGCATGTGAGGGCGCACTGCTCGTCGTCGACGCCTCCCAGGGCGTCGAGGCGCAAACGGTGGCTAACTGCTACACGGCAATCGAGCAAGGCGTCGAAGTCGTGCCGGTGCTGAACAAGATCGACTTGCCTTCGGCCGATCCGGATGCTGCGATTCAAGAGATCGAAGATGTAATCGGCATCGCCGCGGAGGACGCCGTACGCACGAGCGCCAAGACCGGCGAAGGCATCGACGAGGTGATCGAGGCGGTGATCCAGCGCATCCCGCCGCCCACGGGCGACCCGTGCGCGCCGCTGGCGGCGCTGATCATCGATTCATGGTTCGACAATTATGTCGGCGTGGTGATGCTGGTGCGTGTTGTCGACGGCGCGCTGGCGCCGAAACAGCGAATTTTGCTGATGGCAACGGGTGCCCAATACCTTTGCGAGCAGGTAGGGGTGTTCACTCCGAAGTCGCAGAGTCGGGATCGGCTATCGGCAGGCGAGGTCGGCTTCGTCATCGCCGGCATCAAGGAGCTGACCGCGGCCAAGGTGGGCGACACTCTTACACTTGCCGCGGCCCCGGCGGCGCAACCATTGCCAGGTTTCAAGGAGATCAAGCCGCAGGTATTCGCCGGTCTGTATCCAGTCGAAGCCAATCAGTACGATGCCTTGCGCGAAGCGCTGGAAAAGCTCGGCCTCAACGACGCCTCGCTGCACTACGAGCCGGAGGTATCGCAAGCGTTGGGATTCGGATTCCGTTGCGGCTTCCTTGGCCTGCTACACATGGACATTGTCCAGGAGCGGCTGGAGCGCGAATACGACATGGACCTCATCACCACCGCGCCGACCGTGGTGTACCAAGTCCTGATGCGCGATGGCGCCGAGCTGTTGATCGAGAATCCGGCGAGACTTCCGGATCCGGCCAAGATCGACGAGATCCGCGAGCCGATCATCAGTGCCACGATTTTCGTTCCGCAGGAATACGTCGGTTCTGTATTGACGCTGTGCACGCAGAAGCGCGGTACGCAAGTCAATATGCAGTACCACGGGCGGCACGTCATGTTGAGCTACGATTTGCCGATGAACGAAGTTGTCATGGATTTTTTCGACAAGCTGAAGTCGGTGAGCCGCGGCTACGCATCGTTGGACTACGAGTTCAAGGAATATCGGGCTGCCGACGTGGTACGGCTGGAGATCCTCATCAACGCAGAGAAGGTCGATGCCTTGTCGGTGATCGTGCACCGCGCCAACGCGCCGTATCGCGGTCGCGAACTGGCGGAGAAGATGCGCGGCCTGATCCCGCGCCAGATGTACGATGTTGCCATCCAAGCCGCGATCGGTGCGCACATCATCGCGCGGGAGACGGTAAAGGCGCTGCGCAAGAACGTGCTCGCCAAGTGCTATGGCGGCGACATCACGCGCAAGAAGAAGCTGCTGGAAAAGCAGAAAGCCGGCAAGAAGCGCATGAAGCAGGTCGGTAGCGTCGAAATCCCGCAGGAGGCATTCCTCGCCGTCCTGCGCACCGATGGAAAACCCTAACCGGAGCGCCCGAAGTTGAACTTCGCCTTGATCCTGTTCCTGCTGCTGGTTGTCACCGGCGCCATCTGGGTCGTCGATCGGTTGTTCCTGCGCAAGAAGCGCCCGGCCGGCGGCAAGGAGCCGTGGTGGGTCGAATACGGCGCGAGCTTCTTCCCGGTGATACTAATCGTCTTTCTCCTGCGCTCCTTCGTCGTCGAGCCGTTCAAGATACCCTCTGGGTCGATGATCCCGACCCTGCTCGTGGGCGACTTCATCCTTGTGAACAAGTTCACCTACGGCATCCGATTGCCGATCGTCAACCGCAAGATCATCGAGATGAATTCGCCTAAACGCGGCGATGTAATGGTATTCCGCTATCCGGAGGACCCCTCGCTCGACTACATCAAGCGCGTGGTCGGGCTCCCCGGAGACACGGTTGCATACCAGAACAAGCGCCTGTCGGTCAATGGCACGCCCGTTTCGGTGAGCGACGCGGCGGAGTATCTACATAAGGATCGGCTGTACTACACGCCTCAGTTCATGGAGAAACTGGGCGATATCGAGCATGCCATCCTGATCGAGCCGGAAGCGCCGCCTTATGTGCAGCAAGTAACGCAGTTCCCATTTCGCGACAATTGCAACTACAATAACGCGGGCTTCGTCTGCGAAGTCCCGCGCGACCATTACTTTGTGATGGGCGACAACCGGGACGCGAGCAGCGACAGCAGGGTCTGGGGCTTCGTACCCGATGCAAATATCGTGGGCAAGGCTTTTTTGATCTGGTTCAATTTCGGCGATCTGCAGCGAATTGGCAAGTTCCACTGATCGGGAGCGGATGTGAATAAACAGCGCGGCCTCACTTTGACCGGCCTGCTTGTGGTCGGTTTTATCATCGCCCTGATAGCGATGCTTTTGATCAAGGTGACCCCGGCGCTGGTCGAGTATTGGACCATCAAGAAAGCGATCAATGCGCTGGTGCAGGGCGGGGAAACCCGGGGTGCCAGCGTGTCGGAAATCCGCAAGGCATTCGACCGGCGGGCGGTGATCGACGACATCAAGAGCATATCGGGCGCCGATCTGGATGTGAGCAAGGAAGGCGGCGACGTTGTAGTCGCCTTCGCTTATGCGAAAAAGATCCCGCTGTTCAGCAGTGTCAGCCTGTGCCTCGACCTCGATGGCAGCACCAGCCCGGCTGCGGCGCGTGCGCCGTAGATCGTGGAAACGGTCGTGGTGCCGGCACAACGGCCGCGATTAGCGGGCCGTCCGCGCGAAAGTTCATTTGAAGCAGCCGATGCGGCACGCGGCGCTTGAGCGTGCGATCGGCTACGCGTTTCGCGACTCCAGCCTGATCGTCCAAGCACTGACCCACCGCAGCCACGGCACGCCACACAACGAGCGGCTCGAATTTCTTGGTGACAGCGTGTTGAATTGCACCGTCGCGGCCGTGTTGTTCGAGCGCTTCGGCGCTCTCAAGGAAGGTGAGCTTTCGCGCCTGCGCGCGAGCCTGGTGCGTCAGGAGGCTTTGCACCGCATCGCCGAGACCTTGCGCCTGGGGGACCAACTGCTTCTAGGCGAGGGAGAGCTCAAGAGTGGAGGCTTTCGCCGTCCGTCGATACTTGCCGACGCGCTCGAGGCGGTCTTCGGAGCGGTGTTCGTGGATGGAGGGTTCGCCGCCGCCAAGGCGGTGATCGAGCACCTCTACGAGCCGTTGCTTGGCGAGGTCGATGCTCGCCACCCGGCCAAGGATGCGAAGACCAGCTTGCAGGAGTGGCTTCAGAGTCGCCGCCACGCGCTGCCGCAATATCTGTTGCGGGCGACGCGCGGTGAAGCCCACGCGCAAGAGTTCGAGGTCGAATGCGTGGTTGCCGAACTTGGCGTGGCGGCCATCGGGGTCGGCGCCAGTCGGCGCGCCGCGGAGCAGGCGGCGGCGCGGCGCGCTTTCGAAAGGCTCGTCGGCAAGTGAGCGCAGAGTCCTTGCGCTGTGGACTTGTCGCTCTCGTCGGCCGTCCCAACGTTGGCAAGTCGACCTTGCTCAACCGCCTGGTTGGCCAGAAGGTCAGCATCACTTCGGCCAAGGCGCAGACGACGCGGCACATCGTTCGCGGCATTCGAACGACCGCCACCGAACAGTTCGTGTTCGTCGATACGCCCGGTTTTCAGACCACCCATCGCAACGCGCTCCAGCGCATGATGAACCGCAGCGTTAGGCGGACGCTGCACGATGTGGATGTGATCATCTGGGTGATGGAGGCCACTCGTTTCGACCCGGCCGACCCCGCCTTGGTCGATCTGCTGCCGACAGGGCGGCCGGTGATCCTCGCGCTCAACAAAATCGACATGCTGCGTGACAAACGTGCGCTTCTGCCCTTCATCGAGCAGGTGAGGACGCGCTTCGACTTCGCCGCGATTATTCCGCTCAGTGCGGAAAAGGGCTGGGGCATTGACGACCTGCTGACCGCGGCCTCGAGCCACCTACCGGTCGGCGCGCCGATCTTCGTCGAGGATGAGCTGACCGACCGCAGCGAGCGGTTCCTGGCGGCCGAGTTTCTGCGCGAGAAGCTTTTTCGCCGACTCGGGCAGGAGCTTCCCTACGCGATGACGGTCGAGATAGAACGTTTTGCCGAGGAGGGCGGGTTGCGCCGAATTCGCGCGGCGGTCATCGTGGAGAAGCCTGGCCACAAGGCTATCGTCATCGGCCGCAGCGGGGCACAACTCAAGACCATCGCCAGTGCGGCGCGAGTCGATTTGGAACGCCTGCTCGGCGCCAAGGTCTACTTGGAGGTGTGGGTCAAGGTGCGCCGCGGCTGGGCCGACGACGAGCGCGCCTTAAAGAGTCTAGGCTACGAGTAGCGCCACTTGAAAAACGCCGACCGCATCGATAGCCAGCCCGCATTCGTACTTCACGCCTACCCGTATCGCGAGACCAGCCTGATCGTCGAAACATTCACCCGTGATCATGGGCGCATGCCTTTGGTGGCGCGTGGCGCGCGGCGAGCGCAGTCGCAGTTGCGCGGGGTGCTGATGGAGTTTCAGCCGCTGGAACTGGCCTGGTTCGGGCGCGGAGAGGTGCGCACATTGGCGAAGGCGGAATGGCTGGGTGGACAGCCGCTGCTGCGAGGTCGCGCGCTGCTCTACGGCTACTACCTTAACGAGCTGTTGCTGCGTCTGCTGGCGCGCGAGGACGCACATGCCGCGCTATTCGAGGTGTATGCCGAAACCTTGGGCCGACTTGGCGCCGCGGCCGAGTCCGGCCTGCTACGGGCATTCGAGTTGCGTCTGCTGCGCGAATTGGGCTATGGTCTGGTGCTCGATCGAGAAGCCGAGACTGGGGCGCCGCTCGAGGCCGAGCGGCACTATGCCTATCGGGTCGAGAGCGGACCGCTACCGCTGGGCAGTGGCGGCGAGAAGGCGGTTACGCTCACCGGCAAGGCCTTGTTGGCGATTGGGCGGAGCGATTTTTCGGACGCCGAGGTGCTGCAGCAGAGCAAGGTGCTGATGCGCTACCTCCTCGACTATTACCTGGGACCGCGGCCGCTTCATTCGCGCAGGGTTTTCATGGAGCTGCAGGAATTGTGATCGAACTGGGAGTGAACATCGACCATGTGGCGACGCTGCGTCAGGCGCGGCGCACCTACGAACCCGATCCGGTATGGGCGGCAGTCGAGGCTCATCTAGGCGGCGCGGACGGCATCACCGTGCATCTGCGCGAGGATCGGCGGCACATTCAGGATCACGATGTGCGGCGACTGCGCGAGCTGACGCACATCAAGCTCAACTTGGAGATGGCGGCTGCCGAGGAGATGGTGGCGATCGCTTGCGAACTCAAGCCCGAAATGGCGATGCTGGTTCCCGAGGGGCGCCAGGAGATCACCACCGAGGGTGGGCTCGACGTGGCGGCGCAGGAGGCGCGGCTGAAGAATGTCGTGGCGCGCCTCGCCGATGCCGGAATCATGAGCAGCGTATTCATCGACGCTGAAATCGCGCAGGTCGAGGCCGCAGAGCGTATCGGCGCCCGGGTTTGCGAAATCCACACCGGGCCCTATGCCCATGCCTTCTCACTCCCGCGGCCGCGACCCCGATAGCCCGGCAGTGCTAGCCGAACTGGAGAAGATACGTGTAGCCGGGCGCGCGGTAGTCGAATCGGGCATGCGCTTCAATGCCGGACATGCGCTCAACTTCTTCAACGTGCAGCCCGTGGCCGCGCTCGCCGGCGTGCGCGAGCTGCACATCGGCCATGCCATCGTGAGCCGGGCAGTGTTCATCGGGATGCGCGAGGCGGTACGAGAAATGAAGCGACTGTTGCGAGAGGCTGCGGCGCGCGGATGAGCGCAGGCCCGGAACACTGCGCGGGTCCGTGCCGGAAGCGGGCTCGATGATCTACGGCATGGGCACCGATATTTGCGCCGTGGCTCGCATGGCCCGGCTGCTCGATCGCTATGGCGAGCGCGTCGCGGGGCGCATTCTCACCTCGGGCGAGCGTGAGGGCTTCGCCCGAAACAAGCATCCGGAGCGGTTCTTGGCGCGGCGTTTCGCCGCCAAGGAAGCATTTAGCAAAGCCATGGGAACGGGTTTCCGCTCGCCGGTGACGCTGCGCAACATCGGGGTGGGTCACGACCGGCGCGGCAAGCCGATTCTGGAGTTCTCCTGCGCGCTTGCCGCGGTCATCGAGGCGCGAGCGTTGCGTGCGCACGTAAGCATCACCGACGAGCACGAGTTCGCTGTTGCATTCGTCATTCTCGAGCATGAACTGCCCGGTGGCCGGTGTGAGTGAGGGGCTACTGGCGCTGCCGCTCGGTCCGGTGATGCTGGATGTGGGCGGCACCGAAATCACCGAGACGGAGCGAGAAAGGCTGCGCCATCCGCTGGTCGGCGGTGTCATTCTATTCGCCCGAAACTTCACGGATTCCGAGCAGCTGCTTCGGCTGACCGGGGTGATCCACGAGTTGCGCTCGCCGCCGCTACTGATCGCCGTCGACCAAGAAGGCGGCCGGGTGCAGCGCTTTCGCGACGGGTTCACCGTGTTGCCGCCGATGCGCGCACTCGGCCGGCTATGGGATTGCGATGCTCAGCGCGCCCGCGGCGCCGCGCAGGCTGTCGGCTACGTGCTCGGCGCCGATCTACGCGCGTGCGGCGTGGACCTTAGCTTCACGCCGGTGCTCGACCTGGAATACGGCAACAGCGGCGTCATCGGCGATCGCGCGTTTCACTCCAATCCGCAGGCGGTCGTCGAGCTAGCCGGGGCCCTGCTCGTCGGGGTTGGTTCAGGCCCAGCATGAGCGGCGTGGGCAAGCATTTTCCCGGTCATGGCTTCGTCAGCGCGGATTCGCACACGGCGCTGCCGATAGACAATCGCGACTTCGCCGCGCTTGCGGCGGCAGATCTTGTGCCTTTCCGCGAGCTGGCGCGGCGGCTCGGCGGGGTCATGCCCGCTCATGTCATCTACGACGCGGTTGATCCGCGGCCGGCGGGTTTCTCGCGCCACTGGCTGCGGCAGGTATTGCGACGCGAGTTGGGCTTCGGCGGGGTGATATTCAGCGACGACTTGAGCATGGAAGGCGCGAGCGAAGCCGGCGGCATCCTGGCGCGCGCCGATGCGGCGCTGAGCGCGGGCTGCGACATGGTGCTGGTGTGCAACGATCCCGATGCGGCTGGATTGCTGCTGGCCGATTGGCGTCCGCTGCCCGATCCGGAATCGGCGCTACGCATTTGCAATCTCCTGCCGCGCGGTAAGGCTTTATCCAAGACCGCACTGAATGCCCGGCAGCGCTACTTGCGCGCCCTAGCGCAGGTGGCGGCGATACCCGCGCTGGCGTGACGCTTCGGCCGGCGCGTCTCCGTGGTCGCGCATGCCGCGGCCAGCGTAAGAGCGTCACCGACCTCGAAGATTGTCGTGTCTGAGCAATCCCAGATCGGGTCTTGTGCGGAATTGCTCGGCTGCCGTCGATGCGGCCGGCTTGCCAGCAACCTCGACGACATCCGACAGCGCTGGCCCGAATACCATGCGCGGCCCGTGCCGTCGTTCGGGAGCGTGCGGGCGCGGGTGCTGATCGTCGGTCTCGCGCCCGGACTGCACGGTGCCAATCGCACCGGACGCCCATTCACCGGCGACCACGCCGGCATCCTGCTCTATGCGACTCTGCATCGCCTGGGCTTTGCCTCGCGTGCCGAGTTCGACCGCAGGCGACGACGGCCTCGAACTTGTCGACTGCCGGATCACCAACGCGGTTCGCTGCGTGCCCACCGCAGAACAGGCCGCTACCGCGTGAGGTCAATACGTGCAATGCCTATCTGGGGAGCGAGATCGTCGCGATGGCGTCGCTGCGAGCGGTGCTTGCCTTGGGCGCAGTCGCCCATCGGGCGGTATTGATGGCGCTCGAGCTGAAGCCGGGCCGCTATCCATTCGCTCACGGGGCGCGCCACCTGCTGCCGAGCGGGCAGATACTGTTCGACAGCTATCACTGTAGCCGCTACAACACGCAGACGCGGCGCCTGACCAGCGCGAGCTTTGGCGCCGTGGTCGAGGCGATACGCAGCGAACATCGATATCCCGGGCGGGACACGCGGTGCTTGACGCAAAGGAGTTGATGCGTTCGCTGCCGCATCGGCCCGGCGTGTACCGCATGCTCAACGCCGCCGGCGAGGTGCTCTACGTCGGCAAGGCGCAGAGCCTGAAGAAGCGCGTCGGCTCGTACTTCCAGAAGCACCGCCAGAGTCCGCGCATCGCGCTGATGGTGGCGCAGGTCGCGCGGGTCGAGACCACCGTCACGCGCTCCGAGGCCGAGGCGCTGCTGCTCGAGAACAACCTGATCAAGGGGCTGGCGCCGCGCTACAACATCCTGTTCCGCGACGACAAGTCCTATCCGTATATCATGGTGAGCGGCGACGCCTATCCGCGCTTGGCATTTCATCGCGGCGCGCTTCGACAAGGCCTGCCGCTACTTCGGCCCGTTCCCGAACGCCGGGGCGGTGCGCGAGAGCATCCAGCTGCTGCAGAAGATATTCCGGCTGCGCACCTGCGAGAACACGGTGTTCCAGAATCGCTCGCGGCCCTGCCTGCTGCACCAGATCAAGCGCTGTAGCGCGCCCTGCGTCGAGCATATCGGTGTGACCGAGTATGCCGCCGACGTGCGGCTCGCGGAACTGTTCCTCCGCGGCGGACCGGGGGAGGTCATCGAGCAGATCACCCAGCGCATGCAGGCAGCATCGGATGGGCTGGAGTTCGAGCGTGCCGCGGGCTACCGCGATCAGCTGCGGTCGCTGCAGAAAGTGCTGCAACGGCAGTACGTCAGCACCGATCGTGACGAGGACGCGGACATCATCGCGGTGGTCGCCGAAAACGCCGCCTTGTGCGTTAATCTGGCTATGGTGCGCGGCGGCCGCCACCTTGGGGATCGCCCCCAGCTCCCCCGCAACGCGCAAGACTGGCCGGCAGCCGAAGCGCTGGGGGCATTCATCGAACAGCACTATATCGAGCACCCGGCACCGGCGAGAGTTCTGGTGAATCTGGAAATCACCACGGAATTGCAGGAAAGCGTGGATGCGCTCGAGCAGAGGCGCTTCGAATTGGCACGCCCGCGCAACGAGGCCGAGCGGGCCTGGATCGCGATGGCGGAGAGGAATGCGCAACTCGCCATCCTCGCGCGCGCGGAGGAACTCTCGCGAACCGAGAACCGCATCGGTGCGCTGCAAGGCGTGCTCGATCTGCCCGAGGCTCCGGCGCGGGTAGAGTGCTTCGACGTCAGCCACACGATGGGTGAGGCGACGCGTGGCGTCGTGCGTGGTTTTCGCCGAGGGCCGAATGCAAAGAGGCGAGTATCGGCGTTACAATGTCACTAGCATCGCACCGGGGGACGACTACGCGGCGCTGGGGCAAGTCTTTCGGCGACGCTATGAGAGAGTCGCGGCGGGCGAGGGGCTTCGCCCCGACCTGATACTCATCGACGGCGGCAAGGGCCAGTTGGGAGCGGCGCGGGAGATCTTGGTCGAGTTGGGATTGGAGGATCTGCTCACGGTCGGTGTAGCCAAGGGCGAGGAGCGCAAGGCAGGCCACGAGGAATTGGTGTTCGCCGACGGTCGGACGCCGCTGCGCTTGGGCGGCGGGCATCCGGCCCTGCACTTGATTCAGCAGATTCGCGACGAAGCGCACCGCTTCGCCATCGCGGGCCATCGCGCAAAACGCGCGCAAGACCCGGCGCGTTTCGCGCCTGGAGGATATTCCAGGTGTTGGGCCGGCGCGGCGCAAGCGTCTGCTCGCCCAGTTCGGTGGTATGCAGGGCGTACTGGCGGCAACGTTGGAGGATCTGTGCCGAGTCGATGGAATCAGCCGCAAACTGGCCGACCATATCTACAATCGGCTCCACTGACACCGATTGCCGACCATGCCGTTCAACATCCCGAACTCTGCTGACCTGGGGCGCATCCTGCTGATTCCGTTGTTCGTCGGCGTGTTCTATGCCCCGCCGAGCTGGTCTCGATGGCGGAAAAGAACTTGATCGCCACGGTGGTCTTCATCCTCGCCGCGCTCACCGACTGGTTCGACGGCTACCTGGCGCGCACTCTGGACCAGACGTCGGCGTTCGGCGCGTTTCTCGACCCGGTGGCGGACAAGCTGATGGTCGCGGCAGCGCTGATGGTGCTGGTCGAGCTGGAGCGCGTCGATGCCGTCATCGCGTTCATCATCATCGGGCGCGAGATCACCATCTCCGCGCTGCGTGAGTGGATGGCCAAGATCGGCGATCACAAGAGCGTGGCCGTGTCGTTCATCGGCAAGTTCAAGACCGCCGCGCAGATGGTGGCGATCCCGATGCTGCTGTTCCATGATGTCTTGTTCGGAATGAGCATGCAAAAAGTGGGCACCTGGCTCATCTACGCGGCGGCGCTGCTTACGCTGTGGTCGATGGGCTACTACTTGCGGATGGCGTGGCCGCAGTTGTCGGCCGAGCGTGAAAATTGACCGTTCAAAACACGGTTGAGAGGACGGACGGACGTTGACAGGGTATCGGCCCAGGCTATAATTCGCAGCCTCCTCCGCGGGAGTAGCTCAGTTGGTAGAGCGCAACCTTGCCAAGGTTGAGGTCGCGAGTTCGAGACTCGTCTCCCGCTCCAAAGCATCAAGTTCTTGCTCAGTTCGCTTCTCGGTCGTCGCGCCCACTTCGCGCAGCCGTTGCTTTCATTCGATCCCGATGAGGAGGACGTCATGAGTGACGCTAGCCCCAGTATGCTCTCTCACGTATCCATCGGCACCAACGATTTCGAACGCGCCGTGGCGTTTTACGACCGCGTCCTGCCGACGCTCGGCTGCCGGCGCATCATGGAGCATCCCGGTGCGGTGGCGTATGGTAAGGCGTACCCCGAGTTCTGGGTCCAGGTTCCGATCGACGGCGCTCCGGCTAGCGCGGGCAACGGTACCCACATCGGCTTTCTCGCGGAATCCACGCAACAGGTGCAGGCATTCTTCACGGCAGCGCTGGCGGCGGGCGCAACCGAGGACGGAGCGCCGGGAGCGCGGCCGCACTACGGCGAACCGTATTTCGGCTGCTTCGTGCGCGACCCGGATGGGCACAAGATCGAGGCCGCGTACTGGGACATGGAACTGGCGCGCAGACTCGGCATGGCGTAGCCGGACGCCGATCTCCGCCCTGCTACCCGCAGCTTCCCACCGCGCCGCAAGCGGTGCAGAAATCGCAGCCGTCCTTGCGAATGACGGTGTAATTGCCGCACTCCACGCACAGCGCACCCTGCTGCACCTTGGGGGCGCTGGGTTCGCGCGGCGCCTCGAGGATGCCCATTTCGCGTGTCGGATAGCCGTTCTCGTCGAGGATGCCGAGCATCGAGGCGAATGGCG
>CAWGHV010000074.1:0-32192 GCA_963822375.1 uncultured beta proteobacterium | reverse complement strand
ACGCTGCGCGAGGAGCTGACCGCGATCATCGACTTGCTCAAGTCCTGATCGCGCGCACCGCCGGAAGGTCCTTCTGTTATACTTTTTGCGAGTCGGGGCGTAGCGCAGCCTGGTAGCGCACTTGCATGGGGTGCAAGGGGTCGCGAGTTCGAATCCCGCCGCCCCGACCATACTCACTCGTCCGGTATGTCTCGCAGCTCGCACCCGGCTAGCGCCCCGCCGAACACACTCACGCCGCGCGCAAATTTCGTTCTTCGCAATGCGCATCCTGCTCAGTAACGATGACGGCTATTTCGCGCCGGGACTGCAAGCGCTCGCCGAGTGCCTTGCCGATCTGGCGCAGATCACCGTGGTCGCGCCGGAAGCCGACCGCAGCGGGGCGAGCAACTCGCTGACGCTCGATCGTCCGCTGCTCCTGCGCAAGGCCGCCAACGGCTTCTTCTACGTCAACGGCACGCCGACCGACTGCGTGCACCTGGCCGTCACCGGTATGCTCGAGGAATTGCCCGACATGGTGATCTCGGGCATCAACCACGGCGCCAACATGGGCGACGACACCATCTATTCGGGCACCGTGGCCGCGGCCACCGAGGGCTACCTGCTCGGCATCCCGTCGATCGCGGTGTCGCTGGCGAGCAAGAGCGACGCGCACTTCGAGACCGCGGCCGGCCTGGCGCGCCGAGATGGTGCAGCGCTTTCAGCGCGAAGCGCTTCGGCGAGCCGGTGCTGCTCAACATCAATGTGCCGGACATCCCGGCGCGAACTGGTGCAGGGGCATCGCAGGTCACCCGGCTGGGCAAGCGCCACAAGGCCGAGCCGCGTGGTCAAGACGACCAATCCGCGCAACGAGACCGTCTACTGGGTCGGCGCCGCCGGCGCGGCGCAGGACGCCGGTGCCGGCACCGACTTCCATGCCGTGGCCAACGCGCTACGTGTCGGTCACGCCGCTGCAGATCGACCTTACGCACAGCGCGCAGCTCGCGCGGCTGTGCGCGCTGGCTCGAAGCGATGAAAGCGCCCGCCTGCCGGGAGTCGGCTTGACGTCGCAGCGCACCCGCGCACGCGCGCATGGTCGAGCGCCTGCGCGAGCGAGGGCATACGCGACGAGCGCGTGCTGCGCGGCGATGGCGCGGGTGCCGCGCCACCTTTTCGTCGAGGAAGCGCTTGGCGAGCCGCGCCTATGAGGACACCGCCCTGCCGCTGGGCTTTCAGCAGACCATCTCGCAGCCCTTCGTGGTGGCGCGCATGATCGAGCATCCTGTGCGCCGGCCGCGAGCTGGGCAAGACCCTGGAGGTCGGCGCCGGATGTGGTTACCAGGCCGCGGTGCTGGCGCAGTTGGCAACCGATGTATATGCGATCGAGCGCATTCGAGCCGCTGCTCCAGCGGGCCAAGGCGAACCTACGCCATTTGCGCTTGCCCAACGTCAGACTGCAACACGGCGACGGCAACCTAGGTCTGCCGGAGGCAGCGCCTTTCGATACAATCATCGTGGCTGCCGCGGCGGAGCAGGTGCCGCGGCGCTCAAAGACCAACTCGCAGTCGGCGGACGCATGGTGCTGCCTATCGTGTCGCCGCCCGGCAGCTCGCAACAATGTCTTTGTGTCATCGAGCGTAGCGCGGGGCGGTACAGCGAGCGACGCCTCGATGCGGTACGCTTTGTCCCTCTGATGACAGGAGTCGAATGAATCGCGCGGTGTACGTTCGAAACAACTGTCGCGGCGGACTGATCGCGGCGCTCGTGCTGACGTTGGCGGCTTGTGCCTCGCCTGGCCCGGCACCGGTCAGGGAACGCTCGGGTTCGTTGGACCGCACGGCGCCGGACGGCGACCCACGCGACTACTATACCGTAAAAAAAGGGGACACCTTGTACTCGATCGCGTTCGATCACCGTCGGGACTACAAGGATCTGGCGGCGTGGAACAACCTCGGCGACGCCAACGTGATCCGCATCGGCCAGCAGTTGCGGGTACGCCCGCCCGATTCGGCCGCGGCGGCCGCCGGCGATACGTTGAGAGAGGCAGGCGCGGGAGAGTCGGGCGTGATTGCCAACCCGGTTATCCTCGACCCAAGCGTTGACGCGCCCGGGGAAGAGCCTGGCGCCGCCGCACCTGCGGTTTCACTCAAACGCGAACCCAAGGTAGGCAAGCAGCCATACTCGGTCGAAGCATTGGCGCAACTGCGCCGCGGCGATGAGCTGGAGCGCGCGGGGGCGGCGACGCAAGTCGCGATCACCGCCCCTGCGAACGAGATCGACGCCGGGGCGAAAGCGCTCGAAGGCAAGCCGGGCGAGGCCGGTTCGGAGGTTGGCCCGAACGATGTCAACAATGCCGGCGGCGTGGAGTGGGGCTGGCCCGGCCGCGGCAAGTTGATCGGGCGATTCGATGAGTCCGCCAACAAAGGCGTAGACATCGCGGGCAAACCGGGTGAACCGGTCTATGCCGCCGCGTCCGGGCGCGTGACCTACGTCGGCTCGGGCATACGCGGCTATGGCAATCTGGTGATCATCATGCACGACAACGACTACATCAGCGCGTATGCCCACAACCGCAAGATTCTGGTGAAGGAAAAACAGCGCGTTGATCGGGGGCAGAAGATCGCAGAGTTGGGCGATAGCGATGCCAATCAGCCTAAGCTCCATTTCGAGATCCGCCGCAAGGCGATGCCCGTCGATCCGCTGAAGTATCTGCCGTCGCGTTGATCATGCACCAGGATCCCGCCGAATCGGAAGAACTCGATCCGGACGATCCCGGGTGCGGCAATCGAAGTGCCGGCGCCGGTGGAGGCGCAGCCGGAAACGGAACCCGAGCTCCTCAACGACGTCACCCAGATCTATCTCAACGAGATTGGCGCAAGTCCGCTGTTGACGCCGGAGCAGGAACTGCGCTTTGGCGCGCCGCGTCAAGTTTGGCGACTTTCGTCGCGCGACAGAAGATGATCGAGCACAACTCTGCGGCTCGTAGTCAACATCGCCAAGCACTACCTCAACCGCGGCATCCCGCTGCTGGACCTGGTCGAGGAGGGCAATCTCGGCCTGATACACGCGCTGGAGAAATTCGACCCCGAGCGCGGCTTCCGCTTTTCAACCTATGCGACCTGGTGGATACGCCAGAACATCGAGCGCGCGATCATGAATCAGTCGCGCACGATCCGGCTGCCGGTACATGTAGTCAAGGAGCTGAACCAGGTATTGCGGACCTTGCGCAAGCATCGAGTCCAGCGGCGGCGGCGACGGCCACGCTGAGGAGATCGCGCAATTGCTCGACAAGCCGGTGGACGAAGTGCGCCAGATTCTCGCGCTCAACGAGCATACGGCTTCGCTCGATGCGCCGCTGGAGATCGATCCCAGTTTGTCGATAGGCGAATCGCTGGCCGACGACCACTGCGGTGAGTCCGGATGCCCAGATCCAGCATTGCGAAGTCGAGAACCTAGTCCACGAATGGATCGGACTGCTCAACGACAAGCAGCGCATCGTCATCGAACGCCGCTACGGACTCAACGGCCAGGAAGTATCGACTTTGGAAGATCTTGCCGACAGCCTTGGACTCACCCGCGAACGGGTGCGCCAGATCCAGCTCGAAGCGCTGGCGCAATTGCGCAAGATACTCAAGCGGCGGGGCGTTTCAAGAGAAGTTCTGTTTTGACGGGCGTTCGAGCCCGCCCCGCTGCTACGGATTCGCATCGCGCGCAGCGCGCAGCGCTTCGGCCAATTGAAACACGGCCATGGCGTAGAAGCTGCTGCGGTTGTAGCGCGTGATGACGTAGAAGTTATTCAGAGCCGAGCCAGTATTCGGTCGGCCGATCGGGCGTGACCAGATCGATCAGCGCGCATCGCTCTTCGTCGCGCAGCGCGCGGTTCGCTGATCATCACGCCGACAGCCTCGAATTCAGTTCGGCTGAAGCGCGGCGTGATACCTGCATCGAGCAGGGGCTGGACATCGTCTGCCGTTCGACGTCGCCGCCAGGCGACCCGGCCGCCGCTTGCCAGCCGTGTTCGCTGCAGGTAGTTGGCGACGCTGCCGATCGCGTCGGACTCGCTATCCAGCAGTTCGACCCGGCCGTCGCCGTCGAAATCAACAGCATAGCGGCGATAGCTGCTCGGTAGAAACTGCGGCAGATCCGAGCGCGCCGGCGTAGGAGCCGCTGTAGGTGAGCGCGCTGCGATCCTGGTCGCGCGCCAGCAGCAGCAATTCCTCCAGCTCGCTGCGAAACAGCTCGGCGCGCGGCGGGTAGTCGAACGCCAGCGTCGGCGAGCGCCGAGAACGTTTGGAAATCTGCCCGTGCTACCGCCCGTAGATGGTTTCGACGCCGATGATCGCGACGATGATCTCCGGCGGCACGCCGAAGCGAGCTCGCCGCCTCGCGCAAGCGCGACTCGTTCTCGTCGCCAGAAGCGCACGCCGGCGCCGATGCGCCGCGGTCGACGTAGCGCGGCGATAGGCGCGCCAGGAACGGATCTTCGGATCCCCCGGCGGCGTGATGTACTTGATGACAGGTGCTTGGAATTGCGCGTACGCGAACAGGCGCAGGAGTTCGTCGCGCGCGAAACCATGGCGCTCGGCGACCTGGTCGACGAATTCACGAACCTCGCGGCGGTCCGCGTAGGTCTCGGCGCCGTCGTACTCATCGGCACCGGCTGCCGGGGCACCGAGCGTGAGCAATGCCGCGCAAGCGCATGCGGCAACGGTGAAGCGTTGCCCATTTGTCATGGCGCAAGCGTGCGCACGCGCTGTTGCAGTTGGCGCAGGGCGTCGGGTTTAGGCGGCACCGCATAACGGGCGGCGATATAGAGCTGCGCCAACGCGCGTACCTCGCGCGCGAGTCCAGGGCGCGCCAGCGCGACGCGTTCGGCATAATCCAACGGCCCCTCCCATGTCTTGCGCGCCAAACCCTGGCGCCGTAGCTTGCGGCTCATGCGTTCCCAGGCTCGCTGTGCCGGGTCGGACTCGATTCGCTGGTGCAGCGCCCATCCGGTGAGCCCGAGCACGATCGCCGCGCACAGCAGCGCCAGCACGGCGGTCATCTGGCGCCAGTCGGGCATGCTCATGCCGAGGCGCTCCAGTAGGTCGCGCTGGCGCAGCGTATTGTAGCCGAGCACCCACTGGTTCCAGCTGTTGGACGCAGCTTCCCATCGGAAGCGCAAGGCGCGCATCCAGTCGTAGTTGGCGCGGATGATGAAGGGCAGCGGTTCACCGAGCGGGACCGCGGCCGCCAGCCCTCGATCGATGCGCGAGGGCGCGACCATCGCCGTCGGGTCGACGCGCAGCCAGCCGCGATCCGCGAGCCACACCTCGGCCCAGGCGTGGGCGTCGGACTGGCGCACGATCATGTAGCCGTCGATCGGATTCATCTCGCCGCCCTGGTAGCCGGTGACCACCCGCGCCGGGACGCCCGCCGCGCGCATCAGGAAGACGAAGCTGGAGGCGTAGTGCTCGCAGAAACCGCGCCGGGTCTCGAACAGGAATTCGTCGAACGGAATTCGCGCCGAGCAACGGCGGGCTGAGCGTGTAGACGAACTCGCGCTCACGGAAGTAGCGCAAGGCGCGGCGCATGAGATCGGCATCGTCGGGCAGTTCGGCGCGCCACTCCAGCGCCAGCGCGCGCGCGCTCGGATTGACGGCGGGCGGCAACTGGAGCGCCGCGCGCCGCACGCTCTCCGTTTCGTCGGTGCCGGCCGTGAGGCCGGGGTAGGAGCGCATTTCGAAGCGCTGCCGCGTGCGTACCGGCGTGTTCGTCACGAGCTGGTAGTCGGCGGCGGCGAGCGCGCCCGCGGGTGGCGCCGCCGGAAGCTCGAGCGCGAACAACCAAGGCTTGTTATGCGCTTCGACAGTGACGGTGTAGTCGATGCTGCGGCCGGCCGCGCGATAGGCGACGCTCGGGGAGAGGCTCTGTTTGCCCTGCTTCCAGGCGCGCCCGTCGAAGCTGGTTAGCACCGGTCCGCGCCAATAGAGCTGGTTCTGCGGCGGTGGCGCTGCAGCGAAATTGGCGCGGAAGGCGATGGCGCCGGACAGGGTGAGGTCGCTGATCGATCCCGGCGCCATGGTATCGGAGAGGCCGGAAAGCCCGCTGTAGGCATCCTGCGGCATGCCCCACAGCGGTCCCTGAATGCGCGGGAACAACAAGAACAGCGCAAGCATGATCGGCGCCGCCTGCGCCAGCATCAGCCCGGCCTTGCGCAGTGCGAACACCGCTGGCTGTGTGTCGTCGTTGAGCGTGATCAACGTCGCCGTGATGAACAGCGATGTGGCGACCATGAGCGCCGCCATGTGCGGATCCTGCGAATGAAAGAACAACGCAATTTGCAAGAAATAACACAGGAAGACGACGGTCATGCCGTCGCGCAGCGTGCGTACTTCCATCAGCTTGAGCGCCAGGAACAGCGCCAGCAGCGCGGCGCCGGGATCGCGCCCGAATACTGACTTGTAGCTCAGAAAAACCGCGACCGTTCCGGCAAGCACCAGCAACGTCACGCGCCAGCGCGGCGGCAGCGGAGCATGGCGTTTCCATAGCCAAGTGCGCCACAGCAGCGCGGCGCCGGCGCCGAGCGACAGCCACAGCGGCAGGTGCGGCGCAAGCTGCACTAGCACGATGCCCGCGCACAGGATGAGCCACGGCGTCTGCCGTGTGCTAACGACCGGGTTGAACGGACTAGTTGTGCTCTTCGCCATGCAGCGCCAAGGCCCTGAGGCAGTCACGGACATGGCTTTCGTCCGGCGCTGGCGCCAGCTGGAGTGCCGGCAGGCGCAGACCGAACCTAGCGCCGGCTCGCTGCGCCGCCAGCACCCACGCGGTAAGGCGAGACAGCCGGGCTTCGGTGTCGAGTTGCGCCGGCAGCGCCGACCAGTCGAGCCAGATTTCGGCGCTGCCCGCGCCGGCGAACAGTTTGGTCAGCGGCGCGGCGTCGCGTGCCACCGCTTTCCACGCGATATGGCGCGGCGAATCGCCGGGCTGATAGTTGCGCAAGCCGAGGAAATCCTCGCTGCCGGTACTGCCGGTCTGCATTCCCATCGCATGAGGACCGCCGCTTGGAAGCGGCGGCGGCGCAGGCTCGGGCTTGGGGTATACCAGACAACGCATATCGGGTTCGATGGTGCTCCAGGCGCGGATCAGTCCAAGCGGATAGCGGGTTTCGATGCGGATACGGCCGGGCCGCAGCCAGCCGCGCCGGTCTGCCTTCACCAGTACCTTGGCCTCGCCGACGGCGCGCGCCGGCGCCGTGATCAATATCGGCTCATGGCTGGCGGCCTGGAGCAGCAAGGCCGGGCGCGGCTCGTTGCGCAGGTTGTGCAGCAGCAGGGAAAATTCGCAAACCTCCCCGGCGAACGCGGGCTCGGTCCTGCCGGGTGTGATTTCCAGCTGCGCCAGGTTGCGGAAGGTGTGGACGATCACGACTATGCCCAGCCCGCCTAGCAGGAAGGTGAGGGCGTAGCCGAGGCTGAGAGAGTAGTTGATCGACCCGACCAGCAGCATCAGCACGGCGGCGGCGAAGACGATACCGTTGCGTGTGGGAATGACGAACACGCGCCGCTGCGACAGTACGATGGGCGCGGGCTCGGGTCCGCGCAAGCGAAACAGCCAGCGCGCGAGCGCTTGGCGGATGCGTTGGAGCGCCGCCGCGAATCCGGGGGTCGGAGGCGCGGATTCGGCGAGCGGCGCGCTCACGGAAGGGCGACCGCGGCCACCAGAGCGCGTCCGACGCGCTCGGCGGTGTGGTGGCTGACATCGCCGGCGGGCCGCAGGCGGTGGGCGGCGACGCAGGGCAGCACGGTCTGGATGTCCTCCGGCAAGACCGCCTCGCGCCCTTCCAGCAGCGCCCAGGCGCGTGCAGCGGCGAGCAACGCCAGCGCGGCACGCGGACTAAGGCCGCTCAGATAGTCCGGCGAGCCGCGCGTGTGGGCGACCAGCGCCTGGACGTAGTCGATGAGCGCGGGCGCGGCGTGCACCTGGGTGACTTGTTTCTGCAGGGCAAGCATATCCTCGGGACGCAGGCAGGGCGCCAGCCCGGCCACCATCTCGCGCCGGTCGGCGCCCTGCAGCAGGGCGCGCTCGGCATCGCGGTCCGGATAGCCGAGTTCGATGCGCATGAGGAAGCGGTCGAGCTGCGACTCGGGCAAGCGGAAAGGTGCCGATCTGGTGCGAGGGGTTCTGCGTGGCGATGACGAAGAACGGCTCGGGCAGCGGCACGCGTGTCGCCGTCGGCGGTGACCTGGTGCTCCTCCATCGCCTCGAGCAGCGCGCTCTGCGTCTTCGGCGTCGCGCGATTGACCTCGTCGGCGAGGATGAGCTGGGCGAAGATCGGGCCCGGGATGAAACTGGAAAGTGCCGCTGCCGCGGTCGAAGATCGACACGCCGATGATGTCCGCCGGCAGCATGTCGCTGGTGAACTGGATGCGCTGGAACTGCAAGTCCGAGCAGGCGCGCCAGCGCATGCGCCAGCGTCGTCTTGCCGACGCCGGGCAGATCCTCGATCAGCAGGTGTCCGCGCGCCAGCAGGCAGGCCAGGGCGAGACGGATCTGGCGTTCCTTGCCGAGCACGACTTGGCCGGCTTGGCGGATCACCTCATGGATGGCGGAAGTCGGCATGTCTTGTCGAAGCAGTTGCGCTCGGATGATAATAACGCGACGGCCGGAACCGCGGTTCTAGTCCTTCGATTGCTGGCTCGATACCCGCCGATTGGGAGTGCTTACGACCATGACCACCGCATTCATCACCCACCGCGACTGCTGGCTCCACGACATGGGGTCGTATCACCCGGAATGCCCCGAGCGCCTGGGTGCGATCAACGATCGGCTGATCGCTTCCGGTCTCGACATGTACCTGACGTTCCGCGATGCGCCGGTGGCCACGCTCGAGCCAGCTGGAACGGGTGCACCCGCGCGGCTACATCGACGCGATTCGTGCGCAGCTCGCCAGCGCACGGCATCGTTCACCTCGATCCGGATACCGCGATGTGTCCGGGAACGCTGCAGGCGGCGCTGCGCTCGGCCGGCGCCGGCGTTCTTGCCACCGATCTGGTCATGAGCGGCGATGCCGACAGCGCCTTCTGCGCGGTACGCCCGCCCGGCCACCACGCAGAGCGTGCGCGTGCGATGGGCTTCTGCTTCTTCAACAACGTCGCTGTCGCGGTCGCTCATGCGCTCGACGGCCCACGGCCTGGATCGCGGTCGCGATCGTCGATTTCGACGTGCACCACGGTAACGGCACCGAGGACATTTTCGTCAGCGACCCTCGCGTACTGATGGTGAGCACGTTCCAGCACCCGTTCTATCCGTACTGCGGAACCGAGAATCCGGCGCCGAACATGGTCAATGTCCCATTGCCGGCGGGTACCCGTGGCGACGTTTTTCGCCAGGTCGTGAGCGACATCTGGCTGCCCCGGCTGTTCGATTTTGAACCGCAGGCGCTGTTCATCTCCGCCGGATTCGACGCCCACTATGAAGACGACATGGCCTCGCTCGGGTCTGCTCGATGCCGACTACGCCTGGGTCACGCAGCAGCTCAAGCGGGTGGCACGGCGAATGCGCGGAGGACCGCATCGTTTCGATGCTCGAGGGCGGCTACGCCCTGTCGGCGCTGGCGCGCAGCGTCTCCGCTCACATCAAAGCCATGGCCGACCTCTAAGAGCGACGGCGGGGCCACTCGCGCTGTGTGAGCGCGCTCTTGTAGGAGCGGCGTCCTCGCCGCGAATGAGCGTTTCACCCGGCGATGGCGCTCTTCGCGGCCAAGGAGAGACCGCTCCTGCGCCGCCGGCTTCCGTGGTGCAATTCGTGGCCGCCCGGCCGATCGGATAGAATTGCGCTTTTCCTATTCGAGCGAAAGAAGATGATTACCGGATCGATTGTCGCCATCGTCACGCCGATGCACGAGGATGGCAGCCTCGACTTCGCGCGTCTGCGGGCACTGATCGACTGGCACGTTCAGGAGGGCACCGACGGCATCGTCGTCGTCGGTACCACGGGCGAGTCGCCGACGGTGGATTTCGACGAGCACAGCGAGCTGATCCGCGTTGCGGTCGAGCATGCGGCGGGGCGGATTCCGATCATCGCCGGCACCGGCGCCAACTCCACCCGCGAGGCGATCGAACTGAGCGCATACGCGAAGAAGGTCGGCGCCGCGGCGGGCTTGTCGGTCGTGCCGTACTACAACAAGCCGACGCAGGAGGGGCTGTATCGGCATTTCCGCGCGATCGCCGAGGCGGTCGACCTGCCGCTGATCCTGTACAACGTGCCCGGCCGCAGCGTGGCCGATCTGGCCAACGATACCGCGCTGCGCCTGGCGCAAATCCCCAACATCATCGGCATCAAGGATGCGACTGGCAGCATGGAACGCTGCGCCGATCTGGTCAAACGGGCGCCGCCCGAGTTCGCGGTCTACAGCGGCGACGATTCGAGCGCGCTGGCGCTGATGCTGCTAGGGGGACTTGGCAACATCTCGGTGACCGCCAATGTCGCGCCGCGCCTGATGCACGAAATGTGTGCCGCCGCCCTCGCAGGGGAAGTGGTCAAGGCACGCGGGATCAACCAACGTCTGCTGGGCCTGCATCGCAACCTGTTCGTGGAAGCGAACCCGATCCCGGTGAAATGGGCGGTCGCCGAGCTGGGCCTGATCGAGCAGGGAATTCGCCTGCCGCTGACGCCGCTGTCGCCCGAGCATCACGATCGAGTCCGTCAGGCGATGAAGGAGGCCGGTGTTGGGCGCTGATATCTTTCGTTGCAACGACGACAGCGCCAAGCGGCGCCGTGCCGGCACCGTGGCCGCGCTCACCGCACTGCTTCTCGTCTTGGCTGTGTCAGGGTGCTCGTTTTCCCTCACCGAAGGCAAGAAGATCGAATACAAGTCGGCGGGAAAGATCGCCGCCGCTCGAAGTCCCACCCGACCTGACCACGCCGACGCGCGACGAGCGCTACGCCGTGCCGGACATCAATCCGCGCAGTACCGCGACCTTCTCCACCTACGACGCCGAACGTAGCGGACAGGCGCGCCCATCTACCGGAACGGACATCCTGCCTGACATCGACAAGGCGCGGATCGAGCGCGCGGGCACGCAGCGCTGGCTGGTGGTCGCGGCGACGCCCGACCAGCTCTGGCCGGTGGTGAAGGATTTCTGGCAGGAACTCGGCTTCATCGTCAACATCGAGCAGCCCGAGGCCGGCATCCTGGAAACCGATTGGGCCGAGAATCGCGCCAAGATCCCGCAAGATTTCGTGCGCAACACACTCGGCCGAGTCCTCGACCAAGTGTTTTCAACGGCCGAGCGCGACAAGTTCCGCACGCGCCTGGAACCCGGCGCGGAGCAAGGCTCGACCGAGGTCTACATCAGCCACCGTGGCGTTGTAGAGGTCTACAACACCGAGGGTAAGGACCAGACGGTATGGCAGCCGCGGCCACCCGATCCGGAACTGGAAGCGGAGATGCTGCGCCGCCTGATGGTGCGGCTGGGTACCGAGGACGCACGTGCGCGCAGTCTCCTTGCCGCGGCTCAAACCGAGCAGCGCGCGCGGCTCGACCGAGCCGCGGACGGCGCCGGATCGCTCGAATTGCAAGAGGCATTCGATCGGGCTTGGCGCCGCGTAGGTCTGGCGCTCGACCGCGTCGGGTTCACGGTGGAGGACCGTGATCGCTCACAAGGACTGTACTTCGTGCGCTACGTCGATCCCGAAATCGATGCGCAGACCAAGAAGGACGAGCCGGGGTTGCTATCGCGCCTGATCTTTTTCTGGCGAAGCGACGACAAGTCGAAGCCGCTGGCAAGCGGTGGCCAGTATCGGGTTCTGGTCAAGGAAGCCGGCGACGCGAGTCAAGTCCAGGTGCTCACACGTGAGGGTGGTGTCGACCGCTCGGAATCGGCGAAACGAATACTGAGCTTGCTGTTCGAACAGCTCAAGTGATGCGTTTCGCGTCGCTCGGCAGCGGCAGCGAGGGCAACGCCCTCGTCGTCGAGGCCGGGCGCACGCGTGTGCTGCTCGATTGCGGCTTCGGGCCGCGGGAGACCGTCGCACGTCTCTCCCGCCTCGGTCTGGCCCCGGAGGATCTATCCTGCATCCTAGTGACGCACGAGCACAGCGACCATATCGGCGGCGCTTTTCGCTTCGCCGGCCGTTACCGAATCGAAGTCTGGATGACCTGCGGCACCCTTGCCGCGGCGCCGCGCGGCCGCACGCCGCTACCCCCGGTACGCACGATCGACGGCGATGCGTCGTTTTCACTGGGTGACATGGAGATTTTGCCTTTCCCGGTTCCGCACGATGCGCGCGAACCGGTGCAGTTCGCCTTCTCCGACGGCCGCTTCCGGCTCGGCGTGCTCACCGATGCCGGCGTGCCCACCGCACACATGCGCACGATGCTCAGTGGATGCGATGCGCTGGTGCTGGAGTGCAACCACGACGCGGGCATGCTCGATGACGGAGACTATCCGCCCGCGCTCAAGCGACGCATCGCCGGCCGCTTCGGCCACCTCGACAACGCAGGCGCCGCCGATCTGCTCGCCGCGCTCGACAACCGGCGCCTCCAGCACATCATCGCGGCGCACCTGAGCAAGCACAACAATCGCGCGGACCTGGCGCGCGGGGCACTCGCCGGCGCGCTAGGCTGCGGCGCCGAGTGGGTGGGTGTGGCTACGCAGGAGTCGGGTTTCGGCTGGCGCGAGTTGCGGTAGCGCCCCTGGGGCGCTAGCTTCTCTGCCGCTCCCACAACGCACACAACACTGCCAAAATGCGAAACGCCGGCCCGTGGGCCGGCGTTTCGTTGCCGAGAACGTAGCTTTCGGCTTAATACTTCGTTGCGTCTTTGCCCGCCTCCATTGCGCCCTTGGCGGCGTCCGCGGCGCCTTGCGCCGCATCGCCAGCCGACTTCGCGGCGTCACCGGCAGCCTGGGCGGCATCTTTGGCCTTATCCATGGCGTCCTTCGCCGTGTCCGTCATGGCCTCTGCGGGCTTTGGTTCTCCGCCCGCGGCCGGGGCTGCGGCGGCGTCGGCTGGGGCAGCGGCGTCGGCCGGTTTGGAGTCAGCGCCGGCGGTAGCCGCCGGTGCGGCGGGTGCTGCATCGGGAGCAGGCGTGGCAGTGGGCGCGGGAGCCGGCGCCGGTGCCATGGTAGCGGGTTCTTCCTTTTTGCCGCACGCGGTGAGCGCAACGGCCATCAAAGCAGCAACAAGTAAAGACTGTTTCATACGATGGGGTTCCCCTGTGTCGACAAAGTCAAAGTGGTTGGAGGGGCGCGGGATGCCCAGTCACTCGAGCCCGATTCCTGGGCAGGGCCGTGACTTCAACCCAGCCAGCGGTAAACGATAGCATACAAGGGCGGGTATGATCTACTGCGACGCACAATGACATTCCGCTTCCCCGTGCGAAGCCCTACAGACCCAGCCGAGTGGGCGGAAGGACCGGTGTCGACAGGTTCCAGAGCTCCTCGAATCGACGCACATAGTCGGCGACTTCGTTCTCCGCGTGCAGCAGCAATTTTCCGCGCGCATGGTCGGAGTGAAACCGCACCACGGCATGCGCCGCGTCGGCGACCACGAAACAGTCCCGCAGGTGCCGCAGATCCTCCGGCGTTTGGCGCAACGCTACGCCGTGGGCGTAGTGCGCCGCGATGCCGAGCAGCCGCGGGCAATAGCGCTCGACGTAGTCCGGCTCGTGCACGACGAATCGAACCCGATTGTCGCGCCCGGCTCCGAGCAGCGTGTGCAGGCGCTCTGCGCGCGTGGGCGACTCCAGCGCAGTGGCCTGCAGGTCTCGATCGAAGACGAGAAGTTCGCGCGCCCCGATTGCAAGTACCTGATCCAGCGCTTGCAGATACTCGGCCAGCGTGTCGAAGCGCGGCGTCGCGTTACTCATACTGCGTTGCTGCCGCGCCGAGTGGATGACACCAGCCGCAGCCGTACCATGCGTAAAGCATGGACATGGCGTCCTCGCTCAGACCGTCGGTCGTGGTGATCTTTCGATCGTCGGCGAGCCGGCGCAGGGCCTTGCGGTCCGCCGGGGACACGGGTACCGGCTCGCCGTTGACGAAGAAGCGCGCGCGGCGAAACAGCAATTGAGTTTTTGGGTCGAGGGCGACGCCGCGGCGCCGCGTCAAACCGCGAAAGCCCCGCGCCGGCAGTGGTTCGGCCGGCCGGGAGAAGAAGACCTGCGGCTTCGGTGCGGTGAGATAGCAGCCGAGAAAATCCTCGATATGACGCCTCGACCAGTCAATTCGATCGACCATCGCCTCGATGCCGCGCACCATGTCGGAGCCAATCTCGCCGCGATGGCGCGGCGCCCGCAGGCTGGGGTCCGCGTACATACCGTCGCAGCAGATTCGCTCCTGAAGGTAGGCGAGGAATTCGGTCGCGACCTCTTGCGCCGCCGGCGCGCGAAAGCCGATCGAGTAGGTCATGCAGGCGCCCTGGGCGACGCCGTCGTGGGCATAGCGCGGCGGCAGATACAGCATATCGCCGGGTTCGAGCAGCCATTCCTGTTCGGGTCTGAAGCGGCGCAGGATCCTCAGCGGCGCGTGGGCTACCAGGTCGAGTTTCGTCTGCGCGCTGACTTGCCAGCGCCGCCTGCCCATGCCCTGAAGTAAAAACACGTCATAGGAGTCGAAATGCGGGCCGACACCGCCGCCGTCGGCGGCGTAGCTCACCATCAGATCGTCGAGCCGCGCCCACGGTATGAAATCAATGCTGCGCATGAGCCGATCGGCCGCGGCACAGTGCGTGTTCACGCCTTGAACGAGCAGTGTCCACGGGTGGCGGGGCTTGCGTTGTAGAGTGCCGGCGCGGAAGGGCCCGTGCGCGACCCGCCAGGCGCCGTCGCACCGTTGCACCAGCCGCGATTCCACGTCGTCTCTACGCGCCAGTGCGAAGAGTTCGGCCGGTGTCAGGCAGCCGCTGAACTCCGGTATGGCGCCGCGCACTAGCAGGGGCTCGCGCTGCCAGTGGCGGGCGAGGAACTGTTGCGGTGTCAGGCCGCCCAGGAGCGCGCGTTTCATGGCGAAAATTATACGCGGGCGCTCATCGAGGCTAGGCCGAATGGACACTTACGCGCGCTCCGGGTCTTGCAGTAGAGTGGCGTGACCTCGCCCAGGGCGGCAGACGGGGCTTCGCTCTGCCACGCGAGTTGGGTCAGGCTACACGACAGAGGAGACATGCCATGTCCAAGAAAGCGCTTTGCATCGGCATCAACGACTATCCGGGCACTCAAAGCGATCTGGCGGGGTGCGTGAATGACATGCAGGATTGGGCTGCCACACTAGAAGGGCGCGGCTTCGCGGTGCACACCCTGGTCGATTCACAGGCGACGAAAGCCAGCATGGTGAGCGCGATATCGACACTGGTGAGCGACGCACAGCCTGGCGACAGCCTGGTCATCACCTACTCCGGGCACGGCACGTACGCGCCGGACACTAGCGGCGACGAGCCCGACGGACTCGACGAAGCGCTTTGCCCCTATGACATAGACAAGGGAAACGTGCTGATCGACGACGAGATCCATCAGCTCTTCGAGCGCCGCGCGGGACGTGTGAGAATCGTCCTGATCTCGGACAGCTGCCACTCCGGCACGGTACTGCGCCAAGCACCGAGCGATCCGGATGCGGATGGGGCGCGCACGCGTTTTCTGCCGATGGGTGCCTGGCTGCCGGAAGACAGGCTGCCGCGCGGCGCCGGCGGCCGGCTGCTCGGCTCGGTGGCGCTCGGCGCGACGGTTTCTCCATGGGCCGGTGCGCTGAACCTGAGCGCCGGCGGCGACTTGCTCATGGCGGGCTGCGAGGAAGGGCTGAACAAGTTCAGTTATGACGCGCGCTTTCGCGGCCGCCCCAACGGCGCATTCACGTACTATGCGCTGAAGACGCTCGCGGCGCTGCCGGCCGGTGCGACCTACGCCGAGTGGCATATGGCGATCCGCAATTACCTGCCGTCCGCGAACTATCCACAGACGCCGCAGATCATGGGAAGCAAACGCGCACGCAAGCTCAAAGTGCTCGACTGAGCGCAACGCGATCCGGGAGGCATCGGCGGATTGCGCCGCCCGCCGGACCTCATCGGCTACGCCTGGAAGCATGACAAAGACCTGGGTCACAACAAACGGAGGCTGCGATGCCTGATAACGCCAAGGGTTCGGTCACGGTGAAGGTACTCGGTCAACCGATCGAGGATGGCAGCCTGCCGCGCGTTTTCGGCGCGGGAGTGCGCGCGGCGGGTGGTGCCGATGATGTCTTCCTACCGGCCGGACTGGTCAAGGTCGCCCAGGCGTTCGACGTGTCGCAACGCTCGCGCGACGCGGGCGGCCGGCCGGCGGAACTGGTGCCGAAGCCCGACCAGGTGCTGGCGCTGGAGCTGGCGGACAACATTACCCTCATCACCTCGGCGGACAAGCTGCACGAGACGCTGAAGCGCATCGACCCCGATGCGCTGGAGGACGCAGCGGTACCCATCGACGCGCTGCGCAGCCGCGGCGAGGCGATGCGCGGCTGGATTGGCGACGCCGCGGGCGATCTGGTATCGCGCGTGTTCGCGCTCGACATCGCCAGTGATGACATCATCCTCGCAGCGAAGCGCAAGGCGCTGGAGTGGCTGGGCGAGAACGTGGATGCCAGGCTCGCCGAGTACGGCGGGCTGGGGGTCACCTGGATCGGCACCAAGGCGCTGATGTGGGCGATCGAGAGCCGGCTGGCGCGTGCGCCCGGCCTGTACCGCTGGATCGGCGCGCAAGGCGAGCCGACCGACCTGTTCGCGCTCGGCGACGCAGCGCTTGCGCGCGAGGCTGCGCACGGGCCGTTGCTGGTCTTCATTCACGGCACCGGTTCCAGCACCGTGGGCAGCTTCGGCGACCTTCAGAACGTCAGTCGGGAGGACTGGAAGGCGCTCGAAGCGAAGTTCGGCGAGCGCATCTACGCCTTCGAGCACCGCACGCTGTCGGAGAGCCCGATCGACAACGCGGTCGCACTCGCCCAGGCGCTGCCGAACGGGGCGCGGGTCAACCTCGTGACCCACTCGCGCGGCGGCCTGGTGGGCGATCTGCTGTGCCTAGGGAAGCTCGACGACGCGCTGATCGATGGTTTCGCCGTGGGCGACGATGCGCTTGCGGGCGCCGAGGGCGAGCGGCGCGAACGGCTGCGCCAGGAACTCGAGCAGGCCTACGCGGAGCAGCGCACGCGCCTGCGCGAGCTGCGCGAACTGCTGCGGCGCAAAGCGTTCCACATCGAGCGCTACGTCCGCGTGGCCAGCCCGGCGCGCGGCACGCGGCTCGCCAGCAGCAACTTCGATGTGTTTCTCTCCAGCTTGCTGTGGCTGATCGGCAACGCCCCGTATCTGGCGGGCAATCCGCTTTATTCCGCGTTCAAGCGCGTGGTGCTCGAGATTGCGAAGAATCGCACCGATCCCGGTCTCGTCCCCGGCATCGAGGCGATGCTGCCGGAATCGCCAACCGGACGTTTCCTCGCCCGCGCGGCGCCGAAAGAGGGCATGCAGCTCGCGGTGATCGCCGGCGATATCGAGGGCGGCGGCCTGCTCAAGCGCCTCGGCGTGCTGTTTACCGACTTCGTGTTTTTCGACCGCTACGACAACGATCTCGTGGTCGACACCGATTCGATGTATGCCGGACTGGCGCGCCCGGGACAGGCGCGCCGCCGCTTCGAGCAGGGCCCCGGCATCAACCACTTCGGCTACTTCGCCAACCAGTCCTCGCGACTCGCCCTGCGCGACTGGCTCACCGGGCCCGATCCCGCGCTGCTCGGCGCTTTCGAGCCGATTCCGGAATTGCGCCGCGAGATCTCGCTGGATGAGGAGCTGGATCTGGACAAGACGATCGTATTATCACGCGGCGGTGCGGCGGCCGCGGCCAACCTGCCGGTAGTCATCGTGCTGCCGGGCACCATGGGCTCGCACCTGCATCTCAAGGCCAACGACGATCGCGTGTGGTTCGATCCGCTGGATATCGCCGTGGGCGGATTGAACAAGATCCGCTGGGGCAGGCCGGATGTCGAGGCGGAGAAATTGTTCGACGCGTTCTATGGCGATCTGTGCCGCGACCTGCTCGCCACCCATCGCGTCGAGCGCTACCCCTATGACTGGCGGCTGGGGCTGGACAATCTGGCGGATGGTTTGGCGCAATGCCTGCGCCGCGTGCTCGACGAGACGGCGCAGCCGCAACGCCCGGTACGCATCCTGGCCCACAGCATGGGCGGCTTGGTGGTGCGCGCGCTCATCGCCAAGCACGCTGCATTGTGGGACGAGACGATGCAGCGCGACGGCGCGCGCTTGGTCATGCTCGGCACGCCCAACCAGGGCTCGCACCTGATGGTCGAATCACTGCTCGGCAAGTCGGACAGCATGCGCAATCTGGCGCGCCTTGATCAAGCGCACGACTTGCAGGGTGTGCTGGACATCGTGGCCGAGTTCCGCGGGGCCTTGCAGTTGCTGCCCAAGCCGGGGTTCGTCGATGCGGGCGGGGCGCAGGCGCAGCAGGACGACTACTTCCTTGCCGAGGTGTGGGAAGCCTTCAGGAAGCTCAACAAGGATTTCTGGTTCGGCAATCAGGTGGCCGGTGTGCCGCCGCAAGCCGCGCTCGACGACGGCCGCTGGCTATGGGACCGCGACGGATCCGGTACGCCCAAGCTGCCGGACCAGTACAAAGACAAAGTCATCTACGTGTTCGGCCGTGCAGCCAATACGCCTTGCGGTGTGAGGGCACAAGGGGATCGCTGGAAGATGGTCGGCACGGCGCAGGGCGACGGCTCGGTGACGTGGAAGTCCGGTGCCATCGAGGGCATCGGCGCTTTTTTCAACATGCCCGCCGAGCATGGCGCGCTGACCGCCAGCGAGGAATACTTTCCGGCGCTGGCCGACCTGCTCGAACGCGGCGCGACCGCGCGGCTGCCGGCCGGCAAACCCGCGTTGCGGGCGGCCGAGGCGGAGCGCACCGTGACCTACGACGCCGGGCCGACGCCCTATCCGAGCGCTGACGAGGCGCTCTACAGCCTGCTCGGTGCTCGTCCGCCCAAGCACGCCAAAGTGCCGGCCGCACGGCCGCTCGAAGTCTCCTGCGTGGCGATGGACCTGCGCTTCGCGACGATGCCGGTGATGGTCGGCCACTACGAGCAGGATCCGATTTCCGGCGCCGAAGCACTGATCGATCGCGAACTCGTAGATGGCGAGCTGACGATGCGGCATCATCTTGGGCTCTACGCCGGGCGGACGGGCACCGCGACCGTGGTGCTCTTCATGCCGAACGAGCAGGAACGGTTGCGCGGCAGCTATCGCGGCGCGGTGGTGACCGGCCTGGGGCAGTACGGGGAGCTCAGCGCCGCCGCGCTGACCGAGGCGGTGCGCGTGGGCACCCTGCGCTACCTCCTGCAACTCATCGACAACGGCGAGGGTCGCAAATCGAGCTCGGCGGCGGCGCCCGAAGTATGCCTATCGAGTCTGTTGCTGGGCCACAATTCGACCACCAACATCAGCGTCGAAGATTCGGTGGCCGCGCTGGTGCGCGGTGTGTTGGCGGCGAATCACCAATTCACGCAGACGATGAAATGCGATCTGCGAGTGACGCGCCTGGAATTGATCGAGGTCTACATCGATACCGCGATAGCGGCAGCCAAGGCGCTCTGCCGGGTCGCCGAACGCATCGGCGCGTATGCGGCGCGCCATGGCATGCGGATCGAGGCGAGCCGGGAACTGAAGCAGCGCAGCGGGTGGCGTCAGCGTCTGGACGTGCTGGCGTCGCAAGCCTACTGGCCGCGCATGATCGTCACCGATGCCGACCGACGAGAGGACGAGCGCGCAGAAGATTTCCATGAGAGTTTGCCGCCCGCCGCGGCCGCGGCGGCGAGCATGGCGGTTCCAGCGCGGAGCGCACTCGCGCCCCGCACCGCCCTGGCGCAACGCCTGCGCTTTGCCTATCTCGGCCAGCGAGCGCGTGCCGAGACGGAGGTGCAGCAGCGTCAGCCAGGGCTGGTGGACCGCCTCGTGGACAAGTCGATCAAGGCAACGAGCTACTCGGAGGATTTCTCGCGCGCGTTGTTCCAGTTGCTGGTGCCGCACTACTTCAAGGATGTGGCACGCCAGATCGATCGCGTGGCGCTGGTGCTCGACGCTTACACGGCGAACTTTCCGTGGGAGCTGATGCTCGCGGACGACCAGCCGCTGGCGATCAAGACGGCGATGGTGCGCCAGCTGTCCTCGACGCGCTATCGCCCGCACCTGCGCCAGAGCGTCGATCTCGTCGCCTATGTCGTCGGCAACCCGTCGACCGCGGGATTCGGCAAGGTGTTTCCCGGCCCGCAGGGTAAGACGCAGACCGATCCCGATGCGCTCGGCGGTGCCGAGGAGGAAGCACGCGCCGTGGCGACGCTGCTCACCCGCCAGCGCTTTCAGGTCGTCGAGGCGATCGGCGGCGACCAGACGGCGCTGGACGTGATCAACAAGCTCTACCGCCGCCCCTATCGCATCGTGCATATCGCCGCCCACGGCATTTTCGATCAACCGGCGGCGGACGGCCTGCCTCGAAGCGGCGTCGTTCTGTCCGACGGCGTGCTGATTACGGCAGCGGAAATCGAGGCGATGGAAGTCGTGCCCGATCTGGTCTTCCTCAACTGCTGTCATCTCGGCAAGGTGGACCGCGGGCCGATCGCTTTCAATCGGTTGGCATACAGCGTGGCGCGCCAGTTGATCGAGATGGGTGTGCGCGCGGTCGTGGTCGCGGGTTGGCCGGTGGACGACACCGCGGCGCACCTGTTCGCAGAGGTCTTCTACACCGAATTGCTGGATGCGAACCGGCCGCTCGGCGACGCCGCGTTCGTAGCCCGCAAGCGCGTCTTCGACAAGTATCCCGCAAGCAATACCTGGGGTGCATACCAGGTCTATGGCGACCCCGGGTTCGTCATGGATCCGCAGCGCGAAAGCGGCCAGCCGAGCCAGCGCAACGAGTGGAAACCGGTGTCGCCCGACGAGTTGGTGGAGCGGCTGGCGAACATCCAGGCCGCGATCGCGCGCAGCCCCGACCAGCTTTCATCCAGTGCGACCCGCGCTCATGCCACCGATGCGCAACGCGCACTCGCGGCCTGTCCCGCCGATTGGAAAGAAATGCCGCATGTCCGGGCGCTGCAGGGGCAGCTCTACGCGCAGCTCGGCGGCGCTCATTTCGACGAGGCGCGGGCACACTATCTCGCGGCGATTCGCGCTGAGGACAAGCAGGGCCGGGTACCGCTCCAGGCGATCGAACAGCTTGCGAACATCGAGGCGCGCCAGGGCGAGGAGGGCGATGACGAGGCGTTGATCGAGTTGGCCATCGAGCGGCTGTCCCGGCTGTGCGAACTGAGCGCGCTCGGTGAGACGGGCGAGGGACCGGATCAGGCGCGCGATCATCCCGGCAACGCCGAGCGAGCTGCCTTGCTGGGCAGCGCCTACAAGCGCAAGGCGGCGCTGTATGCGCGTCGGCTGTGTGCCCGAAAGGACAAGAGCGAATCCGATAGGGAGGCGTTCTTGCAGGCGCTAGGGTGCAGCGTCGATTGGTATCGGCGAGCCGAAGGCAAGCCTGGTACGAGCGGCTTCCAGCCCTACCTGGCGCTGAATCGACTCGGTTTGCAGGCGCTGCGCGATTTCACCAAGCGCGCCGCGCTCGATCGCGGCGAAATCGAACTCGTGCGTGCGAGTGCGCTGGCGGCACGCGAAGCGTTCCGCGCGTCACCGGATTTCTTCAAGGCGGTGATGCCGGCCGAAGCCTTGCTCGTCGAAGCGCTGCTCGACCGCAGCTTGGGCGCCAAGGATCGCACGGGTGAGCGGGTGGTGGCAGCCGTGAGGCACGCTTACGACGCGGCATTGAAAAATGTCCCCGGTACGCCGCGGGAACGCGATTCGGTGGTGCAGCAGATCTGCCTGCTCAAGTGCCTATATCAGGCGCAAGGCGTGTTGGATGGTGATGACGAGGGTACTGCGCGATTGATTGCCGATCGCCTGGAATTGCTGGCCGACCAGATCGTTCCCGGCGCGTGCCGCGGGCAGCGCGGAGGAGGCTCGCCTCCGCCAGGCGCGGACGGCGCGGTGACGGGGGCGTCGAGTGGGTCTCCGGCGGCGCCGCGGCAGAAGAAGAAACCGGCAAAGAAGTCTCCCGCGCCGGTCAAGAAACCACGGTTCACAAAGAAGGGCGCCGAACCTTGAAGCTCATCGTGGTCGAGGGGGGATTCTCTCCCTTGTGTTGTCTTGCCTGAAGCTTGGATCGAATCGCTCGACCACGAAGCCCGCGGCGTTACCCATGTGGGGGGCAAGGCTGTCTTCGTGGACGGCGCGCTGCCGCTGGAGCGGGTCGAGTTCTCGCCCTACAAGCGCAAGGCGAGCTACGAGCAGGCCACGCTCTCGCGAGTGATCGCGCCCAGTGCTTTTCGTGTCACTGCGCGCTGCGCTTATTTCGGCGTGTGCGGCGGATGCAGCATGCAGCATCTCGACGCCTCGGCCCAGACAGCGGTGAAGCAGCGGGTGCTGGAGGATGCGCTGTGGCACATCGGGCGCCTGCGCGCCGAGGTGGTCTTTCCGGCGATTCAGGGACCTTCGTGGGGCTACCGTCGTCGTGCGCGGCTCGCCGTGCGCCGGGTGGTCAAGAAAGGCGGGGTGCTGGTCGGATTCCGCGAGAAGCGCTCCAGCTACGTGGCGGACATGCGAGGGTGCGAGATCCTGCCGCGGGAAATGGCGGCGCTGTTGCCGCGCTTGCGCGAACTCATCGCCTCGCTGTCGATTGCCGAGCGTCTGCCGCAGATCGAGGTTGCCATCGGCGATGCGCTGTGCGCGCTGGTGCTGCGCATCCTGGCGCCGCTGACCGCCGATGACGAGGTGCGCTTGGAGGCGTTCGCGCACGATCACGGCGTCCGGCTCTACCTGCAACCCGGCGGCCCGCTAACCGCCGTGCAGTTCCACCCGGCGGGCGGGCCGGCCCCGCACTATATGCTCCCCGACTACGGCGTGCGCATTGAATTCGGCCCGACCGACTTCACCCAGGTCAACCCGGACATCAACCGCATGCTGGTGCGGCGGGCCATGGCGCTACTCGAACCGCGTGCGGGCGAGCGCATCGCCGATATGTTCTGCGGGCTGGGCAATTTTTCCCTGCCGATCGCAACCCGCGGCGCGATTGTCGTCGGTGTGGAAGGGAGCCCGGCTCTCGTGGAGAAGGCCACTCACAACGCCGTGATCAATGGGCTGGCGGAGCGTACGCGCTTCGTCGCAGCTGACCTTGTCGAAGCGGGCCGGGAGACACTCAAAACGGCGGGGGCATTCGACAAGATGCTCATCGACCCGCCGCGCGAGGGCGCCGCAGAACTGGTCGGGGCGCTCGGCGAACCGATGCCGGCGCGCATCGTGTACGTTTCGTGTAATCCCGCGACACTGGCGCGGGATGCCGCGATCCTGCATTTCGAAAAGGGTTACCGGCTGCGCGGCGCGGGCGTGGCGAACATGTTTCCGCACACGTCCCACATCGAATCCATCGCGCTGTTCGAGCGCGCATGAAAAAAGGCGGCTGGCGCCGCCTTTTCTTGAATCCGATCCGATCCGGTCTATTCGCGCTGGCCGGTGAAGATCATCAGCAAACTGAGCAGGTGGGCGAAGATGTTGTAGATGTCCAGGTACACCGCCAGCGTCGCGCTGATGTAGTTGTCTTCGCCGCCGGTGACGATGCGGCTCACGTCGTACAACAGGTAGGCCGAGAACAGCAATACCACGATCGCCGAAATGGTTACGGTGAGCACGGGTATCTGCAGGAAGATGTTGGCGACCATCGCCAGCAGCACCAGCACAATACCGACGAACAGGAACTTGCCCATGAAGCTGAAGTCCTTCTTCGTCACCGTCGCGATGCCGGCCATGGTGAAGAAGATGGCGCCGGTGCCCGCCGCGGCAAGCGTGATGAGATTGGTTCCGTTCGACAGCCCCAGAGCCACTTGCAGCAGACGCGAGAGCATCAAGCCCATGAAGAACGTGAAGCCCAGCAGTAGCCAGACCCCGGTGGAGCTGTGTTTGGTCTTTTCGATGCCCCACATGAAGCCGAAGGCGATGCCGAGGAACAGCATGAAGGCAATAAACGGGCTGCCCGCCATGAAGGCGAAGTTGAGGCGGATGCCGACAAGCGCGCCGATGATCGTCGGCACCATGCTGACGGCCAGCAGGATGTAGGTGTTGCGCAACACCCGGTTCTGCTGCACGCTGAGTTCTTGAGTGCGCTGACCAAATACCTGATTCTGCGTTGGCATGAAGCTTCTCCTCTTTACGCTACTAGACGGCCTTAGGACTGGTGTCCGCGGCAAAAGTTTCGGTGCTTTCCCTTGCTCGACTCCGCATGGTTCTTCGGGGTGCGGCTCGAGTGCTAAAATCGCGCGCCACAGCGGAGGCGTGGCAGAGTGGTCTAATGCAGACGACTTGAAATCGTCCGTGCCGCAAGGCACCGTGGGTTCGAATCCTACCGCCTCCGCCAAAACGTCGCTTCAGCTAGTTTGCTGCCGTTTCAAGCTCGCGACTTACCCACGTAAACATAGCAAAAATAGCGTGTTCCAGGCATTTCACGCCGCTTCTTGCCATTTCATTGGAGGTTGCGGTCTATGGCCGGGTATCTTTGACCAATATTGCAACTATACCCCACCATGCCACGACTCATGACGCTCATGTGAAGGCTACTGCGCCGGGCGAGTTGCCCCGTAAGCTTTACGTCGGAACGGGCTGTTGCCTCGAAGTACTACCCCTGGTGCCCGTGCCGTAAATACCCCTCCGCCGGAGGCGGCACCCCTTCGCCCGAAGTCTTGAAGCGAACCGGATCCCGGGTCGACCCGTCGGCGCCGTTCGGTAGGATCATGCCAAGCGTTTGCAAATGACTGGGCCGAGAGAGCGGTGGCGCGACACAGCATCCAGGTGAGCGAGGCGGACGGCGTACGCTACCTGCATTTCGGCTCCGCGTGGGTGCAGGGAGCCATGCGCATGGCGCGGCCGTGGGCGCTGGAGTTGGAGTACACGCGCGAGATGATGGCGGCGCTGGTGCTGCGCGATGCGCCGGACTTCCCCGAAAACGCGCTGCTGGTGGGTCTCGGGGCGGGGTCGCTGGCCAAGTTCCTCTATCGTCATCGCCCCGCTTGCCGGCTCACGGTGCTGGAGATCAACCCGGAGGTGGCGGCGATTGCCCGGTCGCATTTCCGGCTGCCCGATGATCCACTGCGTTTGCGCATCGAAATCGCCGACGGCGCCGCCTGGGTGAAGGAAAGCCGGCAGAAGTACGACATCATCCTGGTGGATGGCTTCGACCGCAAAGCCCGCGCGGGCGCGCTGGAATCCGGCGAGTTCTACACCGACTGCCGCGCACGGCTGGCTCGGCGTGGCCTGCTGGTTGTCAACCTGCTGAGCAACCGCAAGGGGTTCCGGGAGAGCGTGCGGCAACTCGGGCAGGCCTTCGGGGCACGCGTGCTGACGTTTCCGCCCTGCGAATGCGCCAACGTCATTGCGTTCGCTGCGGCGGGTGCACCAATAGAAATCTCGCCGGCGGAGTTTCGTGCGTCCGCCGAAGCGTTGCGCCGGGACACCGGCCTCAACCTGCGCAGGACCGTGGCCCGGCTGGAGCGGGACCGGCCGGCAAGGGATCTGGCGTTGTAGGCCGATCGCCGCGCTGATTGCGATAGACCGGCGCCCGGTCGAGCGGACGCGTTGCGGCGCCCAGTACTTGCTCTTGGTTCGATTCCGGCATCAGTGAAGCGTCTGCGCTGCACAGCACGTCTTGTGCTTCTTGTCCTCCGGGTCTCAGGCTCGATCTCGCGAGGAAATGGCCACCTTTGATGCTTACCTTGGATGTGGCGGCCAACTGTGGCTACCGGAGAACCCAAACGGGGTGAGGGCAACTCGCGTAGCGCGGCGGATGACCATTCCTTTTCGCCTAATACCAAAAGCCTATTGATTTCGCATGACCTTGCGAATAGGGTGGAGGGCATCAAAGCGTGATGTCCCCGGCACTGGCGCCGGGTGCGCCGAGGTCGTTGCGGCCAACAACGGGCGCGAAGAGAGTTTGTGCCTCGATCCGGTCCGGTTGGGGAGAAGTAGGGGCCGTTGCCAGTGTCATCCAAATAAACGGCCGTTTGCGTATGCTAGGCCAGCATTGCCGATGAATGGGTAATCGGGGGGGCGCGACATGAAGAATGCCCCGTTAGCGACCTCGGGCCAAGGGCGCAGCCGGCCGTGACGTCGCACGCGGGATGGAACCCGGTTAAGACTAAGGAGACGCCGTATGGCCAAGCAACTTGCCGTGCTCATCGACGCATCGGGCTCGATGTTTCATCCCGCCGGAAACGGCTCCTCGAAAGACAAGATCATCGAGGCCACGGAATCCGTGGACTACGTGAGCGCAGAAACCCAGGGCGTGTCGGAGTCCGGCGAACCCTGGGCGGTTTCCCTCTGGTACTTCGCCAACCAGACCAGCGGAATAACCGGCCAGACGTCCTATCCGTTTCCCGGTCACAACACGACACCAACGGTCGCGACATTGCTCGACTTCATCGAGAACCAATCGAATACTCAGGCTTCCGTCGGTAACCTGACGGACATCTTTCACGCCGTGCGGACGGTGGCGGACTACATGGCGGCAAACCCGCCGGCAGGATTTCCTGCGGTATTCAAGAAGAAGATCCTGCTGTTCACCGACGGTAACCAGACGGTGGAACACGATGGCCTGCTGACCCGTAGCGGTTACGAATCTGAACAGGGCGTCAGTTTCGCCACCTTGCTCGCCGGGAACGGCATCGCCCTCAACGCGCAGGGGATCGGCTCGGACCTGCTGAACGCGACCCTGACCGACCTCGTCGCCCAGGCCGAGCCGTTTGGCAGTTCCTCGAAAGTGATCAGCACCACGCCTGCATATGCGGCCGACACCTCGGCGGCGCTGATGAGCAACTCGATGCAGATCGTCAACAACAACGGCGTTCTGCCGCTACGCTCGGTGACACGCCCGCCGGCCAAACTGCTGTGGGAGCAGTTCAGCCTGCCGACGCTGGCGATCGATGCGCAGGGCAGGCCGACCGGCAAGCGCGTCAATCACGAGGATTTCGAAGTCGACGTCGATGAAATTTCCAAAGTGTTGTTGCTCGGCCTGACCTGGCATCATCCCGGAGAGCCGTCGATCGAGGCCCGTTCGCCCTCGGGTACGTTGTTTCGCGACGGTTTGAACGGCGCCTTCGAGATCGGCAGCGGCTGGATGACCGCGCTGCACATCCCCTCGCCCTCGCCGGGAACCTGGCGCGTCCGAGTCTCGGGCGACCCGCACTTTCGTCCGCTGCGCATGAACCTGATGGCCCGCTCGGTCTGCCCGGAATTCGATATCCGCCTGCAGGTCGATCCCTTCCTGCTGTCACAGCCGCCGGCGAAGAGCCGGGTGACCGCGACGCCGCTGTGGGACGGCAAGCCGGCCGAGGGTAAGTTCGAAGCCCTTTTGAGCGACTTCGCCGGCCGCTCCTGGCCGATGAAGCCGCAACCCGATGGCACGCTGACTGCCGAACCGGATTTCGAGGCGCCGGGCCTGGCGCCGCTGCGGGTCGAACTCAAAGGAATGCTCGAAGGCAAGCGCAAGGTCGAACGTCTGGAGTTTCACCTCGCTGCAGGTGGGTCGGCCGCGCGACCCACGGCTGAGCGTCGATCCCAACCGCTTCCGCCCGGGCCGGCGCTACAAGGTCGAAGTACAGATCACCGATGCGACCTTCACCGCCGCGACGCAGATCCGCTTCGGCACTGGAATCGAGGTCAAGGGCTTCACCGTCCATACGCCGCTGGCGGCGCTCGCCGAGATCGCCGTCGACGCCGATGCGGCGCCCGGCGCCCGCGAAGTGCTGACCTTCCAACCCGATGCTGGAACTCTGACCGGAATCGTCATCGAAGAGCCAACGGGCGTGCCGCCGCTGTTCACCGGCTTTGTCCGCGCCCTGTGCTTCGACGCCGGCGGGCACTTGGTCAGTGTCCTCCTCGACCAGGATCGCGAGATTCCCGTGGCGGGCCACGGCGGCCGCCTGCAGCTACTTCTGGCGCAGGCGCGTGACGACAACCGTGAAGTCGCGATCCTGCTCGATGAGCGCGGCCGTCTCAACAGGGTGACCGTCGGCGCATGAGCAGGCCTTTTGACCCGAAGCCGCCGGAGTACATCGATGGGGTGGTCGCGCGTTTCGACGCCGTCCTTGACTGGGCCAGGCAGCAGGAAAACCGGCTCGGTTATTTCGCGGCGCTGTATCGCGGCGTCACCTTGCGGATCCGGAGCGCCCTTTCGACCGACACTTTCGACAACCCGGATGCCTCCGAGCGGCTGGCCATAGTCTTTGCCGGCCGCTATTTCGAGGCGTTGGCAGGCCACAGCGAGGGCACGGCCATCACGCGCGCCTGGCAGGTCACCTTCGATGCCGCCGGCCAATGGCCGCCGACCGTCATGCAGCACCTGCTGCTGGGCATCAACGCCCACATCTGTCTGGATCTAGGCATCGCCGCCGCCCGCACGATGACCGATGCGCGACTGTCCAGAGCAGATTTCGAGCGGGTGAACGATATCCTGCTGAAGATGATCGACCAGGTCCAAACCACGCTGGCCGGGGTCTGGCCTCTGTTGCGTCTGCTGGACTGGCAGGCCGGCCGCCTCGACGAGGCCTTGATCGGCGCCAGTCTGCTGCAGGCGCGGGCGAGGGCGTGGGAGTTTGCGCAGGCACTGCGTGTGGCGGGGGCGGACCAGACGGCGCTCATCGCTAGGCGCGATCAGCGCGTCGCGAAAGTCGCCCGCCACATCGCCGCCCCGAAACCGCTTCTGGGCTTGGCGCTGGGCACCGTTCGCCTCGGCGAACTACGCTCGGTGGTCGACATCATCGATCTGCTCGACACCCAGACCACCCATGCCGCCGAAGCCGTCGGCTGAAGGTCGGTTCGTTCGCCCCATTTTTTGGCGCCGACCGCTGATCGTATCAAGGGGACCAAGCGACGGGGCTCCGTGGCCGCGGAGCCCGGGCTTAGCCTAGAAAGCGAGGCCGGTGTTGCTCATCGAGCTGATGAGCACGGCGGTGATGGTCGAATTGGGCGCCGAGTTGTTGATATTGACCGTCTTGGACTGATCGATCACCTGTTCGGCATAGAAGCTGTTGTTGATCTGGAAGAAGTTCACCGCCGGAGCGAAGCTGGGCGTTGCCGCCACGAAGGGCCGTATCCAGCCGAATACCCATGGCGCGCCGGCGCCCCTGAGGCCCGACATCGTTTTGCCATCCAAGGCGCGGTCCAGGCGAAGATCGGTGATCGTCATTGCACTCATGTGGTCTCTCCAAGATGGCACAGGACGGAAGTGAGCCGCACTGCGGAGGATCGCAAGCGTTCCCCCAACAGCGCGGCTCATGTCGGTTTAGGCCTGGAAAGCCGCCGCCGCCTGGTAGCCGAGGACGTTGTTGATGGTGGCCAGGTTCAGATCAACGCTGGCGTCAACCTGAGTCACGGTGGGGCCCACTTGCACGGCCGTGACCGGGCTGAAGATCCCGCCGCCCAAGACTGCCTGGCTGTTGCCGCCGACGATGGCGAAGTTGGAACCGCCGCGCACGGCGCACAGGGCCTTGCGGTCCAGCTCTTTGTTGACGGACAAGTCTTTGATCATCAGAGTCGATTTCATTTCAATTTCTCCTAAAGGTTGGGTGGGTTGGTGAGCAATTTCGTTGCGCTCACAGACCATGTAGCACATGGCGTGCCAGCCTCACCCAGGCGCGTCAAGAGAAATCGTAAGTGATTGAACAGTCGCCTGTTCTTACGGCAAACAGGGCGTCGCAGACGGGGGCCTCGAACGCCCTACCGGACAATGTGTCGGACCTGCCTAATCACATTTCGCGGTTAGCTGTTTGTGAACACCCAACGAATAAGGATAGATCGTGCGAAGCCACGATCTGATCGTTGTGCGCCCAGCATGGGCGCGATCTTGGAGGTGAAAGTCCTCCCGTAAGTTGGCCACAGCGAACGAAGTGAAGCGCAACTGCATGAGGGCGACCGAGTGTGGGGAGGAAGCGTGGAGCGAAACCGCGAGCCGATGGACAAGAACCGGATACAAGGCGCTGCCGAGCAGGGCGAGCGGGCAACGTTCCGCGAAGCTCTCGTGGTCAAGGCTCAGGTGGCGTAAATCCGGCGGTTGTGCGGGGAAGGATCGTGTTCTTACCTGGGGAGATCTCGCCTCATGGCTGAAAGGTCGACGTGGAAACGCGGAGCGAGAAGTCAGCAGAGGCCGTAGTAGCTGCCTGCAGGGCGAAGGGCCGAACGAGAAGGAGAGCCGACGACCATGTCGCTTGGACGTGCAGTGCATCAGAAGCCTGGGCAACCGGGGCGAACCGAGAGAGGGCCAGGTGAAGCCTTGCCGGGAATCGGACGTGATGAAGTACGGCTGGCGGGACATGAGCGCGAAGGCTTGGGGCGAGACGGCCTGCTGACGCAGGCGCTCGCGAGAGAGAACATGGTCATGGCGTGGAAACGCGTCAAGGCCAATCGCGGTAGTGCTGGGGTAGATGGACTGACGATCGAAGCCACGTCGAGTATCTCAAGACGCACTGGCTCCGGATCAGGGAAGACCTGCAAACGGGACGCTACCGGCCGCGGCCGGTACGCCGGGTGCAGATACCCAAATCTGGGGGCGGGATGCGGGAGCTGGGGATACCGACCGTGACCGATCGGCTTGATCCAGCAAGCCCTGCTGCAAGTTCTGCAACCGCTGATCGATCCGACGTTCTCCGAACACAGCTACGGCTTTCGACCGGGCCGACGTGCGCATGACGCGGTGCGGCAAGCACAGTGCCACGTGCAAGACGGCTGGCGGGTGGTGGTGGATGTTGATCTGGAGAAGTTCTTTGATCGGGTCAATCACGACGTGCTCATGGATCGGCTGGCCAAGCGGATCGACGACAAAGCCGTACTTCGGCTGATTCGGCGATACCTTGCGGCGGGCATCATGGACGACGGCGTGGTCATGGAGCGATACGAGGGCACGCCGCAAGGCGGACCGCTATCGCCGCTTCTGGCCAACGTGTTGCTGGACGAAGTGGATCGGGAACTGGAGCGACGTGGCCATCGGTTCGTGCGCTATGCTGACGACTGCAATGTCTATGTGCGCAGTCAGAAAGCGGGCGAACGAGTGCTGGACGGACTGCGTAAACTCTACGACCGACTTCACCTGAAGGTGAACGAAGCCAAGACTGCCGTTGCTCGCGCGATCGGTCGCAAGTTCCTCGGTTTTGCTCTGTGGCGTGCCGCAGGGGGTGAGGTCAAGCGTGCAGTGGCAACCAAGGCCATCGACACCTTCAAGCAACGCATCCGGCAAATTACTCGCCGGACGTGCGGACGCAGTCTGACCGAGGTCGCGCAAGAACTGCGGTGTTACATGCCCGGTTGGAAAGCCTATTTCCAATTGGCGCAGACGCCGCAGGTCTTTCGCGGTCTGGACCGCCAAGGCCAATGACATTCTCCAGAAGGTCATTGGCGCCAATCGCCAACTTGGCTCCAAGACAAACGAAGCACTACCCTAGCTACCAAGGGAGGCCCCCCGGCTCTGCCGGGGAGGCAGTAGAAGTTTGACGTATTCGGGGGTGTCCATCGTAGAAACTTTCAATCGTGAGCCGCCAAGCACACGAAAGGAAGAAACCCGATGGACAAGTTTGAAAGTTTGAGCCACACGGCATGGGACTGCAAATATCACGTGATCTTCATCCCGAAGTGTCGGCGCAGGACGCTGTACGGGCAGTTGCGCCAGCACTTGGGGAAGTGTTCCGCAAGCTTGCCGCGCAGAAGGAGAGCGAGATCGTCGAAGGGCATCTGATGCCCGACCACGTGCACATGATGCTAGCGATTCCGCCGAAGTACGCGGTGTCGCAGGTGATCGGCTTCATCAAGGGCAAGAGCGCGATTCATCTGGCGCGGGTGTATGGGGAGCGCAAACGCAACTTCGTGGGGCAGCACTTCTGGGCCCGCGGGTACTTCGTCTCGACAGTCGGTCGGGACGAGGCGGTGATACGCGAGTACATCAGGAAACAGGAGCAGGAGGACGAGCGGTTGGATCAACTCGGCCTTTGGAGATGAGCGAGCCACCGATTAGGTGGCCCCAGCAATGCGGGGCCGCGTTAGCGACCCCGACAGCCGCTTTGAGCGGCTCACAATCGAATGCCCCCGGCTCTGCCGGGGGATGGTTACTCGTGCGGTCTCTGCCCCCGCGCGCT
>CAWGHV010000073.1:0-13773 GCA_963822375.1 uncultured beta proteobacterium | reverse complement strand
CTTGCCTCGACTTGCCCCCGGCTTCCTTGATGAATCTTTCCCATACGTCGGCATCGACCTGGGCGAGCGGCAGATTGAAGGGGCGCAGTGCCTGCATCAGCATACGCTCGCCCAGAGCTGCCGACTCGTCCTGCTGCATGGTCTTTAGGTAGTGGCGAATTTGCGAACGCGCCTTGCCGGTCTTGACATACGACAGCCAGGCCGGGTTCGGATTGACGTGGGCCGCGGTGATGATGTCCACCTGGTCACCGTTCTTTAGTTCGGTGCGCAGGGGCATCAGTTCGTAGTTGACGCGGCAGGCAACACAGCGGTTGCCGATATCGGTATGCACGGCGTAGGCGAAATCGACCGCCGTGGCCCCGCGTGGCAGGGCAAAGATCTTGCCTTTGGGCGAGAACACATACACCTCATCGGGAAACAAGTCGATCTTGAGGTGCTCCATGAACTCGCCCGCATCGCCGGTGGTTTTTTGCAGTTCGAGCAGCGATTGCAGCCACTTGTCCGTCTGGCGCTGCAGCTCCGACAAAGAGCTGTCGGTGTCCTTGTAGAGCCAATGCGAGGCGACGCCGGTCTCCGCCAGCCGGTGCATCTCCGCCGTGCGGATTTGCACCTCGAGCGGCGCGCCGTAGGGCCCGATGAGAGAAGTGTGAATCGACTGGTAGCCGTTCGCCTTGGGAAGTGCGATGTAGTCCTTGAACTTGCCCGGAACCGGCTTGTAGAGGCCGTGCAGCGCGCCGAGTGCGAGGTAGCACGCGGGCACGTCCTTGACGACGACACGGAAACCGTAGATGTCGAGCACCTGGCTGAAAGAGAGCGATTTCTCCTTCATCTTGGCGTAGATGCTGTATAGATGCTTCTCGCGTCCATGAACCTCGGCATCCAGGCCACGCTCCGGCAGGCGCTGCTTGATCGCCTGCACGATCCTACTTACGACCTCGCGCCGATTGCCGCGTGCCGCGCGGATGGCTTTTTCCAAGGCGCGGTGGCGCAGCGGATGCAGGTACTTGAAGGCCAGCTCTTCGAGCTCGCGAAACAGGCTGTTGAGACCCAGGCGGTTGGCGATCGGCGAGTAGATCTCCAACGTCTCGCGGGCGATGCGGCGGCGCTTGTCCGGCCGTACCGCATCCAGCGTGCGCATGTTGTGCAGCCGGTCGGCGAGCTTTATCAGTATGACGCGTAGATCGCGCGCCATGGCCAGGAGCATCTTGCGGAAATTCTCCGCCTGGGCATCTTCTTGCGACTGGAACTCGATCTTGCCGAGTTTGGAGACGCCATCCACCAAGTCGGCTGTGACCCGGCCGAACTTTTCGCCGATCTCTTGCTTCGTCACCGCGGTGTCCTCCATCACATCGTGAAGGAGAGCGGCGATCAAGGCCTGCGAATCCAGATGCCAGCCGGTCAGAATGTCGGCGACGGCGAGCGGGTGGTTGATGTAGAGCTCGCCGCTGAGGCGAAATTGGCCGCTGTGGGCAACCGCGGCGAAACGAAATGCCGCCTCGATTCGCTTGAGATCGTCCGCCTTGAGGTAGGCCGCCGCGTTGGCGCGGAAGCGCGCGAATTCAATCTCGGGGTCGGGAAATGCCGGGGTCGAAGCGGCGCCGGCGGTGGACTCAGCCGCGGTTTCGCGGTCCGACTTCCACCCATCGGTCAGCCGCTGAAGTCTGCCGCCGAACGACTCCGGCGGCGTTTCTCCCAGGCGCGGCACTGCACGCCGGCCGGAGCGGGCGCGCCAGTTGGTGATGATCGCAGGTAGCACTCGCAAGTCTAATGTCGAACGCGTAGTTGTCGTGCATTGAGTCAGCTAGACCGGTTGCCACGGATATGGCGGGCGGATCAATGTCTATCTGGCCTAGGCTTGGCCACGATTCAGCACTTCCAGCCCGACCTTGCCGGCCGCGACCTCGCGCAGCGCGATCACCGTCGGCTTATCCTTGTCGCCTTCGAGCAGCGGGGTGCTGCCGGCCGAAATTTGCCGTGCCCGATAAGTCGCGGCAAGGGTCATCTGAAAGCGATTTGGGATTCGTTTCAAGCAGTCATCGACAGTGATACGGGCCATGGGTCAGTCCTGGTCAAGTGATCCGAAAAGGCTGCGGCAGCGTTGCCATTGGGCTTCGGTGTGCAGGCGCACCGAGCGCGCGATGGCAACCAGATCTTCCTCCGCGTCCTCGATCTTGCTATTGAGTATAACGTACTGAAAATCTCCCAGATGACGAATCTCCTCCCGCGCGTTGCCGAGGCGGCGCGCGATAACCTCCGCGCTGTCCTGTCCTCTGCCGCGCAGGCGCCGCTCCAGTTCGTCAAGCGACGGCGGCAAGACGAATATCCCCACCGCGCCGGGGAAGCTCGCGCGGACCTGGCGTGCGCCCTGCCAGTCGATTTCCAGTACGACATCATGGTCCGCGCTGAGTTGCGCTTCCAGCCAGATACGCGAGGTGCCATAAAGGTTTCCATGCACCTCGGCACTTTCGATGAACGCCCCGTTCGCCTGCAACGAGCGAAACACTTCGGTCGTCACGAAATGATAGTCGCGTCCTTCCACTTCCCCTGCCCGCGGTTCCCGGGTCGTATGGGAAACCGAGAGCCGAACAAGCGGATCGCGCTCGAGCAGCCTGCGCACGAGGGTCGACTTACCGGCGCCGGAAGGGGCGCTGACGATGAGCAGACGCCCGCGCATCGCTTAGCGGCCCAAGAACCGAGGCGGCGGGACGAATACGAAGCGGCGGTTGCCAGCCGCTCGCATACCACTCGACAGTTGTGGCGCGCCGTAGTCCGATGCGGTATGAAACGGAGCAGGAGGCGTCACTCGATGTTCTGTACCTGTTCGCGCATTTGTTCGACCAGAAGCTTGAGCTCCACCGCGATCGAACTGATCTCGGTGGACACCGATTTGGAGGCGAGCGTGTTGGCTTCCCGGTTGAGTTCCTGCATCAGGAAATCGAGCCGCTTACCGGCCGTCCCGCCGTGCCCGATCACGCGCGATACTTCATCGAGGTGGGCGCACAGGCGCGAGAGCTCTTCGGCAACGTCGATGCGGGCGGCGAACATGCCGACTTCCTGTCGGATTCGCTCCTCGTCCGCGGTGGCCAAAGCTTCGCGTAGCCGCGTGGCGAGCTTGTCCTGGTATTCGGCCAAGACCCTGGGCAGCGCGGGTTCGGCCTGCGCCACCAGCTCGCGCATGCGCGTGACCCGCTCGACCAGCATGGCCGCGAGCTTTTCGCCCTCGCGCGCACGGCTCGCCACCAGGTCGTCCAGCACGGCTTGTGCGAGCACGTGACACTCCCGCTGCAGGGTCTCGGGCGGGAGGGTTTCGTCGCCCAGCATGCCCGGCCAGCGCAACACATCGGCTACCGAAAGGACTGTGGCTTCGGGCAAGGCCCCGCGCACGGCTTCCTGCCAGGCGCGCAGCTTTTCCAGCAAGGCAAGGTTGAGACTGACCGCACCCTGCGCGTCTTGGGCGGGCAGCAGATTGATGCGGCACTCCACTTTGCCACGGCTGAGTCGCGTACCGAACATCTCGCGCAGCTGCGGTTCCATACCACGCAACTCGTCCGGGGCCCGGAACGCAAGATCGAGAAAACGCGAATTGACACTCCTCATCTCAAGACTGAGTGCGCCGCGGCCGAAATCGCGAGTGTGGGCTGCGTAGCCGGTCATGCTATATATCATCTGAGTTGGAACTGGCATTACCGCTTGACTTTACTTGACCGCGGCAAAGCTCGAAAATTCAGACATATAACTATAGCACCGCCCGAGCAATGCCCGCGCAAGTCAACCATCCCCTGCCGACCGGTTTCGAATTGGACCAATATCGCATCAAACGCCAGCTTTCGCTGGGCGGCTTTTCCATAGTGTATTTGGCGAGCGATCCGCGAGGTGCGGCGGTCGTGATCAAGGAATACCTGCCCAACTCGCTCGCGCTACGCAAGGAAGGCCAGGTGCTGCCTTCGATCTCGAACGAGAACATGGGCGCCTTCCGCTACGGGATGAAATGCTTCTTCGAGGAAGGGCGGGCGCTTGCCGGCTTGCAGCATCCGAACGTGGTGCGCGTGCTTAACTTCTTTCGCGCCAACGAGACGGTGTACATGGTGATGGAGTACGAGCGGGGCACCAATCTGCAGGAGTACGTTCGACGGCACAAGGGCTCCGTGCGGGAGAGCTTTCTGCGCGGCGTGTTCGCCCGGCTCTTAAACGGGCTGCGCGAAGTGCATGCCCACAAGCTGCTGCACCTCGACATCAAGCCCTCGAACATCTATCTGCGCCAAGACGGCACGCCGGTACTGCTGGACTTCGGCGCCGCGCGGCAAACCCTGGCGTCCGACACGCCGATGCTCAAACCGATGTACACCCCCGGGTTTGCGCCACCCGAGCAGTACAACAGCCGCGATCTGCTCGGTCCGTGGAGCGACATCTACAGCGTCGGCGCAAGCATATACTCCTGCGTGGCGGGTGTAGCTCCGCAGGCCGCGGATGCGCGGCTGACCCGGGACGAGGTGGTACCCGCTACGCGCCGCTTTGCCGGCAAGTACTCCGCGCAATTGCTGCGCACCATCGACTGGTCTATGCGCCTGGATCACATGGAACGGCCGCAAAGCGTCTTCCTGCTGCAAAAGGCGCTGGCCAACCGCGAGCACAAGGGAACGCGCACGCGCTGGGTTGACACATTCATGCATCGAGTTCGTAAATTCGTCGCCAAATGAGATTCACGATCTTTCAGGAAAGCCGAATCGGCACGCGCCGCGCCAATCAGGACCGCGTTGCATACAGCTATTCGCGTGATTCGCTGCTCATGGTGGTGGCCGACGGGATGGGTGGCCACTTACACGGCGAGGTGGCGGCGCAAATCGCGGTCCAGTACATCACCGAGACTTTTCGCCGCGACGCCACTCCGCAAGTCGAAGACCCGCTCTTGTTTTTGTCGAAGGTGCTCACGAATGCGCATCACGCGATCCTCGACTATGCCAACGACCGCCTGCTCAACGAGGCCCCGCGCACTACTTGCGTGGCCTGCCTGGTGCAGGAGGGCGCGGCCTACTGGGCACATGCCGGTGATTCGCGCCTCTACCACATTCGAGAGGGCAATATCATCGCCCAGACGCGCGACCATTCCCGCGTGCAGATACTGGTCGAACAGGGCATCATCGGCGCCGAAGCAGCCGCCCAGCACCCAGGCCGCAATCGAGTATTCAGTTGCCTCGGCGGCCAGCAGCCCCCGCAAATAGAGTTCTCCAAGCGAACCAGGCTGTCCGAAGATGACCTGATCGTGCTGTGTTCCGACGGCCTCTGGGGTCCCCTCGGCGGCGCCGCGATCGCCCAGTCTCTAACCAATGCCGACGTCAGGACAGCGGTGCCGGTGCTCATGAACATGGCCGAACGGCTGGCCCGCAACGACTGCGACAACCTCTCCACGATCGCGATGACGTGGCAGGAATCGAACACCGCCCCGACCGCCGGAATCATTTCCACCAAGACTTTGCCGCTCGATCATTTCACCACGCAGATGGAAGGCTTCGGCAAGAGCCGCGGCGGCGGACAGCTCAGCGCCGATCTGAGCGATGAGGAGATCGAGCGCGCGATCCAGGAAATAAACTCGGCAATCCAGAAGTATTCAAAATGATCTTTAGAGCGGGCGAGCGCAAGGCCGACGAACTGCGCCCGGTGCGCATTACGCGGCACTATACGAAGCATGCGGAAGGTTCGGCGCTGGTCGAATTCGGCGCCACCAAGGCGCTGTGTACCGCGAGCATCGAGTCGAGCGTACCGCCCTTCCTCAAGGGCAAAGGCCAGGGATGGGTCACGGCCGAGTACGGCATGCTGCCACGCTCGACCCACACCCGCAGCCGGCGCGAGGCCGCGAGCGGGAAGCAATCCGGCCGCACCCAGGAAATCCAGCGCTTGATCGGCCGCAGCCTGCGCGCCATCACCGATCTGGCGCTGCTCGGCGAGCGCCAGATAACGCTCGATTGCGATGTCCTGCAAGCCGACGGCGGCACCCGAACGGCCTGCATCACCGGCGCCTGCGTCGCGCTGCACGACGCCATGGCTACGCTGCTGCACGACGGCGCGCTGGCGCGCGACCCGCTGCGCGGACTCGTCGCCGCCGTATCGGTGGGCATGGTCGATGGCACGCCTATGCTGGACCTCGACTATGCCGAAGATTCCGCTTGCTCGACCGACATGAACGTGGTGATGACCGACGGCGGCGGCTTGGTCGAAGTGCAGGGCACGGCCGAAGGTTTGCCGTTCTCGCGTGCCGAGCTGGACGCGATGCTGGGTTTGGCGCAACAGGGCATCGAGCGGTTGTTCGCCGCGCAGCGCGCGGCGCTGGCGCTGGGCTGAGCCGCGGCGCTACCGCGGCCTGGTCGTCCCCGCCATACGAATTCGATGCGCATATCACGCCTGGTGTTGGCCAGCAACAACGCGGGAAAGTTACGGGAATTGGCTACCTTGTGCGCGCCACTGGGCATCGAAGTGCTCCCGCAATCGGCATTCCGGATCCCGGAAGCCGACGAGCCCCATGTCACTTTCATCGAGAACGCGCTGGCCAAGGCCCGCCACGCGGCGAATCTCTCGGGCCTGCCCGCGCTGGCCGACGACTCGGGGCTTTGCGTGCGCGCGCTCGGCGGTGCGCCCGGCGTGCACTCGGCGCGCTATGCCGGCGATCCGCGCTCCGATGTGCGCAACAACGAACTGCTGCTGGCGCGGATGCGCGATGCCACCGACCGCCGCGCCCACTATTACTGTGTGCTGGTGCTCGTGCGCGCCGCGGACGATCCGCAGCCGCTGATCGCGCAAGGCGAATGGCATGGCGAGATTGGGCGTCGGCCGCGCGGCGGCGGCGGCTTCGGCTACGACCCGCTATTCCGGCTGTCGGATTCAGAACAGACGGCGGCCGAACTCGATCCGGCACTGAAGAACTCGCTGTCCCACCGCGCCTGCGCATTTCGCTGCCTGCTCGAGCGCCTCGGCGACGACTCCGCCTGACAGCGCGCAGCCCGGAACGCAATGCCTGCTTCTCGCGTCATTCCACTCGTTCCCGCCGCAAGCCCACACGCGCTAGGGACGATCTCCCTTAAGGCGCTGCCGCCGCTCGCGCTCTACGTGCATTTCCCCTGGTGCGTGCGCAAGTGCCCTTACTGCGACTTCAACTCGCACGAAGTGCGCGGCGCCGTGCCGGAGAACGAGTACATCGACGCACTGATCACGGATCTGGAGACAGCGCTGCCCGCCATCTGGGGCCGCCGGGTGACCACGATCTTCATCGGCGGCGGCACCCCGAGCCTGTTGTCGGCGCGATCGGTCGATCGACTGCTCGAAGCCGTGCGCGCGCGCGTGCCGCTGGCGCCGGACGCGGAGGTGACGCTGGAGGCGAATCCGGGTGTCGCGGATGCCGACAGGTTCGCCGGCCTCCGCGCCGCCGGGGTGAATCGGCTGTCGCTCGGCGTCCAGAGTTTCGATGCCAAGCTGCTCAAGGCGATCGGCCGCATTCATGACGAGTGCGAGGCCCGCGCCGCGCTCGAGCTGGCGCTGCGCCATTTCGACACCGTCAATCTCGATCTCATGTACGCGCTGCCGGGGCAGAGCCTGGACGGCGCCTGTAGCGACATCGGCACCGCGCTCGGCTACGGCGTGCCGCATCTTTGCGCCTACCACCTGACGCTCGAGCCCAACACGCCGTTTCACCGCTCGCCGCCGCCGCTTCCCGACGGCGATCTGGCGGCCGACATGCAGGAGGCGATCGAGCAGCGCTTGAGCGCGGCGGGCTACGAGCACTACGAAACCTCGGCATTCGCCCGGCCCGGGCGGCGCTGCCGGCACAACCTGAACTACTGGCGTTTCGGCGACTACCTCGGCATCGGTGCCGGCGCCCACACCAAGATCTCGTTCGCCGAGCGCATCGTGCGCGAGACGCGCCACAAGCACCCCAAGGCTTACCTCGACGCCGTGGCACGCGGGCTACCGGTCCAAGAGCGGCATCAAGTCGCGCTCGACGACCTGCCGTTCGAGTTCATGATGAACGCGCTGCGCTTGAACGAGGGCGTGCCCGCCGGCCTCTACATCGAGCGCACCGGCTTGGCGCTCGAAACGCTGCGCCGCCAGCTCGACGCGGCCGAGCAGCGCGGTCTGCTCGATGTCACGCTCGAACGGTGGCGGCCGACTGCGCTGGGCCGGCGTTTTCTCAACGATCTCCTACAACTGTTCCTGCCGGCGCCGACGCGATCCGCTTGAACACCAGGTCGCGCACCGTGTGGCCGAGGCGCATCGCGCGTGTTTCGAACTTGGTCTGGGGTCGATAGTCCGGGCGCGGCGCGAAATCCTCCGCTGTGTTCGCCAGCCACCGTTCGGCGCTCAGCACCTCGAGCATCTGCTGGGCATAGTCCTCCCAGTCGGTGGCCAGGTGCAGGTAGCCGCCCGGCTCGATGCGGGAGGCGAGCAGCGAGACGAACGCCGGCTGAATCAGGCGCCGCTTGTGGTGGCGCTTCTTCGGCCACGGATCGGGAAAGAACACATGCACGCCGGCCAGCGCGCCGGGTGCGATCATGTCCCGCAGCACCTCCACCGCGTCGTGCTGGATCAAGCGCAGATTGGTCAGTCCCAGATCGTCGATCTGCTTGAGCAGGCTGCCCACGCCGGGCGTGTGCACCTCGATGCCGAGGTAATCGTGCTCGGGATGCGCGCGCGCGATCGAGGCGCGTGGTCTCGCCCATGCCGAAGCCGATCTCCAGGATCGTCGGCGCGCTGCGGCCGAACGTCGCCGCCAGATCGAGCACGCTGCGGCGCATAGGCGATGCCGAAGCGCGGCATCAGCGCCTCGAAGGCGCGCGCCTGCGCGTTCGACACGCGGCCCTGGCGCAGCACGTAGCTGCGGATATGCGTGTGAGGCGGCTGTTGCACGGCAGGCGGGTCCGGGTGCTTGTCGTGGGGGCGGCGTCCTCGCCGCGAATCAGGCGCGGCGCATTGCGATCGCCCGATCGCGGCGAGGACGCCGCCCCCACGAAAGGAAAACTACGAAATCAGCCCGCCGGTCGGCGAGCTCGGGCGTCGCGGAGTAGAGCTTCTTCGGCATGCGGCCGGCGAGATAGGCTTCGCGGCCGGCCTCGACGGCCTTCTTCATCGCGCTCGGCCATCAGCACCGGATCTCTGCGCCGCGGCGATCGCGGTGTTCATCAGCACGCCGTCGCAGCCCAGTTCCATCGCGATCGCCGCGTCGGAGGCGGTGCCCACGCCGGCATCGACCAGCACCGGCACCTTGGCCGTTGTCGATGATCAAGCTGCAGGTTCCACGGATTGAGGATGCCCATGCCGGAGCCGATCAGCGAGGCCAGCGGCATCACCGCGACGCAGCCGATTTCCTCCAGCCGCTTGGCCTGGATCGGGTCGTCGGCTGCAGTAGACCATCACCTTGAAGCCGTCCTTGACCAGCGTCTCGGCCGCCTTGAGCGTTTCGCGGCATGTCGGGAAACAGCGTCTTCGGATCGCCCAGCACTTCGAGCTTGACCAGGTCGTGGCCGTCGAGCAGCTCGCGCGCCAGGCGCAGCGTGCGCACCGCGTCGTCCGCGCGTGTAGCAGCCGGCGGTGTTGGGCAGGATGGTGTATCGCGACGGCGGCAGCGCGTCGAGCAGGCTCGGCTCGCCCGGGTTCCTGGCCGATGTTGGTGCGGCGGATCGCGACGGTGACGATCTGCGCGCCGCTGGCGTCGATCGCTGCGCGGCGTCTGCGCGAAGTCCTTGTACTTGCCGGTGCCGACCAGCAGGCGCGAGCGATAGGATCTTGCCGGCGATGACTAGCGGATCGTTCATGCATTGCGCTCGGCGATGTAGATGTTGGGTGATGTGGGTGATCGTTACTGCGGGTGATCCTCAGCCGCCGCCGACGGCGACCACGATCTCGACCCGGTCGCCGGCGGCCACGTTTTCCGCCTCATGCCGGCTCTTCGGCACGATCTCGCCATTGCGCTCCACCGCCACGCGCTTTCCTTCGAGGCCGCGCTCGCGCAGCAGTTGCGCGATGGTCAGCGACTGCGCCAGCCGTTGTACCTCGCCGTTGATCGTCAGCTCGAACATCGCGTTTCCCTGAACAGCGCCCATTCTATCAGTGCGCCGACACCCCGCCGGATGCGATCGAACGGCCGATCTGGTATGTTGAGCGGGCAGCAACCGAGGCCGTCAAGAGCCGATCCGACACGAACTACCGAAGTCACGAGGAGGACACCATGCATTCATCTCCCGATCGATCCGTATTCGCTTCTATTTTTTTGGCATGCGCGTGTGCGCTGTCGGCCGCCACCGCGCACGCCGCCTACAGCAACGTCGTGTTCTTTGGCGATAGCCTCTCCGACACCGGCAACCTGTTCACTGCCCAGCGAGGCCCAGGCAACCCGGACGCCGCGCCGCAGGCGCCGACCTATTTTCAGGGCAGATTTTCCAACGACTTCCTCTGGACCGACCGCTTCGCCCGCGCGCTCGGTCTCGATGCGACGCCTTTGCTGCTCGGCGGCAGCAACTTGGCTTGGGCCGGGGCCACGCTGCGCGATTTCGGCCGATTTCAGCCCGAGATACCCCAGCAGCTCGCTGGGATTGCGCCGGGGACCGACCCTTTCTTCCGCGCCGGTCTTCCCGGAGCGCTCTCCAGCACCGGCGGCCAAGCCGACCCAAACGCCCTCTACGTCATCATGGGCGGCGGCAACGACATCGCCGAGGCGCTGGAAGGACTACTCCCGGGCGGCGGACCCAACGCAGCGATCGGCGCGATCCTAGAGTCGGCCATGATCGTCGGCGACATGGTCGATCGGCTCTACGCCGCCGGCGCGCGCAACATCCTGGTTTCCAACGCTCCCAACGTCGGGCTGACGCCGCGCGCCCAGCAAGCCGGTGCTGCCGCGTCCCAGTTCGCGACCTTCCTGTCGGCCACCTTCAACGCCCAATTGACCCAGGAGATCGACGCCGCCTTTGCTCAGCGCGGCGGACTCGATCTTGTGCTGCTCGACCTGTTCGCGCTCCAGACAGACGTTTTCTCGCGGCCGGGCGAATTCGGTTTCAGCAATATTTCGGACGAATGCAAGCCGGGCGACCTCGGCGTGCGGCTGGTTCCCGGGCAGTCGCTGTGCAGCGACCCGAGAAGCTATTTCTATTGGGACAGCTTCCATCCGACCGGGGCAGCCCATCAAGTGATTGCCGACGCGGCTCTGCGCGCCGTGCCAGTTCCAGCCTCCTTGGCACTGATCGTGGCAGGTTTGATGGCGCTTTGGTTGGTTTGTGCGCAGCGCCGTCCGGCGAAACGCTAGCGCGAGTTCTTGTAGAATGCGCAGCGCGCGGGTGTAGTTCAATGGCAGAACGGCAGCTTCCCAAGCTGCATACGAGGGTTCGATTCCCTTCACCCGCTCCACCGCATCATTCTGCGGACTTCCGCAAAAGTCCAAGAGAGTCTGCAAGTCGTTGCTAAACAAGGACTTTTTCCTCTCTTTGACGTTCTGCCGCGGTCCACTGCGATCCATCTACAGCCGGGACTTTTAAGTCCACAAACAAGTCCATTTTTGCGGGCGCGGCTGATTCCGGATTGTTGATGGAGGGGCGAGGTCGACGTGACCAGCATCTGGTTCCTGACTCATGTTCAGGAGCAAAAGCATGGCACTCTCAGACTTGGCCGTTCGACAGGCCAAGGCAACTGGCAAGGCATACTTGGCGCCCTTCCTTTGCCCCTTCCCAACCCTTTGGCCTTTATCGGAAGCCTTTGGGTATAGGGCCGCTGCTTCGCGGGTGCCACGATGAATGCGGCATGGGGCAATCCCGGCAAGTGGGGCGCAGCAGGATGTTCGTCAGCTCTGGCCCAAGCCGGTGTCGAGGGCGGCGGATTGCGCTGCGAAGTCGTCGGGACGGCGCTTGCGGAAGGTTTCGAGATTGGCGAGCTTCCAGCGCAGTGCCGGCAGTTGAGCGGCGTGCTGGCACTGCACCAGCGTCCAGTCCGGTTCTGCGCGCGCCAGCCCGCTCAGAAACAGCTTGTGCGCGGTGCTCAGTCGCTGTGGCAGCTCGCGCCGCATCCTGGCGCGAGCGTCGAGCAGTGTCTCCAGGGAGCAGTCCACTTCGGTCATGCCGACAAAGGCCCGCTCGTACTCGCCGGCGATGTCCTTGTCGTTGCCGAACAGCACTTCGTGGGGCGGCCGGTTGTGGCCCGCCAGATAGATCACGAAGCACTCGACCATGCCGTCGCTGATGTCGCCCGATTCGTAGAGATGCCACACGTCGAACAGGTCGCGGGGGTGCTGCCGATCCAGCGCGGCCACCAGCTTGCTGGCGTACAGCTCGTCCGGTGCCAGAACCGGCAGCTCGAACTCGACGCCGAACAGATCGCTGGTCTTGGCACTCAGCGGCCGCCGCTCGACGGGCAGCACGCTGCCGCGGAACACGACGTTGACCTCGATCTTCACCTGGTGGGCGTCGTTCTCGACGATCAGCTTGGTGTCTCCCAGGTCCTTGGCGCGAACCAGGCGTGTCTGCACGCCCAGTGGCGCAACGCGCGTGGCGATGGCTGCCAGCTCCTGGTTGATGGCTTGCAGCGCTTCGTCGCGCGGCGTCTGCCACGGGAGGTACACCACGTCGATGTCCACCGACAGGCGCGGCATGTCCCTCACGAAGAGGTTGATGGCCGTACCGCCCTTCATGGCGAAGATGTCGTTGGCGAACACGTCGGGCGCGACGGCCAGCAGCAGGCGAACGGTGTCCGCGTAGGTCTTATCCATGAGGTCTCAGGCTCAGCAAGGTGCCGTCATCGAGCCGGCTCATCCAGCGCGTGTTGCTGCCGGTGCGAACCGGGTGCTGCTCCAGCAGGGCATCGACATCCACGAGGCTGGTCTCGCGCGCCCAGGTGAGGAACAGGCGCACGGCCTTCACGCTGGTGCAGCAGGACAGCAGTTGTCCGAGCAAGTCCTTGCGGGGGGAACGCAGTCCATCGAAGATGTTGCGGGCCTCTTCGAGGCTCTGCTTGACGCCGGCTTCGTACAGCAGCTCCAGAACGGCACGCTCGGAGGCAGCCACCCGCAGATCCTCCGGCAGGCCAGGCGGCGTGGTCAGGGTCTTGCTGGCCAGCGCCGTGTCCGGCCAGTCGAACAGGCGGGCGTGGACGTAGCGGGCCGGAAAGCGCGAGGTGAACCAGGCTGGCAACGCGAAACGACCGTCGCCCCACAGCACCAGCGTCTCCCGGCTGCCCAGGTTGTGCCGCACGCCCTGCAGGGCCAGGGCGCTCTTGCCGCCGACGTGCAGGCCGGGCACGCGCTGTTGCAGGAACTTCAGCGCACCGTAGACCCCAAATTCGTCGTTCGGGAAGGCATAGACGCCATGGGCCAGGCGCACGAGCCACCCGCCGTCGGCATAGTGGGCGGCGAGCTGGGGCGACACCCCGAACCGGCTCAGGGTGGCAAGGTCGAACGGCGCCCCGCGGGGGAGTCCCGCCTGCAGCCGCTTGATTACCTGGCGCCTAGAATTGCCATCCATGCTATAAAAATAGCACGGAATCCAATCAGCCCCTAGAGCTATCGCAAGAAAGTGCAGGAAAGTAGCATAAAGTTTGATTTATAGTGGAGAATCTAATCTCCCTGCGACCCAGGCCGACCCGGCTCTGCCAGCCGCAACCCGCCCTCCTGATCGCGGACACTCTACCTACCTGCTGCGCCGCCGGGGCGAACCCTCGGAGCCCATGAAGCGGTTCATCGAGCGGGTGAAAGACGAGGCCGCGCCGGTCGATGATGAGCCAGTCCTTTGAGGACGCAGCTCACCCGTCCGT
>CAWGHV010000072.1:0-66015 GCA_963822375.1 uncultured beta proteobacterium | reverse complement strand
GAGGTTTCCACGTACTCCTTCGATTTCGCCAAGGAGTCAGGGATTGTGGTAGGCTACGCAACCCTTCAGTCGGGGATTCCATGCGTCATCCTGAGCATGGACGTGAAGGACTCCAACAGGGTGCGTCATGACCGTCTGGTGGTCTCCATGGACGCAGTAGAGCCGCTGGCGTAATCTAAGCTTCATGAAGGTCTGCACCAAGTGCCAGATTCCGAAGGAAGAAGGTTCCTTTTCAAGGAAGGGACCTCGACTCAGAGCTATTTGCAGGGAGTGCGATAGCGAGTACGGCAAGGGCAACTACGGTCGCAACAGAATTTACTACGCCATTTACTGCAAAGAGCGCTACGATGAAGTATCTGAATGGCTAAACTGGCTCAAAGACGTACCGTGTACCGATTGTGGACATCGCTGGCCCCCAGAAGCAATGGACTTTGTTGGTGACCCTACACGTCTGACACAAATTCTTCTTAACCTCCTTGGTAATGCCATAAAGTTTACGCAAAGGGAAGTGTAAAAGTTAAAGCCACTATTTTACATGAAAATGAAGAAAGTTTTAGGGTGAGTTTTTTCGGTGAAGGATACAGGTATTGGTATAGCTAAAGATAAATTGAATTATATTTTCGATCGTTTTAGTCAGGCTGAACAACATACTACACGTAATTATGGCGGCACGGGACTGGGGGATCTAAGCATATAGTTTTGCTTGGTCTGCCGGATCGGTTTTCTGCATTTTCAATTGCCGCATCAATCGCCTGCGGACTTATGTCTTTTCAATCGGGTCGACGTTGCCACGTGATTCGGCTTCGTGCAGGATGTCTGACAACTTTCCGGCATCGAGTGACAAACGCTCGGCATCTTCGGACATCCTGGTTGCCTCAATCAGCAATCTTTCCAGTGATTGTTCGCCAAGGGGCAGCAAATTGCCTTTCTCGATGATCCAATTGCTCAGTTGTCCGAACTGGCTCAGGTTTTCTGGTGTCGCTGGAACTTCATCGTCGAAATCCGCCTGAATCTTGAACAGCTCCGGGAACTCCGGATCATAGATCGCCAACAGATGGAAATGCAGACGGCTCCCCACCAGGGCTACCCGCAGATCAATCGGTATTGGGTCTGGCTCCAAGGATGTGGTGCTCAAAAGACTCATCCGATCCTGGAGTGAAACGATCGATATTTGTCCGGTTTTCAGACAACGCTTCAAGGCGTCCCAGGCAAAAGGTTCTGTCAGGACTTTGAGAACATCCAGCACCAGATAGCCGCCATTGGCGCGGTGCAAGGCGCCCGGTCTAATCATTGTAAAATCCGTTAAAAGCGCGCCCATCTCTGACATGTGCTCTATACGGCCAATGAGGTTGGCATGTGTTGGCAACTCTTCGGTAACGACTGGCGCACCGGATATCTGCCGGTACCCATTTGGTACCATGATGTTGACGCTGTAACGGAGAAACTCCGGTCGCCTGTAGTGTTTCGTGGTGGCGACGGGAAAGGCTCCAACATGGGCTGCAGCGCCGGTTTCCAGAAACTGGTCCGCATTCTCAATCAAATCGGCTTTCACCAGTTCAATATATTCCTGCAAGGTTTCAATCTTGCCGAATTCTTCCGTCACCTCACTGATCGCACTTTCGACGCCTTTGAGGGCAACCGACGAGTTGAGATTTTCGATTGCCCGGCGGTGCTTTTTCTCGCGTTTGGGAATTTGCTTGTCAAACCAACCTCTTCCATCTGTCCCCTGCATAACAACTGAACGAGTACACGCAAAAAAATGTATTGCTGGCCAGCGGAGCGTGAGTTCGACGTGATCTCGCGTACTCTAGCGACCGTCGCCCCGCGCCGTTAAGCGCGCCGCCTCCACGCGGCACCCCTCAATTTTTTTCCTCCGCCGGTGAGATAAATGCCGCGGTGCAGCACTCTCTCATTACAGGGGCGATGCTGCCAGAAGGAAAAACAATGATCGCAGAGTTTCATCAAGCGTTGACGGTCGCGCCGGATCAGTGGCAACAGGTCAAGCGTACACAGGGATTGCTTAGGCACGCGGCCGTGCTTCCGGTCGGGACGTTCTTGGGCAGTTGCGCGGTCGTGACGGCGCAAGTCTGGCGTCTTGCTCGGTGCCCGATTGCGCTGCGACCCACGCCGGGTCGTTTGATCCACGTCAACGCGAATAGCAGGTGTATCTGACATCGTTGGCGCCCACAGTGCGTAATTTCTATGACTGAACCGGCAAGCTATACGGACTTGGTTTTCGACCCGCAGCTCATTCGTCGCTTCGACGTGAACGGGCCGCGCTACACGTCCTATCCGACGGCCGATCGCTTCGTCGAAGCATTCGACGCGGACGCCTATCGCCTCTGGCTCGGGAAGCGCAGCGTGGGCGGCATCAGCCGACCGCTCTCATTATACGTCCACATCCCGTTCTGCAATACCATCTGCTACTACTGCGCCTGCAACAAGATCATCACCAAGGATCACGGTCGTTCGGCCAAGTACCTGAAGTACCTGGCGAAGGAACTCGCCATTCCAAGCCGGCTACCTGGACGGCAGCCGCGACGTGGTTCAGCTGCACTTTGGCGGCGGCACGCCGACCTTCCTTTCGAACGACGACGAAATGCGCCGGCTGATGGCTTCATCCGCCAGCATTTCCGCCTCGTTGCCGGATGGCGAGTACTCGATCGAGGTCGATCCGCGCAAGGTCGGATCGCGAGACGCGGAAGCTGCTCGGCGAACTGGGCTTCAACCGCATGAGCGTCGGCGTGCAGGATTTCGATCCCGACGTGCAGCTGGCGGTCAATCGCGTGCAAAGCCTGGAAGAAACCAAGCGGGTGATCGACGCGGCGCGCGCCAGTTCGGCTTCAAGTCGGTGAGTCGTCGACCTCATCTACGGCCTGCCGAAGCAGAACGTGATCAGCTTCAACCGTACGCTGGACGAGGTCATTCGAGCTCGACCCCGACCGCCTGTCGATCTACAACTACGCGCACCTGCCCGCGCTGTTCAAGCCGCAGCGGCGCATCCGTGAAGCCGACTTGCCGTCGCCCGACGCCAAGCTGCAGATCCTGTCGCTGGCGATCCGCCGCCTGACCGAGGCGGGTTACGTCTTCATCGGCATGGATCACTTCGCCAAGCCCGACGACGAGCTCACCGTGGCCCAGCGCCAGGGTCGGCTGCATCGCAACTTCCAGGGCTATTCGACGCATGCCGAGTGCGACCTGATGGCCTTCGGCGTATCCGCGATCGGCAAGGTGGCCGCTGCTACAGCCAGAACGTCCGCACGCTCGACGAGTACTACGACGCGCTCGACCGTGGGGTGCTGCCGGTGCTGCGCGGCCTCGAACTGAACGCCGACGACCTGTTGCGCCGCTCTATCATCCAGGCGCTGATGTGCCATTTCGAAGCTTTCGATCGAGTCGATCGAGATCGCCCACCTGATCGACTTCCAATCGTATTTCGCCGCGGAAATCGCGGACCTCGAGGACATGGAGAAAGCCGGTCTGCTCACCATCGACGACAAGTGGATCAGCGTCCTGCCGCGCGGGCGCATGCTGGTGCGCGCCATCGCCATGGTGTTCGATCGCTATCTGCGCGCCGATCGCCAGCGCGCCCGCTACTCCAGCGTGATTTAGGCAGAGCTCAGGGGGCCGCCGCGGGCGGCGCGGTTCGGTATAAGGGGATCACCCCAGCCGAATCGCGCCCTCCGCGGCGCTGGTGTTTTTAGCTTACGTCTTTACTCATCCTCGCTTCGACTCCTCAGAGGTTGTGAAGAAATCGTAGCGAACTCGGCCCGCGCAGTAGATCCATTAACAAGCTCTCATGCCTGAGACCGGCTACATCGCGGTGTTCCTCATCGGCCTGCTCGGCGGCGCCCATTGCATCGGCATGTGCGGCGGCATCGTCAGCGCGCTCACCGTACGCATGCCCGGTGCGCGTCCCGCACCGGTTCTGCTGCTGGCCTACAACGGCGGGCGCATCCTGAGCTATGTCGCGGCGGGCGCGGCGTTCGGCGCCATCGGCAGCCTCGGCCTGCTGCTCGACAACGTTCTCCCGGTGCAGATGACCCTCTACGTGCTCGCCAACCTGATGCTGATCGGCCTCGGCCTGTACCTCACGGGTTTCACGCGGCCACTTGCGGTGCTGGAGCGAGGCGGTCAGCGGCTGTGGCGGCGCATCCAGCCGCTGACCTCGCGCTACCTGCCGGCGCGCAGCGTCGGCCAGGCCCTGCCGCTGGGCATGCTGTGGGGTTTCCTGCCCTGCGGTATGGTCTATAGCGTGCTGGCCACGGCTCTCGTCACCGGCAGTGCGGGCCGCGGCGCCGGGCTGATGCTGGCCTTCGGTCTGGGCACGCTCCCCAACCTCATGTTGGCGGGGTTGCTGCTGGCGCGCTTGCGCAGTCTGACCCGCCATGCCGGCCTGCGTCTGGGTGCCGGCCTGATCGTGCTCGGATTCGGTGTGTTCGGGCTGGCCAATGCTGCGACCTTGGGCGGCAAGCTTTGGCAAGGCGTGATCTGCCACGTAGCCTGAGAGGTTGGAATAAGGGCGTGTAGCCCGGATTGCGCCGCTGCGCGGCTTTATCCAGACTACGGCAATCCGGAAGGCGAATTAGGAACCCCTGATATCGTTTGCGGTCGATCGAGCAGGGGTATCGCCCAGGGGAAGATGCATCCGCCTCGTACCCCAAGTCCTATCCATGAACCAAGCCACAACCCCGAACAGCCTCGCGGCGCTCGATCTGCCGATCGAAGGCATGACCTGCGCGGCCTGCGCGGCACGCATCGAGAAAAGCCTCAACCGCCTACCGGGCGTGTCGGCGGCGGTCAACTTCGCCGCCGAGCGCGCCCATGTCGAATTCGACAGCGCGGCGACCTCACCCCAGCAGTTGCTCGACACCATCACCAAGACCGGCTTCGCCGTGCCGCCACAGACGCTGGATCTGGCGATTTCCGGAATGACCTGCGCGGCCTGCGCGAGCCGCATCGAAGCCGTGCTGAATCGATTGCCGGGGACGACTGCGGCTGTCAACTTCGCCGCCGAGAAGGCGCAGGTGCGCTACCTTCCCGGCATGACCGACGCAGCGGCGATGATCGGTGCGATCCGCCGCGCGGGTTACGAGGGGCGCGCGGCGAGCGCTCAGTCGCATGCCGAAGAGAAGGCGCGCAAGGCGGCAGAATACCGCGCCGAACTGCGGCGGTTCTGGATCGCGGCGGTGCTGACGTTGCCGCTGGTGTTGCAGATGGGGGCGATGTTCAGCGGCGGTCCGCACGAGCTGCTGCCGCGCTGGCTCCAATTGGCGCTGGCGACGCCGGTCCAGTTTTGGATCGGCAGGCGCTTCTATGTCGGCGCCTACCATGCCCTGCGCGGCGGCGCCGGCAACATGGATGTGCTGGTCGCGCTAGGCACCACCATGGCATACGGCTACAGCCTCGTGGTGACGCTGCTCGGGTCGGCGCAGCACCACGTCTACTTCGAGGCATCGGCGGCCATCATCACGCTGGTGCTCATGGGCAAGCTGCTCGAAGCGCGCGCCAAGGCCAGGACCGGCGCCGCGCTGGAGGCGCTGGTGCGCCTCCAGCCGAGGACCGCCCGGGTCGAGCGCGGCGGCGAGCAGGTCGAGATCCCCGTCGAGGCGTTGAACGCGGGCGATGCATTCGTCGTGCGCCCTGGCGACGGCTTTCCGGTCGATGGCGAAGTGACCAAGGGCACGACCAGCGTCGATGAATCGATGCTGACCGGGGAGAGCATGCCGCGCGGCAAGGGCGTCGGCGACCGGGTTTTCGCCGGCACCATCAACGGCTGCGGCTTGGTGCGCTGCCGCGCCACCGGGCTCGGCGCCAACACCGTGCTCGCGAGCATCGTCCGCCTGGTCGAGCAGGCGCAGGGCTCAAAGGCGCCGGTGCAAAGGCTGGTGGATCGCGTCGCGGCGGTATTCGTTCCGGTGGTCTGCGCGGTGGCGGCGCTCACCTTCGCCGCCTGGTGGTGGGCCGCGGGCGACGCCACGCTGGCGCTGCTCAACGCGGTCGCCGTGCTCGTCATCGCCTGCCCCTGCGCGCTCGGCCTGGCGACGCCGACGGCGATCATGGTCGGAACCGGGCGCGGCGCGGCGGCGGGCATCCTCGTGCGCAATGTCCAGGCGCTCGAACTGGCGCAGCGCATCGACGTGCTCGCGCTCGACAAGACCGGCACGCTGACGCAGGGCAAGCCGCGCGTGGTGGAGGTCGTCGCCCTCGACGGTGCCGAGTTCGACGCAGCTCTTGCGCATCGCCGCCAGCGTCGAACAGGGGTCGTCACACCCGCTGGCGCTGGCGATCCGCGACAAGGCGGCGGCGGAGGGCATCACGCTGCTGCCGCTCGCCAGCGCGGAGGCGGTGCCGGGCAAGGGCGTGCGCGCGATGGTCGACGGCGCCACGTACTTCGTCGGTTCGCCGGGGTATGCACGCGAGCAGGGTATCGAAATCGCGCCCGAGCGGATCGACGGCCTGCGCGCCGGCGCGCACACGTTGGTCGCGGTGGCGTCACCGGATCGCTTGCTCGGCCTGCTCACGATCGCCGATCCTTTGCGCCAGAATACGCACGCGGCGGTGCGCCGCCTGCAAGCGCAGGGTGTGAGGGTCGTCATGTTGACGGGCGACAACACTGCAACGGCCGCCGCGATCGCCCAGGCGTGCGGCATCAGCGAGTTTCGCGCCGAAGTCCTCCCCGCCGACAAGGCGGAAGCGGTGCGCGAACTGAAGGCGGCCGGCAAGCGGGTCGGCATGGCGGGCGACGGCATCAACGACGCGCCGGCCCTGGCGCAGGCCGACGTCAGCTTCGCCATTGGCAGCGGCGCCGACGTCGCGGTGGAGGCGGCCGACATCATCCTCATGCGCAACGATCTGATGAGCGTCGCCGATGCCATTGACCTGTCGCGTGCCACCTTGGCGAAGATTCGCCAGAACCTGTTCTTCGCGTTCGTATATAACGTGCTGGGGATTCCGCTGGCGGCTCTGGGCTTTCTCAATCCGGTGATCGCCGGTGCCGCCATGGCGCTGAGTTCGGTCTCCGTGGTCACCAATTCGCTGCTGCTGCGGCGCTGGCGGCCGGTGGGCACGGCCGCGTGAGCGTTATTACCCTCGCATGGAAGGGAGAATCGCCGTGGAAACAAGTGTGATCAAGGTCGGTGGGATGTCGTGCCAGGGCTGTGTTCGGAGCGTGACCGGCGTGTTGCAGGCGTTGCCCGGCGTGAGCGCCGCCGAGGTCTCGCTGGAGCGCGGCGAGGCGCGGGTGGAGCACGACGCGGACAAGGTCGGTGTCGCCGAACTCCGGCGCGCGGTGGTCGACGCGGGATTCGAGGCGGCGTAACCGCGAGCGACGGCGAGCGCAAGGCGCGCTCGTCGGGCGCGGTGGCGGCGCCTTCGTTGCCTCCGGCGCATGTCGGCTTCGCCACAAGTGCCGCCCCGGTTTAGGTGATGTTTCGGACACCGCGCCCTGGCCGAATAAAACTTCTCTGTCTTAACAAGCGATTAGGCGTGCCGCGCGGCTGGGCATGCCGCTTGCTGATGTCTGCCCATGGCAACCCTAGATGGGGAGAACAGCAAGTGCATCCGACTGGAACCGGTAACGCCCCACACATGCCCGCCCAGGGCGGTTGCAACGCAAAATCCTGCGGCTCCAGCAGCCAACGGATGACGAGCCTGCCGGAGCACGTCCGGCAGAAGGTCGCCGACCATCCCTGCTATTCCGAGGACGCGCATCACTATTTCGCGCGCATGCACGCGGCCGTGGCGCCGGCCTGCAACATCCAGTGCAACTACTGTAACCGCAAGTACGACTGCGCCAACGAATCGCGCCCCGGTGTGGTGTCCGAGGTGCTGACACCCGAGCAGGCAGTGAAGAAGACGCTCGCCGTGGCGGCGGCGATCCCGCAGATGAGCGTGCTCGGCATCGCCGGGCCCGGCGATCCGCTCGCCAACCCGCAGCGTACCTTCGAAACCTTCCGCGGTATCGCCGAGCATGCGCCCGACATCAAGCTGTGCGTGTCCACCAACGGCCTCAACTTGCCGCAATGCGTGGACGAACTGCAGAAGTACAACATCGACCACGTCACCATCACCATCAACTGCGTCGACCCGGACATCGGCGCGAAGATCTATCCGTGGATCTTCTGGAGCAACAAGCGCGTGTTCGGCCGGCGGCCGCCGCGATCCTCATCGAGCAGCAGCAGAAGGGCCTGGAGATGCTGACCGAGCGCGGCATCCTGGTGAAGGTCAACTCGGTGATGATTCCCGGCGTCAACGACGCAGCACCTGGAGGAGGTGTAGCCGGATCGTCAAGGCCGAAGGGCGCGTTCCTGCACAACGTCATGCCGCTGATCGCCGACGCCGAGCACGGCACCTACTACGGCCTCACCGGCCAGCGCAGCCCGACACACGGCGAACTGCAAGCGCTGCAGGACGCCTGCGCCGGCGACATGAACATGATGCGCCACTGCCGCCAGTGCCGCGCCGACGCGGTGGGTCTGCTCGGCGAGGACCGCGGCGCCGAATTCACCCTGGAAAAGATCGAGGCGCTGGAGATCGACTATGAGGCTGCGATGCAGCGGCGCGCGGCGGTGCGCGCGGAGATCGCCGCCGAGCTGGAGGCCAAGCGCGCGCAGCGCGCCGAGGCGCCGGTGAAGCGGGTCGAGTTCGTGCCGCGCAAGAGCGCGGCGATCGCGGGCGCGGCACGCGCGGTCAAGATGGCCGTGGCGACGAGCGGCGGCGGACTCATCAATCAGCACTTCGGCCATGCCAAGGAGCTTCTCGTCTATGAGGTGTCCGAGGCGGGCGTGCGCTTCGTCGGCCATCGCAAGACGGAGCTGTATTGCTCCGGCGACGACACCTGCGGCGATGCGCAGTCGGTGCTCGGGCGCACCGTGCAGGCGCTCGAGGGTTGCGAGGTCGTGCTGTGTTCCAAGATCGGCTTCGAGCCTTGGGGCCTGCTGGAGGCGGCGGGCATCATGCCCAACGGCGAGCATGCGATGGAGCCGATCGAGGACGCGATCCGCGTCGTGTATGAGGAAATGCGTGCCGCCGGTAGGCTGATACCGGCTTCGACCGAGGCGCGGCTGAGCGCATAGGGCGCCGCCAATGGCGTTTGCCATCACTTCGGCATGCACCAATTGTTTCGCATGCGAACCGCTGTGCCCGAACAAGGCGATCAGCGAGGCCAAGCCGCATTTCCTGATCGACGCTGCGCAGTGCACGGAATGCGAGGGAGAGTTTGAAGAGCCGCAGTGCGGCGCCATCTGTCCGATCGAAGGTGCGATCATCGACGCCAACGGAGAAGCGCTCAACCCGCCCGGTTCGCTCACCGGGATACCGCTCTCGCCGCGTGGCGAAGCGCGCCCTGCCGCGGTAGCGGCGATGGCCAGGAGGAACACTTCATGACTAGGGTGATCTTTTACGAGAAGCCTGGCTGCGCGGCCAACGCGCGCCAGAAGTCGCTGCTGCGGCGCGCCGGGCACGAGGTCGTCGCCCGCGATCTTCTCGCTTGGTCGTGGACCGCGGACGAGCTCTATGCCTTCCTCGGTCATCTGCCGATCCCGCACTGGTTTAATCGCAATGCTCCGCGTGTCAGGTCGGGCGAGGTGGTGCCGGAGTCATTGCAGGTGAGCAAGGCCTTGGCCTTGATGCTGGCCGACCCGCTGCTGATCCGGCGCCCGCTCATGCAAGTCGACAACGGGCGCTGCGCGGGATTCGATACGGCGTTCGTGGAACGCTGGATCGGTCTGCCACCGGCGCCGCCAGCCAACCTGGAAGTCTGCAAGCGGCGCGAACACAAGCTGCCCTGTTGCGGGCCGGGGGCGGCCGTTTGAAGGATGCCGAGGCTAGCGTTGCCGACGACGTCGTCAGGAAGGTGACCGAGAGGCGGGCGGTGCCGGTTGCGCCTGGGGTGCACTGGATCGGCGCGCTGGATCCGAGTCTGCGCCGATTCGACATCATCCTGAATGCTCCTCACGGGACGACCTACAATTCGTACGCCGTGCGCGGCGTGCACGGCGTCGCGGTCATAGACACGGTGAAGGAAGCCTGCGCCGGCGAATTCTTCGCTCGTCTGGAGAGCGTCGCCGCCTACGACGAAATTTCCGCCATCGTCCTCAACCACCTCGAACCCGACCACACCGGCGCGCTTCCCGAACTGATGCGCCGCGCGCCCGGCGCGCAGCTCTATATCTCGGAATCCGCGCAGCTCATGCTCAAGGGTCTGATCAAGGAGACTCCGCAGCCGTTCGCTTTTCACGCGGTGGAGCACGGCGCCACGCTCGATTTGGGTGGTCGCAGCCTGCGAGTCCTGCATACGCCCTACCTGCATTGGCCCGACACCCAGCGCACCTTCCTGGTAGAGGAGCGCGTCCTGTTCTCGGGCGACAGATTCGGCTGTCATTACTGCGACCCGCGTTTGTTCAACGACCGCAGCGGCGACTTCCGCGATGCCTTCGACTACTACTACCTGCACATCATGCGGCCGTTCCGCGATCACGTGCTGCGGGCGCTCGACCTGATCGAGCCGCTGGAGCTGCGCCTGCTGGCGCCCGCCCACGGGCCGGTCCTGCGCGAGGCGCCGCGCAGCTACATCCGCCGCTATCGCGAGTTCGCCTCGCCGCCGCGATGGAGTGTGGCGGGAAGCGCGGAGAAAACGCTGCTGATCGCCTACATCTCCGCCTACGGTAATACCGAACGCATGGCCCGGGCGCTGCGGGAGGGCGCCGCCGGCGTGCCCGGCGTGCAGGTCTCGCTGCACGACCTTGCGCAGGGTGAGGTCGCGCCGTTGGTCGACTTGATCGAGGAGGCCGACGGACTCGCTGTGGGATCGCCCACCGTGAACGGCGATGCGGTGAAACCGGTATGGGATCTGCTGTCCTCGCTGACGTTGGTTCACCTGCGCGGCAAGCTCGGTGCGGCCTTCGGTTCCTATGGCTGGGGCGGCGAGGCGGTTGGGCTGATCGAGGATCGCTTGCGCGGGCTGAAACTGCGTGTTCCGCAAAAGGGCCTGCGGGTCAAGCTTGTTCCTACGGAGAAGGAATTGGACGCCTGCCGTGGCTTTGGCCGCGAATTGGCGCGGCATCTCACCGGCAGCATCGAGCGGCGGGTGATCGACATGGCCGAGTTGGCCTGACTTAGCAAAAGGCCGGTTTGGCCGGCCAGGGAGAATCTGCCATGCCCAAGGCTCAGGTTACGTTCGAGGACGTTGGCGTATCGGTCACGGTGCCGGCGGGCACGCGCCTGATCGAGGTCTCGGAAAAGGTCGGCGCCGGCATTACCTACAGTTGCCGCGAAGGCGAATGTGGCTCTTGCATGATGCGCGTCGTTGCCGGCGTGGAGAATCTGGCGGCGCCGTCGATCCTCGAAGACAAAGTGCTGAAAGAGAACATGGCCGGCCGCAACAACCGGCTCGCCTGCCAGGCCCAGGTGCTCGGCGGCGAGGTCGTGGTCAGGCCCTGCTGAGGCGTCTCGGTGCCGGCGCACATGATGGTGGTGCGTGACTGAACAACCGGGCAGACGCATCGTGGAGGGGCGCGCCGTCGCCGCCTACCTCGGCTTGGCCTTGGGCGACGCGCTCGGCGCCACGGTTGAGTTCATGACGCCGCGCGAGATCCGCAGCCAATTCGGCGTCCATGATCGAATTCGCGGCGGCGGATGGCTCAAGCTCAAGAGCGGGCAGGTCACCGACGACACCGGCATGGCGTTGGCGCTTGGTCAGTCGATCTTGACCCACGGGTTGGTTGACGCGACCGCTGCGGCTCGGGCGTTCGATGCCTGGATGCGCGCCAAGCCGATCGACATCGGCAATACCGTGCGCCGCGGCATCGTGCGCTTCCGCGGTACGGGCGTGACGGAGGCGCCGCCGAGCGAGCACGATGCGGGCAATGGCGCGTGCATGCGCTGCCTGCCGATCGCGCTGGCGACCTTGGGCGCCCCGGCGGCCGCGGTGCGCGCGGCGAACCGCGCGCAGGCACACGTCACTCACAACAATCCGCTGTCGGACGCCGCGTGCGAGTGTGTCATCGACTTGGTGCAGCGCGCGATCCTCGGTGCATCCCTGCGCGAGCTGCTGCGCGGCGCGGTGCAACCGCTGGTCGCAGCATATCCGTGCTTCGCGTTCCGCGCCAAGCGCGTCGAGAATCCCAGCGGCTTCATCGTTGACACGCTGCGCGCGGTGCTGCAGGCGTTATTCACTACGGATAGCTTCGAATCGTGCCTGATCGACGTCGTCAATCGCGGCGGCGACGCCGATACCACGGGAGCGATCGCCGGCATGATCGCCGGGGCACTCCATGGCCCGCAGGCGTTGCCATTGGCGTGGCTGCAGGCACTCGACCCGGGCGCACGCGAAGGCTGCGTGCGCCAGGCGCGCGCACTGGCGGGGATGGCGCCGCTGGCGCGGCGTACCACGCGCCAGCAGGCCGAGCACCGAGGCACGGCGCCGCGCCATTCTACGGCTGCGCAGGCGATAGCTTGCTGACTGCCCCGTTTGTCATCTGCCGCAGTGGGTTCAACTGCAAGCGGTGTCCTGGTGTCAGGGTTGATGTTTGCGGCGGTACGCGCGCTGCGGGGGAGCGGTGGTTGGCCAAGTCGCCCAGCCCGGCAGGACTGTCGTTCGGCACGAAGCTGCCGAAGGGCTCGGAATCCCCGCGCCAGCGCGTGCGTGCCTGTTCATCCTGGATCAGCCGCGGGTATCCAGATGATCGGCATGGATGAAGTGGCTCACCCTCCGGCTTGATCACCAGCACCGGGGTCTCGCCCGGGAACACCGCCTCCTGGATCGAAGGCCGCCATCAAAATGTCGCCACGTTCTACCTCGTACAGGCCGCCGATGACGATGTATTCGTCCTCGCCCTTGAGCATATTCGGCAGCAGACGGCTGAAGAAAAAGATCTTGGGCAGCGGGACGGCAGCGCTGAGGATGTAGTCGCCGAACTCGCCGGCGCGCTCGCGCGAGTGCGAAAAGGAGCTCAGGCTATTGAGCAGGACGTGCTCGCGCCGAGGCGCCTCGCGTGCGAGTACCTCATGCTCGGCGATGCGGTTGACACCGCGAAACAGGATGAGGCGATCCAGGCCGCGGACGGTGCGCGCCAACTCGTACTGACAATAGGTGTAGACCAGGTCGAGCTGCGCTTCCACGGCATTGGTGCCGTACAGACCGGCAGCGCGCTGTTCCAGGTAGCCGCGGTAGCCGGGGCCGGAGAAATCGCGCAGCGGCTCGCGATGAAAGCGCGGCAGCAAGCCGAAGCGCGATTCTACCCAGCCTTTGAGCACCGCGCCTTCGCGTCCCTCGGCGTCGAAGGCCCAGCCACGCAGCATGCGCAGGTAGTTGGCCTTGGCGCGGCTGCGCGGCGAAGTCGTCGTGAATCCGGCTTCCTCCAGCCGCTCCAGGCGGAAATGCACCGTCATGTAGTCGATGAAGCGCTGCGCGCGCGAGGTTGGGTCGGCAAGCAAATCCAGCGCGGCGAACAGCCCGCGATGCGATTCGGCTACGCCGTCCAGCCTAAGCGGCGAGGGGTGGCGCTGAAAGCTCAGGCTTCCGAGTATCCGCGGCGGCAGATTGCAGCGGCTGATGGGAAGGCAGGCTTGCCGCGGCAGCGCGATGGGCCGCATGCCCGATTCCGTGCATGGATTGTCATTCACCCGACAAAGGCCGCCGGGTTTGTCGTATCCAGCACCCGCGTCCGGCACCCGGAAGGGCGTGGGTTCCTGCGTTTTTTCAGTGCGTTATCAGTGCGCTCTAGGTCTGGCACGACGCTTGCGGAAAGCGAGTGTAAGCCACAACTTGCTGGCTGGATTTACGACAGGAAGGAGATTGGACCATGGCACTGCGTCAATGCGCGATCTACGGCAAGGGCGGCATCGGCAAGTCTACCACCACCCAGAACCTGGTCGCCGCGCTTGCCGAGGCAGGCAAGAAGGTCATGATCGTCGGTTGCGACCCGAAGGCCGACTCGACCCGACTGATCCTGCACGCCAAGGCGCAGAACACGGTCATGGAGCTGGCGGCGCGAGGCCGGCAGCGTCGAGGACCTCGAACTCGAAGACGTACTGGCAGTCGGCTACGGCGGCATCAAGTGCGTCGAGTCCGGCGGCCCCGAGCCGGGTGTCGGCTGCGCCGGCCGCGGCGTCATCACCGCCATCAACTTCCTCGAGGAGGAAGGCGCCTACGACGACGACCTCGACTTCGTCTTCTACGACGTGCTCGGCGACGTGGTGTGCGGCGGTTTCGCCATGCCGATCCGCGAGAACAAGGCGCAGGAGATCTACATCGTCTGCTCCGGCGAGATGATGGCGATGTACGCCGCCAACAACATCTGCCAAGGGCATCGTCAAGTACGCCAACTCGCGGCGGCGTGCGCCTGGCCGGCCTGATCTGCAACTCGCGCAATACCGACCGCGAGGACGAGCTGATCGAGGCGCTGGCCGAGCAAGCCTGGGCACGCAGATGATTCACTTCGTGCCGCGCGACAACGTCGTGCAGCACGCCGAGATCCGCCGCATGACGGTGATCGAGTACGACCCCACCGCCAAGCAGGCCGACGAGTACCGGGCCCTGGCGCAGAAGATCATCGACAACAAGAAGTTCGTCATTCCGACGCCGCTCACCATGGACGAGCTGGAAGAGCTGCTGATGGAGTTCGGCATCATGGAGGAGGAGGACGAGGCCATCGTCGGCAGGAAGGCCGCCGACGAGAAGGCCGTCGCCACCGCTTGATCGTCTCACTATGCACAGCGACCGGGCGACTCTTCGCCCGGCTCTTCTACCGAAGAATCGATGCGCGCGACGTCATTGGGTGCCGGCGCGATGGAGAGCAAGATGGCTGAAATGACCCGCGAACGAGACCGAAGCGCTGATCCAAGAGGTGCTCGAGGTCTATCCCGAAAAGGCCAAGAAGGATCGCGCCAAGCACTTGATGGTCAACGACCAGACGCTGGAGCAGTCGAAGAAGTGCATCACCTCCAACCGCAAGTCGCTGCCCGGCGTGATGACCGTGCGCGGCTGCGCCTACGCCGGTTCCAAGGGCGTGGTCTGGGGGCCGATCAAGGACATGATCAGCATCTCGCACGGCCCGGTCGGCTGCGGCCAGTACTCCCGCGCCGGGCGCCGCAACTACTACGTCGGCACGACCGGCGTCAATACCTTCGGCGAGATGAACTTCACCTCCGACTTCCAGGAGAAGGACATCGTCTTCGGCGGCGACAAGAAGCTGGCCAAGATGATCAGCGAGATCGACATGCTCTTCCCGCTGAGCAAGGGCATCTCGATCCAGTCCGAATGCCCGATCGGCCTGATCGGCGACGACATCGAGGCGGTCGCGAAGAAAACGGCGGCTGAGAATCGGCAAGCCGGTGGTGCCGGTGCGCTGCGAAGGCTTCCGCGGCGTCTCGCAGTCGCTCGGCCACCACATCGCCAACGACTCGATGCGCGACTGGATCATCTCCAACCGCGACGGCCAGCCGTTCGAGACACGCCCTACGACGTGGCGATTCTCGGCGACTACAACATCGGCGGCGACGCCTGGGCCTCGCGCATCCTGCTCGAGGAGATGGGGCTGCGCGTGGTCGCGCAGTGGTCCGGCGACGGCACGCTGGCGGAGATGGAGAACACGCCGAAGGTCAAGCTCAACCTGATGCACTGCTACCGCTCGATGAACTACATCTGCCGCCACATGGAAGAGAAGTACGGCATTCCGTGGATGGAGTACAACTTCTTCGGCCCGACCAAGATCGCCGAGAGTCCTGCGCAAGATCGCCGCGTTCTTCGACGACAACGATCAAGGAGGGCGCCGAGCGCGTGATCGAGAAATACAAGGCCGAGATGCGAAGCGGTGATCGCCAAGTACAAGCCGCGTCTGCAGGGCAAGAAGGTGATGCTGTACGTCGGTGGTCTGCGTCCGCGCCACGTGATCGGCGCCTACGAAGATCTGGGCATGGAAGTGGTCGGCACCGGCTACGAGTTCGCCCACAACGACGACTACGACCGCACGATCAAGGAAATGGGCGAGGCGACGCTGATCTACGACGACGCCACCGGCCTACGAACTCGACGAGTTCGTCAAGCGCCTGAAGCCCGACCTGATCGGCTCCGGCATCAAGGAGAAGTACGTCTTCCACAAGATGGGCGTGCCGTTCCGCCAGATGCACTCCTGGGACTACTCCGGTCCGTATCACGGCTACGACGGTTTCGCCATCTTCGCCCGCGACATGGACATGACGGTCAACAACCCGTGCTGGAGCAAGCTGACGCCGCCGTGGCTGAAGCCGGCGGCAGATCGAGGCATGAAGGAAGCGGCGTAGCAAACGTACATGCGATGCCACGTAGGCTGGGGTGAGCCAAAGGCGAACCCCAACGTGCGCGATTCGATCGGGGGTTCGCCCCGACCCCGATTCACCTCGCAGATTCTCAACTTGCCCGCGTCCACGGATGGGTGGCGCGGGCCAAGGAGACGGCAATGAGTCAAGTCAGTCGAAGACATCAAACCCTGTTTCCCGCTTGTTCCGGGACGACTGACTACAAAGTCAGTCGCTCAAGAACAAGCGGAGCTGTTCGAGGAACGCGTCGACCAGGAGAAGATCGACGAGACCTTCCTGTGGACCACCACCGCAGGAGTACAAGGAGCTCAACTTCAAGCGCGAAGCGCTGACCATCAATCCGGCCAAGGCCTGCCAGCCGCTGGGCGCCGTGCTGTGCGCGCTCGGCTTCGACAAGACGCTTGCCCTACGTGCACGGGTCGCAGGGCTGCGTCGCCTACTTCCGCACCTACTTCAACCGCCACTTCAAGGAGCCGGTGGCGCAGCGTCTCCGACTCGATGACCGAAGACGCGGCGGTGTTCGGCGGCCAGAAGAACATGTTCGACGGCCTGGCCAACGCCAAGGCGCTGTACAAGCCGGAGATGATCGCGATGTCCACCACCTGCATGGCCGAGGTGATCGGCGACGACCTGAACGCCTTCATCGGCAACGCGCGGAAGGAAGGCCACGTCGCCGCAGGACTTCCCGATTCCGTTCGCCCACACGCCGAGCTTCGTCGGCTCGCACGTCACCGGCTGGGACAACATGTTCGAAGGCATCCTGCGCTACTTCACCCTCAACACCATGGAAGACAAGGCGCCGGGCAAGAACGGCAAGATCAACATCGTGCCGGGCTTCGAGACCTACCTCGGCAACTTCCGCGTCATCAAGCGCATGCTGAAGGAAATGGACGTCGACTACACCATGCTGTCCGATCCGACGAAGTGCTCGACACGCCGGCCGACGGCACCTTCACGCATGTATGCCGGCGGCACCACGCAGGACGAGGTCAAGGACGCGCCGAACGCCATCACCACCTTCCTGCTGCAGCCGCTCGCAGCTCGACAAGACGCGCAAGTTCGTCGAGGACACCTGGAAGCATGAGGTGCCCAAGCTCAACATCCCGATGGGCGTCGAGTGGACCGACGACTTCCTGATGAAGGTCGCGGAAGTCACCGGCAAGCCGATTCGCGCCGTCGCTGACCCTGGAGCGCGGTCGCCTGGTCGACATGATGACCGACTCGCACGCCTGGCTGCACGGCAAGAAGATGGCGCTCTACGGCGATCCGGATTTCGTGCATGGGCATGACCAAGATCCTGATGGAACTCGGCGTCGAGCCGACCCACATCGTCTGCAACAACGGCAGCAAGAAGTGGAAGAAGGCGATGGAAGCGCTGCTGGCCGAGTTCGCCCTACGGCGCCAACGCGCAAGGTCTACCCGGTGCCGACCTGTGGCACCTGCGTCAGCCTGTGCTTCACCGACAAGCCGGATTTCCTGATCGGCAACAGCTACGGCAAGTTCATCCAGCGCGACACGCTGCACAAGGGCAAGGAGTTCGAGGTGCCGCTGATCCGCATCGGCTTCCCGATCTTCGACCGTCACCACCTGCACCGCATGACGACGCTCGGCTACGAAGGCGCGATGTACATCCTGACCACGCTGATCAACGCCGTGCTGGAGAACCTGGACGACGAGACGCGCGGCATGGGGGCCACCGACTACAACCACGATCTGGTCCGCTGACCCGCCGGCCGAGGCCGCGCCGTTCGGTGCGCGGCCTCGGGCTTGCGTTTGGAGCAACAGCAATGGCAAACATCATGATCCGGCGCCGCACCAGCGGCGAGCTGGTGTTCTATCTGGCGAAGAAGGACTTGGAGGAGACGCATCGTCTCGCTCGAGTTCGACGAGCCGACGCGCTGGGGCGGCGAACTCAAGCTGCATGGCGGCGACAGCTACTACGTCGAGCCGCTGGATGCGCCGCCCGCGCTGCCGATCACCATACGCGCGAAGCGCGTGAGCGAAGCGAATTGAAAGGAGTGTCATCATGGCGATGAAGATCATAGCGGCCGAGTGCATTGCCTGCGGCGATTGCCTGCCGGAGTGCCCGACCAAGTCGATCACCGAGAAGTCGAGCATCTACAGGATCGACAAGACCACCTGCAACGAGTGCGAGGGCGAGTACGACGAGCCCAAGTGCGTAGAGTTGTGCCCGGTGGAGAATTGCATAGTCGCTCTGGCGGCCTGACGCGCGCCGCGCGGCGAAGGTGAGCGACGATGGCCGAGACCAAGGGAATTACGCGCAATGCGGCGCTGCGCATCGGCAGGGCGGCGCGGGCGCTGCCGGGAATCGAGGTGCGCGAGTTCGTTGCCGCCCTCGCCGACAAGCTCGGGCTGCCCTTGACCGAAGAAAAGCTGGCGCGGGTGAGCGTTGGAGACATCCACGCCATCATTCAGGGCGATGAGGAAAGCGATTCGAGCATGGAACGCGCGAGCATCAAGGCGGCGGTGCGCTACCTGTGGGGCGAAGGGCTCGCGGATGACGAGCTTGCGCCGCCCCAACCGTTTGCCGAAGGCGACATGCCCAACTCGCTGCGGGTGGCGATCGCCTCAAACAGCGGCGCCGCCGTGGATGGCCATTTCGGCTCGTGCGCGCGATTCCTGATCTACCAGGTGTCGCGGAACGAGGCGCGGCTGATCGCGGTGCGCCCGACTCAGGGAACCGAGGATGCCGAGGACAAGAACGCCGCGCGGGCTGCGTTGATCGCCGATTGCCACGTCGTCTATGTGCAGTCGATCGGCGGACCTGCCGCGGCGAAAATCGTGCGCGCCGGCGCGCACCCGGTCAAGCTTGCCGAGGGCGGCCCGGCGGCCGATGCGCTGAGCCGGTTGCAGTCGAACCTGGACGCGCCGCCGCCGTGGCTGGCGAAGGTCATGGGCATCGCGCCGCCTTCGCTCGCCCGCTTCGCCGCCGAGCCCGAGACATGATCGCCGAAGCCCAGATTCTGGCGCTTGCCGATGGCATCGAGCGCAACGGGCTGGATGAACGTTCGGTGGCCGCGCTGCGCCTAGCCCATCCGGACATCCACTTCACCCTGTGCAGCGACAACGATATCCCGGCGCGGCTGACCGCGGCGGTCTCGCGCGCCGCTTTCAACATCTATCTCGTCGATGCCACTGCGCATTGCGCGAAGTTCACCACCGATCCGGAGCAGGCGAGCGGGATCGTGTTCGCCACGCTCGATTGATCGGGCCAGCCTCCCCAATGTAGGAGCGCCGCCGGTCGGCGCGTTCGGTCGCGACGCTTTGTGGAAGCGGCCTCCCGGCCGCGAAGACTGCCGTCGCCGAGTGGAGCGCCGATTCGCGGCCAGGAGGCCACTCCTACGCCTCAACGATTCGAGCCTTGTCACGAACGCCCCGCGATGTCCGCCTTGTCGCATTCGCTACATCCAGTGCCGCCGGTTATTCCTAGGCAAATCAATGCGCTTGCAATGGCACGGCGATTGCAAAGAACGAGTTGAAGGTATCCGCCACTCGAGAAAGTCGCCGCATTGAAAGCATCAGAGATATCCGCGTTGCTGAATGAGCCGGCCTGTAGTCATAATGACAAAGCCAAGTCGGGCTGCGCCCGCCCCAAGCCGGGCGCCACGGCGGGCGGCTGTGCCTTCGACGGCGCGCAGATCGCGTTGCTGCCGATCGCCGACGTCGCGCACATCGTGCATGGGCCGATCGCCTGCGCCGGCAGCTCCTGGGACAACCGCGGCACGCGCTCCTCCGGCCCCGACGCTCTATCGCATCGGCATGACCACCGACCTGACCGAGCAGGACGTGATCATGGGGCGCGGCGAGAAGCGCCTGTTCCATGCGATCAAGCAGGCGATCGACGACTACGACTCCGGCGGCGGTGTTCGTCTACAACACCTGCGTGCCGGCGCTGATCGGCGACGACATCGAAGCGGTATGCAAGGCGGCGCAGGCGCGCTGGGGCGTGCCGGTGGTGCCGGTCGATGCGGCGGGCTTCTACGGCACCAAGAACCTCGGCAACCGCATCGCCGGCGAGGCGATGGTCAAGTACGTGATCGGCACCGGCGAGCCGACCGCCGGTCGCGGACAGCGCGCGGCGCGACAGGTGTCACCGTGCATGACGTCAATCTGATCGGCGAGTACAACATCGCCGGCGAGTTCTGGCACGTCGCGCCGTTGTTCGACGAGACTCGGTCTTCGCATCCTGTGCACGCTCTGCGGCGACGCGCGCTTCCGCGAAGTGCAGACCATGCATCGCGCGGAAGCCAACATGCTGGTGTGCTCGAAGGCGATGCTGAACGTGGCGCGCAAGCTGCAAGAACGTTATGGCACGCCGTGGTTCGAAGGCAGCTTCTACGGCATCACCGATACCTCGCGGGCGCTGCGCGACTTCGCGCGGGTGATCGGCGACCCGGGGCTTACCGAGCGCACCGAGCAGCTCGTGGCGCGCGAGGAGGCACGCATCCGTGCCGAGCTCGAACCCTGGCGACGCGCGCCTTCAGGGCAAGCGCGTACTGCTCTACACCGGCGGCGTGAAGTCCTGGTCGGTGGTGTCGGCGCTGCAGGATCTCGGGATGGAAGTGGTCGCCACCGGTACCAAGAAATCGACCGAAGAAGACAAGTCACGCATCCGCGAGCTGATGGGCGAGGACGCCAAGATGATCGACGACGGCATCGGCACGCGCACTGTTGAACGCTAGTCAAGGAATACCGCGCCGACATCCTGATCGCCGGCGGGCGCAACCTGTACACCGCGCTCAAGGCGCGGCTGCCGTTCCTCGACATCAACCAGGAGCGCGAGTTCGGCTACGCCGGTTACCACGGCATGCTCGAGCTGGTGCGGCAACTGGCGCTGACGATCGATAGCCCGGTATGGGAGGCGGTGCGCCGCCGGCGCCGTGGCACCAGGCTCGCAGCGCCGCGCCCGCGGCGGCGGTCGCGAGTATCGATGCCGGCGAGGAGGACGAGGCGTCCGACGAGCCCAGGCCCAGCGCCGACAGCCTCGTCGCGATGGAAAACTGACATGAGTCAGGTGATCAAGCGCGACAAGCCACTCTCGGTCAATCCGCTCAAGGCCAGCGCCCCCATGGGTGCTGCCCTGGCTTTCCTCGGGGTGCGCTGCTCGATACCCATGCTGCATGGATCGCAAGGCTGTACCGCATTCGCCAAGGTGTTCTTCGTGCGCCACTTCCGCGAGCCGATTCCCTTGCAAACGACGGCGATGGACCAGATCAGCACGATCATGAGCGCGGACGAGAACGTGCTCGAAGGGCTGGCGACGATCTGCGCCAAGAGCGCACCGGCGCTGATCGGGCTGCCGACGACCGGGCTGTCGGAAACCCAGGGGACCGATATCCTGCGTGTGCTCAAGCAGTTTCGCGCGCAGCACCCGGAGTTCGAGGCGATTCCCATCGTCGCCGTGAACACCCCCGACTACTCGGGGTGTCTGGAAAGCGGCTACGCCGCTGCGGTACGCGGCCTGATCGACGTTCTGGTGCCCGAGGAGCCCGATCGCCGCGGGCGCCGCCCGCATCAGGTGAACATCCTCGCCGGCTCGATGCTAACGCCCGGCGACATCGAGCATGTCAAGGAGCTCGTCGAGGCGTTCGGCCTGAGCCCGGTAGTGGTGCCCGACATCGGCGATTCGCTCGATGGCCATCTGATGCCCGAGGAGTTCAGCCCGCTCACCATCGGCGGCACGCCCGTGGAGGAGATCGGCGCCCTGGGCGAAGCTCGCGCCACGCTGGTGATCGGCCGCTCGCTCGAAGCCGCCGCCACGCTGTTGCGCCAGCGCACCGGCGTTCCCGACCATCGATTCGACACGCTGATGGGACTCGATGCGGTCGATGCCTTCGTGCACCGCTTGAGCGAGATCTCGGGACGGCCGGTACCGCAACGCATCGAACGCCAGCGCGCGCAGTTGCAGGACGCGATGGTGGACACCCATTTCATGTTCGGCTTCGCGCGCGTAGCGGTGGCCGCCGATCCCGACCTGCTGCTCGCCATGAGCCAACTGATCCGCGGCATGGGCGCCGAAGTGGTTGCCGCCGTGGCTCCGGCGCGCGCGCCGTCGCTGGACGACGTGGCCGCGGCCGAAATCAGGTTGGGCGATCTGGAGGACCTGGAATCGGCGGCGCGCCGGCGCCGCGCCAAGCTCATCATCGGCAATTCGCACGCGGCCGAGTCGGCCCGCCGCCTCGGCCTGCCCATCATGCGGATGGGGTTTCCGCAATATGACCTGGTCGGCGGTTATCAGAAGACCTGGGTCGGCTACGGCGGTACGCGCCAAACCCTATTCGATCTAGCCAACCTGGTACTGGAGCACCATGGACAGCACGAGATCAAGCCCTACCGGTCGCGCTTCTCCACCAAGGCCGACGACCCCGAACGCGGCAACCCCGCGGCCGCCGCGCCGGCTGCGGCTGGTGGAGCGCCGCACTGATGACGAAGTCATGAGCTTGCGCGTGGCATTCGCGAGCAGCGATCGGCAGCACGTCGACCAGCACTTCGGCGCTGCCCGCGCATTCGTCGTGCACTCGATAGACGCTGCGGCTTCACATGTCGTCGAGGTGGTGGAGTTCATCGAGAACCCGATGGACGCGCACGACGGCAAGCTCGCGGGCAAGGTCGATCTGCTTGCCGGCTGCGTTGCCGTGTATTGCCAGGCGGTCGGCGCCTCGGCGGTGCAACGGTTGCTGGCCAAGGGTATTCAGCCGGTGAAGGTCGACGAGGGCGCCGCGATCGAGCGCCTGATCTCCGGGCTGCAGCACGAAATGCGCAACGGCCCGGCGGGTTGGCTCGCCAAGGCTGAACGCGGCGGCAAGGGCGACCGCGGCGACGGCGCGCGCGAGGACAGCCGCTTCGCCGCGATGGAAAACGAGGGCTGGGAAGAATGATCGAGCAGCGCACCCGCATCATCGCCATCGAGGGCGACTACGCTCTGGTGGAGGGTGCCGCGAACGCCGACTGCGGCGCCTGCGCCGCAAGCCGGGGCTGCGGAGTATCGAAGCTCGGCAAGCTGGTGCGCCAGCGCTCCTTGCGCTGGCGAGTGGCCAACCGTGTCGCGGCCGCCGCGGGCGACGAGGTCACGCTCGGCATCGCCGACGAGGCGCTGCTGGCATCCGCTGCCATCGCCTACCTGCCGCCGCTGCTCGGGTTGGTGGCCGGGGCGCTGATCGCGGCGGCCGCGAGCGGCGGCAACCTCGGGGCGGCACTCGGCGCCGCGTTCGGGTTCGGCCTTGGCTGCGCGATCTCGCGCCGGCTCGCCGCACGTCACGCAGCGCGCTGTGCGCCGCGCATGATCGCGCGCGCCGCGTTGGCGGGCGGAAAGGAGAGCGGGAAATGACAAGCGCTGCCGCCGCGCAGGCAATCGATGCGCTGCTGGAAACCGACTTCATCAAGGAAATGGTGAAGCAGATGCGCGCACTCGACAGCTACGGCAAGTATGACGGCTGGTCGGGCGAGCGCATCCTCGCGCCGTATGTGCTGACCAAGGAGGCGCGCCGCGCGATTCCGGTCATCGGCGATCCCGACGAGGCAATCCTTGCGCGTATCAGGGCCTTCTACAACGCGATCGCCGCGCTGATCGAGAAGGAGTGCGGGCTGATCGCGGTGCCCTTGATCAACCTCTCGCACGAGGGGTTCGGCCGCGCCTTGATTACCGTCGGCAAGTTGGTCGTGATGGATCGCTCGCTGCGCGAGGTGCATCGTTTCGGCTTCGACAGCCTGTCGAAGATGAAGGACGAGGCGGACAAGTTATTGGCGGTGGCGCTCGAACTCGTCGGTGCGCATCCCGCTGCCGCTGGATTGTGAGCCTGCGATGACCGATGCGGATCTGAAGGAGATGGAGAATGAGATCAAGCGGCTGAAGCGCGTCGCCGCGGAATGGGCCGCGCGGATGCACGACTTGGCGCAGGAACGGCTGCCGGCAGACTACGCGGAGATTCCGCGCGTCGCGCATTCGACTTACGACGCCTGCAGCACCTGGGCCGAGGCCAACGTCAGGCTGATCGCGGCAGCGAAATCTATCGCCGATACGGCGGATTGATCAAGGAGAAGTGAAATGGATTACATGACCGGTTTGACCCTCGGCGGTGCGGTGTGGACGCCGGAGTTCGTCACCAGCCTCGATGAGAAGAAGTGCATCGGCTGCGGGCGCTGCTACAAAGTCTGTCCGCGCGATGTACTCACTCTGGTCGAGCGCACGGAAGAGCTGGAGGACGACGAGGATTGCGACGAGGACAACGCGGTGATGGCGATCGCCAATGCCGGCGACTGCATCGGCTGCGGCGCCTGCGGGCGCGTCTGCCCCAAAGGCTGCTACACCTACGCAGCCAAGGCGGCCTAGCCTACCCGGCAATACTCATCCCGGCACACCAGGCGTTCCGACCGCGGGACACCTGGTCTCGCGGGCCACAGCGCTGCGCGGCTCGCCCCGCGGCGCAGCGTCGGCATTCGCGAGCCGGCGCCCAAGCCCCCTCGGTCGTGAGGGGTGCACGCTTTTTCAGTCTGTCGTTCAATCGTTTAACGAAACATCGCGTTGATGGGGGCCGTCGTGCCGCGGTGCGCAAGGCTCGCGGCCTCATGCCGCACTCTAGGCAGAAGCGCCGACAACTGGCATCCTTGCGGACTACGCAGGTCCCACTGTCAGTTGGATGAGGAGCCTTGAACGATATGGCCAAAGCAAAAAGCCAAAGCATTCCCGATCCATTGCTCACGGAGCTGCCCCCGCTCGGGATGGATGCCAAGAGCCTGGCGGCGGACGTGAGCCGCCACTTCAACCATACCCTCGGGTGCGACATCCATTCGAAGTACCGGTATCACCGATACGAAGCGGTGGCGATCACGTTGCGCGACCGTCTCATGGACCGTTGGAAGCACACGCACTATTCCTATCGGCAGCTCGACTGCAAACGCGCCTACTACTTGTCGCTGGAGTTCCTGATGGGGCGGACCCTCGGCAACGCCGTCCTCAACCTCAATATCGAGGATCAGACTCGGCAAGCGCTGCGCAAACTCGGCATGCAGATGGAGGACATCGAGGATATCGAGCCCGATGCCGGGCTGGGCAACGGCGGCCTGGGACGACTGGCTGCCTGCTTCCTCGACAGTTGCGCGACGCTGCAGCTACCGGTAATGGGGCTACGGCATACGCTACGAGTATGGGATATTCCGCCAGCGCATCGCCAACGGCGAGCAGATCGAGGAGCCGGACCACTGGCTGAGCGACGGCAATCCGTGGGAGCTCGAGCGGCCGGAGTTCACGCAGCGCGTGCGCTTCGGCGGCCGTACCGTGCATGACCATGATGCGAGCGGCAAGCCGCGGGTGCGCTGGATCGAGACCCAGGACGTGCTCGCGGTGCCCTATGACACGCCGATTCCCGGCTACAACAACGGCACGGTGAACACGCTGCGCCTGTGGAAGGCGACGGCGACCGATGAGTTCGATCTCGGCGAGTTCAATGCCGGCAGCTACACCGAGTCGGTCGCGGCGAAGAACGCGGCCGAAAACATCACCATGGTGCTCTACCCCAACGATGCCAGTGAGAACGGCAAGGAGCTGCGGCTGCGCCAGCAGTACTTTCTGGCCTCGGCGGCGCTGCAGGACGTGTTGCGCCGCTGGCGCAACGATCACGGCGAAGACTTCACCCAGTTCGCCGAGAAGAACTGTTTTCAGCTCAACGACACGCATCCGAGCGTCGCGGTGGCGGAGCTGATGCGCCTGCTGATGGACGAGCACGCAGTGGCGCCTGGAGCCAGGCCTGGGAGATCACCAGCCGGTGCATGGCCTACACCAATCACACCCTGCTGCCCGAAGCGCTGGAGAAGTGGCCGGTGCGCCTGTTCCAACACCTGCTGCCGCGGCTGCTCGAGATCATCTACGAGATCAATGCTCGCTTCCTGGCCGAGGTCGCCGGCGCTGGCCGGGCGACATGGACCGTGCTGCGGCGCATGTCGCTCATCGAGGAGGGCGATGAGCAGCAGGTGCGCATGGCCTACCTGGCGATCGTCGGCAGCTCCTCGGTCAACGGCGTCGCCGCGCTGCATTCCGAGCTGCTCCAGGAGGGCCTGTTCCGCGATTTCTACGAGCTGTGGCCGGAGAAGTTCAACAACAAGACCAACGGCGTCACCCAGCGGCGCTGGCTCGCCATGTGCAATCCCGAGCTTGGCGAGCTGATCACCGAGACCATCGGCGGCGGCTGGATCACCGATCTGGAGCAAGCTGCAGGCAGCTGGCGCCGCATGCCGACGACGCCGGCGTTCAGGAAGCGCTGGCGCGAGATCAAGCAAGGCAACAAAGCAGCGTCTGGCCGAGATGGTCGAGCGCGATTGCGGCGTGCGCTTCGATCCGCAGGCCATGTTCGACGTCGCAGGTCAAGCGCATCCACGAGTACAAGCGCCAGCTGCTCAACGTGCTGCACGTGATTCATCTGTACGACCGCATCAAGCGCGGCGACACCGAAGGCTGGACGCCGCGCTGCGTGCTGATTCGGCGGCAAGGCGGCGCCCGGCTACTGGATGGCCAAGCGCATCATCAAGCTCATCAACAACGTCGCCAACGTCATCAACAACGATCCCGGCGTCGGGCAGCGGCTCAAGGTGGCGTTTCTGCCCAACTACCGCGTGTCGGCGATGGAGGTCATCGCCCCGGGCAGCGATCTCTCGGAGCAGATTTCGACCGCCGGCAAGGAAGCCTCCGGCACCGGCAACATGAAGTTCATGATGAACGGCGCGGTCACCATCGGCACCTACGACGGCGCCAACATCGAGATCCTCGAAGCAGTCGGCGAAGACAACTTCTTCCTGTTCGGCCTGAGCGCCGAAGAGGTGGAGGAGCGCAAGCCGCGACTACGATCCGAACGGAATCATCGAAGCGGACGACGATCTTCGCCGCGTGATGCAGATGATCGAGAGCGGCCACTTCAACCAGTTCGAGCCGGGCATCTTCGACGCCATCAGCGGGGCCATCCGCAGCCCCCATGACCCCTGGATGACGGCGGCGGATTTCCGCAGCTTATGTCGATGCCCAGCGCCGCGTGTCGCGCGGCCTATCGGGATGCCGAGCGATGGACGCGCATGAGCATCCTCAACTACCGCGCGCAGCGGCTGGTTCTCCACCGACCGCACGATGCGCGAGTACAACCGCGACATCTGGAAACTCGACCCGATCGCGCCCCTGCCGTCGAGCTGATCGCGTTTCGCGTAGGGTGGTCGTCCCCGCGCAGGCGGCAACCCAAAGGGCGGCGAATAGCAGATGCCCCATGGTTTCCCGTTCAACGCGGGAATGGCGTGCGCGCGTATTTTCCACCGCGGCGCACTCGCTATGCATTTGACGGCTTCATCGGTGGCGTTGCGGATGCGGCGTTGAGATGTTGTCCGGGTGCGCACTCCTGCGGATCCGGCTTTGCCGTGATGTCTCGTGCGAGTGCGCGGCTTGCGGTTCACCATGAGGAGAGCCCTCGATGAAAGTCAGCGCCCGCAATCAGTTCAAAGGCACCGTCAAGCAGATCACTCCCGGCAGCATCAACAGCGAGGTCACGATCGAGATCGCGCCCGGCGTCGAAGTGACTGCCCAGATCACCTCGGCCTCCGTCGCCCAGCTCGGACTCAAACCGGGCGCCAGCGCCTTCGCGCTGATCAAGGCCGATAACGTGATGGTCGGCGTCGAGCATTGAGCGGGCCGAGATCCTGTCACTGACGGTTAGTCGTACGCGGCGATAGCGCGGCCTTGCGCCGATGGAGACGCTGGCCACGAGCTTCGCCACTGCGTTCAAGCTGATCGCCGCGCTCGACTCGAAGTTGGCGGGCGTCGTCCTGCTCAGCTTGCGCGTGAGCCTGACCGCGGTGGCGATCGCCTCGCTGGTGGGCATGCCGATCGGTGCGGCGATCGCGGTCGGGCGTTTTCCCGGCCGCCAAGCGGCAACCGTGATCGTCCAACGGCTTCATGGGACTGCCGGCGGTCGTCGTCGGATTGCTCTGCTATTTGATGTTGTCGCGCGCCGGTCCGCTGGGCTCATACGGCCTGCTATTCACGCCGAGTGCGATGGTGATTGCACAGACCGTGCTGATCACGCCGCTGATTGCCGCGCTCACGCGCCAGATCGTCGCCGATGCCTGGCGCGAATATCAGGAACAGCTGCGCTCGCTCGGCGCCGCGACTCGCCGCGCCGCGCTGACGCTGTTGTGGGACACCCGCTTTTCACTCGCCACCATCGTGCTGGCGGGGTTCGGACGCGCGATCGCGGAGGTCGGAGCGGTAATGATCGTCGGCGGCAACATCGACGGCGTGACGCGCGTGATGACCACCGCCATCGCGCTCGAAACGAGCAAGGGCGACCTGCCGCTGGCGCTGGCGCTGGGCTTGATCTTGATCGTGCTGGTGCTCGGCTTGAACGCCTTCGCTTATGCCACGCGCGAGTGGGCGCAGCGGCGCTACGGGTGAGCATGGGGGAGGCGATATTTCCGCTCCGGCTCGAACAAGTGTCCTTCACGCGCAACGGCACGCGCATCGTGGATGGCATCGACTTGCTGCTCGACGCCGCGGCGCGCACCGTCATTCTGGGCGCCAACGGCGCCGGCAAGAGCGTCACCATGCGGCTGATGCACGGCCTGCTGACGCCGAGCGCCGGACGCATCACCTGGGGTGGATCGGATGCGCCGCCGAAGGCCCAGGCAATGGTTTTCCAGCGTCCCCTCATGCTGCGTACCTCGGCGCTGCGCAACGTCGCTTACGGGCTCAAGCTCATCGGCGTCCCACGCGTGGCGCGCCTGATGCGCGCGCGCCAGGCTCTGAGCCGCGTCGGTCTCGATCACTTGGCCGCGCGCCCCGGGCGCGTGCTCTCGGGCGGCGAGCAGCAGCGCGTGGCGCTGGCGCGCGCCTGGGCGCTCGAACCCAAGGTGTTGTTCCTGGACGAGCCGACGGCGAGCCTGGACCCGAGCGCGACGCGCGAGATCGAGCGCGTCATCGCCGAGATCGCCTCCGACTGTAAGATCGTCATGGCGACCCACAACCTCGGCCAGGCGCGGCGGCTCGCCGACGAGATCGTCTTCCTGCATGGCGGGCGGCTGGCCGAGCACACGCCGGCGGACGAGTTCTTCAAGCGGCCGCGCTCGGCCGAAGCCAACGCCTTCATGAAAGGGGAGCTGCTGTGGACCTAACTCGCCAAGGCGCTTTGAATAGGACGCGGCGCGAGTCGATCGGTTGGCGTGGCTGCATTCCCCGCCCTGGTGCGTCGAATTTCGCCTAGCGGCGAACTTGGCACAGCCATGTAGCAAGTGCGACACGGCGAAGGCGGCCTGCAATATCCCTTAACCCATTGACCCAACGCGTTTCATGGTGGGTGGTGGCGGGGCTGGAAGAATTCTTGCTCGCAATCCCGGGGCTAATGGCTGCCCTGCCGGCCATCGCGTTCGCTGGAAGGAGAAAGCACGATGAAATCCACGGTGCGCAACTGCTTGGAAGGTGAAGTCGTCGAAATCGTGTCCGGTGGCGCGATGTCGGAGGTGGAGGTCAAGACGGCGGCCGGTCTGGTCAGCGCGGTCATCACCACGCGCTCGCTCAAGGAATCCGGACTCAAGGTGGGCGACAAGGTCAATGCACGCATGAAAGCCACCTCGGTATTTCTCGAAAAGCCCTGAAGGTGTCCGCGCCCGGATACGCCGAACTGCTGAGGCGGGCTCGCGCGCCGGGTGAACTGCGTACGCTCGCCTTCGCCGGCGTGCTCGAGCAGGCTCGCCAAGCCGGCAGCCGGCCGCTGATTCGCGGCTTGTCGGAGGATCGATTTCAGCGCCTCGTAGAGCTTCACTTCCCCGGTTCGGATTTGGTCAATGGCGCGGCGGAAAGCGCCGCGACGCCGACAGACGAGGTGGACGAGTTCGACGACCTGCTAGAGTTGTTGATGCAGCATCGCGCCGCGCCGAACGAAGAATCCGCCTGGCTCTGCTGCGCCATTGCGTCGGCGGCGATGGGCGAGAATCACCTGTGGCAGGACATGGGCTTGCCGGAACGCAAAGCGCTCTCCACGCTGCTGCGGCAGGAGTTTCCCGCGCTGTATATCAAGAACACCGGCGATATGCGTTGGAAGAAGTTCTTCTATCGCCAGCTCTGCGAGCAAGCGGCGATCATGATCTGCAAGTCACCGCATTGCGCGGTGTGCGCCGACTACGGCGTCTGCTTCGGCACTGAAGACGCTGCGCCGCGGACCATCCAATGGCGGAAGTGAGCGTATGGGCGCCGTTGCTGCTCACGCTGCGCGTGGCGCTGCTGGCCACCTTGCTGGCATTCGTCGCCGGCATCGCGGGCGGCTACCTCCTTGCCCGCGGCCGGTTCCTGGGCAAGGAAACCTTGGATGCGGTGCTCACGCTCCCCCTGGTGCTGCCGCCGACAGTGCTCGGCTACTACCTCATCGTCGTCATCGGCCGCAACGGCGTGCTCGGGCGGTGGCTGGATGAGCGCTTCGGCATCTCGCTCATCTTCACTTGGCAGGGCGCGGTGATCGCCGCCGCCGTGGTCTCGTTTCCCTTGATCCTCAAGGCGGCGCGGGCCGCTTTCGAGGGGGTGGACCGAACGCTGGAGGACGCGGCGCGCACGCTGGGCCAGCCGGAGCCGATGGTGTTCCTGCGCGTCACCATGCCGCTGGCGTGGCGCGGTGTACTCGCCGGCACGCTGCTGGCGCTGGCGCGCGCGATGGGCGAGTTCGGCGCCACGCTGATGGTGGCCGGCAACATTCCTGGCCGGACACAGACGCTGTCGCTCGCGGTCTACGACGCGGTCCAGGCCGGCAATGACCGCGTGGCGACGACCCTGGTGGTGCTCACCTCGGCAACCTGCATCGTGCTGCTGGCGTCATCGAGCCGGCTGTTGCGAGTCCGATACTGATGGATGCGGCTGTTCTCCGAGGGAAGCTCGGGCCATCGATGAGGACGTACCGAAGGTGGGTTGGGCTGAGCGTAGCGCAGCCCAACGGTGGCGCGGACTGGCCGCCCATGTTGGGTGTCGCGAGACGCGCCGAACCCAACCTGCTCATCTTGTCCGGTGGAATTTCAGATACATGACGAAACGGTTCCTACTTGCCTTCTGGTTCGCCGCGCTGAGCCTCGTCGTATCGGCGGCGCGGGCCGAACAAGAACTGCTGGTGTCCGCGGCAGCCAGCTTGTCCAATGTCTTCAACGAGATCGGCAGAGGGTTCGCCGCCGCGAATCCAGGAGTGAGGGTGGCGTTCAATTTCGCCTCATCCGGAAGTTTGCTCAAACAGATCGAGCGCGGCGCGCCGGTGGACGTATTCGCCTCGGCCGATCAGGAGACGATGGATCTGGCGCGGGACGCGAAGCTTATCGTTCGACGCCAGCCGGCGCGACTTCACCGCCAACAAGCTGGTGTTGATCGTGCCGGCCTCATCGGCCCTGGCCGTCAGCGGACCCGCGGATCTGGACCGCCCCCCGGTCAAGCGCATCGCGCTCGGCAACCCCGCGCTCGTGCCGGCCGGGCGCTACGCCCACGGCGCTCTCGGCGATGTTCGGCTGAATGCGCTGAAACCCAAGCTTGTGTTCGCCGAATCGGTACGGCAGATGCTTCAGTACGTCGTGCGCGGCGAGGTGGATGCGGCCTTCGTCTATGCCAGCGATGCGGCGAGCGAGGCCGACCGGGTGCGCGTGGTGGCGATACTGTCCACGAGCAAGCCGATTACCTATCCGGCCGCGGTGGTGGCGGCGAGCAAGCAGCAAGTATTGGCGCGGCGCTTCGTCGACTACCTCCTCGATTCGGCCGTGCAGGCGCTGCTCAAGCGTTACGGCTTCGGCGCCTGAGTCTCGATGGACATCCAGGTCAACATCCGCAAGACGCTGCGCGCCAAGGGTCGTAGCTTCACGCTCGCGGCGCGCTTCGACAGCGGCGATGACTTCGTCGTGCTGTTCGGGCCTTCCGGTTCGGGCAAGACGGTGACGCTGCAATCCATCGCCGGGCTGCTGCGCCCCGATGCCGGCCGCATCGTGGTAGGGGGGCGCGTGGTGTTCGATGCGCAGCGCCGTATCGATTTGCCGATCCGCCGCCGCGGCGTCGGATACTTGTTCCAGGACTACGCCCTGTTTCCGCATTTGTCGGTGCTCGAAAATGTCGGGTTCGCGCTGCGCCGGCCGCTTCAGTGGCGGCTGTCGCGGGCGGCTCGGGCGCGTGTGCGCGAGTTGCTGGACGTTTTCGAACTGGAAGACTGCGCCCAGGCGATGCCGCGCGAGCTTTCGGGCGGCCAGCGCCAGCGCGTCGCCCTCGCGCGCGCCATGATCACGCGGCCGGCGGTGCTGCTGCTCGACGAACCGTTCGCCGCGCTCAATCCGCTGCTGCGGGCGCGTATGCGCGCCGAGCTCAAGCGCGTGCAGGACCATTTCAAGGTGCCGGTCATTCTCATCACCCACGATCAGGACGACGTCGAGACTTTCGCCGACACGCTGGTCGTTTTCGACCAGGGGCGCATCGATCGGGTGTGGCCGTTCCGCCGCATGCTCGCGCAGCGGGCACCGGCGCTGGCGGAGATGCGCGAGCTGGTGGGGCGCTTTGCCGGCGAGCGTCCCCGGCATCCTCTCGACCATGCGCTTGGCTGAACCCCTGCGTCGTGCGCTGGGCGACGCCGAGTTGGAGCGGCTGCTGGCGGACGATGTGCCGCATGGCGACCTCACCACCGATAGCCTCGGGGTAGGCGGCCGCTGCGGCTGCGTCGAGTTCCACAGTAGGCAGGCAATGACCGTCTGCGCGACCGAGGAGGCCGCGCGCATGTTCGAGTTGCGCGGGTGCGTCGCCCGCGAGGGACGCCGCGCGGCTTGCCGAGCGCGGGGCGGACGTCCTGCAGCTGGAGAAATTCGCCCCGCCGCAGGTCGCCGCCTGTAAGCGCGCCTTGGGCGATCGTCATCCGCGCACCGTCATCGCCGTCGCTGGTGGAGTCACGGAAACAAATGCGCTCGACTACGCCGCCGCGGGTGCGGAGTTGCTGGTGACCTCGGCTCCAAATTTCGCCCGGCCGGCCGACGCGCGGGTCACGATCGCGCCCGTGCAGCCGCATACCCCTCTGTAGCAAAGCCCACAAGAAACCTCCACTGCTGTGTTGGGAATCCCGCGCGCCACGCGCGGAGCACGAAAGACTTCATGGGAAACAGCGGGTTAAGTAAAGGCGCGGCTTTGGCACGTGACTTGCGAATCTTCGCCTACTCATTCCAACACGCCTGCGAGGTAGCCCATGATCGATCTGACCCCCAACGCACTGCAGGCCGTACAACGTTTCGTCAAGATGGCGCCGGAACCGGTGGTCGGGCTGCGCCTGTTGGTGTCGGGCGGCGGCTGCGCCGGCCTTCAATACGGCATGCGAATGGAGAGCGCGCGCCAGACCGATGACATCGCGATCGAACTCGACGGGCTGACCCTGCTCGTCAACCCCTTCACCGCGCCGATGCTGGAAGGGGTGAAGATCGACTTCGTCGACTCCCTCGACGGCAGTGGCTTCAAGTTCGACAACCCGCGGGCCAGCCATCAGTGTTCCTGCGGCCAGTCGTTCAGCACCTGAGCGGAGAGCATGCCATGTGGGACTATACGGAAAAGGTCAAGGACCACTTCTTCAACCCTCGCAACGCCGGCGCGCTGGAAGATCCAAGCGCGGTGGGCGAGGTGGGTTCGATATCCTGCGGCGATGCCCTGCGGCTGATGCTCAAGGTGGAACCGCAGACCGAAGTCATCCTCGATGCGAGCTTCCAAACCTTCGGCTGCGGCTCGGCCATCGCGTCATCGTCGGCGCTGACCGAAATGATCAAGGGCAAGACGCTCGATGAGGCGCTGAGCGTTTCCAATCAGCAGATCGCCGACTACCTCGACGGCCTACCGCCGGAAAAGATGCACTGCTCGGTCATGGGCCGCGAAGCGCTGCTGGCGGCGGTCGCCAACTACCGCGGCGAAACCTGGCGCGACGACCATGAGGAGGGCCTGCTGATCTGCAAATGCTTCGCCGTCGACGCCTCGCTGATCGAAGACACGGTGCGCGCCAACGGGCTCGCGACGGTTCAGGACGTGGTCAACTACACCAAGGCCGGCGGTAGCTGCGCCGCATGCCACGAAGGCATCGAGGAGATACTCGACAAGGTCTTGGGCGAACGCGGTCAGCAGTTCAAGGCGGAGCCGGTAACGGCCCGAGCGGAAGCCCAACCCGCGCCCGCCGCCAAGGCCGGCAAGCTGACCAATCTGGAGCGCATCCGCCGGATCGAGCTCGTGATCGAGAACGCCCGGCCGGCGCTGCAGCGCGACCACGGCGATCTGGAACTCGTCGACATCGATGACAAGAGCGTGTACGTAAGCATGACAGGCGCCTGCGCTGGCTGCCAGATGGAGGCGGTGACCCTGTCCGGCATCCAGCAGAAGCTGATGGAGGAACTTCAGGAGTTCATCCGCGTCGTGCCGACCCGCGTCGGCGAATACGTCCGCGCCGCGGGGGTGTGAGATGGAAGGCATCTATCTCGACAACAACGCCACCACGCGCTGCGACCCGGCGGTGGTGGAGGCCATGCTGCCGTTCTTCAGCGAGCAGTTCGGCAACGCTTCGTCGATGCACAGCTTCGGCAATCGCGTCGGCCTGGCGCTGAAGAAGGCGCGTATGCAGGTGCAGGCGCTGCTCGGCGCCGAGCACGAAACCGAGGTCATCTTCACCTCCTGCGGCACCGAGTCGGACTCCACCGCCATCCTCTCGGCGCTCAAGGCGCAGCCCGCGCGTAAGGAGATCGTCACCACTGCGGTCGAGCACCCGGCGATACTGGCGCTATGCCAGCAGCTCGAGAAGGACGGCTACAAGGTGCGCTACCTCCAGGTGGACGGCAGGGGCCGGCTTGATCTCGATGCCTACGCGCGATTGCTGTCGGACCAGGTGGCCCTTGTCACCGTCATGTGGGCCAACAACGAGACCGGTACCTTGTTCCCGGTCGAGGCGATGGCCCAGATGGCCCACGTCGCCGGCGTCATGTTTCACACCGATGCGGTGCAGGCCGTGGGCAAGGTGCCGCTGAATCTGGCGCGTAGCAAAATCGACATGCTTTCGGTATCGGGGCACAAGCTGCATGCGCCCAAGGGCATCGGCGCGCTCTACCTGCGCCGCGGCGCGCGCTTCCGTCCGCTGCTGCGCGGCGGGCACCAGGAACGCGGGCGCCGGGCGGGCACCGAAAACAGCGCGTCCATCGTCGGCCTGGGCGTCGCCGCCGAACAGGCGCTGGCGCACATGGAGCATGAGAACGGCTTCGTCCGCGAGCTGCGCGAGCGGCTCGAAGCCGGCATTCTGGCGCGGGTGCCGAATGCCTTCGCCACCGGCGACGCCGACAACCGCCTGCCCAACACCAGCAATATCGCTTTCGAGTACGTCGAGGGCGAGGCGATACTGCTGCTGCTCAACAAACTCGGCATCGCGGCATCCAGCGGCTCGGCGTGCACCTCGGGCTCGCTCGAGCCGTCCCACGTCATGCGCGCGATGGGCGTGCCGTTCACCGCCGCCCACGGAACCGTGCGTTTTTCGCTGTCGCGCTACAACACGCGGGAGGAGATCGACCGCGTGATCGAGGCGGTGCCGCCGATCATCGCGCGCTTGCGCAAGCTCTCACCCTATTGGTGCGACCAGGGCCCGGCGAGCGAGCCCAAGGCCGCCTTCGATCCGGTGTACGCCTGACCGTTCGTATCATGAAGGCCACCAAGCACGTCGTCATCGACGACACCACCTTGCGCGATGGCGAGCAATCCGCGGGCGTCGCCTTCAACCTCGAGGAGAAGCTCGATATCGCGCGTCGCCTGGACCGCATCGGTGTGCCCGAACTCGAAGTGGGTATCCCGGCGATGGGCGCGCAAGAGCGCGAGGGCATTCGCGCCGTCGCCGGATCGGGGCTGAACGCTCGTCTGCTCGTGTGGAGCCGGATGTGCGCGGGCGACATTGCGCTTTGCCGCGGCCTCGGCGTACATATGGTCGACATATCGATTCCGGTGTCCGACCAGCAGATCGCGCACAAACTAGGCAAGTCGCGCGTGTGGGTGCTCGCGGCGATCCGCAGCAACACCGCGCGCGCACTCGACCTGGGGCTGGAAGTGGGCATCGGCGCCGAGGATGCTTCGCGCGCCGATCTCGATTTCCTGCTGCAAGTCGCCGAGATGGCGCAGGCGAGCGGAGCACGGCGCTTTCGCTTCGCCGATACCCTGGGCGTGATGGAACCGTTCAACGTCGGCGAGCGCATTCGTGCGCTGCGCGACGTGCTCGACATCGAAATCGAGATGCACGCGCATGACGATCTCGGACTCGCCACCGCGAACACGCTGGCCGCGGCGCGGCACGGCGCGACGCACCTCAACACGACGGTGAATGGCCTGGGCGAGCGCGCCGGCAACGCCGCGCTGGAGGAGGTCGCGCTCGCTTTGGGCAAGCTCTACGGCATCGAGACCGGACTCGACTTGCGCGAATTCCCCGCGCTTTCGGCGCGCGTCGCCAGTGCCTCGGGGCGTCCGGTGGCGTGGCACAAGAGCGTCGTGGGCGAGGGTGTGTTTACCCACGAGGCCGGGATCCATGTCGATGGGCTGCTCAAGAACACCGCCAATTACGAGTCGATCGATCCGCGCGAAGTCGGGCGCCAGCACCGCTTCGTGCTGGGCAAGCATTCGGGCAGCCACGGCGTCGTCGCTGCGTACGCTCAGCTCGGCTTGTTCGTCAGCCGCGAGGAAGCCGACGCGCTGCTCGAGCGCATCCGGGGATTCGTGACCCTGGCCAAGCGCGCGCCGCTGGCGCAAGAGCTGGCGCTGTTCTACGACGAACTGTGCCGCAACGAAGAAATATTGTCCGCCGCATGACGGGAGGGAATAGGAGATGCACCGTCCGACCTTGCAGCAAGACCTGAAGGACTTGTCCGCCGCCGAGGAGTTTCTCGACTACTTCGGCATCGCCTACGACCCGGCGGTGGTGCATGTCAATCGGCTGCACATCCTGCAGCGCTTTCACGACTACATCGAGCAGGAAGGCGCCGCTCCGGATGGCGATGCGGAAGGCGAGCGCGGCCGCTACCGCGCGCTGCTGGAGCGCGCCTACGGCGACTTCGTCGGCTCCGATGCGGCGACCCAGAAAGTCTTCAAGGTGTTCCACATGCACGAACCGAAGACAGTCTTCGTCCCCGTAGACGAAGTGTTTCGCTAAGCGGCGCCGTGCGCTCCCGCTTCGCCTTTGGCGCGACCCTGCGCGTGACCCGGAACGTGCGCAACGATGGCACGTTTCCCGGGGCGCCCAGGGGCGAACTGCTGGTCCGGCGCGGCAGTGTCGGAACCGTCATCGACATCGGCACCTTCTTGCAGGACCAGATCATCTACAGCGTGCATTTTCTCGACATCGATCGAATCGTCGGTTGCCGTGAGGAGGAACTGATCGGCGCAGACGAACCTTGGACAAGCAGTCTCTTCGAATCGCGCGAGAAGGTCATGGCGGCGAAGAACCTGGTGGTGCGCGGCGAGTTGCGCGCCGCGGTGGGGAGCGCTGGCGAGGTGCTCAAGGTGCTGCGCGGCGGGTCCGGCGAAGTTCAATACGAAGTCATCTTTGGCGATCGAGTGCTTTGCGTCCCCGAGGGCGCCCTGGAAGCCACGTCGGCGCCGGCCGCGGCGATCGAGGGTGGACGGTGACCGGCGAGGCTGAGCTGGTCTATCTCGAGTTCAAGTCCGCCCAGAGCCTGTTCGCCCAATCGGTGGGCGCGCTCGACGCGACCCGGCGTGGCGAGGTGCAACGCACGGCGCGGCGCCAGCATGCAATCGAGAGGCGTGTGCTGGCGGCGCCAGAAGCGCGCGGTGTCAGCGTCACCGACGAAAGGCTCGCGGCGGCCATGGACGACTTACGCGGGCGCTATGAAACGACGCAAGACTATGTCGAGGATCTACGCGCCAACGAGTTGAGCGAGAAGCTCCTCGGCGAAGGCCTGCGGCGCGAACTCATGGTGCAGGCGGTACTCGACGGTGTCGCGGCCGATGTGGCAACGCCGAGCGAGGTCGATGTCGAGTTGTTCTACCGGCTGCACCGCGAGCGGTTTCTGCGGCCGGAGCGGCGCCGCGCCAGCCATATTCTGGTAACGATCAACGACGACTACGCGGAGAACCGGCGCGCCGCAGCGCTGGCTCGAATCCGCGCCGTGGGCGAGCGCTTGGCCAGGGAGCCGTGGAGGTTCGCCGAACTGGCGCTGGCCTGCTCGGAATGCCCGAGCGCGGCGCAGGAGGGCGTGCTCGGTGAGATTCCGCGCGGCCAATTGTTCCCGTCGCTCGACGCCGCGCTGTTCGCCTTGCTGCCCGCCCAGGTCAGCGAGGTGATCGAGTCGCCGCTGGGCTTCCACATCCTGCGTTGCGATGCCGTCCTTCCATCCGGCATCGTGCCTTTCGCCGACGCGGCGCCCGGGATCCGCGCCGTCCTTACAGGTAGTCGTGCCCGCGCGCGTCAGCGCGCCTGGCTGCGGCAATTGCTTGCGCCGCGAACGCCGGTAAATGCGGCCGTTGCGGCACCAGCGCGACCGAGCGAAGCTCGTACCTGAACCGCGCAACTACGGTCGTACCGGTGTCAAGCGCTCGCCGGGAACCTGACCAATCGCGTCACACCTTGCTTCAACGCGGCAGTTCGGCGCGACCGAACGTCGATGCTGCTGTCCAGGATCCGATCGACGAAAGGGGCGCCGACAACTCGACGGGCAGGGGCGTGCCGGCGGTTGCAGCGGGCTCGGCGCGCGGGATTTCACATTGGCGGCACATTCCGTGCTTCTTTTCACGCCGGTGGAAACGGCGATGAGTAGTCGCCGCGCCCGTCGTTCTTCGAAAACAAAGGAAGCCAAATGGGTAAAGGTAGGAAGTGGAGTCTGCGCGCGATCGCGCTGTTGCTGACGGCATGGGCGAGCCAAGTACTGGCCGGTCCGCTCGAGATACTGGTACCGGCATACTTCTACCCGGCGGGTCGCGGTCTGTCCTACTGGTCGCAAATGACGAACGCCGCCCAGCGGGTGCCGGTGACGGCGATCTTGAACCCCGCCAGCGGACCCGGATCCGCGGTCGATCCGGCTTACACGAACGTCATCGACAACTTCCGCCGCGCCGGCGGCAAGGTGATCGGTTACGTGCCTAGCGGATACGCCAACCGGCCGCTCGCCGACGTGCTCGGCGACATCGCGCGCTACCGCGGCTTCTACGTCGTGGACGGCTTCTTCATCGACGAGATGACAAACGACGCCTCGGCGGCCCACTACCAGTATTACCAGCAGATCTACGCCTTCGTCAAGGCGCTCGACCCGGCTTTGCGCATCGTCGGAAATCCCGGATGGGATACCGAAGAGGACTATATGAGGCTGCCGACCGCCGACGTGCTGGTGAACTTCGAGGCGGCGCCGCGTTCCTATCGCCGTTTCGCGCCGGGCGACTGGGTGTACAACTACCCCAGCGGCAGCTTCGCCCACCTGGTGCACAACTCCGGCGCATCGAAGATGACGAGCTTCCTCGATCTCGCGCAGTCGCGCAACGCCGGGCTGGTCTACTTCACCAACGACAACGTCAATATCGACCCCTGGGACACTCTGCCCAGGTACTGGTCGTCGCTGGTAGGCGAGGTGTGCCGCCGAAACGGCGGTGCCGACTGTTAGCCCGCGCCCGGCGGCGCCGCCGTTGCCGCGGGCCTATCTGGCCGCGAGGCTGCGTTGCTCGGCGAGTAGGCAGGCAAAGGCCGTTGCGTTGAACGGGTGGGCTGTAGAGATATCCCTGAATCGCGTGACACTGGTGGGTGCGCAGGAAATCCAGTTGCTCCCACGTCTCCACGCCCTCGGCCACGACCTGCAATTGCATGCTGCGTCCGAGCGCGATCACTGCCTGGGCGATGGCCGCATCGTTGCTGTCGCCGGGAATGTCGAGCACGAACGAGCGGTCGATCTTCAGCTTGTCGATCGGGAAGCGCTTGAGGTAGGCCAGGCTGGAGTAGCCGGTGCCGAAGTCATCGACCGCGACGTGAATGCCGATCGACTTGAGCGCGATCAAGGTCTCGATCGCGCGCTCGGGGTTTTGCATGATCAGGCTTTCGGTCAGCTCCAACTCGAGCAGCGTCGGTTCCAGGCCGGTCTGGCGCAATACGCGGCCCACGGTCTGAGCCAGATCCTTCATCCGGAACTGCCGCGCGGAGACGTTGACCGAGACGCGCAGCTCGCCGAAGCCGGCCTCCTGCCAGCGCTTGGCGGCGCCGCAGGCGGTGAGCAAAACCCACTCGCCGATCGCGACGATCATTCCCGTGTCCTCGGCGATCGGTATGAAGCGCGCCGGCGGGACGATGCCGATCTGCGGATGGCGCCAGCGGATCAGCGCTTCCATGCCGATGATGCGGCCGCTCTCCAGGTCAACCTGCGGCTGGTAGTGGAGGGCGAATTCCTCTCGCTCCAGTGCGTGGCGCATGCCGCTTTCAAGCAGCAGGCGCTCGAGCGATGCCGCGTTCATCTCCGCGCGGTAGAACTGGTAGTTGTTGCCGCCGTCGTTCTTGGCATGGCGCATCGCGGCGTCGGCATTGCTCAACAAGTGGGCTGCGTCGGCGCCGTCATCAGGATAGACGCTGATGCCGAAGCTGGCGGTGACGCTGATGTCGTGGCCCGCCACGGTGGCCGGGAGGGAAACCGACGCTTGCAGCTTTTCGGCGATCCTGGCGGCATCCGCCGGCGCGGCGAGGTCGCTGAGGACAATTGCAAACTCGTCGCCGACGTGCCGCGATACGGTATCGCCGGGGCGGACCCCGGCGCTCAGACGCTGGCCGAGCAGCTTGAGCAGTTCGTCGCCGACATGGTGGCCGAGGGGCTTGTTGATGTTTTGCAGGCGGTCGACATTGGCGATCAGCACCGCCACCATGCGCTTATGGCGCCGCGCGGTGACCAAAGCCTGCTCCAGGCGGTCGAGCATCAGCACCCGGTTCGGCAGGCCGGTGAGCGCATCGAAATGGATCAGATGGTTGATGCGCTCTTCCGCGTGCTTGCGCTGCGTGATGTCGCTGAAGACCGCGAGGTAGTGGGTGATCTGGCCGGCGTTGTCGCGTACCGCGCTGATCGACTGCCACTCCGGAAAGAGCTCGCCGTCTTTGCGCCGGTTCCAGATTTCACCCTGCCAGCGGTCGTGCTCGGCCACCTCCTTCCAGATCGCCGCGTAGAACGCCTCGCTGTGGCGGCCGGAGCGGAGAATGCGGGGACTCTTTCCGATGATCTCCGCTTCCGTGTATTGGGTGATCTCGGTGAAAGCGCGATTAACTCTGAGGATCCGCCGACGCGCGTCGGTGATGATGACGCCCTCGGCGCTGCTTTCGAACACCTTGGCCGCCAGTTCCAGTTCCCTTTCGATGGTCTTGCGCTCGGTGACGTCGAGCATGACGCCGACCAGTCCGCCGATATTCCCGGAAGCGGTTGAAAAGGTCGCCTTATGGAAGGCCACGTCACGCACCCTGCCGTCCGCGTGTTCGACCTTGGATTCGTAGATCTGGGTTCCTGGATCGTCCAGAAGCGATCGGTCGGCCGCGAAGTAAGCCTGTGCCAGCTCGAGGGGCGCGATGTCGAACACCGACTTGCCCACCAGGTTTTCGCGCGCAACGCCGGTGTAGTCCTCAAAAGCCTTGTTGCAGCCTAGGTAGCGCCCGTGCACGTCCTTGTAGAAGATCGGGCTCGGGATGGCGTTGACCAATTGGCGCAGGAAATGGATTTGTTCGACCAGTTCGGGCGCCGGCGCAACCGCGAGCGTATCAGACTGCGCGGCTCGATCGCCTTGGGCTTGGAGCAGAGTTACCGCATGGCCTGTCATGGTCTGATGATCTATGGGGCCTGAGCACCGGCCGAACCGCCGGCGTGGTTTGTCGTCCTCGCGGTTTGAGCTCCCTGAATCCGTACAACTGCGGCAACTGCGCACAGTTCTTGAGGACAGCGTGAGTCGTCTTGTCCGCTGAGGTGGGCGGTGGGCAGGGTGTAAGATGACTGCTGGGGAAGAGGTGAGGGTGGAAGGCGGGTCCATGAACATCATCGAAGCCATTGGCGCGCGGCAGCACGCACTCGCACGGCTGCGGCGCGACCTTCATGCGCATCCCGAGACGGCGTTCGAGGAACACCGCACCGCCGACGTCGTTGCCGGGTTTCTCTACGCTCTGGGCATCGAGGTGCATCAAGGCATCGCACGCACCGGAGTGGTCGGTCACCTGAAGGCCGGCAGCGGTGGTGGGGCGATTGGCTTGCGCGCGGACATGGATGCGCTGCCGCTGGCCGAGCGCAACGAGTTCGAGCATCGGTCGCGACATGCTGGCAAGATGCACGCCTGCGGCCACGACGGCCACACCGCAATGCTTCTCGGCGCCGCAGAGTACCTAGCCGGCACCCGCAATTTCGCCGGCAGCGTGTATTTCGTTTTCCAGCCGGCGGAAGAAGGGCAGGGCGGCGGTCGCGTCATGGTCGAGGAGGGCTTGTTCGAACGCTTTCCCATGCAGGCCGTGTTCGGCATGCACAACTGGCCCGGACTCGAGGTGGGGCGGTTTGCCGTGCACAGCGGCCCGGTGATGGCCAGTTCCGATGAATTCGAGATCGATCTGAGCGGCCACGGCGGTCATGCTGCCATGCCGCATCAGGCCCGCGATCCGGTCAGCGCCGGCGCCGCGTTGGTGCAATCGCTGCAAACGCTGGTCAGCCGCAATACCGACCCGCTCGAGGCTGCCGTGGTCAGCGTCACGCAGTTTCACGCCGGCGACGCCTTCAACGTGATCCCTGACCGGGCGGTGCTACGTGGAACCGTGAGGGCGTTCAAGCCAAAGGTCCGCGACAGCCTGGAATCAGGCATCCGGCGCGTCGCCCAGGGTGTCGGCGCGGTGATGGATGTCCAAGCCCAGGTACGCTACAGCCGCGGCTATCCGCCGACCGTCAATTCGGCACGCGAGGCCGCCGAGTGCGCCGAAGTCGCGGGCAGTTTGGTCGGCCGGGATAGAGTGCTGACCGACTTGCCGCCGACGATGGGCGCGGAGGATTTCGCCTTCATGCTCGAAGCGAAGCCCGGGTGCTACGTGTGGATCGGCAACGGTGACGGGGCAGGCGGCTGCATGTTGCACAACCCGCACTACGACTTCAACGACGAAGTCATTCCGCTCGGCGCGAGCTACTGGGTGCGTCTGGTCGAGCGCCTGCTGCCCTCACAATAAGGCGGCGCTCGTGACTGCGAACCAGCAGTCTGTGATGGCCGGAACAGGCGGCGAGGCCGTCCTGAAAACCCGGCTTCTGGTCGAGCAGGCCGAACTGATCTTTCGGCTCACGCCCTTCAACGTATCGATAGCGGTGGCCGTGTCGATCCTCACCTGGTTCGTGCTGGCGCCGTTCACCGCGGCCGCCCAGCTTAACGTGTGGTTTGTCCTAGTCAACCTCAACCACGCGTTTCGACTGCTGCTGATTCGCCGTTACGAGCGGCGGCGGCCGCCTCCCGCGAAGGTCAACACCTGGATCAAGCTCTACATCGGAAGCGCACTGATCGCCGGCGCGCTGTGGGGTGTCCTCGGTACGGTGCTGTTTCCGCCGCCTGGTAACCCCTACCAGGGCGTGGTCGTGATGATCATCGCCGGAATGGTTTCCGGAGCAGCATTCAACCTGTCGCCGTTGTTCCTTTGCTTCGCCGCCTTCACCCTGCCCGCCGTGATCCCGCCAGCGCTCTTCTACCTGGCCTCCGATTCGCTGGAGCTGCGCGTTTTTGGCATAAGCGTCTTGCTCTACCTCTTGGCCGCCGTCGCCGCCGGTCGGCGAATCGCGACCCACTATCGCGATTCCCTAAGGCTTCGCATTGCGCTCGAGGAAAGCGTCGAAGCGCGCGAGCGGGCGCAAGCCGAGGCCGAGCGAGCGCGCCACGCCGCCGAGACGGCGAACCGCGCGAAGTCGCGCTTTCTCGCCACGATGAGCCATGAGATCCGCACGCCGCTGAATGGCATTCTCGGAGTGACGGAGCTGATGCTCGATTCCAAGCTCGATCCGCCGCAGCGGCGCTACATGCAAACCTTGCACCGCTCGGCCGAGGGGCTGCTCGGCATCGTAAGCGACGTGCTGGATTTCGCGCGCATCGAAGCCGGCAAGATCAAGCAAGAGAGGATCGATTTCGCTGTGCGCGAAACGGTAGCGGAAATCACCCACTTGCAGGCACAGAGGGCGCGCGCCAAGGGCCTCGACTTCTCCTGTGAGATTGCCACGACGGTTCCCACGGTGGTGCGCGGAGACGCAGGCAAGTTGCGCCAGGTGGTGACGAACCTGGTCGGCAATGCGATCAAGTTTACCGACCAGGGCAGCATCGCCGTGCGTATCGGTTGTGACGACTATCCGGGGGAACCGGCGGCTCAGGCGCGCGAACAGTGTGCCGTCGAGCTTGCCAAGCCGGCGACGCTGACTTTATGGTTTTCGGTCGAGGACAGCGGAATCGGCATAGATCCGGCCGATCAGAAGGGCTTGTTCAAACCCTTCGGACAGGTCGAACAGGGCGGCGGCAGGCTCTCCAGCGGTACCGGCCTCGGTCTGGCCATATCGCGCGAGTTGGTGGATGTGATGGACGGGCGCATCGGCGTCGTCAGCGAGCGCGGGCACGGGTCAACCTTTTGGTTTACTGCGCGCTTCGAGCGCGTGTCCGCTGAAGCCGGGATCGCGTCCGCACCGCCGAGCGCTGCGTCGGAGCTCCCGCAGTTGAACGGACACGTTCTGATTGTCGAGGACAACGCCATCAACCGCGAGGTCGCCTGCGCGATCTTGCGGCGCCAGGGCTTGAGCGTGAGTGTCGCGGAGAACGGCTTGCAAGCGCTGGATCGGTTGAGCGCGGACCATTTCGACGCGGTGCTGATGGACTGCCAGATGCCGGTCCTGGACGGCCTCGAGGCGACGCGCCGGATTCGCAGCCGCGAGCAAATTGCTACCGACGGTGCGTCCCGTCGCGTGCCCATCATCGCGGTGACCGCCAACGCGGTAGCTGGGGACCGAGAGTGCTGCCTGGCTGCGGGAATGGACGACTACATCGCCAAGCCGTTTCGCAAGAACGAGTTGCATGCGATGCTCGCCAAGTGGCTTGCGACCGCGCCTGCGGATACCGCCTAGCTCGGCACTCGAAACGCCCTCGGCGCATGTGGCGGAGCTACGGCCTGAGCGGCCTAGGTCCAACTGGCGCGCCGAGCTGCGGCGAGAAATTCCTCCAGGATCGGCATGCTTGCAATCAGATTGCGTTTGCCGCGAGACAGGAATTCGGGGTGCCATTGCACGCCGAAGACATAGGAACTGCCCATCCAGCGTATGGCTTCGACCACCGCGTCAGCCTCGGAATAAGCTTCGACGGCGAGGTTGCGCCCGAGAACCTTGAGCGCCTGATGGTGGATCGAGTTCACCACACCGGCCCCCCGATTCGGATACAGGTCGGCCAGCCCCGAGCCCGGCACGATGCTGACTTCGTGGAAATTTGCGTCGAAGGCGTCGGTATCGTTGTGCCGCATGGCACCGGGAATCTGCACCGCAATGTCCTGGTACAGGGTGCCGCCCAGCGCCACGTTGATGAGCTGCATGCCCCGGCAGATGCCCAGAACGGGCTTGTTGCGGCGGACGAAGGCGAACAGCAGCTCGATCTCGAAGCGATCGCGCTTGCGGTCGCCTTTCCACTGCGGCTGCAGCGGCCGCTCGCCGTAGCTGCTCGGGCTCACATCGGCGCCACCCTGTAGAATCAGCCCGTCGAGGGCATCGGCGTAGTGGTTGACGTTGAGGTCGCCGCGAGTGAGGATGGCGCCCGTGTCGATGGTGGGGATCATGAAGATCAGGGCATTGCCGGCCATCGCCCAATGCGCGACCGACTGCTCGAGGTATTGCAGCGTCTTTCCCTTAAAGCCGAACGACTCCGGCACCTCATGCAGGAGCCGCGGGGAAATGCCGATTCTCAGGCGCGGTGACTTCGCGATCAAGATAGTAAGAGCAGGGGCGGCAGAACCTACCCCTATGCCGATCGGCTGCTGCGGGCGGCGGTTCGGCCTGTCTGCGATGGAACGATTCGCAATAATACGGGATGAATGGGCACCTCGTTAGCCAGATTTTTCCTCTTCTTCGGGAGCTTTGATGTCGCGAAAGGCGAAGTAGAGCAGCATGTCGTAGCCGATCTTCATTGCTGCGCCGATGAAGATCGGCGTGCTCAGCGCCAGCCCCTGCATGAGCGCGCCGGCGAATGGGGGCGCCACTGCCCAGCCGCCCATGCGCACCAGGTTGGTGACGCCCGAGGCGAAGGTGCGTTCCTCCGGCTCGACCACGGCCATGACGTAGGACTGGCGCGTCGGCACATCCATCTCGACTAGGCCTTCGCGCAGCAGGAACAGGATCGCGGCGACCCAGAAGCTCGGCGCAAAGGCGAGTGTCATCAGCAACAGGCTCGACGGGATGTGGGTGAACACCATGGTATTCACCAGGCCGATGCGCTGCGCCAGCCAGGCGGCGCCAAGGTGCGACAACGCGTTCATCGCGCGTGCGAAGAAGAACAGCACGCCGATCCAGGCCTCGCTGATGCCGAAGCGCTGGAAGAAGAAGTAGGATAGCAGCGCGGTGCCGAGGAATCCCCCGGCGATGCTATCGATCGAGAACAGCGCCGAGATGCGCCACAGTACCTTGCGGCTGCGAGGCGCAAGGCGCCTTTCGGGCCGCGCCGCCGGTGTCTCGGCGTCCGGCGACAGCAAGGGATAGAGCAGTGCGCCGAGCAGAAACAGCGCCGCGTAGAAGATCATGGCGACCTTCAACGACGACACCTCGTCGATGCCCGCGCTACTGCGCAGCAGTGCCGGAATCGCCGCCGCCAGGCCGCCGAGGGCGTGGCCGATATCCTGCAGCACGTTGTACCAGGCGAAGCTTTGGGTCCGTCTTTCGGCGGTGACGGTCGCGGGAAGGATGGCCTGTTCGAGGATCAGTGCGGCGCCGCGGTCGCGGCCCATGCCGTTGAGCATACCCAGGAACGCGGCCGCCAACATCGCTCCAAGCTCTGAGGCGAACGCCGCCGCGAATCCGCCTGCCGCTCCCAGCAACGCCAGCACGAAAAGCATGCGCTTGCGGCCGTAGCGGTCGGCGCGCAGCGTGACGAGCATTGCGGCCGCCGCCACGCCCCAAAGGCCGGCGCTGATGACGACGCCGATTTCGGCAATGGAGAAGTCGAGCCGAGCGAGGTAGATGCCGAGCAATACCCCGGACATGCCGGTCGCCACGGCGCGCAGAAACGCCGTGGCGTAGAGGATGCGAGCGTCGCGCCGGGCGCCGCGCCCTGGCAGTTGCCGCGCCCGGGCAACCGATTCAGCGCCAGGCGCGCCGCAGTTCTTCGCGGCGACCGCGCAGCCACATCAACGCGATCATCGGCCAGGCGGAGCAGACGCGCCCGGCGTCGAGCAGGCTCAGCGCCTCGCTCACCGGCAGGGTGAGGACGCGGATGTCCTCGCCTTCGTGCGCGAGGCCGTGAATGCCGCCGGCGTTCGACGCGTCGACGCGCCCACAGAACAGGTGCGAGCGCTCGGACGACTTGGCCGGCGTCGCGTAGAACGTCGTCACCGGCACCAGCTCGGTGATCGTGCAGCCGGCTTCCTCCACCGCTTCGCGCCGCGCCACCGCCGCCGGCGTCTCGCCGGGCTCGATGATGCCGGCGACGATCTCCAGCAGCCACGCCCCTTGCGGATCGCCGAGCGCGCCGACGCGAAACTGCTCGATCAGGACTACGCGGTCGAGGTCGGGGTCGTAGAGCAGCACTGCCGCCACATCGCCGCGCTCGATGATCTCGCGCGTGATCGCGGGGCTCATGCCGCCGCCGAACAGGCTGTGACGCAGCGTCAGCCGTTGCAGCGTGAAGAACCCCTGGTAGCCGTTTTCGCGGGAGAGGATTTCGACCTTGCCATCGTTCACGCTAGCGCTCCTATGCGGCGTACCCCCGCCCCCGCGTGGGGGGGAGGGCTGGGGATGGGGGCACGGTTCAGCGATTCAGCACGCGTGCCAGCTCGCCACGATACTCGCGCGCCAGATCATCGTCCGGCCCGAGCAGGTTGAAGATCTGGATCAGGGTGGAGCGCCCGATGTCGTCGCGGAAGCTGCGGTCGCGGCGGACGATCTCCAGCAGTTGCTCCATCGCGGGCCGGTAGTTCTGTTCAGCGGCGAGCGCAGTGGCAAGCTCGTAGCGAGCATCGAGATCGGCCGGGTCGGTTGCGATGCGGGCCTCGAGCACCGGCGCGGCGGCGTCGCTCGGTGCCGCTGCGGCGAGCTGCACCCGCGCACGCAGTGCATCGACGCGGTGCGAATCGCGTACGCGGTCGCTGACCTCGTCCAGCAGCCGCTCTGCCTCGACCAGGTCGTTGGCATCGAGCAGGAGTTCCACCCTGTCTAGCCGCGCCGCTTCGTGCTGCGGATCGACGGCGAGCGCCTCCAGCAGCAGTCGTTGCGCGGTCTCGGTATCGCCGCGCGCTTTCGCCGCCAGCGCCTGTTCGCGCAAGGGTTCGGCGGGCGACGGCAGCAAGCGTTCGATGAACGCGCGCACCGCCGCCTCCGGCAGCGCACCGACGAACTCATTCACCGGCTTTGCATCGACGAAGGCCTTGACGTTGGGAATGCCACGTACGCCGTACTGGTGGGCCAGGGTCGAGTTGTCGTCGGAATTGACTTTGGCGAGGACGAAGCGACCCTTGTATTCCGCCGCGAGTTTTTCCAGGATCGGGGTTAGGGCGCGGCAGGGGCCGCACCACGGCGCCCAGAAGTCGACCAGCACCGGACAGGTTTTCGACGCTTCGAGCACCTTCAGCTCGAAGTCGCCGGCGTTTACTTCGATCGCGTAGGCTGACATGGGGGTTTCCTCTTATGTGATGCACAGGCACTTTGGGGCGGTGCGAGGGCGCTTCAAGTCGTCGGCACGATCGCCCAATGCACCAATCCGCTGCATGCTTATCGGATAGCCCGCGAGCCGCCGGCGCCCCGAAGGGCTCGTAGGGTTCCGGTATACTCTCGCTTTATCCCGCCTGTAGCCTCACATGCCTGAGATTCTCAAGCTGCGCGGTGCCGCCGCGTTCTCTCCGACTCGCCTCTCACGCATCAACGAAAACATCAAGACCGTGCTCCCGCGCCTGAAAGGCGTGGCGGCGGAGCATTGGTATTTTATCGAGTTGAGCGCGCACCTCGCGCCGGAGCAGGCCGAGCGCCTGGAGGATCTGCTTGGCGCCTATCCTGCCATGGACGAGGCGCCGGCGGGAACGCTGCTTCTGGTCGTGCCGCGGCTGGGAACGATCTCGCCTTGGTCGTCGAAGGCCACCGATATCGCCCACCAGTGCGGTTTCGAGGCGGTGCTGCGCATCGAGCGCGCGACGGCATACTTCCTGAACTCGCGCCACCGCCTCGACGCCAAGCAACGCGACGCGGTGCTGCCGCTGCTCCACGACCGCATGACCGAATCGGTGCTCGAGAGCATCGACGCGGCGGCGCAGGCGTTGTTCCAGCACTACGCGCCCAAGCCGCTCGTCAGCGTGGCGGTGACGGCGCACGGCAAGCAGGCGCTCGCGGACGCGAATGGCGCGCTGGGCCTGGCGCTGTCGGAGGACGAAATCGACTATCTCGCCGCCAACTACGCCCGCCTGCGCCGCGACCCGACCGACATCGAGCTGATGATGTTCGCGCAAGCCAATTCGGAGCATTGCCGGCACAAGATATTCAATGGCGACTGGATCATCGACGGCGTGCCGCGCGAGCAATCGCTGTTCGCGATGATCCGCGAGACTCACGCGCACCATCCGCGGGGGACGATAGTCGCCTACGCGGACAACGCCGCCGTCATCGAAGGGGCGCGGGTGCGGCGCTTCTGCCCGGACCGCCAGGGCGAGTATGGCTACCGCGAGGCGGAGACGCATTTTCTCGCCAAGGTCGAGACGCACAATCACCCGACGGCGATCTCCCCCTTCCCGGGCGCGGCAACCGGCGCCGGCGGCGAAATCCGCGACGAGGGCGCGACCGGCCGCGGCGCCAAGCCCAAGGCGGGACTTTGCGGGTTTTCGGTATCCAACCTGCGGATACCAGATTTCATCCAGCCCTGGGAAGCCGACCATGGCAAGCCGGAGCGCATCGCTTCGGCCCTGCAGATCATGGTGGACGGCCCGATCGGCGCAGCCTCCTTCAACAACGAGTTCGGCCGGCCGAATCTGGCGGGCTACTTCCGCGCCTTCGAGCAGGAGGTGCAGGGCGACGTGCGCGGCTACCACAAGCCGATCATGATCGCCGGGGGCATCGGCAACATCGCCGCCGAGCATGCGCACAAGGTGCGCTTCGAGCCCGGCACGCTGCTGCTCCAGCTCGGCGGCCCGGGCATGTTGATCGGGCTCGGCGGCGGCGCCGCCTCGTCGATGACCACCGGGGCCAATACCGCCGATCTGGATTTCGCCTCGGTGCAGCGCGGCAACGCCGAGATGCAGCGCCGCGCGCAGGAGGTGATCGACCGCTGCTGGCAACTGGGTGAGGACAACCCCATCCTCGCCATCCACGATGTGGGCGCGGGCGGCATCGCCAACGCGCTGCCCGAACTGGCGCATGGCGCCGGCGCCGGCGCGCGCTTCGACTTGCGCGCGGTGCCTTCGGAAGAGCCGGGGATGAGCCCGTTGGAGATCTGGTGCAACGAGGCCCAGGAGCGCTACGTGCTCGCGCTCGCGCCGGCGCGGCTCGATGAGTTTCGCGCGATTTGCACCCGCGAGCGCTGTCCGTTCGCGGTGCTCGGGGAAGCGACGGCGGACGGCCGAGTGCTGGTGCGCGATGCGCATTTCGACAACCAGCCGGTGGATATGGACTTGGCGCTGCTGCTCGGCAAGCCGCCGCGAGTGACGCGTAATGTCTCCTCACGCCAGGTTTTCCTGCCGCCGTTCGAGGTCACCGACCTGGATCTGCGCGAGGCTTGTCTGCGCGTGCTGCGGATGCCCGCGGTGGCGTCGAAGAACTTCCTCATCACCATCGGCGATCGCACCGTCGGCGGCCTCACCGCGCGCGACCAACTGGTGGGGCCGTGGCAGGTACCCGTGGCCGATTGCGCGGTGACGACGATGTCCTTCGAGGGCTGGCGCGGCGAGGCTTTCGCGCTGGGCGAGCGCGCACCGCTGGCCTGCGTCGATGCGCCGGCCTCGGGGCGCATGGCGGTGGGTGAGGCGATCACCAACCTGTGCGCGGCGGACATAGAGGATTTGGCGCAGGTCAAGCTGTCGGCGAACTGGATGGCGGCGTGCGGACATCGCGGCGCCGACGCCGAGCTGTTCTCGACCGTGCAGGCGGTGGCGCTCGAGTTCTGCCCCGCGCTGGGTGTGAGCATTCCCGTCGGCAAGGACAGCCTGTCGATGAAAACCGCGTGGCAGCAGGGCGGCCAGGACAAGCAGGTGGTGGCGCCCTTGTCGTTGATCGTTACCGCTTTCGCGCCGGTGGCAGAGGTGCGCCGCACGCTCACGCCGCAGCTCTCGCGCGACGGCCGCGAAACTGAGCTGGTGCTGATCGACCTCGGCCGCATGCGCAACCGCCTAGGCGGCTCGGCGCTGGCGCAGGCCTACAACTCGGTCGGCGAGCATGCACCCGATATCGAACCGGCGCTGCTCGCAACGTTCTTCTCGGCGATCCGCCGGCTCAAGGGCGACGGGCTGATACTCGCCTATCACGACCGCTCCGACGGCGGTCTGTTCGCCGCGGTGTGCGAGATGGCGTTCGCTTCGCATTGCGGAGTCTCGCTCAATCTCGACACCGTCTGCTACGACGCCATGATGAACGATGTCAACGGGATCGAGCGGCGCCCCGAGGTGGTCAAGGGTCGCTACAGCGACCGGGTGTTCGGCGCACTGTTCAGCGAGGAACTGGGTGCGGTGATCCAGATTCTGCGCGACGACCGGAGCAAAGTGATGGAGACGCTGCGCGCGGCCGGCCTGGGCGGCTACGTCCACGGCATCGGCACACCCAACGATCTCGATGAATTGCGCGTGTGGCGCAACGCCAAGCTGCTGTTCAGGGAAAGCCGTGCCGAGCTTTGGCGCACCTGGTCGGAGACCAGCTTTCGCATCCAGCGCCTGCGCGACGATGCAGGGTGCGCCGAGCAGGAGTTCGACCGCCTGCTCGATGCCGACGATCCCGGCTTGGCGCCGGTGCTCGGCTTCGATCCTGCGCAGGATGTCGCCGCGCCGCTGGTTGCCACCGGCGCCCGGCCGAAGATCGCGATCCTGCGCGAGCAAGGGGTCAATGGCCATGTCGAGCTGGCCGCCGCGTTCGAACGTGCCGGCTTCGCCGCCTATGACGTTCACATGAGCGACTTGCAGGCGCGCCGCTTCGATCTGGCGGACTTCCACGGGCTCGCCGTGGGCGGCGGCTTTTCCTACGGCGACGTGCTCGGCGGCGGGCAGGGCTGGGCCAAGTCGATCCTGTTCAACGCCGCTTTGCGCGACTCGTTCGAGCGCTTCTTCGCGCGCCCCGATACCTTCGCACTCGGTATCTGCAACGGCTGTCAGATGCTTAGCCACCTTGCCGGCGTCATTCCCGGCGCCGACGCCTGGCCGACGTTCGCGCGCAACCGCAGCGAGCAGTTCGAGGCGCGCTTCGTGATGGTGGACATTCCGCAAAACCCGTCGCTGTTCTTCGCCGGCATGGCCGGCAGCCGCCTACCGGTCGTCGTCTCGCATGGCGAGGGGCGCGCCGAGTTTGCCGGCGCCGAGGCGGCTGGCAAGGCGGTGGTGGCAATGCGCTTTGTGGACGCGGCGGGCAAGCCGACCGAGCGTTATCCGCTCAACCCCAACGGCTCGCGCATGGGCATCGCCGGCGCGACCACGCCGGACGGCCGGTTTACCATACTGATGCCGCATCCCGAGCGAGTCTTCCGCACGGTGCAAATGTCATGGCATCCGCGCGAGTGGGGCGAGCGCGATGGCTCGCCGTGGCTGAGGATGTTCCGTAATGCGCGGGTTTGGCTGGGCTAGAAGAGGTCGGGGAAGCGCTCCAGCCACATCCACGACGCGCCGAGCAGCACCACGACGATCAGCGCCCAAGTCCCAGTCATGAAGCAGCCGGCGGCGGGTATCACGAGTTCGAGCACCTGATCGAAGAACCCGCCGAAGGCGAACCAGAGCGCCGTCAGGAGCAGCCACTTGGCAACGAAACCCGGCAGATGGACGCGCATCGCCCGGTTGTGGCGATAGTTCTGTTGACGCTCGATCTTGGTGCCGCGGGTGACGTCGCGGAAGTACTGGAACGGCCAGATGTAGCGGTACCACAACCGCCAAACCGGCTCACTTACCGTTCGCTGCGCCCACGATTGCTGCGGGTTGCCCATGCTTCACTGTCTCCACCGACGCGACCGTTCGATGAATTGTTCGACTTATTCATCAACTATAGCGAAGCGAAGCGGGCGAAGGAATATGTTTGCGCAATTACACGATTCGGTAGTGAAGCCCGCGAAATGGAAACGGGGGCAAAGCCCCCGTTTCCGCTGCTGCAAGCGCCGACGCTCACTCGACTTTGGCCTTGCCGCGTAGATCGACCATGACTTTCTCGAGCTGTTTCTGCTGGAGCCGCTGATTGAGGCCGGGTTTCGCCTCCTCCATCGTCGGCAGCTTCATGTCGCGCACATCGTCGAGCTGGATAACGTGGTAGCCGAATTCGGACTTGACCGGCGTCTGGGTGAATTTCCCCTTCTCGAGCCCCACCAGTGCGTCCGCGAACGGTTTGACATAGTTGGCGGGAGGGCTCCAGCCTAGGTCGCCGCCTTTGTCCTTGGAGCCGGGATCCTTGGATACTTTGGCCACGTCGTCGAACTTGGCGCCGCCCTTGAGCTTGGTGATCGCGTCCTTCGCTTCCTCCTCCTTGTCTACCAGGATGTGGCGCGCCTTGTACTCCTTCTTTCCGAGTTGGGCCGAGATGGCCTCGTACTCCTTCTTCAACTGATCCTCGGGGATCGGATTGGCGCGCGCGTAGTCGGCGACGAAGGCGCGGATCAATACTTCCTGGCGCGCGAGGTCCATCTGCGCGGCGACTTCCGGCTTCTTGTCCAGCCCCTTCTTGACGGCCTCCTGCGCCATCACTTCGCGGCGAATCAGCTCTTCGCGCACTTGCTTGCGTAGCTCGTCATTGTCCGGCGCTCCCTGGGCGACTTGCGCCGCGACGATGGCGTCGGCGCGCGATTTGGGGATGGCCTTGCCGTTTACGGTTGCCACCGCCTTGGCGTCGGCCGCCCAGGTGGCCGACGGACTCAGGCGAACGTGAGCACGGTCAGAAGCAGGGAGGTCAATTTGCGTGTCATCGGATTTCCTCAAAAATGAACGAAGTCAGACTTCATCGGGCGCCTGAGCGTCAATGCTCAGGGCATGGATTTCGCGCTGCATCAATTCGCCCAGCGCGGCGTAGATCAGACGATGGCGCTCGAGCGTGCGCTTGCCGGCGAAGGCTGCGGAGACGATCTTCATACGAAAATGCCCGCCGCCGCCGCGGGCGCCCGCGTGTCCCACGTGCAGGTGGCTCTCGTCCAGGATGTCCAGGTCCAGCGGCAACAGCGCGTCGAGCCGCGAACGCATGGTGTCGATAGTTTTCACGGTGCCTCTGGGCCGGGTGACTACTTAGTCGCTCGGTGGCTCACGGCGCCGCCTCCGAACCGTATGTGCGGTTTGGCTTGTGGTAGTGTCGGCGGCCGCTGCCGTTCGCCTTGCTCGCAAAAGGAAGGGTGGGGGCCCTTTCCGTTCCCCACTTGCCGCTGGCGCGGAGCCCCTGCTCGGTGGCTCACGGCGCCGCCTCCGGACCGGGTGCGCTTATCGAAGCGCGACGGTGTCGGCGGCGACTGCCGTTCGCCTTGCTCGCATCCCCGCTTGCGCGGGGCCCCTGCTCGGTGGCTCACGGTAGTACCCGCTTGAACGGCCGCACGGTGGTGCGGGCGAACACGCCGTCTTTGACGTAGGGGTCGGCCTGCATCCAGGCCTCCGCCTCGGCCTGAGCGGCGAACTCGGCGACGATCAGGCTGCCGGCGAAGCCGGCGGGTCCGGGATCCGGCGAGTCGATCGCCGGAAACGGCCCCGCAAGCACGAGGCGCCCCTCGGATTGGAGCTGCTTGAGCCGCTCCAAGTGTGCCGGGCGCACCGCGAGACGCTTGTCCAAAGTGCCCGGAGCGTCCTCTCCCATCAATGCGTAAAGCATTATTTGTCCTCCTCGACGTACTTGGAGAGAAACAGCCCCTGGGCAACGACGAACAGCAGCATCAGGCCCATGCCGCCGAACAGCTTGAAGTTGACCCAGGTGCTTTCCTCGAACTGAAAGGCGACATAGAGGTTGGCGAATCCCATGAAGGCGAAGAACACCGCCCACGACGCGTTGAGCGATCCCCACACATGCTCCGGCAGCTTTAGCTGCGGCTCGAGCAGCTTGCGGATCAGATTTTTGTTGAAGACCACCGCCGAAACCAGTAGCGCCGTGCTGAAGAGCCAGTAGAGCACCGTCGGCTTCCACTTGATGAAGGTGGCGTCATGCAGCAGCAGCGTCGCACCGCCAAAGACGACGATGACCCCCAGGCTGACCCAGAGCATCGTGTCGACCTTGCGGTGGCGAAAATAGACCCAGCCGATCTGAACGAACGTGGCGGCGATGGCTGCCGCGGTCGCGATGTAGATGCCCGAGAGCTGATAGACGGCAAAGAAAAGAATGACCGGAAACAGATCAAACAGAAACTTCATGCTCGAGGCTTCGGATCGAATCGCTCATTATACCGTTGATCGGAAATGCTTGTCGGCCACGGACGAGTGGGCGGTTAGGAGGCAGTCACGACACGCTTCGCGGGCCGTCAATTCGCCGCCGGCTCGATTCTGAGGATGGCGCCTTCGCTCTCGGAAACGACGTAGAGGTTGCCGTCGGGCCCCTGACGAACGTCGCGGACCCGCCCGACACCCTTGATGCGCTCTTCCGCAACGATGCGATCGCCATCGAGCGTCAGGCGCACCAGCGCGGCCTCGCGCAAGGCGCCGACGAACAGATCGCCGCGCCATTCCGGCAGTCTGTCGCCGGTGTAGAAGGCCATGCCGCAGGGCGCGATCGAGGGCACCCACTTCCATAGCGGCTGTTCCATCCCGGCCTTCTCCGTGCCTTCACCGATCCTGGTGCCGGTACCGTAGTTCACACCGTAAGTGATGATCGGCCAGCCGTAGTTCCTGCCGGCGCGGATGATGTTCACCTCGTCGCCGCCCTGCGGCCCGTGCTCGTGCGCCCACAATTCACCCGTCGCGGGATTGATCGCGGCGCCCTGGACGTTGCGGTTGCCGAAGCTGAAGGTCTCGGCGCGCGCGTTTGCCTGCTCGGCGAAGGGATTGTCCGGCGGCACGCCGCCGCTGTCGGTGACGCGGACGATGGTGCCGATGTGATTGGCCTTGTCCTGAGCTTGGTCCTGATCGCCGCGATCGCCGAGGGTGATAAACAGCTTGCCCTGGCGGTCCCACACCAGGCGCGAACCGAAATGCCGGCCGCCGGACACCTTGGGCTGCTGGCGGAAGATGACTTCCACATTGTCGACGCGATATTCGCCGTTGCTTCCGCTCAGTCTGCCGCGCGCCACCTCGGTGCCGAAAGCGCTCGAAGCGCCGGCGGAATAGCTCCAATAGATCAAGCCGTTCTGATCGAACCGCGGGTGTGCGACGACATCCATCAAGCCGCCCTGTCCGCGTGCGCGGACCTCCGGTAACCCGGCCACCGGCTTGGGTTGCAGCTTGCCTTGCTCGACTACACGCAGCCGCCCTTCGCGCTCTGTCACCAGCCAGCGCCCGTCAGGCAGGAACGCCATCGCCCAAGGGGTATCCAGGCCGGATACGACGGCAGTGATCATGATTTGCTGCTGCTGCGTGGCGACGACGCCAGAGGGCGTCGCGGCGATTGCGGATATCGCGGCAACCGTCAGTGCAACCGCGAAAGCGCTGCGAACCGAATTGATCGGGGAACGGAGCTTTGGTGAAGTTTGCGCTACGCAGTGGTCAGCCTGGATCATGTTCCGCGCGGGTCTCGAATGGGTGTCTCGCTGAGACGCGCTACCTTCAGACTAAGTTCTGAACAAACCCCCGTTCGGGCTGAGCTCGTCGAAGCCCATCGGGTGCACACGCTCCGATCATCCCATTGCGTTCACCCGCACCCGGCGACGCTCAGAACTTGCAGCACGTCGCCGTCGCCGCCGCGCTGGATGAAGGCCGCCACACCGCTGGCGGCGGGCTGCGCATCGGCAGGAAGGACGATGCTGCGGCTGTGCTCGAAGCGCCCATCGGCACCGACCACCAGCGGCCCGATCAGTTGGCGCACGACGAAGTCATGGCGCAGCAGCTTGCCCGAGTTCTCGCCACGCTGCACCTCGGTGGCGAGACCGTTTTCGTAGGCGGCGACATACACTGCGGCGCCGGCGACCGGCGGCTTCACCGCACCGCTCACCTTCACTTGCCACTGCCGTTGCGCAATCGGGGTCACTGCGAGCGAGACGTCCGCCGCCGGAGCCGCGCCATTGATCGCTGCGAGCGAACTCGAAAGTTGTCCCGAATCGCGCCAGTTGTGCACGGTCTTCCCATTCAGCAGCACCTGTGGAGTGAATACGACGCGGCTCGATTGGCGCGCGACGGCCTCGCGTTGGCGCTGGCTGAAAGCCGGGTTGGAGTAGGCGTCCTTCCAGCCGTAGCCGTCCCAGTAGTTGACGTGGAACGCCAGCGGCACCACTTGCCGGGCCGACGGCGCGGTGCCGGGCAGTTGCGAAATCCAGCGGTCGGCCGGCGGGCAGTCGCTGCACCCCTCCGAGGTGTATAGCTCGACCAGCGCGGTGCGATTCGCGCCACTGCTGGCGGTGCAGCCGGCGGCATCGACCAGCCCGGACGACATCGCCGCGGCGATGCCAAGCACCCACATCGAGGCTGTAAGCGGCGGGCTCAACCGCGCTTGTGACGTCACGGTTTCCATCTCCGGTCTCCTATTCGATGCAATAGCCGGGCGCTAGGTGCGCTTGTCGCTGATCGGCGGGCGCTTGGACCGTCGCGGCCCGCTGCCCGGAGCGCCTTTCTCGGCACCGTTGGCGGCGTCGGAGGCGACGGCGGGTTGGATGGTGAAGCGGGTAACGAACGCACGGTCGATGCGGTCTTTCCAGCGCCAGACCCAATCGCCCTCCCACGCGAGCGGCCCCCAAGCCGCGACGGCATGCTTGTTTCCGGTGCTGATGAGAGCGAGGGCGCGCCGCTGTGGCGTATAGGTGTGCGCCTTGCTGGTACCCAACGCGGCACGCAGATTGCGCGCCAGGTGCGGCCCCGCGCGCACCGCGTAAACACCGGAGCGCGGACGGGGGCGGCCGACCATTGACGCGACATCCCCGGCGGCGAAGACATCGGGGTGGGAAACCGAGCGCAGCCGCCGGTCGATCAAAATGAAGCCGTGCGCGTTGACCGCAAGTCCCGCTTCGCGCGGCCAAGGCGGCGGCGCCGGAGCGCCGGCCCAGACGATGAAATCGCTCTCCACCTTGCGCCGGTCGGCGAGGATGGCGCGGCGAGGTTCGATGAGCACGGCCGGGCTGCGCGTCAGAACCTCGATTCCCTTATCTGCAACGGCATCTTCGAGGCGCCGCCGCGCGGCGCGGGGAAAGCTCGGAAGCAAGCATTCGGCGGCGGTGATCAGGGTGATGCGCCCCTCGCCGACTTGCCGGCGCGTCGCCAATTGCTCCAACTGGTGGTGCAAGGCCAGAGACACCTCGACGCCCGCCGCACCGCCGCCGATCACCGCGATGCGCGCGCTGCGCCGCGCGTCGAGCTGGGTGCGGAATACCTGCCAGCGGGCGAGAAAGGCGTCGATCGGCTTCACCGGACAGGCGTAATCGGCGACGCCGACCACGCCCTGGCTCGCCGGCGTCGATCCGGTGTCGATCGACAGCACGTCGTATTGCAGCTTGGCGCCGCCGTCGCAGACGATCTGCCGCCGCTCCGGGTCGAGGCGCTCGGCGCGCGCATAGATCAGCTTGCATCGGGCGGCTTGGCACAGCGGTTCCAGATCCACGCAGCCCTGTTCGTAGCGGTAGTGCCCGGCGATGACCCCGGGCATCATTCCGGAGTAGGGCGCGAGCCGCATCGGGCTGACCAGCGTCAGCGCAACGCCGGGCAGCGGCGCACGCTGGAACGCCTCCAGCACGAAGAGTTGGGCATGGCCCCCGCCCAAGAGCACTAGTCGCTTCATTCCACAGGTTTCCACCGCAAACTTATGTCGCCGAAATAGCCGCGCACCGTCTCCCCGGTGTTGTCGGTGTCGCTCGCCACCACGATCGCCTTGATCGGCGGCGGCGCCTCGCCGAAGGCGGCACGAAAATCGTCGGCGACATTGCGTACGACATGCACCCAGCGCCCGGCCTGGGCCGCACCGCTGGTCGCGACGATCATGCGCAGCCGATTCGTGTAGGCGCTCCACGCCGTGTAGCCCACCGGCTGCCGGTTGTCCCACACGTAGCACAACGATGCGATCGGTAGATCCTCGCCGTAGAGCAGGCGGCCCATGCGGAGTTTGGTGCGCTCGCCGAAGGGCAGCTTGTTCACATCGTAGTCGAACACAACGTAGACCCGGGCCGCGTAGTCGTCGCCTTCCTTGGTGCGAATATCGCCCTTCTCGACGACATTGTCTATGCGCCATCTCCATTCCAACCAGGGCGTCCGCAGCGGGTCGGCACGCAGCGCGAAGGCCAGTCCGGCGACCGCCGCTCTGGCGTCCGCCTGGAGCACGGTCTTGCCGTCCAGGTTGACCAGCGAGTAGCGGGTCTGGCGCTCGACGTCGCGCAGCGACTGCGGCCGCCAGCCCGATGGCAGGGCGCCGCCGGGCCGGGCTTTGGAGAAGTGGCCGATTTCGATCACGTCGGCCGTTTGCGCGGGCGGGCTCAGGCAAGCCAGCGCGAGCGCCGCGCCGGCAAGCGCGCCCGCGCTAGGGCCTGTTGACATTCCCCCGGCGGGCGCGCTCGGGGCGATTGGCTTGCCGGGCAAGGCGCGGCGAGGCCGCTTGACTGGAGTCAAGCAACGAGCCGCAACGCAGCCCCGCGAGCCAATCCCCCCGAGCCCTTCGGGTTGTGACTCGAAGGCCCCCGGCTGCGGCGTTGCGCTCCTTGCCAAGACTCCAGTCTTGGCGGCGTCGCGCGCCTTGCATCCGGAGCCTTTGGGTCACAACGCGCTGCGTCGCGGGAATGTCAAACAGGCCCTGGGTCGGCGCATCTGCTTCCGCGCCGTTGAGGAAATCAAGACAACCCTCACGTTGCAAGCGTTCCAGGTCTTCCGGCCGATCCACGTCCCAGCGCATCGCCAGTTCGCTCCAGCGCCAGCCCAGCCGATTTAGGCGCGCGCGGGTCTGCGCCATCACCGCCGGCGTGCTCCAGTCGATGCTGGCGAACAGACTGGGGTCGAGGCGGCGCAGCCCGATCAGCGCATAGCCGCCATCTTCCGCCGGCGTCAGCACGGCGTCATGCCCGGCGCGCAGCGCACGATCCGCCTCGCGCAGATCTGCGGCGCCGAGCGCTGGACAATCGCTGCCGATCAGGATCGCATGCGGCTCGCGTGCGAGCGCGCGCTCGAAGGCCCGCGCCATGCGTTGCCCCAGGTCGCCCGCCGCCTGCTCGGTCAGATCGACACCGAAGGTCGCGCGGCACGCTTGAAAGAAAACGTGCTCGCAATCGGGGGCACAACACAGTTCGACGTCGCCGAGACCGGCCGCGGCCGCGTTTTCAAGCGCCCGATGAACCAGGCGTGCATGCAGCGCCGCCGCGCCTTTGGCACCGAGCGCCGGGATCAGCCGCGTCTTCGCTTGCCCCGCGATCGGCGCCTTGGCGAAGACGATCAGCGCGGTCGTGTCAGCGCCGGGGTGAGTCATATAACTTCGCCAGGCGCCTGGGGTCGGCGCCGAGGAAGTAAGCCAGGCGCAGGCGCCACATGAGGACGATGGTGCGCAGCGCGCCTTTCTCCTCCCAGCGCCGGCCCGATGCGTGGACTTTGGCGTTGAGGCAAACCGGGCGCCCGATGCGCCTCAGCGCCTTGGACAGAGCGATGTCCTCCATCAGTGCGATCGTGGGAAAGCCGCCGCCGGCGGCGAACGCGGCGCGGGTGACGAACATCGCCTGATCGCCGGTGCACACGCCGGTGAACCGCGAGCGTGCGTTCATGAATGCGGCAACCGTCGCGAGCAGGGGATGGTGGCCGTGCAGCGCGATATCGAAGCGGCCCCATACGGCGCCTTGTTCGAGCGCACGCAAGACCAACGTATCGGCGGCGTCGGGCAGCGCACAGTCGATGTGCAGAAACAGCAGCGCCTCGCCGCGTGCGACCGCGGCGCCGGCATTCATCTGGCTGGCGCGCCCGCGTGCCGCCGTGAGCACTCGGTCTGCGTGCGGTCGGGCGAGGGCCGCGGTTGCGTCGCGGCTGCCGCCGTCGGCGACGATGACTTCGACCCCACGCGCGCGCAGCGGCGCCAACCGGGCGAGACTCTCCTCGACCAATCCGGCCTCGTCGAGGACCGGGACGATGATCGAGAGCGTCGGCACGTACCTTCTCGCCGAGTAGTCGCCGCGGCCGACGTCACTTACCCTGCGCGGCCACCGTCTTTCCCTCGAACAACGCCGCGTACTTGCCGTAGCCCTCTTTCTCCAGGTCCGCGACGGGGATGAAGCGCAGCGAGGCCGAGTTCATGCAGTAGCGCTTGCCTGTCGGCGCCGGCCCGTCGTCGAAGACATGGCCGAGGTGCGAATCGGCGTGCTTGCTGCGGACCTCGGTACGCACCATGAACCACGACTTGTCCGTATGCTCGACGATGTTGGCCGGCTCCAGCGGCCGCGTGAAGCTGGGCCATCCGGTGCCGGAATCGTACTTGTCGATCGAGCTGAAGAGCGGTTCGCCCGACACGACGTCGACATAGAGGCCGTGCTTCTTGTTGTCCCAGTAGGCATTGTGGAATGGCCGTTCGGTGCCGTCCTTCTGCGTCACTTGGAACTGCTCGGCGCTGAGCTTGGTTTGCAGCTCCTGCGCACTCGGCTTGCGAAATTGCGTGGAATCCCAGGCCATGGCATTACTCCATCCGATCAGACAAATGCCCATCAATGCTGCACGCTTGACTGCGGTGATCCTATGATTTGGCATCGTTCAGCCCCCAGTTGTAGTCGAGAAACGAGATACGCGCCTGTTGTTCGCGCAGCGCATTTCGCTGCTCGGGCGCATCGGCGAGCGCGTCAGAGTACTTGGACAGGAATTGGGCGAGTGAGTTGTAGCCTTTCCAGCCGCGGGCGAAGTCCTTGCCGTACCAATCGAAGATGCTCGATACCTCGAGCGCGCCGGACTGCGCGTCGTAGCGGTTGCGCGAGCGGTCCGACAGGAAGCGAACGGTCTGTTCGTCGAGTTGCCGGTCGAGCCGCGTGGCGACGTATGCCTCCTCGCGCAGCATGGGGCAGCCGATGGAGGCGCAGTTCACCGCGAAGTGGATGCGTGGGTCGTCGAAGCTGCCGGGCGCGCGGATGGTGTCGTGCTCGATGCCGTCGAGGTTCATGTCGCGCCCCAGCAGGCGAAAGAACTTGTCCTTGAACGGGTTGCCGAAAATCTTGCCGAAATCCCACACCGACTCGATCTTCGGATAGCGGGTCAAGATCTTCTCGATCATGAAGGCGTTGTAGCTGTTGATCAGGAAAGCGAGCCGCTGATTCTTGTTCCAGCCGTCGTACTCTTGCTGGCTCACCGCGGAGAGGGAATCCAAATAGGCCTTCAGCGCCGCCCGGTCTTGCGAGAACCCGCCATAGCGCACTTTCGAGGCCTTGCCCCCGTCCACCAGCACGACGTGCTTCTTGAGCAGTTCGGTCCAGGCCTCGTGGCGGTGATCGAAGGCGGCATGCGCGCCGGCGGCCGCCAACGTGAAGCACAGGAATACCAATCGAAGGGCTTGCTGCATGGGTCGGGTCCTCAGCGCACGTCGTTGAAGAATTCGCGGGCCGGAATCGGACGCCCGCGTTCGTGGGCGACGACGATGCGCACCACGCGCATGAAGCTTCGCCATACGCCCATGCTGACGAATTTGCGCGCGTCGGTCACCACCGCGGCGGATAGCAGCGCGGGCCGCCAGCGCTGGCGCAGGCGCTCGCTGAGCATGATGTCTTCGAGCGCCGCCACCGGCGGGAAGCCGCCGACCGCGGCGAACGCGGGGCGGCGCACGAACATCGCCTGGTCGCCGTAGAAAATGTCACTGAGCCGGCAACGCAGGTTGTGCAGGCGCGATATCGCCCGCAGTCCCCAGCGGCGGCTGTCGAAACGGTGCCGAAATCCACCCCACTGGCACTCGGCACCGAGGGCTTCGATGGCGGCCAGCGCGCCGCGCGGCAGCAGCGTGTCGGCGTGTAGAAATAGCAGCCACTCGCCGCGGGCGCGCTCGGCGCCAGCGTTCATCTGGCTCGCGCGGCCTTTCGGCGCCGTCAACAGCGTGACCCGGGGCTGCGCGAGCGCGAGCTGGCAGGTGCGGTCGGTGCTGCCGCCGTTGACGATGAAGGTCTCGAATCCGTCGCCCTGCGCCGCGAGGTGCGCGAGCGTCGCCGGCAGCGCCCGCTGTTCGTTGTAGGTTGGTATGACGACCGAGATCATGATGAAAGCGCGCCAGCGAACCAACGGTCCATCTCAAGCCGGGTCAGCGCCAGGAAGCGCGCTTGTTCGTGCGGCGATTCGCAGAAGGCCGCGGCGCCGGTGCGGATCAGCGCTTCACCCATATCCCGATAGCAGTCCCCGGCGGCACGCACCGCATCGTCGTCCTGGAGCGTACGCAGGCAGCGCGCGCCCAAAGCCTGGTGTCCCTGCTCCTGGAGCATGAAGCGCCGGCGCAGCGCATCGAAGCCCGCGGTGCGCGTATCGGAGGCGGCATCGAGCTGCCTCATCAGCGCTTCGCCGAGCCCTTCCAGCACGCCTTGCAGGCCGACGAACGACGCGGCGAGGGGGCCGTGGGCGACATCGCGATCGAGCTGTCGGGCGAATGAGTCGAAGGCGCGATCGAGCGGCGTCGTCGCGCTGCGCTCGCGTGCATCGAAGACCCGCGCGGCCGCCGCGAACGCGACGGCGTGCACGTGCTCGTGACGCGCCTGCGCGGCGAGCATGCGGCGCAGAATCGGCAGCGGCGCCCGCTGCGCCTGGCGCGCGGCGGTGCGCTGGGCCAGACGCTCGCCGCGGACGATGGCGCGCAGCAGCCGGGCGGTTCGGTCGTCGCGGCTCGGCAGCGAAATCATGATCAGAACATGCCTCTCAGTGTTTTACCGGAATCGATCCGCGCGGTTCTCCGCGGTGATGCTCGTTCGCGACGCTCGCGCCGCCGCGGCGCCATGCATGGTAGCGCTCGACCCACGCCAAAAGGGTGGCGGGCGCGTGGGCACGCTTCCAGTTGCCGGCGGCATACTTGTTGGCCTCGGCCAGCGTCGGGTAGATGTGGATGGTGCCGAGTATCTTGTTCAGCCCGAAGCCGTGCTTCATCGCCGCGACATACTCGGCGATCAGGTCGCCGGCGTGCTCGCCGGCGATGGTGACGCCGAGTATCTTGTCCTTGCCCGGCACGGTCAGCACCTTGACTATGCCGTGGGCTTCTTCGTCGGCGATGGCGCGGTCGAGATCGTCGATGCCGTAAGTCGTTACCTCGTAGGCGATGTTCTTCTCTTTGGCGTCGGTCTCGTTGAGCCCGACGCGCGCCACTTCGGGCTCGGTGAACGTCGCCCACGGTATGACGGAGTAGTCAGCCTTGAACTTCTTGAAGGTGCCGAACAGCGCGTTGACCGCGGCGTACCATGCCTGGTGCGCGGCGGTATGAGTGAATTGGAACGGCCCCGCCACGTCGCCGCAGGCGTAGATGTTGGGATACAACGTTTGCAGGTACTCGTTGGTCTCGACGGTGCGCTGCTTGGTGGTGCCGATGCCCAGTTCCTCCAGCCCGTAGCCCTGGGTGTTGGCGACGCGACCGAGCGCGCACAGCAGCGCGTCGAACTCGATGCGCACGTTTTCCCCCTGGTGCTCGCAGATCAGCACCTTGGCGTCGCCATCGCGCAGGAACTGCTTGGCCTTGTGGTTCACGAGCACCCTGATGCCTTCGGCGTGGAAGCGTTCCGTCACCATCTCGGAGATCTCCGGATCCTCACGGATCATAATTCGCGGCAGCATCTCCACTTGCGTCACCTGGGCGCCGAAGCGCGCGAAGCACTGCGTCAGCTCGCAGCCGATCCCATCGCCGAACCGCCCCAGAACCTGACCCGCGCCGCTCTCGGCACCGCGCTCGCCGCCCAGGACGGCGACGAAATTATGAATAGGTCCAGCAAGCCGGTTGGCCGCGCGCCCCAAAACCCCAAAACCCCATGATAGCGAAATATAAGGATCATCAATAATTATAATAATTAATATGAAAGAGATAAATCCACTGCAAAATCCAAGAGAGAATAGTAACTCTGCTTTAAATATGTTTGCTTTACAAGTCTAGATAGTTAAAATGGTCAACAGACTTGGATTTACCAAAGATCTGAAAGTCCTATTCACTCATCTTGAGAAAACACTTGCATAGAGCGATAAAAAGAAACTTTCAGAAAATATCGTTATTGTTCAAGAGCCTAACAATCCAAACCCAAGTAATATTAATAAATCCAACAGACTGCATATTTCTTTCAGAACAGATGACAATCACAAAGGTTTATAGCTTACA
>CAWGHV010000071.1:0-25378 GCA_963822375.1 uncultured beta proteobacterium | reverse complement strand
CCCCGCCTACGCGGCGGTCTCTCGCTGTGGCCAGTGTTTAACGATGGCGCGAGTACGTGGTTGACTCCTGCCATCAGCGGCGTTCGAACCTACGCCGCCAAGGGCAACTGTTCGCGCACACGCCGAAGGTCGTCTTCGTTCAGCGTCTCCTTCTCCAGCAGCCACTTGGCACCGGTTTCGAGTTGCGCGCGCCGATCCGACAACAGGCGCAGCGTGCGTTCAAACGATTTGCCCACGATCTCGCGCACGGCGCAGTCGATCTCGCGCGCGGTTTCCTCGCTGTAGCTCTTCTCCTGGAAGCTCGGGCCGGTATTGCCGAGAAACGACTGGCGTTCCTCCTCGTACACGACGTTGCCGAGCTTGGCGTCCATGCCGTAGCGCATCACGATCGAGCGGGCGATGGAGGTGACTTTCTGCAGATCGTCCGATGCGCCGGTGGACACCTTGCCGAAAATGATGTGCTCGGCGGCGCGCCCGCCGAGCAGCGTCGCCATCTTGTTCTCCAACTCCTCGCGCGTCATCAGAAAGCGGTCCTCGGTGGGGCGCTGGATGGTGTAGCCGAGCGCGCCGATGCCGCGCGGAATGATGGATATCTTGTGCACCGGATCCGCGCCCGGCAGTGACATTGCCACCAGCGCGTGGCCCATCTCGTGATAGGCGACGACCTCGCGCTCGTGCGGGTTGAGCACGCGATTCTTTTTCTCCAATCCCGCGACAATGCGTTCCACTGCTACCGTGAAGTCTTCCAGCGACACCGCGTCGGCGTTGCGCCGGGTAGCCACCAGCGCCGCTTCGTTGCACAGGTTCGCGAGATCGGCGCCGGAAAACCCCGGCGTCAACTCGGCGATCTTGTCCATGCCCAAGCCTTTTTCCAGCCCGATCTTCCTGGTGTGGACTTCGAGGATGGCGATGCGCCCGTTCTTGTCCGGACGATCCACCAGCACCTGGCGGTCGAACCGGCCGGCGCGCAGCAGCGCCGGGTCGAGCACTTCGGGGCGATTGGTCGCGGCGAGCAGGACCAATCCGCCGCTCGGATCGAAACCGTCCATCTCGACCAGTAGCTGATTCAGCGTCTGCTCCTTTTCGTCGTGCCCGCCCATGCCGAAGGCGCCGCGGGCGCGCCCCAGCGCATCCAACTCGTCGATGAAGATGATCGCCGGCGCCTTCTGCCGGGCCTGTTCGAACAGATCGCGCACCCGCGCCGCACCGACGCCGACGAACATCTCGACGAACTCCGACCCGCTGATCGAAAAGAACGGAACGCCCGCCTCGCCCGCGACCGCCTTGGCGAGCATGGTCTTGCCGGTGCCCGGCGGGCCCACCAGCAGAATGCCTTTCGGCGCGCGGCCACCGAGGCGGCCGAAGTCGCGCGGATTCTTGAGGAAGCCAACGACCTCCTGGAGTTCCTCCTTCGCTTCGTCGACTCCCGCGACATCGGCGAACGTAACCTTGGTGTCCGTCTCGACGTAGACCTTGGCCTTGCTCTTGCCGATCGAAAGAAAGCCGCCGCCCAATCCTTGCTTCTCGGCGAACTTGCGCATCGCGAACAACCAGATGCCGACGAATACCACGGCCGGGATGATCCACGAGAGCATATCGCGGAGAAAGGTGCTTTCGATGACGCCGGTGAATTTCACGTCGAACTGCGCCAGGTCTTCCGCCAGCCGGGGATCGACGCGGGTCGTCAAGAACTTGCTGCGGCCGTCGGGCAGCGCGCTTTTCAGCGTGCCCTGGATGTAGTTCTCCGCTACCGCGATCTCCTGGACCTGGCCGTTCTTGAGCAAGCTCTGGAACTCGCTATAGGGGATGGGCTCGACGGTGCGCCATTCGATGTAGATGCCGTGTAGCCACATCACGCCGAGAAACGCGAACAGGAAGTACCAAATGCTGAACTGGGTCTTCTTTTCCATGTGTTGTTCCCTGGTGCCGGGTCTCCTTGGCCGAGTAACTAGCCGTGAGATGGGAACGCTTTCGGAAAATTCCAGTCAGCTTTGGTTAGCGTGGGATATTCAAAGCCCGATCGGGGGGCCACCGGACGCGAGGGAGCCACGCCCACCCTTGCTGCAGTGCAGCGCACCGAGGTTCACGCGGGTCGTTCGAGGCAACGAAGGCGAAGCCCTCAGGCGGCGCCACGCGCGGCGTCAACCCGCGCTTAGAACGCCGCGTCCGGCGTGATAGACTTCTAATTTCCGCCTCTCAGCTCAATCATTTGCCATGTTTTCCAAAGACAACACCCTGGCCAAGGTCGATCCCGAATTGTGGCAGGCCGTACAGGCCGAGAACCGACGCCAGGAAGACCACATCGAGTTGATCGCCTCGGAGAACTACGTCAGCTACGCCGTGCTCGAAGCCCAGGGCTCGCAGCTCACCAACAAGTACGCCGAAGGCTATCCGGCGAAGCGCTACTACGGCGGTTGCGAGTTCGTGGATCGCGCCGAGCAACTCGCCATCGACCGGGCGAAGGCTCTGTTCAAGGCCGACTATGCCAACGTCCAGCCGCATTCCGGGTCGCAGGCCAACCAGGCTGTGTATTTCGCGGTGTTGAAGCCGGGCGACACGATCCTCGGCATGTCGTTGGCGCATGGCGGTCATTTGACGCATGGCGCCAGCGTCAATCTCTCCGGCAAGATCTTCAACGCGCTCACCTACGGCCTGTCCTCGGAGACCGAGGAGATCGACTACGCGGAGGTCGAGCGCCTCGCCCGCGAGCACAAACCGAAGCTGATCATCGCTGGCGCGTCGGCGTACTCGCTGGTGATCGACTACTCGCGCTTTCGCGCCATCTGCGACGCGGTCGGCGCTTACTTCATGGTGGATATCGCTCATTACGCCGGGCTGATCGCCGCGGGCTACTACCCCAGCCCGATTGGGATCGCCGATTTCGTCACCACCACCACGCACAAGACCCTGCGCGGCCCGCGTGGCGGCCTGATCCTCGCCAAAGCGGAACACGAGAAGATCCTCAACTCGTCCATCTTCCCGTCGCTGCAAGGCGGGCCGCTGATGCATGTGATCGCCGCCAAGGCGGTCGCGTTCAAGGAAGCGATGACCGCCGAGTTCCGCAACTACCAGGAGCAGGTGATCGACAACGCTCGCGTCATGGCGCGCGTGCTTTCCGAGCAGCGCGGCCTGCGCATCGTCTCCGGCCGCACCGACTGCCACTTGTTCCTGGTCGACCTGCGCCCGAAGAACATCACCGGCAAGGACGCCGAGGCGGCGCTCGGCCGCGCGCACATCACGGTCAACAAGAACGCCATCCCCAACGACCCGCAGAAGCCGTTCGTCACCAGCGGCATCCGACTCGGCACGCCGGCCATGACGACGCGCGGCTTCACCGAGATCGAGGCCGAGCAGGTCGCCGACCTGATCGCCGACGTGCTCGATGCGCCGGACGACGAGACCGACCTCGCGACGGTGCGCGGCAAAGTCGAGGTCCTGTGCAAGAACTTTCCGGTTTATGGGCAGTAGCAGCGCTTGGGCGGCGTCGTGCTAGCGCCAGCCGCCCGTTTCCAGCAATGAAATGCCCGTACTGCGGCGACCCCGGCACGCAGGTGGTTGACACGCGGGAGAACGAGGACGGCGATACCGTGCGCCGGCGCCGACGCTGCCTCGCCTGCGACAAGCGCTTCACCACCTACGAGCGCGTCGAATTGAGGATGCCGCAGGTGGTCAAGAAGAACGGCAGCCGCACCGACTACGAGCGCGAAAAGCTGATGGCCTCGATGATGCTGGCGTTGCGCAAACGCCCGGTCATGATCGAGGCGGTCGAGGCGGCGGTTCAGCGCATCGAGGACAAGCTGCTGGCGCTCGGCGAGCGCGAAGTGCCGAGCGAGAAGCTGGGCGAGCTGGTGATGCGCGAACTGCGGCGCCTGGACAAGATCGCCTACATCCGCTTCGCTTCGGTCTACCGCAACTTCGAGGACGTGGACGAATTCTCCGAAGCGATCCGCGAATTCAAGCGGCCGCGCACGCCGCGGCGCTGAGGCGCACCGCCGGAAAATCATGATGGATTGGCGGGCCTGGCTGGCGGCGCTGTGGCAAGGGTTCAGGCTCGCGTTGTTCGCCCGGCCGAGCAGCGCCATGCCGGCGTCGCCGCTGCTGCTCGCGGGACTCGTGCTTAGCGGAATCGCCGCACAGTTCGCTTTCGAGTTCGCCGCTGTCGGCTCCGCCGGCGAGTTCGCGCCCTACGCCTTACCCGGACACACCTTCCAAGTTGCACTCGCGTTGTTTGCCGCCGCGCTGCTCGCCCGCTTCGCCGGCAAGCCGGAGCGCACGTTGGACCTCGCCGTGGCGATCGTTGCGCTCGGCGTGGCCGTCTCGCTCGTCGATCTCGCCAGCGGCTACGCACGCCAGCAGTGGGGGTTGGGCGACCGCGCGTACTTGAGCGAGTACTTCGGTTTTCCACTCTGGTTCGCCGCCGCGGCGGCAGTTGCGGCGGTACGCCTGCTCGAGTTGCGCGGCGTGCGGCGGCTCTACGCGCCGGCGACCACGCTGCTGGTGCTGGCGCTGCCGCTGACCAGCATCTACACCGATGGTTCGCTGTGGCAGGCGGCCTACGACGAATCGGACTGGCGCAGCCGCGCGGCGGCAATCGCGCGCGAAGATGTGCTGTACCAGCAGCCCAAGCTGCTCGAGCAGGCGCTGGCGGGCTTGCGCACGGGGACGCCCGGGCGTGCCAATTTGTACTTCGTCGGCATGGGCGGCGACGCGAGTCAGGATGTGTTCCTGCGTGAAGTGCGCGCGGTGGAGAAGCTGGCGGTGGAGCGCTTCGGCGCCGCCGGGCGCAGCGTCGAGCTGATCAACAATCCGCGGACGGTGATGGATACGCCGATCGCCAGCGCCACCGGGTTGCGGCGCACGCTCAAGCACATCGGCCAGGTCATGAACCGGGAGGAGGACATCGTGTTCCTCTTTCTCACCTCGCACGGCGCCAAGGATCACCGCTTCGAGTTCGAGTTCTGGCCGCTGCAATTCAACGAGCTGACGCCGGCGACGGTCCGCCAGGCGCTCGACGAGGCCGGGATCAAATGGCGTGTGATCGTCGTTTCCGCTTGCTACTCGGGCGGATTCATCGAGCCTCTGCGCAACGACACGAGCATCGTCATCACCGCCGCGGCGCCGGACCGCCCGTCCTTCGGCTGCACCCACGAGGCGGAATGGACTTATTTCGGCAAGGCCTTTTTCGCCGAGGCATTGCGCGACACGCCCCTGCTCACCGATGCCTTCGAACGTGCGCGGCGCGCGGTCGAAGCGCGCGAACGCGAGGAGGGCATCGAACAACGCTCCGATCCGCGCATTGCCGCTGGCGCCGCGATGCAGCGCAAGTGGAGCGAGTACGTGCGCGATCTGGACATGGCGGCTGATCCGTTCAATGTCGAGTCGGCATCGGCGCCGCCGCACATTTGGGATATCCGTGGCAACGACGTGCAACAGCGACCATGATGCAATGGCGCACGCGCTGCGGCTGGCCGCACGCGGGATCGACACGACTACGCCCAACCCACGCGTCGGCTGTGTCATCGTGCGCGACGGCCGAATCGTCGGTAGCGGCTGGCACGCGCGAGCCGGCGGGGCCCATGCGGAAGTGCTGGCGCTGCAAGCCGCAGGCGAAGCGGCGGGCGGCGCGACCGCCTACGTCACGCTCGAACCGTGCAGCCATCACGGGCGCACGCCGCCCTGTGCCGACGCGCTGATCGCTGCGGGCGTCGTGCGCGTCGTGGCGGCGATGGCGGACCCCAATCCGGAGGTGGCGGGGCGTGGCCTGCAGCGGTTGCGCGACGCCGGTGTCGCCGTCGAAGTCGGCTTGCTCGCCGAGGAGGCGCGCGAGCTCAACATCGGCTTCGTCTTGCGCATGGAGCGCGGGCGGCCGTGGCTGCGGCTCAAGGTGGCGGCGAGCCTGGACGGCAAGACCGCGCTCAACAACGGCCACAGCCAATGGATCACCGGCGAGGCGTCGCGGCGCGACGCCCATCGCTGGCGCGCCCGCGCCTGCGCCGTGCTCACCGGCATCGGCACCGTCCGCGACGACGATCCGCGGCTTACGGTGCGCCACGTCGCCACGACTCGGCAACCCCTGCGCATCGTCGTCGATAGCCGCCTGGAAACCCCCCTGGATGCGCATGTCCTGGAGGGCGGCAACGTAGTCATCGCGGCGGCGATCGACAATGCCGTGCGCATCGAGTGCTACCGGCGTGCGGGCGCGGAGGTCGTCGTACTGCCCAACTCCGCGGGCAAGGTCGAGTTGCCGGCGCTGATGGCGGAGTTGGGCCGGCGCGGAATCAACGAAGTTCTGGCCGAAGCCGGGTTCAAACTCAATGGATCGCTGCTGCGCGCGGGGTTGGTGGACGAGCTACTGCTCTATTTCGCGCCGAGCCTGATCGGCGATGCGGCGCGCGGCATGTTCGACCTGCCCGAGCTGACCGCACTTGCGGGACAGCGGCGGCTCGCGTTGCGCGATGTGCGGCGGGTGGGCGCGGACCTGCGCATACTGGCGCGTTTCGCGCAATGACAGTGAACTTCGCTCGCGCGGACTATCGACGCGTCACGTGCAGCGTGCGGGTCGATCACGCGCCCCGAGCGGCATCGGCGATCGCCGCGTCGAGCTGCCGGTAGTCGTGCGTCACCCGGAATTGCGGAAACTCGCTGGTGACGTTCTCCGGGGCGCAGAAGAAGATACCGACGTCGGCGGCGGAAAGCATGCCGGTATCGTTGTACGAATCGCCCGCCGCGATGGTGCGAAAATTGAGTTTCTTGAATGCCTCCACCGAGGCGCGCTTGTGTTCGCGCATGCGGAGCCGATAGTTGCGCACGACGCCGTCCGCATCGACCTCCAACCGGTGGCAGAACAGCGTCGGCTGGCCGAGTTGGCGCATCAGCGGCGCCGCGAACTCGTAGTAGGTATCGGAGAGGATAACGACCTGATGGCGGTTACGTAGGCCGTCGAGAAACTCGCCGGCGCCGGGTAGCGGCCCCATGCCGGCTATCACGTCCTGGATGTCGGGCAGCCCGAGCTTGTGCTGCTCGAGGATCTTGAGCCGCCCGCGCATCAGCACGTCGTAGTCGGGCACGTCCCGCGTCGTTTTCATCAACTCGGGGATGCCGGTCCGCTTGGAAAACTCGATCCATATCTCAGGCACCAGAACGCCTTCGAGATCGAGGCAAACTATCTGCACGGCTTTCTCCCCTTGAGAACGGGCATCGGACGCCTGTCTGAACGAAGCGCGCGAAGTTTACACGTATGTGCGCCGAAAAAGGAACGGGGACGCCTCGCTTGGCATCCCCGTTCCTGAGATAACAATTCCGAAACTGGCTGGCTAGCTCAGGCGTATCGGCACGTAAATGCGGCCTTCGCCCCGTTGAACCAGCACGGCGACGCGGTTGCCGGCGCGACTCACCAACTTGCGGAACTGGTCGATGCTCGTCACCGACTGGCCATTGAGCGCCAGGATGGCGTCTCCCGGCTGAATGCCGGCGCGGGCGGCGGCGCCATCCGAGCGCTCGACCAGCAGGCCATTGGCGACGCCGAGTTCCTTGGCTTCGTCCTGCGTCAGTGGCCGCACCGCAACGCCGAGCGGAACGGAAGCGGTTTCGGCCTGCGGATCGGCGGACGCCAGCGTCTCCGGAGTCGGCGTGAGTTCGGCCAGCGTCACGCGGCTGTCGCGCTCGGTGCCGTCGCGCCACAGGCGCAGATTCGCCACTTGACCCGGACGCATTTCGCCGATGATGCGCGGCAGATCGGAGGACTGCTCGACCCGGGCACCATTGACGCCGACAATGATGTCGCCGGACTTGACGCCGGCGCGCGCGGCCGGGCTGCCGTCCTCGACCGAGGCGACGAGCGCGCCTTTGTCGCGCTCCAGACCGAACGACCGCGCCAGATCTTTCGTCAGCGGCTGGATGACGACCCCGAGCTTGCCGCGCGACACCTTGCCATACTGCTGGAGTTGATCCTTCACCTTCATCGCGACGTCGATCGGGATCGCGAACGACAACCCCATGAACCCGCCGGTACGGCTGTAGATCTGCGAGTTGATCCCGATCACTTCGCCGTCGAGGTTGAACAGCGGGCCGCCGGAATTGCCGGGATTGATCGCGACGTCGGTCTGGATGAAGGGGACGTAGCTTTCGTCGGGCAGATTGCGCGATTTGGCGCTCACGATGCCGGCGGTCACCGTACTGTCGAAGCCGAATGGCGAGCCCATGGCGACGACCCACTCGCCGACCTTGATTTTCGACGCGTCGCCCATGCGCACATAGGGCAGGCCATTCGCTTCGACCTTGAGCAGCGCCACGTCGGTACGGCGGTCGACGCCGACCACGCGGGCTTTGAAGTCGCGCTTGTCGGTGAGCTTGACGTTTACTTCGCTGGCCTCGGCAACGACATGGGCATTGGTCAAGACGTAGCCGTCGGCGCTGACGATGAATCCCGAGCCGATTCCCTGTCTGGGCCGCGGCGCCTGCTGCCCTTGCGGCGGGGCGAAGCGGCGGAAAAATTCGTAGAACGGGTCTCCCGGTTGGAACGGCAAAGCATCGGGTGCGCGCGTTCGCGTCGCCTGGGTCGTGCTGATATTGACGACTGCCGGGCCGACCTGTTCGACCAGGCTGCTGAAGTCCGGCAACCCTCGCACGAGGGGCACCGCCGTGGTGGCCGCGGGCGGCTCGGATACCGCATAGGAATCGGGCAGACCAAATGTCGAGCCGCCCAGATAGGCCGCAATCGCAATCGCGCTTGCCCCCGCGGGGAGCGCGAAACGGGATAGTCTCAGGTTCATAACACCTCCTTGTGTGGGGTTATGGAGGGACATAACGACACAAGAGTTCCCGGCGCTTACATATGATTACACAGGGGCCGACCGGCTGTTAGGCAGTGGCGTGCCGCGTTGCGCATACCACGCAGGCCGGGTCCTTTGCCAGTGCGATCGATCGCCAGTCCATGGTCAGGGAGTCCAGCAGCAGCAACCGTCCGGTCAGCGTCTCGCCGCAGCGGAAGATGAGCTTGAGCGCTTCTGCTGCCTGCACGGTGCCGATGATGCCGGTGAGCGGAGCGAATACCCCCATCACCGCGCAGCGGATCTCCTCGGTGTCTTGGCCTTCCGGAAATAGACAGTGGTAGCACGGACTGCGGGCGTCGCGCATGTCGAACACGGAGACCTGTCCGTCGAATCTGATCGCGGCGCCGGATACCAGCGGCTTGTGGTGCTCTACACAGGCTCGGTTAATGGCATGCCGGGTGGCGAAATTGTCCGAGCAATCGAGGATCACATCCGCGCTGGCAACGTGGTCCTCTAGCCGCTGTCCGGCCAGTCGCTCGCGCAGGCAGGTCACCCGCACTTCGGGATTGATGAGCTCTAGTGTGTCGCGGCCGGACTCGACCTTCGGGCGCCCGACCGAGGGCGAGTAGTGGAGGATCTGGCGTTGCAGGTTGGTCAGATCGACCTGGTCGTCGTCGCAGAGTGTGATGCTGCCGATCCCCGCCGCGGCGAGATAGAGCGCCGCGGGCGACCCTAGACCGCCCGCACCGACCACCAGGGCATGCGCCGAGAGCAAACGTTCCTGCCCCTCGATGCCGACCTGCGGTAGCAGGATGTGGCGGCTATAGCGGAGGAGTTGGTCGTCGTTCATGGCACAGCCGTAGGCCGCGGCTGCGCTCCTCGAAGGCCGGACTTGCCTAGCGACTGGTCTGCATGATCTGCAAGCCCTTCAACAGGTTCAAGGCCTGGGCGAGCTGCATATCGTTCTTACCGCCCAACTCGAAGGGCTGCGGTTGGGCCTCCTCGTCGCCATCGCCTTTTGGTGTCGGCTTGGCCGGCGGCGCAGTCTTGGACTGGGGCTGCGCTTGAGGCTTGGGAGAAGGCGCTTCTTCGGGGTCCTTGTCGTTTATGAGGTGTCGTTCCAAATCTGCCTCGCGAATCCGCTGGCCGATGTCACCGTTTGGCGTTTCCTCGACGATGATGTCCGGCTCGATGCCTTTGGCCTGGATCGAGCGCCCACCCGGTGTGTAGTAACGCGCCGTGGTCAGCTTGATGGCGGTGTTGTTGGCGAGCGGCAGGATGGTCTGAACCGACCCCTTGCCGAACGTCTGCGTCCCGAGCAGGACCGAACGCTTGTGGTCCTGCAGGGCGCCGGCAACGATCTCGGATGCGGATGCGGAACCTCCATTCACCAGAGTGACCATCGGGACCGTCTTGATGCCGGCGGGTAGCGATTTGAGAAAATCCTCGCGCGAACCGCGCAGGTAGTCCTGGCTGCTGGAGAAGTACTTGCGCTTGGCGTCCTCGGTCCGACCGTCGGTCGACACCACCAGGGTCTTCGGTGGAAGAAATGCGGCGGCGACACCGACCGCACCGTGCAACAGGCCACCCGGGTCGTTGCGTAGATCCAGCACGAGACCTTTGAGCGCGCCTTCCTTGTACAAGCCTTCGATGTGCTTCACGAGCGTGGACGCGGTGTTTTCCTGAAACTGCACCACGCGCAGGTAACCGTACCCCGACTCCAGCATCTTCGATTTGACGCTTCTGCACCTTGATGATTTCGCGCGTCATCGTGAGGACGACGGGCCTCGTCTCACCCTTGCGCGAGATGGTCAGTGTGATCTGGCTCTTGGGCTTGCCGCGCATGCGCTTGACGGCGTCGTTGAGCGTCATGCCTTTGACCGCAGTCTCGTCGAGCTTGATGATCAGGTCGCCCGCCTTGACGCCGGCGCGAAATGCGGGGGTGTCCTCGATCGGCGAAATCACCTTGACGAAGCCGTCTTCCATGCCGACTTCGATGCCGAGACCGCCGAACTCGCCCTGAGTGCCGACTTGCAGATCCTTGAAGGCATCGGGATCGAGGTAGGCGGAGTGCGGATCGAGGTTCGAGAGCATGCCGCTGATCGCGTGTGTGATCAGCTGCTTGTCCTCGACCGACTCGACGTAGCCGGACTTGACGGCGTTGAACACGTCGGCAAACGTGCGCAACTCTTCCACCGGGAGCGGCGAGGTCGGTTCCTTGTCGGCGATGGCCGAAAGATTCAGGCTTATCAAAATGCCGGCGAGAAGCCCGACAGCGACGAGGCCGGCGTGTTTAAACTTGCTGCGCATTGTGTTCACCTTGGGTTCACCCATTTCGTCGGATCCAGCGGCTGCCCCTTATGTCTGATCTCAAAGTATAAGCCCGTTTGGGCGCTGTCACCGCCGCTGCCGATGGCTGCCACGGCTTCGCCCGCAGCGACGTTTTGACCTACGCTTTTGAAAAGCGTTTCGTTGTTTCCGTACACCGAGAGATAGCTGCCTCCGTGGTCGATAATCAGCAGATTGCCGAAGCCGCGCAACCACTCGGCGAAGACGATCTTGCCCGGCGCCACGGCCCTGACCTTGCTCCCCGGCGCATGGATGAATAGACCCTTCCAACTCGTGCCGCCGCCGCTGCGTGGCGCCCCGAAGCGGTGCACCAGCTCGCCCCGGACAGGCAGGCTGAGCCGGCCTTTGAGACGCGCGAATGCCGAGCCGGTGTCCGCGCCGTCCGCCGCCTTGTCGTCGGCTTGTCCTCTCCGCGACGGCTTGGCCGCGGCTGATCGTGGGGGCTTGCGTGCGGTCGCGGCGCGCCGCGCGCTGCGCTGCAGGCGCTTGATCAGCTTGGTGAGCCGCGCTTCGTCTTGCTTCAGAGCTCCGACCTCGCTGCGCTGGCTGCGAAGCTGGTCGGCGATGCTGGCCAGCACTGACTTGCGCCTGCGTTCCTGCTCCACCAGGTCGGCGCGCGCACGCTGTTCCAATTGCGCCAGCTTGGCAAGCTCGTCGCTCTGCGCGCGGGCGCGTGCGGCGAGTTGCTGCTTGGCGTCGGCGGACTGGTGCAGGCTCTCGATCAGGTCGGCCTGGGCTCGGGTCAAGTGCCCGAAGAAATGCAGATCGCGTGCGATCTGGTTCGGATCGTCGCCGGAAAGCAGTCGCGCCAGACCAGCCGCTTCCCCGGCGAGATAACGCCGGTGCAGCATGCCGGAGAGCTGTTGCTGTTGGGCACCGACGTCGCGCTCCAAAGCTTGAATCTGGTCGCCGAAGGAGTTCAACTCGGCCTGCGCGCGCTGCTGCCGCTGCGCCAACTCGCGCAAGCTGCGATTGGCCTCGCCGATTGCTCTTTCGGTTTCCCGCAACTGCTCGGTGACGTCGGCGCGGGAGGCTTCCCCACGCCGAATCTCCTTGCGCAGCGTGTCGATCCGGCCTTTCAGCTCGCGCAGCTCGGCCTTCTTCTCGGCTACCGGGGCGGCCTGCGCCACGCAGGCGAACAGCCACGCGGCGAGAACCCCAAATCGGGCTAGCCCCGTCAGCTGTGCGTCCCGCGTGTCATCAGGTGAAAGCCATCCGCACTTTCACTGGCCACCTAACACTAGGTCTTCGCCTTGCCCTGCGCGGCAACGGCTGCCATCGCGGCTTTGATCGCCTCCTCGTCGCCGAGGTAGTAGTGTTTGAGCGGTTTCAGGTCGTCGTCCAATTCATAGACCAGCGGCTGGCCGGTCGGGATATTTAACTCGACGATGTCCGCTTCGGAGACATTGTCGAGGTACTTCACGAGCGCGCGCAGGCTGTTGCCGTGGGCGGCGATGAGTACGCTCTTGCCCGACTTGACGGTCGGCGCGATGGTTTCGTGCCACAGGGGCAGGAAGCGCGCGACCGTATCCTTTAGGCATTCGGTGCGCGGCAACTCGCTCGGCTTGATCTCGGCGTAGCGCGGATCGCCCTTGCCGGTGCGCGGGTCGTCGGCTTCCAGCTGGGGTGGCGGTATGTCGTAGGAGCGGCGCCACACTTTGACCTGCGCATCACCGAACTTCTCCGCCGTCTCGCCCTTGTTGAGGCCTTGCAGCGCGCCGTAGTGGCGTTCGTTGAGGCGCCAGGAATGGTGGACCGGGATCCACATGCGATCCATTTCGTCCAGCGCCATCCACAGCGTTCGAATTGCCCGCTTGAGCACGGACGTGAATGCGATATCGAAAGCGAAGCCCTTGTCGCGCAGGAGTTCTCCGGCCTTCTTGGCTTCCATTCGCCCCTTGTCGCTGAGGTCGACATCGGTCCAGCCGGTAAAGCGGTTTTCCTGGTTCCACACGGACTCGCCGTGACGCAGCAGGACGATTTTCTTCATCGTGAACTCCCGTTATGACGTGCAAAAGATGGGCACAGGCGAAATGCCGGTGTCTGATGCGGGCGGCGGAGCGCCACATAAAGAAGTATTTTATAATATTTGTTTGCTTCGTGATCCGGTTCAGTTCAAGTGAGCAGTGCGATCGTCGATTTGATCGACAAGAAGGAGCAAATCGAGACTGCGGCGCGCGCACTGAAGGCGATCTCCCACCCCTTGCGCCTGAAAATACTGTGTGTGCTGGGCGAGGCCGAGGCTTGCGTGCAGGATATCGTCGAGGCAGTCGGCACCTCGCAGAGCAATATCTCGCAGCATTTGGCCATCCTGCGCGACAAGGGGGTTCTACTTACGCGCAGGGATGCCAACCGAGTGTATTACCGCGTCGGCGACCAGCGCACTTTGCAACTCATCGTCTTGATGCGCGAAGTATTCTGTGGCGTCCCGGCGCCGCATAACTGATTCCTGGAGAGTGCGTGGACTTCCTGCAACAGAACATGATTTGGGTGGCGAGCGCATTGGTGAGCGGTGCATTGCTCCTGTGGCCGCTGATCCGCGGCCAGATCGGCGGCGCCGCCAGCATTTCACCCACCCAGGCGACGCAGATGATCAACCGCGAGGATGCCATCGTGCTCGATGTGCGCGAGCCCGGCGACTATGCAAAGGGCCATATTCCCAACGCCCGCCTGGTGCCGGCCGGGCAGGTGGAGAAGCGCCTCGGCGAGTTGGAGAAATTCAAGGACAAGCCGATCATCCTGCATTGCCAGAGCGGCAGCCGCGCCGGCGCCGCCTGCGCGGTTCTGCGCAAGAGCGGCTTTGCCAAAGTTTTCAGCCTGCAAGGCGGCATCGGCGCCTGGGAGCAGGCCGGGCTGCCGCTGACCAAGAAATAGGGGGACGCGATGGCGCCTAAGGTCACGATGTACTCTACGGGGGTGTGCCCGTTTTGCGTGCGCGCCGAGCAACTGCTCACCGCCAAGGGGGTCGCGGCGATCGAAAAGATCCGCATCGACCTGGACCCCCAGCAACGCGTCGAGATGATGAACAAGACCGGCCGCCGCACGGTTCCGCAAATCTACATCGGCGACTATCATGTAGGTGGATTCGACGAACTGTCGGCGCTCGAGCGTGCCGGAAAACTCAATCTCCTCCTGCAGGGCGCCGCCCCCTAAACCCGCCTGCTCACTCCGACAACCCTCACCCTGGCCTATCTCATGAGCGAAACCGAACAGCCCGTATTCACGATCGAGAAGATCTACGTCAAAGACCTCTCGGTCGAGATTCCGAACGCGCCGCAGATTTTCCTCGACCGCAACCAGCCGGACATTCAGGTCCAGTTGCACTCCGAGGGGCAGGCGATGGACAACAATCTGTACCAGGTGCTCGTCACCGTCACGGTCACCGCCAAGCTGGCGGACAAGACGATGTTCTTGGTCGAAGCCGGCCAAGCCGGCATCTTCACCATCCGCAATGTGCCCCAGAATGACCTGGAGCCGATCCTGAATATCGCCTGCCCGAACATCTTGTTTCCCTACGTGCGTGAGACGGTATCGGATGTCGTCAATCGCGCCGGATTCCCGCCGGTGCTCCTGGCACCGGTCAATTTCGAAGCCATCTACCAGCAGCGCCTGCGCCAGCAGGCGCCGCCGCCCTCCGACATCCAGCTCCAGTAGGCCTCCGATGCGCTATCCGCGCGGCGTGCGATTGGTTCTGGCGGTGCTGGTGAGCACACCGGCCTTGGCGTTCGACTACCGTTCGTTTTCCGAGCCGGCGGTGATGTACGACGCGCCGTCGCAAAAAGCGAATCCGCTTTTCGTCGTCGCGCGAGCGACACCGGTCGAGGTGGTGGTAACCCTGGAGCCCTGGGTAAAGGTGCGCGACGCGGCCGGGGACATGACCTGGGTGGAGAAGCGCGTGCTCTCGGCTAACCGCACCGTCGTCGTCACAGCGCCGCAGGCCGAAGTCCGCGCCGCGCCCGAGGTCGGCGCCGGGCTCGTGTTCACGGCTGAGAAAGACGTCGTGCTGGAGCTGATCGAGTCCGGTTCCGCCGGCTGGGTAAAGGTCCGTCACCGCGACGGCCAATCGGGTTTCGTGCGTGTGAATCAGGTCTGGGGCGCCTAGGGGCGCCAATTGCGAATCGCCGTTTACGGCGCCGGCGCTTGGGGAACTGCGCTCGCCCTGTCATACGCCCCGAAACACGCGGTGACTTTGTGGGTGCGCGACGCCGCGCAAGCGGCGGCGATCCAGGGTCAGCGCGAGAATCGCCTCTACCTTCCCGGTTTTGCGCTTCCCGATAATCTGCGCATCGAGGCCGACATGCGCGTCGCCGCGCTCGGTACGGACGTGAGCGTCGTCGCCACGCCTCTCGCGGGACTGCGCGAGACCCTGTCCGCGCTGCGCGATTCGGCGCCCGCGGTGCCGGTGGTCTGGGCTTGCAAAGGACTGGAGGCCGGCAGCGGGAAGCTACCTCACCAGATCGTCGCCGACACGCTCGGGGCGGGTATCAAGGCTGCCGCGCTCAGCGGTCCCAGCTTCGCCGAGGAAGTGGCGCGCGGCTTGCCCACCGCAGTCACGCTGGCCAGCGCCGACCTGGGCTTCGCCACGGCCATGGTACAGGCGTTGAACAGCGCGCGCCTGCGCCTCTATTCCAACGACGATGTCATCGGAGTGGAGGTCGCCGGCGCGGTCAAGAACGTATTGGCGATAGCGGCCGGGATTGCCGACGGCATGGGCTTCGGCCTGAACGCACGTGCCGCGATGATAACCCGCGGGATTGCCGAGATGGCGCGCCTGGGGTCGGCGCTGGGCGGCAAGCGCGAAACCTTCATGGGCTTGGCGGGGATGGGCGATCTCATCCTGACCTGCACCGGCGACCTGTCACGCAATCGCCAGGTCGGGCTGGCACTGGCCGGCGGCCGCGCGCTGCACCGGATTCTGCGCGAGCTGGGGCACACGGCGGAGGGCGTCAGCAGCGCCCGCGAGGTGGCGAAGCTGGCGGAGGACTTGGACGTGGAAATGCCCATCACGCAGGCGGTGATGCGCGTCCTGTTCGATCGCGTCGATCCGAAAGCAGCCGTGGAGCAACTACTCAGCCGCGATCCGAAGGTCGAGTCGTAACTCGGCCGCTCGGCCGAGTGGCGACGTCACCGTCGCGGGAGCGGGACTCCGATCCGAAGCCGATCTGCCGCCACGCTTCGAAGACCACCACGGCGACCGCGTTGGCGAGATTCAGGCTGCGGCTCGTTGCGCGCATCGGGATGCGGATGCGCTGCTCGGGCGCGAGGCCATCCAGCAGCTCCGCGGGCAGCCCGCGCGTCTCGGCGCCGAATAGCAGCGCGTCGCCCGCCGCGTATCTCACTTCGTCATAGCGGACCACGCCCCGGGTACTCAGCGCGAGCACGCGCCGCGTCCCGAGCGCGTCCGCGCAAGCCGGCCAGTCGTCATGCAGGACCAAATCGACCGTGCCGCGATAGTCCATACCGGCGCGCGCCAGGCTTCGATCGTTGAGACGAAAGCCGAGCGGACGCACCAGATGCAAGCGACAGCCGGTATTCGCGGCGAGCCGCATGATGTTGCCGGTATTGGGCGGAATTTCCGGCTGGTACAGGACGATCTCGAACACGCGCCGTCGCGCCGCACTCAGGCGGGCAAGGTGCGCGCCACGACACAGTTGGTGACCCGCGTCGCGCCACGTGCCTTGAGCGCCCGGGCCAATTCGTCCAGCGTCGCGCCGGAGGTCATGACATCGTCGACCACCAGGGCGTGGCGCCCCGACAGATCGGCCCGGCACAGGAAAGCCCCGCGCACGTTGCGGCGGCGCTCGCGCCATGGCAGGCTGGCCTGCGGTGGGCCGTCATCGGTTCGTTCCACCGCTTCCGGTTCGACTCGAATGCGCCACTGCGTAACGGCAAAACGGGCGATTTCGAGCGCTTGATTGAAGCCGCGTTCGCGCAGCCGCGCGCTGTGCAGCGGCATTGCAACGACCATCTCTGCTGCGGGTGTGAACGCGTCGGCGATTCCTGCGCCGAAGAACGCCGCAACCGCCAAGCGATGCTCATACTTCAGGGCTTGAACCAGCCGGTCGACCGGGAAGGCATAGGCGTATTCGGCGAAGGTGGCGTCGAAATTGGGCGGCCGCCGGAGACAGCTCCCGCATGCTTCACCCGCGGCGGTCGGCAAGGCGCAAATCGGGCAGCGCGATGCCGGTAGGCGCGGCAGGGTATCGCGGCAGGCCGGGCACAGAAACGCCGCGCCCGACGCGGCGCCGCATAGGAAGCAATCCTGGGCCAGCAGCGCATTTTCGACGCCTTTCGTCAGCCCATTCAGTGCCGTGCGGAGCGGGACAGGAATTGACATGGCTGCGGCGACTCACGATCATGTGAGGCCCATTCTATCCCGAGCTCCTGATGGATACTTTTGTTACCCGGTTGGAACGGCCCTCCGAGGCGGCGGCGCGGCGCTGGCGGGCCGCCGAGGTGGAGGCGCTGTTCGCGCTGCCCTTCAACGATCTGCTGTACCGCGCCCATTCGGTTCATCGCGCCAACTTCGATCCCAATGCGGTACAGCGCTCGACGCTGCTCTCGATCAAGACCGGCAATTGTTCCGAGGATTGCGGCTATTGCTCCCAGTCGGCCCGCTATGCGACCGATCTCGAGAAAGAGTCGCTGCTCGATCTCAATGAGGTGCTCGCGACCGCGCGCGCCGCCAAGGCGAACGGCGCTTCGCGCTTCTGCATGGGTGCCGCCTGGCGCGGGCCCAAAGCGCGCGATCTGGAGCAGGTAACGGCGATGATAAGCGGTGTGAAGGCTCTCGGCCTGGAAACCTGCGTGACCCTGGGAATGCTCAAGGAGGGTCAGGCCGAGCAGCTCAAGGAGGCCGGACTCGACTACTACAATCACAACCTAGATACCGCGCCGGACTTCTACGGCAAGGTTATCACCACTCACTCGCAGGCGGATCGCCATGACACGCTGGAAAAGGTGCGGGACGCGGGTATCAAGGTTTGCTGTGGCGGCATCGTCGGCATGGGTGAGACGCGCAGGCAGCGCGCGGGCTTGATCGCCGAGTTGGCGAATCTCGACCCGCAGCCGGAATCGGTGCCCATCAACGAACTGGTGCCGATACCCGGCACTCCGCTCGGAGACGTGGAGACACTCGATCCCTTCGAGTTCGTCCGCACCATCGCATGTGCGCGCATCGCGATGCCGGGTAGTTTCGTACGCCTGTCGGCCGGCCGTCAGGAGATGTCGGACGAGTTGCAGGCTCTGTGCTACTTCGCCGGGGCAAACTCGATCTTCTACGGCGAGAAGTTGCTCACGACGGGAAATCCGGACGTCGAGCGCGACAACCGCCTGTTCGATCGGCTCGACCTGCACGCGCTATGACGTAGCGCTCGGGCGATGGATGGTAGCCGGTTCGAACTCGACACCGGCGCGGTCCGCCGTCGCTTCGGGCGGGCGGCCGCAGCCTACGATCGGGCTGCCCATCTTCAGCGCGAAGTCGCGCAGCGCATGGCTGCCCGGCTGGACTACGTCAAGATCGAGCCGCCGAGAATACTCGACATCGGCTGCGGCACCGGCCGCGATCTGGTAGACCTGGGCGCGCGCTACCCGGCTGCCGCACGCATCGGCTTCGATTCCGCGCTGCCGATGCTGCGCGTGGCGCAAGCGCGGAATCCCTGGATCAAGCGCGCGTTTCCCTGGCTCGGTATGCAGCGACCGAGCTGGGTCTGTGGCGACGCCGTGCGCCTGCCGTTGTGCAGCGCCAAAATCGGGCTGGTCTGGTCGAATTTGATGCTGCATTGGGTAACCGATCCGCTGCCGGCGTTCAGGGAAATCCAGCGCGTTCTCGAAGTCGGCGGCCTGCTGATGTTCTCGACCCTGGGTCCCGACACCTTGCGTGAGTTCCGGAAGGCGTTCAGCAAGGTCGATTCCCTACCCCATGTGCATCGGTTCATCGATATGCACGACATTGGCGATATGCTGGTGGCGAGCGGCTTCGCCGAACCGGTCATGGACATGGAGGTTTTCCGTCTGACCTATGCCGATCTCGGCGAACTGCTGATCGACCTACGTGCCGCGGGCGCGACCAACGCCGCTGCCGGCCGCGGTCGCGGTCTGGCGGGCCGACGCAAACTCGCGCTCTTGAGATCCTCCTACGATGCTCTGCGCGAACAGGGACGACTGCCGGCAACTTTCGAGGTTGTGTACGGCCATGCTTGGAAGGCGCGGACGCGGACCACCGATGATGGGCGCTCGGTCGTTTCCCTGAATTCTTTGCATCGCAAGCCTCGATCCTTGTCCAACCGCACTCAATTCGATCCAGAACCTGCCGATAGCAAGGTGAGTCTTGAACTATTGAAGCGCGAATCTCGCTGCAAGGAGTCGGGCAATGGACATGGTTGGATTGTTACTACTCGTCGCGACGGCACTTCCGGTGTGGATGTTGCGTAACGAGATTCGGCGTTTGCACGATCCGACCTATTGGCGAAAGGTTGGGGTGATTGTCAAGCGCATCGAGGCGCTGGATGGAGTGGCAGAGGTGATAGGTCGCTACATGGGCCGCGAGATATACGGCAGCGTGGTTTTCAAGGGCATCCCATACGAGTTCGATCGCGTTGCCCCGCCAATCTACAAACGTTGGATGCAAGGGCGCGAGCTCTACCTCGAACCGGGTTTGGTCTACGTCGAGGCGCGTACGGAGCGCCGCAGCTGGCGGTGATCTCACGCAAAGCCGCCCACTGCAATACCATTGCCGATCCGGCACCCGCAACGCGATTGTTGCGAGGCATTCACCAATCGCCTAAGAAAGAAACACCCGCGCATCACGCCGCGAGTCGCTTCAGCCCAGATTTCGTACCCTTAGAATCGCCCAAAGGGGCTAGACGAAGCTCGTAGGGCTAACGCAAACCTGCTATGTAGTCAGAAACGGCCTTGATCTCCGCGTCGGTCATCTTGACGGCGACGAGCCGCATCATCCGGTTCGGGTCATTGGCGCGTTCTCCGACGCGGAACGTCTTGAGTTGTGCTTCCGTGTAAACGGCGTACTGGCCGGCTAACCGTGGGTACTGTGCCGGGATCCCTGAGCCGCTCGGGCCATGACAGCCCGCGCATGCAGCTAGGCCCTTCGAAGCATCGCCACCGCGCCAGATCCTTTGACCCAGGGCAATCGAGTCCTTGTCGCCCGTGGCTTTTTCCGGAATCAACTTCTGGCCGGCGTAGTAGGCGCCAAGCCCATGCATGTCGGCGTCACTTAGCGTCGCCACCATACCCGCCATGATTGCGTTTTTGCGCTGCTCCGGACTGTTGTCGGGTGCCTTGAAATTTCGAAGTTGCTTCGCGGTGTACTCGGGGATTTGTGCGGCAATCTTGGGGTTGGCCGGCCCAGTGCTGTTACCGTCGGCGCCGTGACAGGCGGCGCAGACCGAAGTGGCGATCTGTTGCGCCTTGGTTAGATCGACCTTGGCGTTGCCCGGGTCTGCGGCCGACGTCATCGATGCGATTCCTAATGCCCACGGCAGTACGAAGAAACCCTTCACCATTTAGTCCACTCCCCGCAGCAAGTAATGAGATAAACACGCTATTCTAGCGAAACCTATTGCGCCGCGCCATGCGCGAGGGAGTCATGCTATCGCTCCATCATGCGGTTTTTCAGCAATCGGCGGCCCGAGTTGCCGACCTGCCGTCGCCGGCGGGTCCTGAAGTTGCGTTTGCCGGTCGTTCGAACGCCGGTAAGTCCAGTGCAATCAATGCCTTAGTTGGGCGCACTCGGCTTGCCTTTGTAAGCAAGACGCCTGGGCGGACGCAAGTTATCAACTTCTTTCGGATTGGGCAGGGTTTTCTCGTTGACCTTCCTGGGTACGGTTATGCCAAGGTACCTGACGCGATGCGTGCCCAGTGGCATGGATTGCTAGAACATTATCTCTCGCGGCGGCCGAGCTTAGTCGGGTTGGTCTTGATGATGGATGTTCGGCGCCCCCTGACCGAACTGGACAGGCAGATGATTCAGTGGTTTAGTGGCAGTGGAAAGCCCATGCATGTGCTTTTGACCAAGGCCGACAAGCTCAGTCGAGGCGACGCAACCCTGAAGCTCAAGCACGCCCGTGAAGCGTTCGCCAAACTTGGTGCACCGACGACCGTGCAACTCTTTTCCAGCCTTAGGGCGAGTGGAATAGAGGAGGCCGAGGCAACGGTAGGTAACTGGCTTGGGATCGATAAAGTTCGACCGGCAAAAGAAAAGGCCCCGGTTAAAGGGGAGAAAAACCGGGGCCCAAACGCCTTAATTTGATTAAGGCACCCGCTCAGGGAGGTAAAGCGGGAGACGGCTCATCACCGCCTGTTACTAAGATTCAAAGCTCTCCGTAGAGTTCCGTCAAGTGATAAATTTCGCACCTCAAGGGTTCCAGTGGCTGTGCGCGGATTCATCCAAATAGGCGGTTTCCCAACCACGCGCTTGCGGCGCATGCGCCGCGACGAGTTTTCGCGTCGTCTGGTCCGCGAGACCCGCTTATCCGTGGGCGATCTCATATACCCGGTATTTTTACTTGACGGGTGCGGGAAGGTCGAATCCGTACCTTCGATGCCGGGAGTGTTCAGATACAGTCTGGATTGCCTGATGCCGTTTGCCGAGCGCTGCGTGAATCTTGGCGTACCGGCACTGGCGCTGTTCCCGGTCGTAGATGCTGCGCTCAAGACGCCCAGTGCGGAAGAAGCTTACAACCCGACAGGCCTAGTGCCGCGCGCCGTGACGAGCTTGAAGAAGGCGTTTCCCCAACTGGGTCTGATCACCGACGTGGCGCTCGATCCCTACACAAGCCATGGCCAGGATGGCCTCATTGATCCAGAAGACCCATCCGGCTATGTGCTCAATGACGAGACGCTGGAAGTGCTTGCGCGACAAGCTCTGTGCCACGCGCAGGCCGGCGCGGACGTTGTCGCGCCTTCGGACATGATGGACGGGCGGATCGCTCGAATTCGTGCCGAGTTGGATTCGCGAAATCACATCCACACCCGCATCCTCGCCTATTCGGCGAAGTACGCATCGAGCTTCTACGGGCCGTTTCGCGAAGCCGTCGGATCTGCCGCGAACCTTGGCAAGGGCGAAAAGTACTCCTATCAGATGGATCCGGCCAATTCGGACGAGGCGCTTCGAGAGGTTGCACTCGATATCCAGGAAGGCGCCGACATCGTAATGGTGAAGCCGGGCCTGCCGTATCTCGATATCGTGCGTCGCGTGAAAGACAGCTTCGGCGTTCCCACCGCCGTGTACCAGGTGAGCGGTGAATACGCGATGCTCAAGGCGGCAGCGCAAAACGGCTGGCTATCCGAGCAGGCTTGCGTGCTCGAAACGCTACTTGCCTTCAAGCGTGCGGGCGCTGATGCGATCCTGACTTACTTTGCTCTCGATGCAGCCGAATGGTTGCAGTAGTAGTGAGTAGTGTAGTGGCGTAGCCGCGCGGGCAAGGTTGGCGTGCGGCATATTGCGTAATGCCTTCAGCATCGCGCTTCCCAACCGCATTCAAGAAGCGGCGCACACCTCGTGCGTGAAATGCGTCCTCCTGGCAGGTCTTGTCCGGCACCTATACTGCCCGGGTGCAAAGTCTCACCACTTGTGGGACTGCCTCCCAGGAATGTAAATCCGATGTCCCTATACCCCTTGCGACAAATCGTAATGCGCCGCCGGCAGTTGTGCGCATCTTCACGGGCCCTGGTGCTCACCATGGCATTGTTCATGCCAACATTCGGCGTCGCGGCCGATTCAGGCGACAAGGCGACTCGCTTTTACGAAAGCGGTTTGCGGCGATTCGAGAAGAACGACTTCATGGGCGCGATCATTGAACTGAAGAACGCCCTGCAGCTTCATCCGCGCATGCTTTCGGCTCAAGTACTGCTGGGTAAGGTTTATTTGCGAACCGGCGATGCCGCTGGCGCCGAAGAAGCGCTGAACCGTGCGTCGCAATTGGGAGTGGATCATTCTGAGATTATCGTTCCTCTGGCGCAGGCGTACCTGGGTCAAGGTAAGCACAAGGTCCTGCTGGAAAGGCTTCTCCCCGATGGTCTAACCGCTAAGCGGCGAATCGACGTTCTGGTGCTACGTGCAGAGGCGCAAACGGAACTAGGGGACTTCGCGGCTGCGGAGCAAAGTCTCGGTGCCGCCCGCGATATCGATCCGCGCTCGGTGACTGTCATCACAGCCGAGGCGTCACTGAAACTGACGCAAGGCGATCGCTCTGCAGCGGCGAAGCTTGCAGAGCAGGCTGTCGAACTTGCACCCAATGACGCGAAAGCGTGGATTACGAAAGCCACTGTCGCCCATGCCATGGGCGAGCTCCAATCCGCACTATCCGCGTACTCCAAGACCGTATCTCTCGACCGCAACGAGACAAACGCGCGAATCGCCCTAGCATCTTTGTTTCTCGAACTGGATCGGCTCGACGACGCAGGGCGAGACATCGATGCGCTGCGCAAGGATGTTCCAGCAGACCCGCGAGCAGCCTACCTTCAAGCAGTATATCGGGCCAGGAACGGAGACGCGTCGGGAGCTGCAACGGCATTGCGTGAGGTCACGAAGATCGCGGACGCCGTACAGCCTCGAATACTGGTGGCGCAGCCGCAACTCACACTCCTGGGAGGGCTGGCTCACTACGGTTTGAATCAACGTGTGGAAGCCAAGGCGTACCTGGAGAAATACATCAGCTTGGATCGTGGCCATCCGGGCGCACGCAAGGTGCTTGCGTCGCTGTACCTGAGCGAGGGAAACAGCAAGGCTGCAATTTCAGTCCTGGAGCCAGCCCTACGCACCGCGCCGAACGACTTTCGAGTGCTGTCGCTGCTAGCGACGGCCTATTTGGCGCAGCGAGAATTCACCAAGGCCAACGGCCTGCTCGAGCAAGCTGTTGAACTTGGCGGTTCCGCACCTGAGCTTCGGACCACGTTGGGTTTCAGTTTGTTGGGCAAAGGCGAAAGCGATCTTGCACTCGAGCATTTGCAGCGTGCATTCGCGAAAGACCCCAGCCAGTCTCGCGCGGGGGCCGCACTTGTCATGCTCAACATCAGACGCGGTCGTCTGAAGCAGGCCGTGGAAGTCGCAGAGGAGGTGGCGCGGCGTGAGCCCGCTGACCCGACGTCTCATAACTTGCTCGGTGTGGCGCGTGTCGCTGCGGGGGATAGTGTGGGCGGACGGGCTGCCTACGATAAGGCGGTTTCGCTAGACAAGGCTTTCGTCCCAGCGCACCTCAACCTCGGCAAGCTAGACGTCGTCGAAAACAATACTGACCGCGCGCGCAATCGGTTCCTCGCAATTTTCAAGCAGCAGCCAAAGAACACCGCTGCGATGCTCGAATTGTCAATGCTAGAGGACCGCGCGGGCAACATGGATGCGGCGATCCATTGGTTAGAAAAGCTCCGCGCAATCAATGCCCGAAACGTGGGCGCGGCCGTGACTCTGGTCGATCTTCATCTGCGCAAGGGAGATGCAAACAATGCGCTTGTCGTAGCGAAGGAGATCAACGTTAAGTTGCCTGAGAACCTTGGTGCGCTTCAAGCGTTGGGACGTGCTCACGTTGCCGCGGGAGAACTGGATTTGGCTCGCGTTGTGTTCAACCGCATGACGAAGCTGGCGGAGTTCGACCACGTGTGGCAAGTCAAAATCGCACAGCATCAGCTTGCCGCCGACAATATCGCGGGGGCCACGTACAACCTGAACAAGGCGTTGTCGAGCAAGCCGGACGACCTTGCTGCCCTGGTCTTGCTTACCGAGGTGGAGATCCGCGGCGGCGAACTGGCCAAAGCGGAACAAAGGGCGCGCTTCGCATCAAGCCGCTTCCCGAAACTGGCAGTTGGCCATCGCTTGCTGGCGGATGTTGCGCTGGCTAAGGGGAAGCACGCTGATGCCATCACCGGATATCGCGCTGCCATGGCGAAGGAGGAAACACCGGGCGGTGCGCTGTACTTATATCGCGGGTACGTGGAATCGGGCGATGTGGCCAAGGCCAAGGAACTGGTGGAGTCATGGGCGCGAAAGCATCCACGTGACGGGAGTCTGCTCCGAGCGCTCGCCGATGCGGACCTTCGGCTCGGCAATCTTCGCGGCGCACGCGCAACCTACGAAACGCTCATCAAGCTCGAAGGCGACGACTCGTTGGTACTCAACAATCTGGCCAACATCCTGTTGCGCCAAGGCGATTCGGGCGCGCTGGCCCATGCTGAAAGGGCACAGCGTTTAGCGCCTGACGATGCGGAAATCAACGATACCCTCGGCTGGGTGTTGGTGCAGCAGC
>CAWGHV010000070.1:0-14134 GCA_963822375.1 uncultured beta proteobacterium | reverse complement strand
CGCCCGGAAACAGCTCCAATGCTCGCCGCAAGATTGCCTGACAGCGGGTCGGGTTGATCTCGGTGTTGTAGCCGTTCAGTTCCGCCGTACCGGCGATGCGCAGCCGCTGGCCTAGCCGCGAGCAGACGATGCGCCGCGATTCGTCGGTGACGCTGGCGTGCGGTGCGGCAGCACCGGGCGCGAGCGGCAACGTCACCGAGTAGCCCTTCACCGGATAGATCGGCAGTCGCTCGCCGATGGGCCGCACCAGCAGCGGGCTGTAGCTGCCCAGCGCGACGAGGTAGGCGTCGCTGCAAACCGCACCGCGGATGCCGGCGGCGTCGGTGATCGCGACCTGCGTCACGCGATCGCCTTGCTGGTGCAGCGAATCGATACGCCAACCGTATTGGAAGCGCACGCCGAGTCCCGCGATGTGGGCCGCGAGGGCTTGCACGAACTTGTGCGCGTCGCCGCTCTCGTCGTCGGGCGCATAGATCCCGCCTTGCAAGTTGTCCGGGCCCGCGGCGAGCGCCGGCTCGATCTCGCGGCAGCCTTGAGCATCGCGCACTTCGATGCGCATGCCAAGTCCGCGCAACCATGCCGCCTTGACTTCCGCGGCGGCGAAGGCCTCGGGGGAGAAGAACAGGTGCAGGATGCCCCGCGTCAGGCAGTCGTAGTCGAATGGCAGGCCGGCACGCAACTCGCGCAACTTGGCGCGGCTGTACATGGCGAGCGCGGCGATCGCGTCGCCGTTGCGCAGGCTGCGCCCGGGCAAACATTCGCGCAAGAATCGCATCCCCCAGGCCCACTGCTGCCACTGCGCGCGCGGCCGGAACAGCAAGGGCGCATCCTCGCGCCCGAGCCAGCGCAGGATCTGCAGCGGGGCCTGTGGATTGGCCCAGGGCTCGGGGTGGCTGACCGAGATCTGGCCGCCGTTGGCGTAGCTCGCCTCGCGGCCCGCGCCAGGCTGGCGGTCGATCACGGTCACCTCGTGCCCGGCCTGCAGCAGGTACCAGGCGCTGGTGACGCCGGCGAGGCCGGCGCCGAGCACGGTTACCCCCATCGGGTGGCCTCGGCCTTCAAGGTGGGTCTGGAGCTGGGGGGCGACTTGAACATTTGGCCGGTCGCGGGCAATCGCACGATCAAAGTACTTGGACCCGTGCCGCGCCGATTTGGTTTGCGCCGCGTCGGCGCGGGGGGTGAGTGTACAAGGCCGGCGCCGATACCCAGGGCCCGCGCACCCGCTCCGCAGGCGGATCGGCGCCTTGGCGGCGCCTTGATCGCCGCGCGCAAAGTATGCGCAAACACGCCTGCAAAGCATATGATTGTGCGAGCAATGCTTAGACCTTGCCCGCCCGCCCGCTCGTTTTCGAGCAGCGGGTGACCTATAAGAGACAAAGCGAGGAGACGCGGATGGCCGCTCTGATCATCCGTTTGCCGGCGCACAAGCGCGAGCGTTTGAGACGCATCGCCAAGACGCGCGGCGTAACCGTGGAAAAGCTGATCGACGACTTGGCCTCGGCCCTGATCGCCGAAAACCCCATGCCGCGGCGCACGGCGGCGCGCCCGCCCGGCCCCACGCTCGCAGCGCGGTTTCCGGCGCCGCCGCGGGCAGCCATCGACGAGGCTTATCGGCGCCCGGAACAGGAGTGCCTGCCGCCCCTGATCGCCGCGGCCCGGCTGCCGGACGAACTGGCGCTCCAGGTCCATGCGCTGGCCGGGCGTTTGGTGACCGAGCTGCGCGCAACGCGCGCACGCTCCTCCGGCGTGGATGCCCTGATGCAGGAGTTTTCCCTGAGCAGTGAAGAAGGCGTGGCGCTGATGTGCCTGGCCGAAGCGCTGTTGCGGGTCCCCGACACGGACAATGCCGACCGTCTGATCCGCGAGAAAATCAAGCGCGGCGATTGGCATGCGCACTTGGGCAACAGCCCTTCGCTGTTCGTCAATGCCGTCACCTGGGGATTGCTCGTCACCGGCAAGCTCGTCGGCACCTCGAGCGAGCGCGGGCTGGCCATGGCGCTGAACCGGCTGGTGGCCAAGGGCGGCGAGCCGCTGATCCGCAAGGGCGTGGATCTGGCCATGCGCATGCTGGGCGAGCAGTTCGTCACCGGCCGGACGATCGAGGAAGCGCTTACGCGCGCCCAGGCCAACGAGCGGCGCGGCTATTGCTACTCCTTCGACATGCTGGGCGAGGCGGCACTGACCGCCGCCGACGCGCAACGCCATCGCGCCGGCTACGAGCACGCGATCCATGCCATCGGCAAGGCGGCGGGCGGCCGCGGTGTCCATGCCGGCCCCGGCATCTCGGTCAAGCTCTCGGCGCTGCATCCGCGCTATTCCTTTCTCCAGCACGACCGCGTCATGAGCGAGCTGCTGCCGCGCCTCAAGATGCTCGCCCTGCTCGCCCGCCAGTATGACATAGGGTTCAATATCGATGCCGAGGAAGCGGATCGGCTCGACCTGTCGCTCGACCTGCTCGAAGCACTTGCCGGCGATGCCGCGCTCGACGGCTGGAACGGCCTCGGTTTCGTCGTGCAGGCGTATCAGAAGCGTGCGCCGCAGGTGGTCGAATACCTGGTCGATCTGGCGCGCCGCGGCGGACACCGCATCATGGTGCGTCTGGTCAAGGGAGCCTATTGGGATGCCGAGATCAAGCGCGCTCAGGTGGATGGACTCGAAGGCTATCCGGTGTTCACGCGCAAGGTCTATACCGATGTCTGTTATCTGGCCTGCGCCAAGAAGTTGCTCGCCAACCGCGAGACCGTATTTCCCCAGTTCGCCACCCACAACGCGCAGACGCTGGCGGCAGTCTACCACCTTGCCGGCACGGTATTCACCCTGGGCGACTACGAGTTTCAAGGATTGCACGGCATGGGGGAGTCATTGTACGACCAGGTGGTGGGCGCCGATAAACTGCAACGGCCTTGCCGCATCTACGCGCCGGTGGGCGGTCACCAGACGCTGCTTGCCTATCTGGTGCGGCGGCTGTTGGAGAACGGCGCCAACACCTCGTTCGTCAATCGTACCGTCGATGAGCGCGTGGCGATCGACGAGTTGATCGCCGACCCGGTCGCCGAGGCCGCGGCGCACGACGGCGAGCCGCATCCGCGCATCGCATTGCCGCGGGCGTTGTTCGGCGCCGAGCGGGTGAACTCGCGCGGTATCGACCTGTCGAGCCGTTCGACGCGCCGCGCCCTTGAGGCCGCGCTACGCGAGCGCCGTGATCGTCACTACGCCGCGCATCCGATGGTCGCCGGTTTGGACGATGTCGACGGCGAGATGCACCTCATTGTCAACCCGGCCGACCACCGCGATCACGTTGGCCGCGTCGTCGAGGCGACGCCGGAGGTGATCGACGAAGCGCTGCGGCGGGCGGCACAGGCCGCCGCGAGCTGGGCGCAAACGCCGGTCGAGTGGCGCGCCGGGACGCTGGATCGCACCGCCGACGCGCTCGAGGCGCATATCCACGAGCTCATCGCGCTGTGCGTGCGCGAGGCCGGCAAAACGCTGGCCAACGGCATCGCGGAGGTGCGCGAGGCGGTGGACTTCTGCCGCTATCACGCGCAGCAGATCCGCACCGGTTTCGACAACGCCACGCATCTCGCGCTCGGGCCGGTGGTGTGCATCAGTCCGTGGAACTTCCCGCTTGCCATCTTCATGGGGCAGGTGTCGGCGGCGCTCGCCGCCGGCAACCCGGTGCTGGCGAAGCCGGCGGAGCAGACACCCCTGGTGGCGGCCTATGCCGTGCGGCTGCTGCGCGAGGCCGGCGTACCCCGGGATGTCGTGCAGCTTCTGCCGGGTCGCGGCGAGACGGGGGCGCGGCTGGTCCAGGACACTCGCATCAAGGGCGTGATCTTCACCGGCTCCACCGAGGTCGCGCACGGCATCAACCGGGTTCTGGCGGCGCGCACCGAGGAGGTTGTCCTGATCGCCGAGACCGGCGGCCAGAATGCGATGATCGTTGATTCCACCGCCTTGCCCGAGCAAGTCGTTGCAGACGTCATTGCCTCGGCGTTCGACAGCGCCGGCCAGCGCTGCTCCTGTCTGCGCGTGCTCTGCCTGCAACAGGAGATCGCGGACAAGTTGATACTCATGCTGATCGGCGCGATGCGAGAGCTGCGGCTGGGCGATCCGCGCGACCTGGCCACCGACGTCGGGCCGGTCATCGACGCCGATGCCAAGTCAACGCTCGAAGGCTACATCGAGCGCGTGAGGCGCCACTCGAAGCTGCTGAACGAAGCGCAGCCGGGCCAGGAAAGCGGCCGCGGTACCTTCGTCGCGCCGACGCTGGTCGAGATCCGCTCGCTCGGCGAGTTGCAGGGTGAAGTTTTCGGCCCGGTGCTGCACGTGCTGCGTTTCGAGCGCGAGCGGCTCGATGAACTGATCGAAGACATAAACGCCACCGGCTACGGCCTCACGCTGGGGATCCACACGCGCATCGACGAGACGATCGAATTCGTCACTCGGCGCGCCCGGGTTGGCAACATCTATGTCAATCGCGGCATGACCGGCGCCGTCGTCGGCGTGCAGCCGTTCGGCGGCGAGGGCCTTTCGGGCACCGGACCGAAAGCCGGCGGGCCGCTGTATTTGCATCGGCTGCTGCGCGCAGCGCCGGGGCCGGCATTGGACGGCGCCGCCCGCGACGACGATCCGGCGGCGGCAGTGGCGCTTGCCGAATGGCTCGAGTACGCAGGCGAAAGCATCGTCTCGACGCCGGACCTGAGCACCGTCCATGACTTCATCGAAGGCTATCTGGCGCGCACGCTGCTGCCACTGCGGCTCACCCTGCCCGGCCCCGTCGGCGAGGAGAACACGCTATCATTCGCGCCGCGCGGCACGGCGCTGTGCATCGGCGAATCGACGCCGGCTACTGTGCGCCAGATCGGCGCGGCGCTTGCCACCGGCAATCGGGCGCTGCTCGAGGATTGCGACATGACGCGCGCGCTGCTGGCGCATCTGCCCGAGCCGGTGCGCGCCTGGATCGATGTCGTCGCCGACTGGCGCCACGCGCGCTTCGATGCCGTGCTGTTCTCAGGCGCCGACGCGGAAGCGAGTCGTCTGCGCGCCGAGTTGGCGCGGCGCCCAGGCGCGATTGTCGCGCTGCTGGTGGCGCGCCCCGACTACGACATGCACCGGCTATTGGTCGAACAATCGCTCAGCATCAACACCACCGCCGCGGGCGGCAACGCGCACCTGATGACGCTGGGAACATGAATCGGCAGGCCGCCGAAGCGCGCGGGCTTGATCCGCTACCGACAAGCAGCCGAGGTGCGCCCCAGTTATTCCGTACAGCGACCACAGAGGAGAACAGCCATGATGCGCAGACAATATTTGGTATTTGCCGCGGCAGGCTTCGCCGCCGCGTTGCTGAGCGCTTGCGGCAAGCAGGAACAGCCACCCGCAAGCTCCGCACAGGCACCCGCGGCGGCGCCGCCGGCGAGCGTCGAACAAGTGGTCAAGCTCGGATTCGCCGCGCCATTGACCGGTCCGCAGGCCCACTACGGCAAGGAAATGCAGAATGGCATCGTCCTCGCGCTGGAGGAGATCAACGTCGGCAAACCGCAGATCGGCGGCAACACGGTGAAGTTCGAGCTGATTTCGGAGGACGACCAAGCCGATCCCAAGCAGGGAACCGCGGTGGCGCAGAAGCTGGTCGATGCCGGCATCAAGGGCATGCTCGGGCACTTCAACTCCGGCACCAGCATCCCGGCCTCGAACATCTACGCCGGCGCCGGCATCCCGCAGATCGCCATGGCCACCGCCCCCGCTTACACGGCCAACGGCTTCAAGACCACGTTCCGTGCCATGACCAATGACGTGCAGCAGGGCAGCGTCATGGGCCGTTTCGCGGTCGACAAGCTCGGTGCGAAGAAGCTTGCCATCATCGATGATCGCTCCGCCTACGGCCAGGGATTGGCCGACGAGTTCGAGAAGGCGGCCAAGGCCGCGGGGGCCGAGATCGTCAAACGCGAGTTCACCAACGACAAGGCGACCGACTTCATGGCCATCCTCACCAGCATCAAGGGCGCCCAGCCGGACGCCATATTCTTCGGCGGCGCCGATGCGCAGGCGGGTCCGATGGCACGCCAGATCAAGCAGCTCGGTTTGGATGCCAAGCTCATGGGAGGCGAGATGGTGAAGTCGCCCAATTTCATCAGGCTCGCGGGCGACGCCGCCGATGGGACGATCGCCTCGCTGGCCGGCCTGCCGCTGGCGCAGATGCCCGGCGGCGAGGGCTACGCGGCCAGATACAAGGCCAGGTTCAACGCCGATGTCGAGGTCTACTCGCCCTACGCCTATGATGCGACGATGGTCTTGGTGGGAGCGATGCAGCGCGCCAACTCGACCGAGCCGGCACAGTATCTACCCGAACTGGCCAAGACCCAGGCCACCGGCGTCACTTCGGCCAACATCGCGTACGACGAGCACGGTGATTTGAAGGACGGCGCGATCACCGTCTACCAAGTCGCCGCGGGTGACTGGAAGGTGCTGGAAGCCTCGGGGAAGTAAGCCGATAGGGCGGGCTCGCCAACACGGAAGCAGATAGACGAACGGAAGACAGTTGGGGGCATGGGATGCGCCGGGCTATCGGCTGCGAGCGGCGGCGATCTGCGCCTGCGCCCAATTGAGCACCGGTGTCAGCCGCGGCGGCAGCAGGCGGCGCGCGGCCTCGTGGCCCACCCAACGGAACTCGTCGTGTTCCGGCCGCCCCAGTTCCAGATTAATCGGCAACGCTACCGCACCCTCGGGCGATACGGCAACGTAGTAACGGGCGATTTTGCCCGCCGAATACGGCTCCGTCTCGCAGTAGCCTTGACCGAAGGCAAACTCCAGACCGGTCAAAGTCGTTTCCTCGGCGGTCTCGCGCAGCGCCGCCTGCAGCGGCTCCTCGCCGGGTTCGATCTGCCCCTTAGGAAATTCCCAGTTGCGAAAGACCCGCAGAAGCAGATAGCGCCATTCGGTTCCGAATCGGCGCAGGACAACGATCCCGGCCGACTTTCTTCGAGGCCGGGGAACTCGCGTGCTCATCTACGCGCCGGAGTCGGCAAGCATTGTGCATACGATGCTGCGCTGTCGGCGCGGGCCGTCGAACTCGCAGAAGAATATCCCTTGCCAGGTGGAGAGTCCGAGCTGGCCGTCGATGATGGGGATCGCTTCGGAGGGACCGACCAGGCCCGCCTTGAGGTGCGCGTCGCCATTGCCGTCTTGTTGGTCGTGGAGCCATACTCCCGGCGGAATCAGTTTGCGCAAGCAGGCGACGACGTCGCAGGGTACGCTGGCATCCCAGTTTTCCTGGATCATGATCGCCGCCGTGGCGCCCTGCGCGTAGAGATGCAGGATCCCGTCGCGAATGCCGCTTGCCCGAACGACTTCCGCGACCCGGGCGGTGATGTCGATCAACTCCTCGCGGCGCTGCGTGGACAATTCGATGGTGTTGCGCATGAGGCTCCTGATGCTTCCGTATCGCCGGCAATTGTAGTGCGTTGGCGGGGCGGTATCGGCCGTTCGGTTCGTTGATCGCGTCCGCATGAAACTGAGCGAACTGCACACCTGGGACCTGACGCCCAAAGAGGCCATCGCCCTACAGAAGCAATTGTGCGCGCGGATCGTGCATGAAGATGACGTCGGCGAAGTGCACCATGTCGCCGGAATCGACGTCGGATTCGAAGACGGCGGCGCGACCATCCGGGCAGCGGCAGCCGTCTTGCGCTACCCCGGGCTCGCTCTCGTCGATCAGGCTATCGTGCGGGCGCCGACGCGCTTTCCATACGTGCCGGGCTTGCTCTCGTTTCGCGAGGCGCCAGCGGTGCTGGAGGCGTTGTGCCGACTGCATACAGCACCCGACTTGATACTTTACGATGGGCAGGGGATCGCGCATCCAAGGCGGTTCGGCATCGCCAGCCACGTCGGACTGCTTGCCGGCGTGCCGAGCATAGGTGTCGCCAAATCGCGCTTGATCGGTGAGCCCGCGGCAGTGCCCGTAGAGCCGGGTGCGTGGGCGCCGCTGATGGATCGCGGCGAGCTAATCGGTGCCGTATTGCGCACACGGCGCAACGTCAAGCCGCTTTTCGTTTCGATCGGGCATCGGGTGAGCTTGGAAACCGCCGTCGGGTGGGTGCTGGCGTGCCTGACGAGATATCGCCTGCCCGAGACGACGCGTTGGGCGCACCGCCTCGCCTCAGCGATGCCGCGGCTGCCCCGGGCTTGAGGAGCGATTCGGTTGGCTCGCGCTGGGATAGCGCGGTTCTGGAAGGAATCTGTGCTTCGCCCGCTGTTCAGTGCACCGGTCCGGCAGGGGCCAGGGAGAACACCTCGCAGGACCCGGTTTGCTCTCTGCGTTCGGTGACGCGCATGAGCAAGCTGCGGCCGCGGTAGGGTAGCGTGAACTCGGTGCCGATCGTCAGGCAGTCGGGCGGCGCCACAAGGGCGGCGACGTTCTTCTGTCGCGGCATCTTGGGAATCAGGATCACTCGCACCGAGCGCTGCGCCGCGTGCGTGCGCGTTGCGGGCAGGGTGATGATCGCCGGCAGCACGTGCGTCGCTATGATCTGAATGCCCACCTCTATGCTGCTCGGCTTCGTGCATAGCGCGCGGCGCACGACGCACAAATGGACCAGTGCCGAGTCGCGCGGGCGCAACCCGACGATCTCCCCGACCTGAATCGCGCTGGCCTCCGAGCCGACGTGAATACTTAGGTAGCTTAGCGAAAAGCCCTCCGGGCTTTCGTTCGTCACCGTCCAGTCGCTGACTTCGTTGGCGGCCAATTCCGCCCCGCCGGTGTCGTCCTCCGCGCGGCGGCGCAGCGCCGCGCCGGCGACGAACTTCCAAACTTCCATCAGCCCGACGACGACATCGGCGCGCGGGTGAAAGTGCGTGCGCGAATAGCGCCGCTTCGGTGGGGCGGACCAAAGCCGGCGCAGGCTGCGCAAGAGCGCAATATACTGGGGTAGTTCGGCGATCTTCGGCAGGCCCAGCTTGGCCGGCGCAGTCCTCCGCTCCAGCGCTTCTAGCTGGCTGTCCAGTTTGTCGACCAACGCCGAGCACTGGAGAATGAGGTCGCCGGCCTTAAACGGTTCCTCGGGGCCCTTGAGCAGCGGTCTGCCGGGACTGGCCACGGTCGGCCGGATCAAGAAGCTGGCCGTGCCGAACTCCGCTGCATGCTCCTGTCGCAGCGGGTCGCGGAGTACCGCAAGTTTCTCTTGGCGTTGGACGTAGAAGCCGACACGTTCCAGGTCCTCCGGCGCGAATTTGGCAGGCTCAGCGAATGCCAACAAGAGCGCGCGGATATACACGCGTTCCGCGCTGTCGCCGGCCGCGGTGAGCACGGATGCCGAAAAGCCGTGTTCGCGGGCGGCACGGTACAGGCGATGCAGTTCCAGCCATGCGGTGCGCGAGCCCTTGGCGTAAACGCGGTACGCCAAGGTGTGCCGACGCGCCAGTATCTGCATGCCGGACATGACAGCGGTTTTCAACGTGGATTCGAAGCTACCCGCCCACCATTTTCCGCCGGCGCAAGTAACCACGTCGCAATAGGCCAAGCCGAGTTCCTTGAGTAGCCTCGTGGCGCCGCTTACTTCGGCTTGCAAGGGCGCCCCGAGCGGGAGGGTTACCTGATGGAGGCGCTTTTCAATCTGGGGCAGCAGCGCGTCACTGCGCTCCCGCACCAATTCGAGCAGCTTGAGTCGAGTACGAATATCGACCTCGGCGCGGCGGATTTTGCGTGTCAGTTCGGCTAGCGAACGCGCCGCCGCCACCGCATCGGCGAGTGAGAGTTTCTCCAACCGTTGCTGAAGGCGGGCGATGTGCATCGCCTCGCCAGCGCGCGGACGGTCTTCCTTTAGTACTCGATCGAATAGCATCTTGGCGTCTCCGTGCCCTTCATTCCGCCGCGTATGGTAGGGACATAGGTCTGGGCAAGCACGGGAGAAATGCCTGATTCCATAGTGATTATCGACTGAAACGGAAGTTGTTGGCGGTTTCCGTCAAGGGCCAGAGTGGCTTTGGGGGACACTGTTAGAATCCTCGCGTGAATTATTCTTGCCACGCCCGCACAAGGTGCACCAGTGCTTAGCCGCCTGTCGAGCATTCGCGGCGCCCGTCTAGCGATGGCGGTGCTCATTTTGAACGTTGCGCCGGCTCTTGGCCAGAGTGGCCGTTCGACGTCGATCGATCTTGATGCCCCCGCCGCGGTGCGTGATCTGCTCCGCGAACACATGAGCGTGTTGCGCTCGGGCGACCGCGCGCTGGACCAAACCGACCGTCTGCGCGTCGCCCGAGATGCGCGCAAGCAGGCGACCGAACTGCTTGCCACAGAAGGCTACTTCGCCCCCGAGGTCGATATCGACTCGCGGCCGGGGTCCGCAGGGCGCGAGGGCATCGTCATCAGCGTGAAGCCGGGCCCACGGGCCACAGTGCAAAGCGTTGATCTGGAGTTCGAGGGCGAGATCACGCGCGGCGGCGATGTCGCCCAGGCACGCATGCAGGCGCTACGAGAAGACTGGGGGCTCAAACAGGGCATGCCGTTTCGTCAGCAGGACTGGGATGTGGCTAAACAGCGGGCGTTGCAAGCCTTACTGGCGGAGGATTACGCCGCAGCGAATGTAGCCGAAAGCTACGCCGTGGTGGCTCCAAAGGAAGCGACGGTGGCATTGCACGTCGTGCTCGATAGCGGTCCGGCCTTCACCCTGGGAGCGCTCGAAGTCTCGGGCGTCGAAAACTACGACCGCGCGCTGGTCGAGCGCTACAGCACGCTCGCCGTGGGGGAGCGCTACACGCAGGAGCGCCTGCTCGCCCTGCAGTCAACGCTGCAAAATACACCCTATTTCTCCTCGGTCGTGGTGGAGATCGACAACGATCCGGCGCAGCCGCGCGAGGTCGCGGTTCGCGTGCGCGTACGCGAAGCGCGTATGAAGCGCGTCAGTTTCGGGCTGGGCTACAGTAGCAACACCCGCGCGCGCGGCGAGATTACCTTCCGCCACGCGAACCTTTTCGACCGGGCGTGGAACCTCACCAGCGGACTGCGGGTGGAGCAGTTGCGCCAGGCCGCCTATGCCGACGTTTTCCTGCCGCCGACGGCCAAGGACTACCGCGACAGCTTCGGCGTGCTGGCCGAGCGCAGCGACATTCAGGGCCTGGCGACCCGCCGCGCCGCCGCTGGCGTGCAGCGCACCCGGTTGAGCGGCAAGATCGAGACGCGCCTCAGCCTGAATTTTCAGCGCGAACGCACCCAGATCGCGGATGAGCCGGCTGTGACCATCGATGCGCTGACGCCGAACTGGTCGTGGACTATCGCGACGTCGACGATCTACTCGATCCACGGCGCGGCTACGTCCTCAACGTCCAGCTCGGCGGCGCGGCCAAGGCGGTGCTGTCGGACGCCGATTTCATTCGCGGCCTGATGCGTTTCCAACGGTTTTTCGCCGTTGGCGCGCGCGACGTGCTGACGCTGCGCGGCGACGCCGGATTGACGCTCGCGCGCAGCCGCGACGGCATACCCGAGGATTTCCTGTTTCGCGCCGGCGGCGCCCAGTCAGTGCGCGGGTACGCCTATCAGAGCCTTGGACTGCGCAGCCGCGATGCCATTGTCGGCGCACGCCGCCTGCTCGTCGGCAGCGCCGAGTATACCCGCTGGTTCGAGGGCAACTGGGGGGCTGCCGCCTTCTATGACGTAGGCAATGCCTGGGACGCGCCTGCCGACTTCCGCCTCTTCTCCGGCTATGGTATCGGCGCGCGCTGGCGCAGCCCGGCCGGGCCCCTTGCCTTCGATCTCGCGTACGGCGTGCGGGACGGCAAGATCCGGCCACATTTCTCCGTGGCAATCGCCTTCTGATGGCGCCGGGCGAGCAACCCGACACGAGCGAACCGCCGCCACCGGCGCCGAAGCCAAGACGGCGCCGGTGGTGGATCGGTCTTGCACTTTCCCTGCTGCTGCCGCTGCTCGCGCTGGCGTGGCTGGTCGTGACCCAACCCGGGGCCGTTGCGCTGGCGCGTGTGGCGGAGGGCTTGAGCCAAGGTCGGCTCTCGATCGTCGAGCCGATGGGTTCCCTGCTCGGGCCGCTGAACATCAGGGAGCTCCGCTATTCGGACGCGGCGACCCATCTGGCCCTGCAAGGCCTGGTTATCGAGTGGCGTCCGCGCGCATTGCTGCGGCGGCAACTCCACCTGACGTCGGTGCGTGCAACCCTGCTCGAAGTCGCCACCGCCGAGTCGGCCGAGCCTGCGAAACCGCCGACTGACTTGCGGCTGCCGTTCGGCCTGACGATCGAGGCGTTGCATGTCGATAGGCTAAAGATCGGCCGCCTCGATACGGGCAATGTGCCCGACCCTGCGGTCACGCCGCTGGTTCAACTCGACGCCATCGAGGCGCGGCTCGCGAGCGACGGCGTGACTCACGAACTGACTGGTTTGCGGCTGACCACGCCGCTCGGGGCCGTCGATGGCAGCGCCCGCCTGGGTGGCGCACCGCCGTTCGACCTGCGCGCGCACGCGCGGCTGCGTGGCAGCCGCGAGGGCAAGGACTATCGCGCCAGCGTCGATGCCGAAGGCACGCTAAGCACGCTGAAGCTCACCGTTCGACGCTGCCGGCATGGACGTGACAGGGCACGCGCTCATCTACGCCACGCCCTTCGGCGCCGTGCCCTTCACGCGCCTTCAGGCCAAGCTCGGAGAGATCGACCCAGCGCAATTCGTCGATGGCGCGCCAAGTGCCACGCTCACCCTGGAAGCGGACTTGCGGCCGCGCAAGTCCGCAGACAGCTCGCAGCCGGTACCGCCCGCACAATGGGTCGTGTCCGGACCGATACACATCGAAAACAGCTCGCCTGGGCCGCTCGACCAGGAGCGGCTGCCGCTGCGCAGTATCGAAGCCAATGCCGTTTGGGAAGCGCAGCGCCTGAGCTTGGCCGATGTGTACTCGAAGCTCGGCGGCACCGGCGTCGCCACCGGCAGCGCGGTGTGGGAGCAGGAAACGCTGACGGCGAAGCTGAAAGTGCAGGAGGTCGATCTGCGCGAGATCGTCGCCCAGCTCAAGCCGACGCGGCTCGCCGGCTCGCTCGATGTGCGCGCCAGCGCGGCGGAGCAGGCGCTGCAGGCCGACTTGCGCGACCCACGCTTCACTGCCCAGGCGGATATGACCAACCGCGACGGAAACGTCGCAGTCAAGACGGCGCGCTTGCAGTCCCGCGGCGCGGGGCTGGACTTGAGCGGCAAACTCAGCCTCGCCGGGCAGCGCGCGTTCGACTTCAGCGGAAAACTGGACCGTTTCGACCCCAGCCTCTATGCGAACGTGCCCAAGGCGTCGCTGAACGCCGACTTCAGCGGCAGCGGTTCCTTGCAGCCGCAGCCGGTCGTTGACATGCAGTTCGCCATTCGCGATAGCCAATTCGACGGCAAGCCGCTGCGCGGCCGCGGCCAAGTCGTGCTGACGCCCGAGCGCTTGGCGCGCAGCGATGTGGAACTAGACCTCGCCGGCAATTCGCTGCGAGCCAACGGCGCCTTCGGTCAGCGCGAGGATGAGCTGGGTTTTCGCATCGATGCGCCGCGACTCGCCGCGCTCGGCGACGGCTTCGGCGGCCGCATTAGCGGCGAAGGCCATATCGGCGGCACGCTCGCCGAGCCACTCGGCGAGGTAAGCCTGGTGGCCGAAGCTATCGTGCTGCCGGACGGCCATCGCCTCGCCCGGGCCAACGCCAAAGGCGAACTCCGCGCCGGCGCCGCGGGACCCTTCAACCTGCGTTTGGAGGCCACGGGATATCGGCGCCAAGGCGACTCGAAGCCGACACTGGAGTCGGCTACCGTGCAGGTCAACGGCACGCGGCGCGAGCACGCCCTGCGCGTCGCGGCCAAGCTCGGTCCGCGGGACGAAGCCGTGCTCGAGGCCAAGGGTGGGCTCGAAGCCAAGGGCGAACCCGCTGAGTCCTACGCCTGGTCGGGGATGCTCACCAAGCTCGAAGTCGGCGAGTCGATCTCACTCAGTCTGGCGGCGCCCGCGACACTTCAAGCCAGCCCGACCCGCGTCGCGCTCGGCACGGCGGAGTTGCGCCTGCGCGATGGTCGCGTGCGGCTCGAGGAAACCTTGTGGACCCCGGAAGCGATCGTCGCCCGGGGCAGTCTGAGCGGGGCCAGGGTCGGCATCGCGGTAGATGCAACGCAACGC
>CAWGHV010000069.1:0-67931 GCA_963822375.1 uncultured beta proteobacterium | reverse complement strand
GAAGATGGCGGTGCCGGCCACGAAGGTATCGGCGCCGGCGCGGCGATCTCGGCGGATGTTGTCGACCTTGACGCCACCGTCGACCTCGAGCCGGATGTGCCGCCGCGTGCGATCGATGCAGCTTGCGCACGCGCCCGAGCTTGCCCAGCGTACGCGGATGAAGCTCTGGCCGCCGAAGCCGGGGTTCACCCTCATCAGCAGGATCATGTCGAGCTTGTCGATCACGTAGTCGAGCCACGTCCACGGCGTGGCCGGGTTGAGCACCAGCCCGGCCTTGCCCGTCGTCCTTGATCAGCTGCAGCGTGCGGTCCACGTGGGCAGGCCTCGGGGTGAAAGGTGATGAGGTCGGCGCCGGCCTGGCAAAAGCCGGACCAGCGCATCCACCGGCTCCACCATCAGGTGCACGTCGATCGGCACGGTGCTGTGCGGGCGCAGGGCCTCGCAGACCAGCGGGCCGATGGTCAGGTTGGGCACGTAGTGGTTGTCCATCACGTCGAAGTGGATCCAGTCGGCACCGGCCGCGATCACGTGCGCACCTCGTCGCCCAGGCGGGCAAAGTCGGCCGACAGAATGGAGGGGGCAATGCGGAACGTGGTCATCACGGATTCTAGAATCCGGCGCCATGAGCCACCCCGAGTTCCGCTGCGAGCTTCGAGTGCAGTACCTGCCCGAACGTTCGAACCCGCCCGAGGGCCCTTACGGCTTCGCCTACACCGTCACCATCCGCAACACCGGCGACATCAGCGCGCAATTGGTCGCGCGGCACTGGATCGTCACCAACGTCATGGCCACCGCGAAGACGTGCGCGGCCTGGCGGTGGTGGGCCAACAGCCGGTGCTGAAACCGGGCGAACACTTTGAATACACCAGCTGGACACGTATCGACACGCCCCACGGCACGATGCGCGGCACGTTTTTCTGCATGACCGAAGACGCCCATCCCTTCGAGGCCGACATCCCCGCGTTCGAACTGGTCTTTCCGGGCCTGCTGCATTGAGCAAGGTGTGGGATTTGACGGCGCTGCTGAACGCCGCCGATCCCCGCGCGCCGCAAGCCGAGCGCCACACCTGGCTGGTGCGCCTGATGGAGTGGCTGCGCCACGCCGCACCGCCGCAGGCCGGTGATGCGCCCGTAGAGCCGCGCACGCCGATGGCGGCGTTGAGGCTGCGGCACTTCATGAACGTGCTGGACCGTCACCCCGAGCACCAGGCCCAGGTGCAGGCCGTGCTGCACGCCTTCTGGCGGCAGGTGGACGCGGTGGCGCTGTTCGCCGACTTCGGCTTTGCGCCCCGCATGGCGCTGCGCAGCGAGGTGATCAGCCGCATTCGCCAGCGTGTGCTGCCCCCGCACGCCCGAGACCAACGACCTGGCCGAGCTGTTCCCGCTGCTGTTCGACCCGGCCGACGGCGTGTGGCTGGACGCGCTGGATGCCCCGCTGCGTGCCCGTGTGGGTGCGATGCTGGCGCCGCCACCCGATGTGCGCGACTGGCGCCGCAGCCTGCTGGACGCCCTGACCATCCTGGTCAGCGGCGTGTCCGGCGCCGCGCCACGGCCGGCGCGCTGCGCCGCCGCATGAGCCCGACGCTGTTGCGAGGCGCGGCCGTTTCGCCAGCTGCCGCGCCGCCGCGGAGCGCGCTGCGGCGTCGCACTGAGCCGACGACGACCCCGACGACGCCTGCGACACGCCGCCTACCTGCGCGCCTTGCTGGACGGCTGCCGCGAGGCCACCGACAGCGTGTTCCAGCCACCTCGAGGCTTTCGGCGTCTCGGTCGACATCGTGTTCGAGATGGACCAGATGCGCGGCGCGCATCCGCCGCATCGAGCTGCTGCTGGAATGCCTGCTCGCACCCGACCCCGGCCGCGGCGCTGCAGCGCCTGCTGCACGACCTGGTGCAGGTGGAAGCCGAGATGCTGGGCCTGCGCCGGCTGATGGCACGACCACTACTCGCTGCTGGCGCGCCAGGTGGCCGAACGCAACGCCGAGACCGGCGACCACTACATCACGCGCGACCGTGGCGAGTACCGCACGATGCTGCGCCGCGCGGCCGGCGGCGGCCTGGTCATCGTCGGCACCACGTTTGCCAAGTTCGCCATCGGCGCTTTAGGCCTGTCGCTGTTCTGGGGCGGCTTCTGGGCCGGCGCCAACTACGCGCTGAGCTTCGTGCTCATCATGCTGCTGCACTGGACAGTGGCCACCAAGCAGCCCGCGATGACGGCCCCGGCGATGGCGGCCACGCTGGGCCAGCTGCGGCATGCCCGTGGCCGGCGCCGAGACCGATGCCGCCGTGGAATCCTTTGTCGACCGGGTGGCCGCGCTGATCCGCTCGCAGGCGGCCGGCATCTTCGGCAACCTGATGGTCTGCGGGCCGCTGGTGCTGGCGGTGCAGCTGGCGAGCCAATGGCTGTTCGGCGCGCCGGTGGTGGGGCCGGAGACGGCGGACCACGTGCTGCACAGCCTCACGCTGCTGGGCCCCACGGCACTGTTTGCCGCCTTCACCGGCGTGCTGCTGTTCTCCAGCTCGCTGATCGCCGGCTGGGTCGAGAACTGGTTCGTGTTCCAGCGCCTGGACAGCGCCATCGCCTGGAACCCGCGCATCGTCGCCACGCTGGGTTCGGCCCGCGCGCAGCGCTGGGCCGCCTGGTGGCGCACCAACATCTCCGGCCTGGCGGCCAACGTGTCGCTGGGCCTGATGCTGGGCCTGGTGCCGGCGCTGTTCGCGTTCTTCGGCCTGGGCATCGAGGTGCGGCACGTCACGCTGTCCACCGGGCAGATCGCGGCCGCGGCCGGCGCGCTGGGCCTGGACGTGCTGCACCAGCCGGCGTTCTGGTGGTGCCTGGCCGGCATTGCTGTCACCGGCGTGCTGAACCTCAGCGTCAGCTTCTGGTTCGCCTTCAAGGTGGCACTGCGTTCACGCGGCGTGCGCGTGCAGGACCGGGCCTTGATCACGCGCGCGATCTGGCGCCGCCTGCGCAGTGCACCGCTGAGTTTCCTGTGGCCGCCGAAAGACCACGCTTGATCGATCCGGCCGCCATTCCTGCCGTGTTGCAAGGGCCGCGGGTGCGGCTGGAGGTGCCGCACGAGGGCCACGCCGAGGTCTTCCTGGCCGGCGTTCTGGCGTCGATGCCGGCGCTGCTGTACGTCGGACTGGCGGCCCAGCAGCGAATGGGCGCTGCGCTTCTGCCGCGAAGACGCGCGCTGCATGGCCACCGGCGAAGACCTGGCCTGGCAGGTGTTTGCACACGACGACGGTGGCTGGGTCGGCCGCATCGACGTGCACACCATCGACCACGCCGCCGGCCGCGGCGAGATCGGCTACGTGGGCAACAGCGCACGGGCCGGCCAGGGCTTGATGCGCGAGGCCGCGCTGCTGGTCATCCAGACCTGCTGGGCCCTGGGCCTGCAGCGCATCGAGGCCATGAGCGATGCGCGCAATGCCCGGGCGCTGCACTTCGCGCGCTGCCTGGGCATGTTGCAGGAAGGGGTGCTGCGCCACCACGAACGCGACCCGCAGGGGCAGCTGGCGACGTGGCGATCTCTCGGTGCTCAAGCCTGACGCCAACGCCTGCTCGACCGCCCGGCGCAGCCGCCGCAGCCGCGGCGCCCCGATGATCCGGCCTGGCTGTTCTATACATCCGGCACCACCGGCCAGCCCAAGGGTGTCGTGCTCACCCAGCGCAACCTGCTGACCATGACTTTGTGCTACTTCAGCGACGTCGATGGCTGCGCGATGGACGATGCCGCCCTCTATGCCGCGCCGATGTCGCATGGCGCCGGCATGTACAATTTCCCGCACGTGCTGGCGGCGACGCGCCATGTCGTTCCGGAGTCGGGCGTGTTCGACGCGCAAGAGGTGTTCGAGCTGGCGGCGCATCACCGCAACGCCTCGTTGTTCGCCGCGCCGACGATGGTACGGCGTTTGGTGGACCACGCCGCACAGAACGACGCCGACCCGAGCGGCATCAAGACCGTGGTCTACGGCGGCGGCCCGATGTACGCGCAGGACATCAAGGAGGCGCTGGCGGTAATGGGCAATCGCTTCGTCCAGATCTACGGCCAGGGCGAGAGCCCGATGACCATCACCGCGCTGGCGCGGCGCCATCTGGCCGATACCTCACATCCGCGCTACGAACAGCGCATCGCCTCGGTGGGCGTGGCCCAGAGCGCGGTGGAGGTGCGGGTGGCGGACGCGGAGGGCGCCGGCCTGCCCGCCGGCGAAGTCGGCGAGGTCATCGTCCGCGGTGACACCGTCATGAGCGGATATTGGCGCAATCCCGAAGCGACGGCGACTACGATACGCGGCGGCTGGCTGTACACGGGGGATGTCGGCGCCTTCGATGCCGATGGCTTCCTCACCCTGCACGACCGCTCCAAGGATGTCATCATCAGCGGCGGCTCGAACATCTATCCGCGCGAGGTCGAGGAGGAGCTGCTCCGCCACCCGGCGGTGCATGAGGCGGCGGTGGTCGGGCGCCCTAGCCGGGAATGGGGCGAGGAGGTCGTCGCCTTCATCGTCGCCCGGCCCGGCGCCACGGTCGCGGCGGCGGAACTGGATGCGCTGTGCAGCGCCGGCATCGCGCGCTTCAAGCGGCCGAAGGCGTACCGGTTCGTCGACGCACTACCGAAAAACAATTACGGGAAGATTCTCAAGAAGGAACTTAGGGCGCTACTCCAAGGCAAACAGGCATGACGATGCGACGGCTCGAAGGCAAAGTGGCGCTGGTGACAGGGGTCGGTTCGAGCGGCCCGGGGTGGGGCAACGGCAAGGCGATCGCCGTGTCGTTCGCACGCGCCGGAGCGCGCATCTGCGGCTGCGACATTCGGTTCGAGGCAGCGGAGGAAACGCGCGCCATCATCGAATCCGAAGGCGGCGAATGCATCGTGCGCCACGCCGACGTGGCCTCCACCGAGCAGTTGCGCGCGCTCGCCGACGAGTGCGCGGCGCATTTCGGGCGCATCGACATCCTGGTGAACAATGTCGGTATCGTCGAGCTCGGCGGGCCGGTGGAAACGACCGAAGCGAAGTGGCAGCATTCGCTCGACGTCAATCTCAGCGGCATCTTCCTCACCTGCAAGCACGTGCTCCCCCACATGGAGCGCCAAGGCGCGGGCGCCATCGTGCACATCGGCTCGATCGCCGGCATTCGCTACTCGGGCGTGCCCTACGTCTCCTATGCCACGACCAAGGCCGCCGTGCTCGGGCTTTCGCGTTCGGTCGCGTTGCAGTACGCCAAGCAGGGAATTCGCTCCAATGTGGTGCTGCCGGGGCTGATGAACACACCGATGGTCGTCGAGCCGCTGAAGCAGGCTTACGGCGGCGGCGATATCGAGAAGATGATGGCGGTGCGCGATGCGCAGTGTCCGATGGGCCATATGGGCGACGCCTGGGACGTCGCCAACGCCGCGCTGTTCCTGGCATCGGACGAGGCGCGCTACATCACCGGGGCCGAACTCGTGGTCGATGGCGGCATCAGCGCCAAGTTCGCTTGAGTTTTGGACGCGGCACGCTGCTGCCTAGCCCGAGCCCGGGTTGCAAGGGAGCGGCCGGTCCCTTCCCCCGCAACGCGGGGGAGCGCTGGGAGGGGGTGCGAGCAGCGCAATGCCCCCATCCTAGCGTTCCCCCGCGCGCGCGGGAGTAACTTGTTTGGAGGACTGAACCTAAAATGAAGAAATACGGTTTCGTAGCATCCGGCGGCGGGTACCGGAGCTTTTACACCGCGGGCGCCCTGGTCGGGCTCAAACAGAGCGGCATTCCGCTCGTGCACCTCACGTCGACCAGTTCCGGCAACAACATCGTTCTCGACTATCTGCTGTGGGACGACGCCCATGAGGAGCTGCCGCCGACGCTGACCAAGACGTTCCGGCTCAACCTGCGCGACATCTTCGACGTGATGGGAAATTTTCTCGGTCTCAAGCCATCCTTGCTGCCCAACGGCTCGCGCCTGTTCAGCGTCAACAAAGACCGCACCCGGCAGTCGTTGTTGCTCGACGAACCCAAGCGCCGATCTTTGCTGGAAAGCCATCTCGCGGCGCTCAAGTGGGACATCGTGGCGACCAACTTGAGTAAGAGGCGCACCGAATACTTCAGCGTCAACGACATCCTGGCGAAGGTGGCGGACCGGAATCTGGAGCGCTTCATGGACGTGTTCCTGGCCGGGATCACCACGATCCCCTATTTCGAGGCGATCCAGATGAAGGGCGACTACTATCTCGAAGGCGGGTATATGGACAACATACCCTTGAGGACGCTGTTCGAGGACCCCGAGGTGGAGGAGATCATCGTCGTCGATTTCACCGACTACGACTACCACGCCGATCTCGACGCGCTGTACCACAAGAGCTCGTTCACCCTGCCGCTGAACAGCATCAACATGAACATTCTGGTGAGCGACATCCAGCTCAGCTTGCCGAGCATCGCCACCCTGAACCATGCGAAGCTCATCAACGAGTGGCTGCGCGCGAGCGGCAAGACTGCGTTCGAGGTGGCGGGCAAGACCTACCACTACAAGCCGCTGCACATTCTGCGGCCGAAGAACTTGAAGAGCATGACGATCGCCCTGGGCGACAGCCGCGCCCAGAAGACCTGTTTCGACCTCGGGCAGAAGGAAGTCCGAGCGCTGCTGTGAAGTCCGCGCGGGCTGGGCGGTGGCGCCGGTTGAAATGGGGTGTGGCGGCCCCACATGACAACTGACCGCATTTTCACGGATTGCGAATCATGCGCTTCGACAAACTCACCACCAAGTTTCAGCAGGCCCTCGCCGATGCCCAGAGCCTGGCCGTCGGCCGCGACAACCAGTTCATCGAGCCGCAGCACCTGCTGCTGGCGCTGCTCGACCAGGATGACGGCGGCACCCGCTCACTGTTGCAACGCGCCGGCGCCAATGTCGGCGCGCTCAAGCCGGCGCTGAACAAGGCGATCGACCGCCTGCCCAAAGTTCAGGGCACCGGCGGCGAGGTGCAGATCGGCCGCGACCTCGGCAATCTGCTGAACCTCACCGACAAGGAGGCGCAGAAGCGCGGCGACCAGTTCATTGCCTCGGAGATGTTCCTGCTCGCCTGCGCCGACGACAAAGGCGAAACCGGCCGCCTGCTCAAGGAACACGGGCTGGCGAAGAAAGCGCTGGAAGCGGCGATCGAGGCGGTGCGCGGCGGCGCCTGCGTGTCGAGCCAGGAGGCCGAAGGCAGCGCGAGTCGCTGAAGAAATACACCATCGACCTGACCGAGCGTGCCCGGCCGGCAAGCTCGACCCGGTGATCGGGCGCGACGACGAAATCCGCCGCTGCATCCAGATCCTGCAACGGCGCACCAAGAACAACCCGGTGCTGATCGGCGAGCCCGGCGTCGGCAAGACCGCCATCGTCGAAGGCCTGGCGCAGCGCATCATCAATGGCGAAGTGCCGGAAACGCTCAAGGGCAAGCGCGTGCTGTCGCTCGACATGGCGGCGCTGCTCGCCGGCGCCAAGTACCGCGGCGAGTTCGAGGAGCGCCTGAAGGCGGTGCTCAAGGAAATCGCGCAGGACGAAGGCCGCATCATCGTCTTCATCGACGAACTGCACACCATGGTCGGCGCCGGCAAGGCCGAAGGCGCGATCGATGCCGGCAACATGCTCAAGCCGGCGCTGGCGCGCGGCGAACTGCACTGCGTCGGCGCCACCACGCTCGACGAATACCGCAAGTACGTCGAGAAGGACGCGGCGCTGGAGCGCCGCTTCCAGAAGGTGCTGGTCGACGAGCCGAGCGTCGAAGCGACCATCGCCATCCTGCGCGGCCTGCAGGAGAAGTACGAGCTGCACCACGGCGTCGAGATCACCGACCCGGCGATCGTCGCCGCGGCCGAGCTGTCGCATCGCTACATCACCGACCGCTTCCTGCCCGACAAGGCGATCGACCTGATCGACGAGGCGGCGGCGCGCATCAAGATGGAAATCGACTCCAAGCCGGAGGTGATGGACAAGCTCGACCGCCGCCTGATCCAGCTCAAGATCGAGCGCGAGGCGGTGAAGAAGGAGAAGGACGAGGCCTCGCAGAAGCGCCTGCGGCTTGATCGAGGACGAGATCGACAAGCTCGGAGCGCGAGTACGCCGACCTGGAGGAAATCTGGAAGGCCGAGAAAGCGCAGGTGCAGGGCAGCGCGCACATCAAGGAAGAGATCGAGCAAGCTGCGCGCCGAGATGGCCGAGCTGCAGCGCGAGGGCGAGCTGGACAAGGTCGCCGAGCTGCAGTACGGCAAGCTGCCGCAGCTCGAAGCGCAGCTGAAGCAGGCGGAGACAGCCGGCGCACGCTGCCGGCCGAAGCACAAGCTGCTGCGCACCCAGGTCGGCGCCGAGGAAATCGCCGAGGTCGTGTCGCGCGCCACCGGCATTCCGGTGTCGCAAGATGATGCAGGGCGAGCGCGAAAAGCTGCTGCAACATGGAAGAGCGGCTGCACCAGCGCGTGGTCGGCCAGGACGAGGCGGTGCGCCTGGTGTCGGACGCCATCCGCCGCTCGCGCGCCGGGCTGTCCGATCCGAACCGGCCCTACGGTTCCTTCCTGTTCCTCGGGCCCACCGGGCGTCGGCAAGACCGAGCTGTGCAAGGCGCTGGCCGACTTCCTGTTCGATTCCGAAGATCACCTGATCCGCATCGACATGAGCGAATTCATGGAGAAGCATTCGGTGGCGCGGCTGATCGGCGCGCCGCCCGGCTATGTCGGCTACGAGGAAGGCGGCTACCTCACCGAAGCCGTGCGGCGCAAGCCGTACTGCGTGATCCTGCTCGACGAAGTCGAAAAGGCGCACCCGGACGTGTTCAACGTGCTGCTGCAGGTGCTCGACGACGGCCGCATGACCGACGGCCAGGGCCGCACCGTGGATTTCAAGAACACCGTGATCGTGATGACCTCGAACCTCGGCAGCCAGATGATCCAGCAGATGGCCGGCGACGACTATCAGGTGATCAAGCTGGCGGTGATGGCCGAGGTGAAGAGCTATTTCCGCCCCGAGTTCGTCAACCGCATCGACGAGATCGTGGTGTTCCACGCGCTCGACGAGAAGCACATCGCCGTCGATCGCCAGGATCCAGCTCGGCCTGCTGGAGAAGCGGCTGGCGAAACTCGAGATCGGATTGCAGGTGTCCGAGGAAGCGCTGCTCGAACTGGCGAAGCCGGCTTCGATCCGGTGTTCGGCGCGCGGCCGCTCAAGCGCGCGATCCAGGAGCGCATCGAGAACCCGCTGGCGAGCCGGATCCTCGAGGGCGAGTTCGGCGCCAAGGACAACATCATGGTCGATGCGCGCGCTGGGCACATCGAGTACAGCAAATCGTCCCAGTAGGATTTCTATTGTCAGACGACCACCCGAACGCCTTTCGCCCTGAGCCCGTCGAAGGGCCTAGCTGCACGCGCGTCCCCGCGGCGCGCGCTCGCGCATTCGTCGCATTCGTCGCATTCGTCGCGTTCGTCGCTTTGCTCGCGGCAGCACCAGCCGGCGCGGACGTTCACGCTCAGCCAGCCGGCGCGGCGGACGCCCACTTGGCACGAGCAGCCGAGCATGAGCGGGCGCGAGAGTTCGCCGCCGCCGCAGATCAATACTGCGAATCCGCGCGCCTCGGTCAAGCGCAAGCCCAGTATCGGCTGGGCACGATGTACGGCTTCGGTCTCGGGGTCGAACGCGACAACCGGGTAGCGGCCTCGCTGCTCAGCCTCGCGGCACGCCAAGGGCACGAAGGGGCGAAGCGCTTACTGGCGCCGCTGGCAGCCGACGCGCAGCGCCTGCCGGAATGCATGACCAACCCGGAAGCAGCGCGGCGCCGCGCGCAGCAGCGGGCGCTGCTCGATGCGGCCGCCAACGCTACGCCGGGCAAGCGCAAGATTGCCGATCTGGTGCGCCGGCTTGCCCCCAAGTATGCGGTGGACGCGCGGCTGGCGCTGGCGCTGATCGCGGTCGAGTCGGACTTCGACCCCGCCGCGCTGTCGCCGCGCAACGCGGTCGGCGTCATGCAGCTCATCCCGGACACGGCTGAGCGCTTCAACGTGCGCAACGCGCTCGACCCGGAGCAGAACATTCGCGGCGGGCTGGCCTACCTGCGCTGGCTCCTGGCCTACTTCCGCGGCGACGTGGCGCTCGCGGCAGCGGGCTACAACGCCGGAGAGGGTGCGGTGGACCGCTATCGCGGCATCCCGCCCTATGCCGAAACGCGCGACTATGTGCGCCGCATACTCGAGCTATATGGGCTCGAGCGCCACCCGTTCGACGGCGCGCTCACCGACCCGTCGCCGGCACTGCGCCGGCGGGCCACGGTCAAAGGGTGATAGCTTGAAGTGGCGTGACCCGTAGAGACGCCGTTCGTGGTGAGCGTGTCGAATCATGAACGGCGCTCAATGCCGCGATACGCCCTTCGACAGGCTCGGGGCAAACGGCTTGGGATGCGGCGTCACTCTTGCCGTCGGGTAGTGACTTAGCCCGGATGGAGCACGGCGCAATCCGGGAGCCCCGGATTCACGACGAACCTCCCGGCCGCCCGAACCCGTCGCGCAGCGGTGGCCCCACCTGCAGGTAGCTGGTCACCGAGCGTACCCCGGATACCTGGCGCGCGAGCTTCACCGCCAGAGCGATCTTGTCCTTCGTCAACACGTTGCCCGAAAGCGTGACGACGCCGCCGCTGGTCTTGACATCGATCTTCTCGCGCAGCAGCGCCTTGCTGAATTGCAGCTTGACCGCGACCTTGTTGGATATCCACTCGTCCTTGAAAAAACTCGGCTTCTCACCGGCGGCGTCGCAGACGAGTTTCGGCGCGTTTGAAGCGCCCGGCGCGGCGCAAAGCGCCGCGGCGAATCCCAGCACCACCAGCAACAAGATGTTCAGTAACGGCATGGCGAACGCTCCTTCGACCCGATGTGCGACACTCTCAGCTTAGCGCCTATGCGGCGCGCCCGGCAAACCTACCGCAACCCCTAGTGCCACGAAAGGCGGGCCGCCGACGCTGCACCATCGCCACCGGTGGCATAATCAGCGCGCCTGCCGCGCTCAATCGAGATCCTCACGTGCCCATCGACCCCAACGCCCGCCGCGAAGCACGAACCATCACCCTGGTCGGCATGGCGCACGGCACGTCCCACTTCTTCCACCTCATGCTGCCGCCGCTGTTCCCGTGGCTGATGCGCGAGTTCTCGCTCAGCTTCACGCAGGCCGGCGCGCTGATGACCGCTTTCTTCGTCGTCTCGGGTATCGGCCAGGCGCTCGCCGGCTTCGTCGTCGATCGAACTGGCCCGCGTCGCGTCCTGTTCGCGGGCATCGCACTCCTCGGCCTCTCCGGCTTCGCCCTCGGACTGGCGCAGAACTATCCCATGCTGATGATGGCGGCGGCGCTCGCCGGGCTCGGCAACAGCGTTTTCCATCCCGCCGATTTCACCATCCTCAACCGCCGCGTCTCGTCGCCGCGCCTCGGCCACGCGTTTTCCGTTCATGGGCTGTCGGGGAACCTGGGATGGGCAGCGGCACCGCTGTTCATGACCGGCATCGCCACCCTCGCCGACTGGCATGTCGCCGGGTTCGCCGCCGGTGCGGTGGGATTTGCCATGCTGACGTTGCTGGTTTGGCAACGCGACGCGCTGGCCACCGACGATGCCCCGCGCGCTCCGATGCAAGCCGCGGACGCCGCACCGGTGCCGGCGCTCGCATTCCTCGGCCTGAGCCAAGTGTGGCTGTGTTTCGCGTTCTTCGTCGTGTCGACCATGGCCTTCGGGGCACTGCAGAACTACTCGCCCGCGGTGCTGGGCGCGCTTTACGGCCTATCGCTGGCGATCGCGACCACGAGCCTCAGCGCCTACCTCGTCGGCGGCGCGCTCGGGATGGTCATCGGCGGATTCCTCGTCAATGCCGCCCGCGGCCAGGATCGGGTGATCCTCTATGCGCTGACGCTCTCGGCGCTGACGGCGCTGGTGCTCGCCAGCGCCAGCCCGCCGTCATGGTCGGTGATCGCGCTCATGGTGCTGATGGGCTTGGGCGTCGGTGTCGCCGGGCCTTCCCGCGACATGCTGGTGCGCCATGCGGCGACGGCCACGCTCGGCCCGCAAGCCTATGGACGCATCTACGGCTTCGTCTATTCGGGTCTGGATATCGGCCTGGCGAGCGCGCCGCTGATCTTCGGCCCGCTCATGGACCGCGGCCAGTTCGCCGCAGTGCTCGCCGGCGTTGCGCTGCTGCAAGCGCTGGCGATCGCCAGCGCGCTCACCGTCGGGTCGCGCTCACGCGCAGCCGGCAAAGTGGCCGCCGCTGTCTGAGTCAGCCAACCCGTATTCCGGTTGAAGCGCAGATATCGTAGGAGCGGCGTCCTCGCCGCGAATCAGCGTTCGACAATGCGAAGGTTGTATTCGCGGCCGGGAGGCCGCTCCTACGCGCCTTGAGGCGACGACGGTCGTGCCGGGAGGCCGCCCAGTTCGCGATGGCGGAAACAATCGGTGGTGTGGTCGTTGACCATCCCCACCGCCTGCATGAATGCGTAGCAGATGGTGGTGCCGACGAACTTGAAGCCGCGCTGGGCGAGATCCTTGCTCAGTGCGTCGGACGTAGGCGTCAACGCGGGCACGTCGGTCATCGCGGCCCATGCATTCTGGATCGGGCGACCCCCTGCGAATTCCCACAGGTACGCCTCGCATGAACCGAACTCCTCGCGCAGGGAAAGCCAGGCGCGGGCGTTGCGGATCGCCGCATCGATCTTGAGCCGGTTGCGCACGATGCCGGCATCGGCAAGCAGGCGCTGTCGATCGCGGTCGTTATAGCGGGCGATACGGGCTGCATCGAAGCCGTCGAAGGCGCGGCGGTATTTGTCGCGCTTGTTGAGGATCGTGCGCCAGGACAGCCCGGCCTGCGCGCCTTCGAGGATCAGGAATTCGAACAGCGTGCGCTCGTCGTGAACCGGCACGCCCCATTCCTCGTCGTGGTAAGCGACGTACGCGGGGTCGTCGCCGCACCAGGCGCAGCGCACCCGCGCCGTGTTCGAGTTCATCGCCCAGACACGACGCCAATGGACCTGGCGCCACCTGTAAAATCCGTTCGTGGTGAGCTCGTCGAACCATGAGCGGCTCGCACTGCCGTCATGCGCCCTTCGACAAGCTCAGGGCGAACGCTTCGAGATGCGGCGTCGCTCATGGGGTAGCTAATAGACGAAATCGGCCCGCGCGGTAGCTCCATTCACCGCCGCTCAGTCCTGTAATTCCAGCGAACCCTGCACCACCGTCGGATCGTCCACACTCTTGGTCAGCAAGAAGCCGAGCCCGGCGACGAACTTGAGCATGCGCTGGTTTTCGGAAAGGAACGAGCCCAACATGTATTTGAGCCCCTTGTTGCGCGCGGTCTCGATCAGCACGCGCATGAGCTGGCGCGCCAGCCCCTTGCGCTGCCAGTCGTCGGCAACGACGATGGCGAATTCGCACGACTCGCCGTCGGGGTTGACGGCATAGCGGCACACGCCGACTTCCTGCTCGGCGCCGTCGTTGCGCACGACACCGATGAAAGCCATCTCGCGGTCGTAGTCGATCTGCGTAAGCCGAGCCACCATCGGCTGAGTCAGTTCGCGCAGCGTGTTCATGAAGCGAAAGTATTTCGTCTCTTCCGACAGGTTCTTGACGAACTCCTTCTCGATCTCCGCGTCCTCCGGCCGGATCGGCCGGATCGTGACATCGGTGCCGTCGGGTAGCGTCCAGGACTGGACAAGGTGCAGCGGATAGGGATGGATTGCCATGTGGTCGTAGCGATTCGCCGTGGGCGAGACGTTGTCGAACTACGATGCGGGCATCGACCGCGACCGCGCCTTTCTCGTCGACGATCAGGGGGTTGATGTCCATTTCCCGGATCCATGGCAGCTCGCACACCATTTCGGAGACGCGCAGCAGCACCAATTCGAGCGTTTCCATGTTGACCGGCGGCATCCCGCGGTACTCGCCCAGCAATTCCGCGACGCGGGTGCCACGTATCATGTCACGGATGAGAAAGCTGTTGAGCGGCGGCAAGGCGACCGCGCGCTCGCGGTGCACCTCGACCTTGGTTCCGCCCTCGCCGAAAGTGATCGTGGGACCGAACACCTCGTCGCGGATCACGCCCACCATCAACTCGCGGCCATTCGGCTTGATGATCATCGGCTCGACCGCGATACCGACTAGATTCGCATCGGGCCGCGCCTTCTTGACGTGATCGACGATTTCCTGGTATGCCGTGCGCACCGCCTGCAAGCTGTTCAGGTTCAGCCGCACGCCGCCGCTGTCGCTCTTGTGCGTAATGTCGGGGGAGTTGACCTTCATCGCCACGGGCATGCCGATTTCTTCGGCCAGCACCATCGCCTCGGTCGCCGAACGCGCCACCACGGTGCTCGAGATCGGGATGCGGAACGCCGCCAGCAGGGCCTTCGACTCCATTTCGGAAAGCACTACACGACGCTCGCCCAGCGCGGTCTCGATCACCAGCTTCGCGCTCTCGATGCTCGGCGGCGACAGGTGCGACAAGGGAGCCGGCGTTTGCATCAGCAGCTTCTGGTTACGATAGAACACCGAGATGTGCGAGAACAATTCCACCGCCGGCTCGGGGGTGCGAAAGGTCGGTATGCCTGCGGTGATGAACATCTTGCGCGCGTCACGCACGAGGTCCTCGCCCATCCAGCAGGTCACCAGCGGTTTGTCGGTGTCGTGCGCCACTTCGATGATGCCCTTCGCCACCTCGGGTGGATCGGTCATCGCCTGCGGCGTGAGGATAGTGAGCACACCGTCGACGTTATCGTCCTCCAGCACCGCGCGCACCGTCTGGCAGTAGCGTTCGGTGTCGGCGTCGCCGACGATATCGAGCGGATTGCCGTGCGACCATGTCTTCGGCAGCAACTGGTTGAGCTTCGCGTGCGTCGAATCGGCAAGCTGGGCGAGCGGTATGCCCAGATCGGCGCAGCGATCCACCGCCATCACGCCCGGTCCGCCGCCGTTGGTGATGATGGCCAGCCGGGCGCCGCGCGGGCGGAAATGCGAGAACAGCGCGGAGGCGGCGGCGAACATCTGGCCGACAGTGTACAGGCGCACCACGCCGGCACGCCGCAGCGCCGCTTCGAACACATCGTCCGAGCCGACCATGGTGCCGGTGTGCGAAAGCACCGCGCGCGAACCCGCCAAGTGCCGTCCTACTTTCATGAGAAGCACCGGCTTGATCCGCGCCGCCGCGCGCAGCGCGCTCATGAAGCCACGGGCGTGGCGGATGCCCTCGATATACAGAAAGATGTTCTCGGTGCGCGGATCGGAGATCATGAAATCGAGAATCTCGCCGAAATCCACGTCGCTCGATCCGCCCAGCGAAATGACACTCGAGAAACCGACGTTGTTCGGTTTGGCCCAGTCCAGAATGGCGGCGCACAACGCACCCGACTGGGATATCAAACCGATCGACCCGGGGTTGCCGCTGGTGTGAGCGAAGGTGGCGTTGAGCCCGATTTCGGGGCGCATCAGTCCGAGGCAGTTGGGGCCGACGAGCCGGATACGATGGCGTCGCGCGTTCTCCACCACTGCCCGCTCCAGCGCCGCACCGCGCGGCCCGGTCTCGCTGAAACCGGCGGAGACCACCACCGCCGCCTTGACGCCGGCGCGGCCGCAGGATTCCATGATGCCTGGGATCGATTCGGCCCGAATAGCCACGACCACCAGGTCGAGCCGCAGCGGCACCTCCTCCACGGTTGGGAAGCAGGGCAGGCCAAACACCGATTCATGCTTGGGATTGACGGCAAACAGCTTACCCTTGAAGCCGGCGTTGAGCATGTTACGCACCAGCACCGAGCCGACTGAGCGCTCCCGCTCACTCGCTCCGATGATGGCTACCGACTTGGGTTCGAACAGGGGCGTAAGATAGTGTTGTTCTTGCATAGTGGCGTGGTCGCCCACATGTCGATGTGCTTATCCGATGTGCCGGATTGTACCTAAGCCGGTCGAGCCGGAGCGAAAAAGCTTCGAGCTCGAGGTGTCGATCTTGCGCGAAACAGATCTCCCGGTAAGGTGAAACCGCAACAATGCCGACAAACGCACAAACTGTTCTCGACTTTTGGTTCGGTGCACCCGACAGCGCGGACTATGGCGCGCAGCGCGATTATTGGTTCAAGAAGGACGCGCAATTTGATGAGCTGATTCGCGAACGCTTTCTCGCCACCTACCGCGCCGCCACGGCCGGCGAACTCGACGCTTGGCGCTCGCAGGCCGCATCCGCCCTGGCGCTGACCATCGTGCTAGACCAGTTCCCGCGCAACATGTTCCGCGATACGCCTCAGGCATTCGCGTCGGATGTTCATGCTTTGGCATTGGCACGAAACGCAATCGAGCGCGGCTTCGATCAACAGTTGCCACCGCTGCTACGTTGGTTTTTTTACCTGCCGTTCGAGCACGCGGAAGACATCGAGGCACAGAAAGCCTGCCTGGCACTGACGGAGAGGCTGCGGTCTTATCCCGAAACCGCCGACTGCGCCGACTGGGCCTACAAACATCTGGTGATCATCGAGCGATTCGGCCGCTTTCCCCACCGCAATCGCATACTCGGCCGCCCCACGACAGCGGAGGAAGCCGAATTCCTGACCCAGCCGGGTTCGTCGTTCTAGTGGAGTTCCCGGATTCCGCTGCGCTCCATCCGGGTTACACGGCTGGACAATTCGCCACGGCAACACATAGCGCAATTGCGCCGCCTATTCCTATTCAGACCTCCCTTGGCCAATGCGAACGACAGCCCGAGCGTTAGCCGAGCATAAGCGCGTAGATGAGCGGCTATCCCGTTGAAGAACTCCTGCTCCGTCGGGTTGGTAATGAGGTTCTCGACTTCTTCCGGCGACAGCCCGGGCGCCTCGGTCTAAACGTCGACCCGCACCGGTCCGAAGTCGGGAAGGCCCTCTATCGAAGTATCCCGAAGCTTGGTGAACCCCACTGCCATCAGGGCGGCTGCTACAGCGATCACGAGCAACCGATAGTTGACACTCGACCCGACTATCCACCGCAACACGGCACACCCCCTCGCGCAGTTCGAACATCCAACTCCAATGCCGACTTTTCGCCTAATAGCACTCAGGCTGCGCCGCGCGTACTTACAGATGACTTACCGGAGAGGAAAGAACCGATACGTTTGAAGTGCTGCAGCCAACCCCTGCCAAGACCGGTGCCGGCCAATCGACATGCACCGTATACGGGGCGGGCCGACAGAACCGGAATCGACTGCAGCGGCGCCTACGCCTTTCGTCTGATGGCCCGCAACCGATCGCGGGACTAAGATGCTTCTTGGTGGGCGCCGGTGGCGCCTAGACAGCGAGGAGAACCGACTATGAGCAATGGCCTCTACACCTACCGAGCCGGGAAAAAGGTCTATCTGGAAAAGCAACCCGATCAGTTCGTCGTGCGGGCTAGCCCCGAGGAGCTGCGCAAACTGGGCGTCGGCGAGTGCGAGCCCGTCTCGGCCGGCTCGACGCGGGTGACGACGCGCTCGGCGGATCTGGAGCCGCTGATGACTCGCGCGCGCCACCTGGCGCCGGCGCACCATGCGTACAAGACGGCGGAGACGGGCAGCGAGTTCCTGATTTCCGATCGCGTGCTGGTGAGGTTCCGTCAACCGCCGGCACCGGGCGGGCTCGACGCGTTCATCGCGCGCTATGGCCTGGTGCTGATGCAGGCCTATGACGATCGCCTGTACCTGTTCCAGCTCACCGACCACACGGGCATGAACCCGGTCAAGCTCGTGGTCGCGCTGACCGAGAACGAGCCGCTGGTGGAAAGCGCCGAGCACGACCTGAACCAACGCATGAGCACCTACGAGATCACCCTGCCCAGCGATCCGTTCTACGCGCGCGAGTGGCATATCACGCCGCGTCTCAGCGATCCCGACTTCGACCTGCGCGCCTGCTCCCATTGCGAGGAGGCGTGGCGGCTGCTCGACGGTTTCGGCAGCGCCCACGTCGTGATCGGCGTCACTGATGACGGCTGCAAGCTCGACCACGGCGACTTCGACTCGCCGGGCAAGTTCGCCGATTGGGGCTACTTTCGCGGCGAACGGCTCATCACCAAGAACGATGTCGGCGCCGATCCGCGCGAGATGTACAAGGCCGGCTCGAACCACGGCACTTCGTGCGCCGGCGTGATCGCGGGCGAGGTGGATGCCGCGTTGATGGTCGGCGCCGCCCCCGGCTGCCGACTGCTGCCGATCCAGTGGGAGTCTTCCGGGCCGAGCCTGTTCATCAGCGACTCGAAGCTGCTCACCGTGCTCGACTATGTCGCCGACAAGGTCAACGTCCTCTCCAACTCCTGGGGTGGCGTGCCGAACAACGTGTGGGCGACGCCGGTCGTCGAGCGGATCGCGGCGCTCGGGCGCAGCGGCGGACGGCGCGGCCGCGGTATCGTCTTTCTGTGGGCGGCGGGCAACGAGAACTGTCCAATCCAGCACACCGCCGATGTCAACGTGCCCTACACGCGCGGCTGGGACTTCCGGCCCAACGGCTCCCAGGTTTGGGTTGGCGTCAGAACCGCGCGCCGATTCGAGAACAATCTGGTCGGGATCGACGGGCTGACGCACGTGGCCGCGCTCGCCAGCACCGCGCAGCGCAGCCATTACTCGAACTACGGTACCGGCATCGGCATCTGCGCCCCGACCAGCAACGTCCACGAGTACCTCCGCCTGGCGGTGCGCGGCCTCGGCATCATCACCGCCACCGGCGAGGGCGGCGGCGTCACCGAGCGCTTCGGCGGCACCTCGAGTGCCACACCGCTGGTGGCGGGCATCGCCGCGCTGGTCATTGGTGCCCATCCTGAACTCTCGGCGACCGAGGTCATCGGGATACTCAAGCGGACCGCGGCGAAGGATCTGAGCCGCGACGGCTATCCGCGTACGCCGCCGGCGAGCTACGACGCCAATCCGTCGTGGGATGTCTCACCCATCGCGCCGTTCGATCGCGCCGACTTCGCCGACGTCGGCAGCCCCGATGGCACCTGGAGTCCGTGGTTCGGGCACGGCCGCGTCGATGCCGCCGCCGCGGTGGCCGAAGCATTACGCTTGCGCGGGCCCTCGGCCGAGCAAGCGCTACGAAAGGAGTCGGCGCCCGCGCTGGCGATTCCCGACAATGCCGCAGCCGGTGTGCGCGACACCATACGCTTCACAGAATCCGCGTTGCTCGCTGCGATCAAGGTCAGCGTAAACATCACCCACACCTACATCGGCGACTTGGCGGTTTCGCTCAGGGCACCCTCGGGCACCGCGGTGAACTTGCACAGCCGCAACGGCGGCAACGCCGACAATCTGCGCCGCAGCTTCGACCTGCTAGACACCCCTGCCCTGAGCGCCCTGATCGGCCTATCGATTGCCGGCGACTGGACGCTCACGGTGCAGGACTTGGCAGCGGTGGACACGGGCACGCTAAACCGATGGGAGCTTGAACTAGCGGTGCAGTCCAGCGCGCCCCTGCAAATCGAGGACGCGCCGGGAATCATGATCCCCGACGACAATCCTGCCGGCATCGAGCGCGGCCTGAACGCCTCGGCAACGGGCCGAGTCCGGGACATCGAGGTCGCGCTCGACGTGACGCATACCTACATCGGCGATCTCGCGATCATACTGATCTCGCCGGCAGGCACCAGCGTCGAGTTGCACGCGCGCGCCGGCGGTTCGGCGGACAACATCATCAAGACCTATGATTTGGCAACGACACCGAGCCTCGCCGCGCTGCGCGGCGAGAGCGTGGGCGGCACGTGGAGGCTGAAGGTCGCCGACCTCGAAGCGGCCGATGTCGGCAAGCTGAATCGCTGGGCGCTTCGAATCGTCCATGACGCATAGTTGTCTTGCGCGCGCCCGTTGCACACAGGCGTGCGCGAGCTAACGGACGCGGCCATGCGATTGGACCCACACGGTCATCCAACGCACCCCTCGGCCTGGGTTTGCCGCTTCGCGCCGCTGATTCCCGGCGGCGGCACGGTGCTCGATCTAGCCTGCGGCGCGGGCCGGCACGCGCGCTATCTCGCGCACGGCGGCTATCGAGTCGAGGCGGCGGACCGCGATGCCGCTGCGCTCGCGCAGCTTGCCGACGTGCCCGGCATTACCGCGCGTTGCGCCGATCTGGAAAACGGGCCATGGCCGTATGCCGGGCGCAAATTCGCTGGGATCGTCGTCGCAAACTACCTGCATCGCCCGCTGTTTCCGCTGCTCGTCAACGCCTTACACGAGGATGGCGTGCTGATCTACGAGACCTTCATGGCCGGCAACGAGCGCTTTGGGCGGCCGAGCAATCCGGCTTTCCTGCTGCAACCGGGCGAGCTGCTGCATGCGTTCGATTCGGCGCTGAGCGTCGTTGCCTTCGAACAGGGCGAGGTGGCGCTGCCCAAGCCGGCGCTCGTGCAGCGCCTCTGCGCCGTGAAGGCGCAGGCTGCCGCATCAGGCTGCCAGAACCGCTTGCGCCAGGCGCGTGACGGCGGCGGGCGAGAGGTCCGCAGTGGTTAAGCGCGGCGCGTCGGAATAGCGCCGGTAGTTGCGGTCCTGCGAGCGTTGGTAAAGCGGGTCGTAGTGCTTATCCATCAGATCGGCGAACAGCGCGCGCAGATCGCGCGCATCCGCCAGCGCCTTCCAGTGCGTGAGGGTGTCATTGCTCTGCAACGCTTTGAGACAGTCGATCTTGCGCTTGAGGCTATCGATATCGTCACCGAGGTAGGCGTAGTCGCGCAGCAGGAATTCAAGCCGCGCCGCGCGCGTCGCCTCGACCAGTACGCAAGGGCTGCCGCGCATCGCCTCGATCAGCGCCTCCGGCACATGCAGGTCGCCGATCTTGCGGCTCTCCGCCTCGACGAACACCGGGCGATCCGGGTCGAGCCGCGCCAAAGCCTGGTGCAGCATCGACTCGAACCACTTCTGCGTCGGCTGCGGCTGGCCGGGCAACGAGCCGAGCACCGATCCCTTGTGGGCGGCGAGCGCTTCCAGATCGAGCACCTGCGCGCCCTGGGCGGCGAGCGCCTCGAGCAGCCGTGTCTTGGCGCTGCCGGTGGCGCCGCAGACGACACGCCAATCGAATCGCGGCGGCAACTCGCCGAGCCGCGCGACGACGAGGCGACGGTAGACCTTGTAGCCGCCTTCGAGTTGCCAGGCATCCCAGCCGATGAGGCGCAGCCAGGTGACGAACGATCCGCTGCGCTGGCCGCCGCGCCAGCAGTAGACCAGCGGGTGCCAGTCGCGCTCGCGTGCGGCGAAGTGCTGTTCGAGGTGGTCGGCGATATTGCGCGCGACCAGCGCAGCGCCGACCTTACGCGCGGTGAACGGCGACACCTGTTTGTACAGCGTGCCGACATGGGCGCGCTGGGCATCATCCAGCGTCGGACAGTTGAGCGCGCCGGGCACGTGATCTTCCGCGAACTCCGCCGGCGAGCGGGCGTCGATGATTTCGTCGAATTCGCCGATCTGTGTTACGTTGGCTGACGCTTGTTGCTTCATGGATTTATGGACATCAAACTGACCCAATTCTCCCATGGCGGCGGCTGCGGCTGCAAAATCGCGCCCGCCGTGCTGTCCGAGCTTCTGGCCGCGACACCGCTAAGGGTGATGCCGCCGGAACTGCTCGTCGGCACCGAGACCGCCGACGATGCCGCCGTCTATCGGCTAAACGACGAGCAGGCGCTCATCGCGACGACCGACTTCTTCACGCCCATCGTCGACGACCCCCACGACTTCGGCCGCATCGCCGCGACCAATGCGCTGTCCGACATCTACGCCATGGGCGGCCGCCCGATCATGGCGCTCGCCGTCGTCGGCATGCCACTGGACAAGCTGCCGCCGGCGGTGATCCGCAGTATTCTCGCCGGCGGCGAATCGGTATGCGCGGCGGCCGGAATCCCGATCGCCGGGGGCCATTCGATCGACGTGCTGGAACCGATCTACGGACTGGTGGCGCTCGGCCTCGTCCATCCGCGACGGGTCAAGCGCAACAGCGGCGCCCGGCCGGGGGACGTGCTCATTCTCGGCAAGCCGCTGGGGGTGGGCATCCTCAGCGCGGCGCTGAAGAAAGGCCGGCTCGATGCCGACGGCTACGCGCAGATGATCGAACACACCACCAAGCTCAATACGCCGGGCATCGAGTTGGCGCAGATGGATGCGGTGCATGCGCTGACCGATGTCACCGGCTTCGGGCTTGCCGGCCACCTGCTGGAAATTTGCCGCGGCTCCGAGGTCGGCGCGACGGTGCGGTTCGCCGATTTGCCTCTGCTGAAAGAGGCGCTTGAATTCGTCCAGCAGGGCGTGGCGACCGGCGCCTCGACGCGCAACTGGGCCGGCTATGGGAAGGACGTGGCGCTCGCCGCGGACCACGCCGAATGGCAGGCAAATCTCCTCACCGATCCGCAAACCAGCGGTGGGTTGCTCCTGGCATGCGCCGCGGAAGCCGCCGCCGACGTGCTGAACCTGTTTCGCTCGCGCGGCTTCGATCGGGCGGCGGTGATCGGCGAGATCGTCGCCGGGCCGCCGCGCGTCAGCGTAGGCTAAATCTCGTCAGTTCGCGGGCGCGGCCACGCGCGCCGGCTTCTTGGGAGTCTGCGCCGCCGTGCGCTTTTTCGCCGCTGCCTTGCCCTCTTTCGCCAGCAGCGGTTCGAGCACGGGCCACACGTTGGCGAGAATCATATGCTGCGCCTCCGCGTTCGGGTGAATCGTGTCGGCTTGAAAGAAGCCGGGCTTGTCGGCGAAGCCTTCAAGCAGGAAGGGTACCAGCGCCGTCTCGTAGTTGTGCGCCAGTTCGACGAAGGTACCCTGGAACTCTTGCGTATAACTGGGGCCATAGTTGGGCGGCAGACGCATGCCCACGAGTACGACCTTGGCCTTGCTATTCTGGATGGACTCGATCATGGCCGCGAGATTGTCGCGCATCGCCGCGACCGGCAGCCCGCGTAGCCCATCGTTGGCGCCGAGTGCGAGAATCACGATAGCCGGCCGGTGACGTTTCAATGCCTTTTCCAACCGCGAGCGTCCATTGGCCGTGGTGTCGCCGCTGGTGCTGGCGTTGGCAACACGGTACTTGCTATTCTCGTATTCCAATCGCTGGTCGAGCAGTGTCGGCCACGCAGTGGATTGACGCATGCCGTAGCCGGCCGACAGACTGTCGCCAAAGACGAGAATGGTCCGCGCCGCATGAGCGGGGAGTGCAAAGATAACCAGCAAACCTATTAGCATGAAGCGAGACATTGGATTGGATTCTCAGGCAGTGGTGGTGGAAGCGCTCGATCTGGGCAAGCAGGTCACGAGCGGCGAACAGCAACTCGTCATTTTGCATGAGATTTCCTTTCGCGTCATGACGGCCGAAGCGATCGCCGTCGTCGGCGCCTCGGGCTCCGGGAAGTCAACATTGCTGGGACTGCTCGCCGGCCTGGATGTTCCGACCGCGGGCAGGGTCATGCTCGACGGCAACGATCTGTTCGCCCTCACCGAGGACGAGCGGGCAGCGCTGCGCGGGCGCATGCTCGGCTTCGTCTTCCAGTCTTTCCAGTTGCTGCCGGCGCTGACCGCGCTGGAAAACGTCATGCTGCCGCTGGAACTGGCGGGCCGCGGCGAAGCCCGCTCCCATGCCGAGCAGATGTTGGAGCGGGTCGGCCTCGCAGCACGGCTTTCCCACTATCCGAAACACCTTTCGGGCGGCGAGCAGCAGCGCGTGGCGCTGGCGCGGGCATTCGCGGCACGCCCGCGACTGTTGCTCGCGGACGAGCCGACCGGAAACCTCGATGCGAGTACCGGTGCCGCGATCATCGATCTGATGTTCGACATCAACGCCGAGCAAGGCACCACGATGATTCTCGTCACCCATGACGAAGCGCTGGCCGCGCGCTGCCAGCGCAGCCTAAAACTCGTCGGCGGACGCCTTGAGGGCGAGCGCACCAAGGTCTAGCAACAGACTCACGAACGTATGGTTTGCGATCGACGTATGTCTTGCGCCACCAGCTCGGCGCAGCGTACTCCGCTACGCACCGCAGACTCCAAGGTGGCGGGATAAGCGCTGGCCACGTAGTCGCCGGCCAGAAAAAGGCGCCGCAGCGGGGTGATCGCCGCGGGCCTTTGCAGGCCCGGTACACAGGCGAAGGTGGCGCGCTTCTCCGTAATGACCATCTGCCACCTCGGCGCCGCGAGCCCGCCCAGCACCGACTCGACCTCGCCGTGAACCCGCGCCGCGAGCTCCTCGCGCGGCATGCCGAGATATGGCCGGGCGGCGCTCACCACCGCCGCCAGCAAACCCGGCTCGGCACCGAGTTGCCCGCGATCGAACAGCCATTGGGCACATGCCCCAGTCATCCCAATCATCGGCGCCGGAAGCCGGATTGTCGGCGCATAAGCGAGATAACAAGTGATGATCGGTTGGTAGTCGAACCGCTCCACCAGCGCGAGGCTCGGGGCGAGTTCCGGCAGGTGCCCGAGCAGGCGTGCGAGCTGCTGCGGCGCCGCCGCCACGATGACATGCGAGAACCCGGTTTCGCTTCGCGGTTCGAGCCGAAACGCCTGCCCGTCGCGGCCGATGGCCTCCACCGTGCAGCCCGCGTGCACTTCGCCGCCGCGCGCCGCGATGTAGCTTGCGGCGGCATCGGGAAATACGCGGCTCAGATCGGTGCGCGGCAGCAGCAAATCGCTCGCCAAGCGCCCAGCGGCCAAACCATCGCGCAACACAACGGCGAAGACGCGCGCCGACGCCTCGGCAGGCGGGGTGTTGAGGGCGCCGATGCAAAGTGGCTCCCACAACAGGCGCCGCAGCGACGCGGGTGATCCAACGGCGTCGAGCAGTTCGCTCACCGATTGCTCGATGGGCGGCGAATAGCGGCAGCCGCGCAGCGCCCGCATAAGCCGCAGCGCCGCCAAGCGGTCGGTCAAGTGCAGACCTTTCGCCGTCAGCAGCGCCGCGGCAAGGTGCAGCGGCGCGGGCAGGCGCGGCGCATGGAGCTCGAATCGGCCGGGATAGACCAACGACAAGGGCCTGCGCTGCAAGGCTCGCCCGACGTTAACGCCCACCCGCTGCATCAGCCGCAGGGTTTCCGTGTAGGCGCCGCTAAGGATGTGTTGACCATTGTCGATGACGCGGCCATCGCGCTCGACCGAGCGCGCCCTGCCACCCAAAGTAAGCGCGGCCTCGAACAGGGTGACCGGCACCCGCCGGTGCGCCAGTTCGACCCCCGCCGCGAGCCCAGCCCAGCCGCCGCCGACGATGGCGACACGCACCTCGCGGCTCAAAACTTCAGGCCTGCAGCCAGGTGCGCCAGGCGATCCATAGCTTGCGCAGCGGCGTCAGCGCGATGCGCTGGTTGAGAACGTGCGCGCCGTCGCGCTTGATCTCGCGCAGCAAGGTGCGGTAGATCGCCGCCATCACCAGCCCGGCGCGCTGCGATTTGCGATCGGCCTTGGGCAGCACCGCCATCGCCTGCGTGTAGTAGCCTTCGGCACGCTCGATCTGGAACTCCATGAGGCGGCGGAAATCGTCACTGTAGCGCGCGGCGAGGATATCCGCGGCGGTTACGCCGAAACGCTGCAACTCGTCGATCGGCAGGTAAATGCGGCCGCGCCGCGCATCTTCGCCGACATCGCGGATGATGTTGGTGAGTTGAAACGCGAGCCCTAGGTCATGCGCATATTCGCGCGTGCGCGCATCCCGATAGCCGAAGATCTCCGCCGCCATCAGGCCGACAACCGCGGCGACGCGATAGCAGTACAGCTGCAGCGCCTTGAAATCGAGGTAGCGTGTCTGCTGCAAGTCCATCTCCATTCCGTCGATGATCTCCTGCAAGCGCTGCTGCGGCAGATCGTAGTCGCGCACCACGGGCGCCAGCGCGGTGCTGACCGGATGCCGTGGTTTGCCTTCGTAAATGGCGGCAACCTCGGTGCGCCACCACGCGAGCTTGGTGCCCGCGAGCTGCGCGTCTGCGCATTCGTCCACCACGTCATCGACCTCGCGGCAGAACGCATAGAGCGCGGTGATCGCCCGCCGCTTCTCCGCCGGCAGGAAGAGGAAGCTGTAGTAGAAGGATGAACCACTCTCCGCGGCCTTTTGCTGGCAATACTCGTCAGGCATCATGGCGCCGGCCGGGTCAGCGCCCGCCACAACAACAACGGCCAATCGGGCCCGGCAAGCACCGGGCGCGCTCGAAACACATCGCCGCGAACTTGCTGCAATTTCTCCAGCACACGCAGACCGCCCTGCATGATCATCGCCAGCTCCAACCCCGCCCGGCGCGGCAACGCCCGCGCCAGCGCGCTGCCTTGCAGCATCATGTTCCGCGCGCGATCGATCTGAAAATCCATCAGCGCCGCCCAGCTCGCGTCCCAGCGCCCCTGCGCGATCTGGCTTTCGCGCACACCGAAGCGCGCCAGCTCGTCCTGCGGCAGATACACCCTGCCCTTGCGCCAATCGACGGCGACGTCCTGCCAGAAATTGATCAGTTGGAGGCTGCTGCAGATCGCATCCGAGCGCTGTAGATTGTCGTTGCTCGCGGCGCGATACAGGTGCAGGAGTAAGCGCCCGACGGGATTGGCGGAACGGCGGCAATAGTCGAGCAGTTCGGCGAAATCGGCATAGCGCTCCTTGACGACGTCCTGGGCGAAGGCATCGAGCAGGTCGTAGAAAGGTTGCAGCGGCAGACTTTCGCGCTTGATCACCTGAGCCAACTCGGCGAACTCGGCGGTGCGCGGCGTTCGCCCCGCCGCGATGACATCGAGTTGCGCGCGCCATGCCGCGAGATCGGCGAGCCGTTGGCTTGGCTGCGCCTCGCCCTCGTCGGCGATGTCGTCGGCGCTGCGGGCGAAGCGGTAAATGACTTCCACCGGGCGCCGCAGATGCGCCGGCAGCAGCCAGGATGCAACCGGGAAGTTCTCGTAATGATCGACGGGCATCGGCGCCGTATCCACGCCGGGAGTCGCAACAGCGCGACAGTATAGGTGCGAATTGGATAGAATTGGACGCGGGCGAAGGTGGCGGAATTGGTAGACGCACTGGATTTAGGTTCCAGCGCCGCAAGGCGTGCGGGTTCGAGTCCCGCCTTTCGCACCAGAACAAATACAGTAAGTTGCGTTCAGATCCGGTTCCTTGGCCAGCACGTCTTTGCGCCGCCCGGCCCTACGCGGCGGGTGATTCATGAGTTTGTCATTCACCAACGCGCCGGGCGCCAACCCAAAGCAGCGGAGCATCATTGACCTCCATACATGACAGCCTGCCGCAGATCGACGACGAGCTGACCTTGCTTGCCCGCTTGGTGCCGCTCGACGCGAAGGACATCGTCGAACTCGGCTGCGGCGACGCCCGCATGGCGCGCACGCTGCTCCTGCGGTATCCGCGCACCCATGTCACGGGTCTCGAAGTCGACGCCCGTCAGCACCAAAAGAACCTCGCCGCGGCGCAGGACCGGCTTCACTTCGTGGCAGGCGGTGCCGAAGCCATCCCATTGCCGGATGCGAGCTTCGATCTCGCGCTAATGCTCAAGTCGCTGCATCATGTGCCGGTCGCGCTTCTGCCGCAGGCGCTAGGCGAGGTGGCGCGCGTGCTGCGGCCGGGTGGTTTTCTGTACGTGTCGGAGCCGGTATATGCCGGCGAATTCAACGACCTAGTGCGCCTGTTCAACGACGAACGGGTAGTGCGCGCAGCGGCCCAGTGCGCGCTCGACGAGGCCTTGCGAACCGACACCTGGGACGCGGTCGACGAGCGACGCTTCATGACGTCGGTGAAGTTTCGTGACTTCGCCGAATTCGAGCAGCGGCTGATGCGGCCGACCTTCGCTGATCACCGGATCGATGATGGCCTGCTCGCGCGGGTGCGCGATGCCTTCGGGCCGCACTGCGGAGCCGACGGGGCGCGCTTCGTCCGTCCGATGCATGTCCGGCTGCTGCGCCGGCATTGAGCGCGGCCCAGGCCGGTGCAAACCATGCCGCCAAGATCGGCAGCGGAAATCGGTGTTCGGCGAATACGCCGGCGATATCGACGGGCACTTCAAGGGGCACTTCAACAGGCACTTCAACAGGCACTTCAGCCGCTACGACGATGCGCTGGCCGCGGGCAATGCCGGCCGGGTTGGCGCGGTCGGACATCACGCCGCTAGCCGCCGCATTCAGGCTGCTATAGCGTTTTCGTTGAACCCTCTTTCCATGAGCCACTCTATGATGCTAAGGTCGTAGTGCGAGCTGCCTCAGGGCGGCGCGCAACGCTACCTAATCCGCCCACGCACGCGATGCCGACGGCTGATGCTGCAATGCAATCACTTTACATAACTCATGGAAAGGCCCTAACGATGGACGCCCCCCAACGACGCAAGACGAAGCTAGACTTCAAGAACATCGCCGCATACCGCAGAGCGCGCAGCGAAAACCAGTCCGAATTCTGGAGCCGTTTCGGTGTCACGCAAAGTGGCGGCAGCCGCTACGAGAGCGGCCGCAGCGTGCCCAAGCCGGTGCGCCTGCTGATGCATATGTTCGATGCCGGCCGAGTTACCCATGCCGATCTCGCCGCCGCGGCCGGGCTGAAGACAAAACGTAAGTAGCCAAGCGCGCGGTTGCCTGGGCGGGAACAGCCTCGGCACGCGCGTACGTATTGCTCAATGGTGGTCCGTGGCGGCACTATGGCCGAGGGCGTGTCGTGGCGACCGCTTCGTTCTCGGGATCCCATCCGCGGCGATGGGATCCCTTAGCGCGGCGACATACCTGAATAGCAGTGCCGGTCGGCACCACCGTGTTCAGACGGTGAATTTTCCGATCTCGACCGACAACCTCTCGGCGAGTGCAGCCAGATCACGCGCCGCCGTGGACGCTTGCGTCACGGCGCCGGCGTTTTCCTCCGCCATCTGAGAGATCCGCTCGACGTTGCGCGCGATTTCGTCGCTGGCACTGCTCTGTTCGCGCGCCCCCATACTGATGTCCTGGACCATGGCCTCGACCCGCCTCGCCCCCTGATCGATGCTCGCAAGCGTCGTGGCGGCATGCTCGGCGCGGGTCACCCCTTCGCGCACCTGCCCATTAGCCGCCTCCATCTTGGTCAGCGCCTCCCCTGTTTCCTGTTGAATTCCCTGGATCATGGAGTGGATCTTGCCGGTCGAGGTGGCGGTCCGCTCGGCGAGTTTCCTCACTTCGTCGGCGACCACCGCAAAGCCGCGGCCGTGTTCTCCGGCCCGCGCGGCCTCGATCGCGGCATTCAACGCGAGCAGGTTGGTCTGCTCGGCAATCTCCTTGATCACATCGACGATCGCCGAGATCTGCTGCGAGCGCGTTCCCAAGGATTCCACGGTACCCGCGGCGCACTGAACGGTGTGGGCGATCTGTGCCATTTCATCGCCGGTGCTGCGAACCACGGCGCTGCCTTGTGCGGCGACGGCGGCAGCCTCGCGCGAGTGCGCCGCGACTTCATCGACGTTCTCCGACACCTGTCGAATGCTGACGCTCATTTGCTCGACCGCGGCAGCGGTCGAACCCGCCGCTTCGCTCTGGGTCTCGCTGCCGGCCTTTATCTGGCCGGCGGCTGCGGCGAGTTGCTGGCTCGCCGAAGCCACCGACACGGCGCTCGACGCGGCATCGCGCAGGATCCCGGCGAAAGAGGCGATGAGCGCGTTGAAGGCCTCGGCGATCTGTCCCAACTCGTGCTTGTCCCGGACCGGCGCGCTCACGCGCAGGTCGCCGCTGGCAGTCACCCGGGTCATCGTCGCGCGCAGCCCCTCCAATGGGCCGATGATGGAGCGTGAGACCCACCACGAGAACCCGACCAGGACGAGTGCAAGTGCGCCGATGCCCGCACCGTAGAGGGCAAGGCGTTGGTGAAACGCCGCATCCACGTCATCGATGTAGATGCCGGAGCCGATCACCCAGCCCCAGGCTGGAAATCCCTTGACATACGACACCTTCGGCGCGGGTTCGCTGCGGCCGGGCTTCGGCCACTTGTACTCGACGAATCCGGCACCGCTTTGCCTGACGACCGCCAGCATGTTGACGAACAGGCGTTTGCCGTCGGGATCCTTGAATTCGCTCAAATCCTTGCCGTTCAACTCCGGCTTGATCGGATGCATCACCATCCGCGGAGCCATGTCGTTCACCCAGAAGTAGTCGTCGGTCTCGTAGCGCAGATTCGCCAGCGCCGCCTTGGTCATCTCCTGCGCCTGGCTTTCCTCGAGTTTGCCGCTTTGCGCAAGCCTGCCGAAGTGCTCGACCACGCCCCACGCCACCTCGACCAGGTTGCGGGTCTTGAGCTTACGATCCTCGAGCAGGCTGCTGCGCTCCAGAATCAGCCCGAAGCCCGACAACAATACGAGGGCAGCCAAGCCCAGGCCGACCAACAATCGGACCCTGTTCTTAACGGATAGGCTACTGATTCGCATATCAATTCTCCAAGCGCTTCTTGACGGCGTGAGAGCCACAAGCGGACAATATTTCCTCTTGTGGGGTTTGCGACAATTCCGAACGAATACTTGAGCTCGGGACGTGGACATTCAGACATGGGCACGCGGCAGGCCTTCAGGACGCTGCCATCAGGCGACACGGCGCGTCGTCGCTGCGCTGCCCCGTCCTCGCCTGCTGCTATGATCGGCGCTGCCAGAGTCATGGCGCTGGAAAATCACGCCTGGGCAGCGATCCAGGCGCCGGCCTCGTTCCCCGGAGCCCGAACAAAGCCGCGTACCATACGCCCGTGGCATTGACGACACGAAACCTGGAGCACATCACCGCACTCACCGTCGGGCACTACGATCGGCACGCCACGGAATACTGGCGGGGCACGCGCGATCACGACGTGAGCCAGAACATCTCGGCGATGCTGCGACACATCGAAGGCCGCCCACCCTTCGCCATCCTCGATTTCGGCTGTGGGCCGGGACGCGACCTCAAGACCTTCGCGGAGCTCGGACATCTCCCGGTGGGCCTTGAAGGCGCGGCCGAACTTGCCGCGATAGCACGCTCGCATAGCGGCTGCGAAGTCTGGCAGCAGGACTTTCTCAAGCTCGATCTGCCGCCGCGACACTTCGACGCGGTCTTTGCCAACGCTTCCCTGTTCCATGCGCCCAGCCAGGAGCTACCGCGTGTGCTACGACACCTACATTCAACGCTAAAGCCTGGCGGCGTTCTTTTCAGCTCAAATCCGCGCGGCCGCAACGAGGAAGGCTGGTCCGGCGATCGCTACGGTGCCTATCACGATATCGAGGCATGGCGGCGCTATCTACGCGCCGCCGGCTTCATCGAGCTCGAACACTACTACCGTCCCGATGGGTTGCCGCTGGAGCAGCGCCCCTGGTTAGCGAGTGTCTGGCGCCGGGCGGATTGCATCGAGTGACGGATCGGACGGCGAGGTCGCTTCGGCGACAACGAGATAGCGTAGTGGACCGCCGGCGCTCAGCGCATCGAAGGGATAGCAGGTCACCAGGGTCAGCCGCGTATCGCCATCCTGCGCGAGGGCGCCGACATCGCTCTTATCGGTGACTTCCGTTGCGCTGACGCGGTAGGTGCGCCAGGCGCCGTCGCGCCGCTCGATACGTAGCTCATCGCCCTCGCGCAAATGGCGCAGAAATCCGAAATGGGTATCACGGTGCGCGCCGATCACGCTATTGCCCGGCTCGCCGGGTAGCGGCGTGCCGAAGACATGGCCGGGGCCGAAGGCGATGGTGCGCCCGTTCGCCCCGGCGAGCACGAACAACTCGACGCCGTTGCGCGGCACGACGAGCCGTGCCACCGGCCAGGTATCGGCCCAAGTCCAGGGCTTGACCGCCGTCTCGCCGGCCAGCGTGCGATCCCAGGCGCGGCTGAGCAGCGCCTGCGCGACCCAGGCCTTGACATGGATGTAGGCGCCTTGGCCGAACTGCCACGCCCCGAGCGCGAGCAGGATCAGCACCAGTCCGGTCGCGATCCTGCTGCGCCGCGTAACGCGACGTCTGCCTTGCAGCCGAGACGCATCTACCGTCTCGCCCCGATACGCCAGCCGCGGCGTACGCTCGACGCCTCGCCGCACGTCGGTATTTCGCGGCCAACTCGCACAGGTATTCATCTTTCATCGTGCGCGGCACGCGCTGCGACGCGATTCGACGAAGGATTTCGGCCGCGCCTGCAACAGCAGCAGCGCCGCCAGAGCCAGCGCCATGACACCGACCAGCAGGTTGAAACGCGCATTGGTCGCCCCTTGCGGCAGCTCGCCGAACACCTTGTCGTAGGTCCAGCCGGCGGGCAGGTTGCTCGGCACGGCACCCGCATTCAGTGCCGCGGCGGCGGGCCGCACCGGCGTCGGGTCGATCGCCACCAGGCTGGTGTAGCGCGTCACCAGATGATGTTCCAGTGCCAGGGCCACCACCGCCGCGCGCACCTCGTCTTTCTCCGCGCCCTCGTGCAGCGTCGCGGTCAGCGCGCCGATCTTGTCGCGCGCCCACAGCACGCCGACGCCGCTGCTCTGCGTCGGGCGCGCCAGCAGCACGCTGGCTTCCCAGGGAGTGGCGCCGCGCATTCCGGTCAGGCGCACGGCGCCCTCGGCGTTCTCCAGCGCGGCGGTGAGCACCACCGGCTCGCCGGCGTAGAGATCGGGCAGGCGCTGCGGCCAGACCTCGGCCTTGCTCCCCTCGGGCCAGCTCACCTGCAAGCCTTTCAGCACCGGCGATTCCAGCTTGGCGAACAGCGCGTCCATCTTCTCCTTCACCTCCTCGACCCGGCCGATGTAGGTGAAGGTGCCGCGGCCGACCTGCGCCGCGCGGGTCATGAAGTGGCTGTTCGGCGCGGAACCGATGCCGACGGTGAACAAGCGGCTGTCGCCGAGCTTGCGCTCGACCAGCCGAAACAGCTCGTCCTCGTTGCCCACCGCGCCGTCGGTAAGAAAGACGACCTGGCGCACACGCCGCGCGTCGTCGCCGCCATCGAGCGCGAGGTCCAGCGCCTGCGCCATCTCGGTGCCGCCGTTGGCTTCCAGGCGGCGTACGAAGCGCCGCGCCGCGTCGCGGTAGGCCGCGGCTGCCGGCACTGCGTCTGCGAACAACTTGCGCGCGTCGGAGTTGAACTCGACGATGTTGAAGCGATCCTCATCGCCCAGCCGCGACACGGCCAGATCGAGCGCCGCCTTCGCCTGCGCGATCGAGGTGCCGTGCATCGAGCCCGATGTGTCGATGACGAAGATTACCTCTCGCGGCAGCGCCTTCTCCGCGCCGCTCAGCGCCGGCGGCATGACCATCAGCAACCCATAGCTGCGGTTGCCCTTGCGCTCGGCGAACCAGGCGGCCTGCGGTGCGCTCCCCGCGGCCGGCGCCCACACCAGCTCGAAGTCCTTGTTGGCCGGCGTCGCGCCCTCGGCGAGTTCGACCACCCGCTTGTGCGGGTCGGGCTGCTCCACCCGCACGGCATGGTAGGGGCTCGTCACGCTTGCCAGCGGCACGCCGGCGTCCAGCTCGACTCGCAAGCTGACCCGGTTTGCCCTCGCGCCTTCTTCGAACGGTCGCAACACCGCCGGCGTGATGCGCGCCGCGTCGGGAACCGAGGCTGTATTGGCACTCCAGCCGCTGCCTTCCGCGCCGCTCACCTCGACCGTGCCCGGAATGTAGCGCGGCGCGACGACCATCGGAAAGCGCAGCCGGTACTCGCCGCCGGTCGGCGCCATTTCGTAGTGCAGCGTCTGCTGGTACTCGATCTCGACCACGATTTCTTCATTGGGCCCGATGTTGGCGACGCTGCTGGTGAAGATGTTCGGCCGCTCCTGCTCCAGCAACGCGGCGCGCTGGCCGCTGCGCTTGGCCTGCTCGTAGGCCTTCTTGGCCGCCTCGCGCTCCTTGATCACGCCCTCCACCACGCGCGCGCCGATGCGCATCCGCAGATGGTCCACCGCCGCGTTCTCCGGTAGCGGAAAGACATAGATGCCCTCGAACCAATCGGCGCTCGGATTGCGGAAGGTCTGCTTCACGCTCGCCCGCGCCGTCATTCCGCTGACGCGGATCACCGCATCGGTGTGCAGCAGCGGCGCGGCGAGCGTGTCGCCCCCGCCGGACTTGAACAACAGCGTGCCCTGCTGTGCCTGCGCCGCGGTGAGCGGCGCCAACTCGCCATGTGCGGCGTGCGCGCCTCGCGCCAGCAGGAGCACGGCTCCCGCGATGGCCAGGCTCACCAACAGGCCGACACCGCAACTCAGTGCGACATAGGCGATGACATCGCCGATGGTTGCCGCCGCTCTTGACCTGTCCCCGATTGCATTCGATTGCATGATTTTCGTTCCTTCTCCAATCGACCGGCGCTTCCGGTGTGGTTCGTATTTGAACCGCGCTTTCGGTACGCGGGCGGCGCCGATCATGCAAAGCGGGAGAAGAAATGTGGCGCAACGCTGGCAGTGCCCGACAAGTAGTGCGCTGCGAGCAAGCGCGTCGCCAGTCGGGGTCGGTCCTCCCGGCTTTCCCGAAGATAAGACTGCGTAAACAAACTCCGCCTATCCTGCCTGTCGGCGGAAGCTCCCGGCGAGCCGCGAGGCGGGGGTTTCGCGCCGGCTTCAAGCCGAGGCGGAAAGCAGCTACATCACCGCGCAAGCGGCCTATGCCAACTGGCTCAGCCTGCGACGCGCCGGCACGCGCGTCGCCGACAATGCCGCGCTGATGGCGCGCGCCTATGCGCTGGGGGAAATCGGGCTGGCCGATGTGCTGACCGCGCGGCGCCTGGCGATCGAGGCCCGGCTGGCGGCAATCACGGCGCAGCTCGAAGCGGCGCAGGCGCGCTACCGGCTGCTCCTGGATGCCCACCAGCTGTGGCCGCTGGGTCTCGAACTCGATGACCCGAAAAACGCCGATGCCGACCCGCTACCGCAGGTACAAACCGAAACCGATCGGCCCTAGAAACCGTAAGCGGGGCGGCGCAGGGGATGCGCTTGCGCGATCCCGAGAACGCAAGTAGGCTAAGTCTTAGCTAATAGCTCGAGCGGAGAGCGCCATGCAAGTCGTCAATATCCACGATGCCAAGTCCCAGCTTTCCAAACTGCTCGAACGGGTACAGTCCGGTGAGGACGTTGTGATCGCCAAGGCGGGCACGCCCATCGCGCGCCTGATCCCTTACGTCGCTCCCAAGCGCAAGATCGCCCCGCCCGGCGGCATGGCCGGTGAGGGCTTCTGGATCGCCGACGATTTCGACGATCCTGTCGACGACCTCTTCGACTGCCTGAGCGATGGATGAATCTGCTTCTCGACACTCAGATCGCGATCTGGTGGCAAATCTCTCCGGAGCGCATCTCTCCAGCCATCAAGCGGACGGTTGATCAAGAGGCCGCGGAGGTTTTCCTCAGCCGTGCCAGTTTGTGGGAAATGGCGATCAAGGTGAATGCGGGCAAGCTCCATCTGGACTTGCCCCGTTTCGTTCGGCAATCGGAGGCTGATGGTTTCCGCTGGCTGGGAATCGAAACAAACCATGTTCTTGCCTTTGCCGCCCTGCCCGTCTTCGCCGATCACAAAGACCCCATAGACCGCCTGCTCGTAGCCCAGAGCTTGACCGAACCCTTGATCCTGCTGACGGCCGACCGGAAGCTTCCACGATACGGCTCAACCGTGCGGGTAATCTGAACGATGCGTTGCCGACCGAGGCCAAGGCTCCCGGCGTGACGGGCGAAGGTACTTCTCAGGCTATCAGCGCTGTATTTCCCCGAACATCCGCGGCCTGCGCCAGGAACCGCAGCGCGGCCGGATTGAGACAGGTCGCCGCCGAGACACGCATCCATCGACTCGGTAGCTGCGTCGGCGAGAACAGGCTGCCGGGGGCGCACAGGATGCCCTGCTCCGCTCCCGCGGCGGCGACGGCGTTGGTATCGCGGCCGAAGTCGCCCCAAAGGAACATGCCTCCTTCGCCGTGCGGCGACAGGCCGACACCCATTCTCTCCAGCGCGCGCGCGGTGCGTTCGCGCGCCCGCGCGAGTTTGTCACGCAGCCGCTCGATGTGGCGGCGATACTGCCCTTCGATCAGCACGCGGGCGACGACGCGTTCGTTCAGCTCCGGCGTCGTCAATCCGGTCAGCATCTTCAGGTCGACCAGTTGCGCGGTGAGTTCCGGCGCGGCGGCGATGAAACCGACCCGCAGGTTGGCGGCGAGCGTCTTCGAGAAGCCGCCCAGGTAGACCACGCGCTGCAACTGATCGAGACTCGCCAGGCGCAGCGCGCTGCCGGGGTGCAGATCGCCGTAGACATCGTCCTCGACCAGCGTGAAATCGTGCTGCTCGGCGAGCTTGAGTAGCCCATGCGCATTGGCCGCCGAGATCGACGTACCGGTCGGGTTGTGCAGTACGCTGGAGAGCACGAACAGCTTGGGTCGGTGGCGCGCGAGCAGGTTGGCGAGGGTGGCGAGATCCGGCCCGTCCGGCCCGCGCGGCACGCCGACCAGTTCCATGCCGAGCGCGGCGAAGCGGCCGAACATGACGTACCACGCGGGATCCTCGACGAACACCGTATCGCCCGCACGAGCCAGGTGACGCGCGACCAGATCGATACCGGCGGTGACGCCCGCGGTGGTGACGATCTGCTCGGCGGTGGCGCCGATGTCGAACTGCGCCAGGCGGCGCACGAGCTGTTCGCGCAGCGGCCGGTAGCCGAGCGGCTCGCCGTAGCTGAGCAGCGCGGCGCCGGCGCCGCGGCCGACCGCGCGCACCGCCGCACCCACCAGCGCCGCATCAAGCCAGGCCGGCGGCAGCAGTCCCGCGCCCGGATGATCTACCGCGGGCGCCTGGCGCAACTGGTGCCGCAGCAGCCATACCACGTCGATCGCATCATTGACCGGCACCGCACCGCGCGCCGCCGCGGGCACCGCCCTACCTCGGCGCGGCGCGCGCACATAGAAGCCGGAACCGCGGCGGGACTCGATGTAACCCCCGGCGATCAGGCGGTCGTAGGCCAACACGACCGTCGAGCGGCTGACGCCGTGCTGCGTCGCCGCCGCGCGCACCGAAGCGAGCCGCGTACCGGGCTTGAGCGCGTGCTCGTCGATGCGCAGCGCCACGCGCGCGGCGAGTTGATCCGCCAGCGGCTGCGCGGTGCTGCGCACCAATGCATGTCCGACGTGCGCGGGGGCTTGCGGCTGTGCTGTCATGGTCGTACGAACGGGCCAGTTCGCTCAGGTAACTGCAATATTGTACTGGCACTGTACCGGCCACAGCGGTTACAGTGCAAGGCCCGTGCATCCAACTCTACCCGACTTATGACGCTGCCTTCACGCTCCGAGATCGAAGCCGCCGCGCGCCTGATCGCGCCGCTGGTTCCCGCCACGCCGCAGTATGTCTGGCCGCTGCTGGCGCAGGCGCTGGCGACCGAGGTCTGGGTCAAGCACGAGAACCACACGCCGGTGGGCGCCTTCAAGCTGCGCGGCGGGCTGGTGTACTTCGATGCGCTGCGCAAGCGCGAGCCGGGCTGCCGCGGCGTCATCAGCGCCACCCGCGGCAACCACGGCCAGTCGATCGGCGTTCGCGGCGCGGCGCCACGGCTTTCGCGCCGACCATCGTCGTGCCGCACGGCAACTCGCGTCGAGAAGAACGCGGCGATGCGCGCGCTCGGCGTCGAACTGATCGAGCACGGCGAGCGACTTCCAGGCCGCGCGCGAGCACGCCGGCGCAGCTGGCCGCAGACACGAGACTGCACATGGTGCCGTCGTTCCACGCGACCTGGTGCGCGGCGTGGCGACCTACTGGATCGAGTTCTTCGAGCGCGGTGCAGACCCGAGGTCGTGTTCGTGCCGATCGGCCAGGGCTCGGGCATCTGCGCCGCGCTCGCGGCGCGCGCCACGCTGGCGCGGCCACGCGCATCGTCGGCGTGGTGTCGGCGCACGCGCACTGCCTACCCGCTGTCGTTCCGCGACGCGCCGGGTCGATCGAAGCGCCGGTGACGACGCGTGCTGGCCGACGGCATGGCCTGCCGCGTGCCCGACGAGGAGGCGCTCGAGCTGATCCGGCGCGAGGTCGACGACGGTGGCCGAGGTCACCGACGACGAGGTCGCGAGCGCGATGCGGCTGATCTTCGGCGACACCCACAACGTCGCCGAAGGCGCGGGCGCCGCCTCGCTCGCCGCCGCGCTCCAGCAGCGCGATCGGTTGCGCGGGCAGCGCGTCGGCACCACGCTGTGCGGCGGCAACGTCGACAGCGAGCAGTTCGCCCGCGTGCTCGAGGGCGCGCATCACTGAGGCCCATTTGCGCATGAGCAGCGACCCACTGCTGGCGGTGACCGTGTTCGCGGCCGTGGCGTCGTTCACGCCCGGGCCGAACAACACCATCGCGACCGTCACCGGTGCGAACTTCGGTCTACGCGCGGCCGTGCCGCACATACTGGGCGTGCCGCTCGGCTTCGCCTCGATGCTGCTGGCCGCCAGCGGCGGTGTCGCGGCGCTGCTGCTGGCGGCACCGCTGGCCGCCGCGCTGCTCAAGTGGGCCGGTATCGCCTATCTGCTGTGGCTCGCGTTGCAACTGGCACGGCCGCGGGCGATGACGAACGGGAGCGCCTGCGCCGGCGGGCCGTTCAAGCTGCCGCTCAGCACGGCGCAATCGGCGCTGTTCCAGTACCTCAACCCGAAGGCGTGGATGTTCGCCCTCGCCGCTTCCGGCATGTATGTCGGCGGTGCCCATCCCTGGCAGCGAGCGGCGGTGCTGGTTTGCATCTGCGCGCTGTGCGCGATGGCCAGCCTGATTCTTTGGGCATCGGCGGGCGCCGCGCTGCGGCGCTGGTTAACGCGCCGACAGCGGTTGAGACTCTTCAATGCCGCAATGGGCGCCACGTTGGCGGCAACCGCGATCTGGATGAGCGTCAGCACATGACGTTGGAAAGCACAGTCACATGGCATTGGCGCGCGGAAGATCTCGCGGCGCGCATTCCCGGCCCGGTCACCACGCGCTGGCCAAACGGCGAGCGCTTTGCCCGCGCCTTCGAGAACGACGCGATGCTAATGGAGCTGTACGCCCCGGGGCCAATCGACGCTCAGCAGCCGCACACGCGCGACGAAGTGTACGTGATCGTCAGCGGCAGCGGCTCGTTCGAACGCGGGACAGGCGTGGGCCTCGAACGCGTCGCCGTCGCGCCGCACGAAGTCCTGTTCGTGCCGGCCTGGATGCCGCATCGCTTCGTCAACACGACTTACGACTTCAGCACCTGGATCATCTTCGTCGGACCGTCGCGACCGATGGCGTGAACGCCGACGCCATTACCCCGCACCGCGCGCCACGCGAAGGACTTGGCCTTGCGCTCGGGCCGCCACGATCGTGGTCGGCCGCCGCGCGCTGCCTTCGCGCCGGGCCATAGCTGAGGCGAAACGACCCCGCCTTAGGCTCACCGCGACAGGTAGTCGTACTCGACATGAGTCGGCCGCGCGCGCCAGTAGGCGAACGTCCCGCCCGGCAGCAGCCACTCGGCCACCGCTTCGCTCGGCACCGTCATGCCGTCCTGCTCCTGGTAGTGAAGCATGCGACCCTGCCACGGGTGCGGGGCTGGAGGTTGCTTGCCGTTGTCGTATAAGCGATCAACCACAAAGATCGCATGAATCAGCCCATCGTCGTCGAAGCGGAACTCGACCGAGGCTGTGGTCGATCCACTGCATATCGTCGCCAGCGCACGAGCATCGTCGATCGCGGCCCATGTGACGCACTGGCTTGGCAGAAGCGCTGTCGGCAACCATGCCGCCTCGCCGAGATAGCGCTGGAGCGCGCCGCTGGCGATCGCCGCGCTCCCCTCGGAATCGACCACCGGCCATAGCCCGAGCACGGCGCCGTGCATGGAGCCCACGCCCGAAACGAAACCATCGCGCACGAGCACCGCCACGGCGGGCGCCATCACGATGCGCGCGTCCCAAACGAATCCCGGCGTCGCGGGGACGAATACCTGCGTGGCGGTGAAGGGCTTCCAGTTGTCCCTGCCGGGCCTGCCGAGGTTGAACTGGCCCTGCCAAGTGATGCTTGCCCGCCCGATGATGGGTTGGCCTGGTCGCAACACGGCGCGGAAGTAGCGCTGCACCGGCGCCGGCAGCGCCGCGATCTGTTGCGGGTCGTAGGTGGCAACCGTGACGGGGCCCGCGGCGACCGCGAGCCTCGCGCGCAGCGCGTCGCCGCGGGCGCGCCACCGGGCATTGCCGTAAGCGATGACACCGGCAACACCCAGGGCGAGCACGGCGAGTATCGCGATCGTCATGTCTGGCTCCAACTCAAAGCCCTCATCCTCGACGGCCGTTCGCGGGCATCGCCACCAGCCGGCATTTGCCCGCGCGGGGGAGTGTGACTCACTCCGGATTCTCGTCTTCTGACCGGCGTCAAGGCCGAATGACTTGTCCCATTGCGCTCCGCGCGCGCGCTCCTTTGTCGCGCGACCTGCACCGATACGATGGGCGACGCATCCCGCGGGCGCCGATGGCCCTAGCCATCCGTCGTCAATGCGCGACAGCCCAAGCCGCCGGTCGCTAAGGCGATTTTCCGATATGCCCATGCCGGTGTCGCTCGCGGCAGACGAATCGCTGCCGACCAGATCGCATCTGTGATACATGCTGCGCTCCCATGCGCAAGCGCCCACGCGGTATTCCAGCGCATCGGCAACTCCGGGCACGCTACGTGCATTGCAGTGCGCTCGCAGCTGAGACAGCGAGGCCTGAGCAAGAAATCTGCAACGATGAGTGTGTAAGGTGATGCGGCGCTTGTGTCGCGCGCCATCTGCACCGACACCCCCGAGTGCGACCTGCGCAGTCCCGACCCAGGATTGCCGAGTCGCCAGGGCAAAGCCGCAAAACGGCGGAGAGGACATTTGCATGATCGAACATATCGATACCGCGATCATAGGTGGCGGCCAAGCCGGACTCGCGGTGAGCTATCACCTGGCCCGGCATGGCTGCCGGAACGTCGTGCTCGAACAATCGACGCATCCGGCCTACGCCTGGCGCAATCAGCGCTGGGACTCATTCACGCTGGTGAATCCGAATTGGATGCTGCGGCTGCCGGGTGCCGAGTACCAAGGCGGCGACCCGGACGGCTTCGCCAGCCGCGACGGGATCGTCGCCTACTTGAAGCTGTACGCGGAGCGCTTCAGTCTGCCGGTACGCTACGGTACTCGCGTGCACGCGGTCGAGCGCGAACCGGCAACGCAAGCGTACGTGGTCCACACCAGCACCGGCATCTTGCGCGCCGCCAACGTCGTGGTGGCTTCGGGCCGCTTCCAGCGGCCCAAGATACCGTCGTTTGGCGCCCATATTCCGTCGCGGATCGGGCAACTGCATTCCAGCGAGTACCGCAACCCCCAGGCGTTGCCGTCTGGCGCGGTGCTGGTGGTGGGCAGCGGTCAGTCAGGCGCCCAGATCGTCGAGGAACTCTATCAGAACGGCCGAACGGTCTATCTGTGCGTGGGCAGTGCCGGTCGGCTGCCGCGGCGCTATCGCGGAAAGGACATCATGTGGTGGTTGGAGCAAACAGGCGCCTTCGATCGGAAAGTGGATCAGTTGAAATCGCCCGCCTCGAAGTTCGTCGCGCTGCCGCACCTATCGGGCTCTGCGGGTGGCCACACGCTCAACCTGCACCGGTTTGCGCGCGACGGCGTCGTGCTCCTCGGTCGTCTCGAAGGCGTATGCGACGGAAAGATCAGGCTGGCCTCGGACCTGAGAGAAAACCTCGCGAAAGCGGACAAGTTCGAGGCCGACTGGCTTAGGGTCATCGACAAGCACATCGAACGAAACGGGTTGGATGCGCCTTGCGAGAAAGTGCCCGTGCTCTACGACGGGTACGCTGCCGACATGATCGACGAGTTGGATTTCGACTCCGCCGGTATCGGTACGGTGATCTGGGCCACGGGATACGGATTCGATTTCAACCTGGTGCGCCTGCCGGTGGTGGACGGCGACGGATATCCGATCCAAAGGCGCGGTGCGACCCGCTTTTCGGGTCTGTATTTCGTCGGCCTGCCCTGGCTGCATAGCGCGAGTTCGGGCAACCTATCGGGGGTCGGTGAGGATGCCGCGTTCATCGCGGCGCGTATCGCCTCGCGCCAAGCGGACGAGCGCTCGAGTCAGATCCGCTTACCTGCCACGGGGGGTAACGGCGCCGTGCTTCGCACGCTGTTCGAAACGGGACAGCGCAGAAAGATTGCGCGACGCGCCCGCCGGACTCGCGCCCACCTCGCCGCCTGGTCGCGGCGCACTTTCTCCTTTCTGGCGAACAGCGGTAAGTAGGCCAGGCAGCTGTCATGGGGGGACAAGCGGCTCGAAGGTGGGCTTCGCGCCGGTTCCAGCCTACGGCGATAGAGCCGACGTTCCGCTCGCCCGATTGTAGAAACTGGCCTTGTTTTCGCCTTTGCGGCCCCGCCCGTTTTCGCGCAGTACAAGAACCCCATCGATCGCCGGCCGGGCAGCGAACAGCCTGAGCGCATCATTGGTCTCGAAGTCCATTGGTCCGAAAACGACCGGGAGCTTCCGCGATACGGTTCAACCGAGCGAGTCTTTCGAACGAGAGTCGCGGTGACCGCGCTGCCGACCGCTCCCGGCCATCCTGTAGAATGCGCGGCGAAATGAATCTGCTCGCGATCGAAACCTCGTCGGCGTTTTGCTCGGTTGCCCTGGCGCATGACGGAAAGATCATCGAGGGGCGCGCTGCGAATGACGTAACGCATTCGCGAGCCGTGCTGGGACTGATCGACGATCTGTTGAGCGATGCGAACTTGGCACTAGGCGATCTCAGCGGTATCGCGTTCGGCGCCGGCCCCGGCGGCTTCACCGGGTTGCGGCTCGGCTGCGCGGTGGCCCAGGGGCTGGCGTTCGCGGCACGGCTACCGGTGTTCCCCGTTGGAAGCCTCGAGGCGCTGGCGCTGAACTGCGCTAAGGCGCAGGTGTATGCCTGCGTGGATGCGCGCATGAACGAAGTCTATTGCGCAGCTTATCGTGGCACCAGCGAGGGACTGGAGTGCATCCTCGAACCGCTGGTGGCGGCACCAGCGCAGATTCCCGCCGCGCCGGGCGCTGGCTGGCACGGCGCCGGCTCGGGTTTCGCGGCGTACGGCGGTCAGCTCGCGCAGCGCTTGGGCACCGCAATCGTATCCGTCGATGCGGCCGCCCTCCCCACCGCCGCGGCGGTGGCGCGGATCGGGCTGCGGCATTGCCAGCTCGGGACAGGTGTCGATGCGGCTCTGGCAACGCCGCTGTACGTGCGCGACAAGGTGGCGCTAACGAGCGCCGAACGCCTCGCGCGCGGCGTTTCCGCTCGATGAGCGCAGTACTCGACCCCCGCCTCGAATTCTCGCCGATGATGGCGACGGATCTCGCCGTGGTCGCGGCGGCGGAGGTTCCCTTGTACGAGTTCCCGTGGACGCAAACCAATTTTAGCGACTCGCTGGTTGCCGGCTACAGCGCATGGGTCGTGCGCTTGGGCGCCGAATTGGTCGGGTATGCCGTGATGATGGTAGTGGTGGACGAAGCGCACATCCTGAATATCAGCGTCGTGCACGATTGGCAGCGCCAAGGCTACGGCACGCGCCTGCTGGATTTCCTGATTTTCACCGCACGCCGCGCCGGGGTCGGCACGGTGTTTCTCGAGGTTCGACCGACGAACCATGCGGCGCGTGCGCTGTACGGCCGTCGCGGCTTCCGCCAGATCGGGGTTCGCCGCGGCTACTATCCCGCCGCTTGGGGCCGCGAGGATGCTCTGGTGATGTCGATCCGCATATGAGCGGCCGGCGCGAGCGCACGCTCCACGAGATGGGCCTCGGACCACTGTGGAAACTGCGCGGCGAGAAAGCGGCGGAAGCGCCGAAGGTTGTCGAGCCGCCGCTGGCGGGAGCGCCACCTGGCGTGGCTGCGGAATCGCGCGAGCAGAAGATCGCGGCTATGAACTGGGAGCAACTCAGCGGCACCGTAGCCGAATGCCGCGCCTGCCGCTTGTGCGAGCATCGCAAGCAGGCAGTGCTCGGCGTCGGCGATCTGTGCGCCGACTGGCTCTTCGTCGGCGAGGGCCCGGGCGCCGAGGAGGACGAAAAGGGCGAGCCCTTCGTCGGCCAAGCCGGCAAGCTGCTGGACAACATGCTGGCGGCCGTCGGCCTCGGCCGCGGCCGCGACGTCTATATCGCCAACGCCGTAAAATGCCGGCCGCCGGGCAACCGTACGCCGGAGGCGGCCGAGATGGCTATGTGCTTTCCCTACCTGGTGCGGCAGATCGAGCTGCTGGCGCCCAAGCTCATCGTCGCCTTGGGGCGGCCCGCGGCGCAGACGCTGCTCGATGCGGAGGTAAAAATCGGCGCGGCGCGCGGACGCCTGTTCGGCTTTCGCGGCATACCCGTGGTAGTCACGTATCATCCGGCCTACTTGCTGCGCAGCCTGCCGGAAAAAGCCAAGGCCTGGGAGGATCTGTGCTTCGCCCGGCGCTCGATGCAAGCCCTGCGCGGCGAGTCGGCGACGACCGTGTGATTCGCCGCGCAAGTGACGACTGGGCTTCGATTCGCTGTTCCCATTGTCTTGACACTTTCATTCGAAACCCCACAACGCACACGAGGAGATGCCATGCGACTCAGACTGCTCGCCCTGCTGGCGCTGGTAGCCAGCCTGCTTTCGGGCTGCGGCTACAACCAGATACAGATCGCCGACGAACAGGCCACCTCGGCCTGGTCCGAGGTTGTGAACCAGTACAAGCGCCGTGCCGATCTAGTGCCCAACCTGGTCTCCATCGTCCAGGGTTACGCCGCCCATGAGAAGGAGGTGCTGACCCAGGTGACCGAGGCACGCTCGCGCGTCGGCGCGATCCAGGTGACGCCCGAGCTGCTCAACAACCCGGAGGCGTTCGCCAAATACCAGCAGGCCCAGGCCGGGCTGACCAGCGCCTTGTCGCGGTTGATCGCGGTGGCGGAGAACTATCCCAACCTCAAGGCGGATGCGAATTTCCGCGATCTGCAAGCCCAGGTCGAGGGGACGGAGAACCGCGTCGCGGTGGCGCGCAACCGCTACATCAAGGCGGTCCAGGACTTCAACGTGGCCGTGCGCACCTTCCCCAACAACCTCACCGCGATGATTTTCGGCTACAAGACGAAGGCCAACTTCGCGGTCGAGGACGAGAAGGCGATCGCCTCACCACCCAAGATAGAGTTCAACGCCCCGGCCGCCAGACCGTCCCAGTCGGCCGCACCCCCGGCACCTGCGGCGCCGGCACCGGGCGGGGATGCGGCGGCCGGCTACAAGTAAGTTGCCGGCGCGGTTTCTCTCGCGCTGGCTGCTGCTGGCCTGGCTTTGCCTGGCCAGCGCTCTGGCATGGGCGGCGGATGATCTGGTCGCGGTCCCGCCGCTCAAGGCGCGCGTCACCGACCTGAGCGGCACGCTGAGTAGCGGCCAAGTCGCGCAACTGGAGCAGCAGCTTGCCGCCTTCGAGCAAGAGCGCGGCAGCCAGATCGCCATTTTGCTGGTGCCGACGACCGCGCCCGAGCCGATCGAGATGTACTCGATCCGCGTCGCCGAATCCTGGAAGATCGGCCGCCGCAAGCATGACGACGGGGTGCTGATGCTGGTCGCGAAGAACGACCGCAAGCTGCGCATCGACGTCGGCTACGGCCTCGAGGGCGCGATACCGGATGCCATCGCCAAGCGCGTGGTCGCCGAGGTGATCACGCCGCGCTTCCGACAAGGCGACTTCTTCGGCGGCTTGCAGGCCGGCGTCGCGCAGATTCAATCGCTGATCGAGGGCGAGCAGTTGCCGGCGCCGGACCAATGGGGCTCGGGCGCGCAGCCCGAGTCGGCCGGCGGGTTCGGCGAGATGCTGGTGGTCGGCATCATCGCCGCGGTCGTGCTCGGCGGAATCCTCAACGCGATCTTCGGCCGGCTGCTCGGCTCCGGGATCACCGGCGGGCTGGTCGGCGGCCTCGGCTGGCTGATCACGACTTCGCTGGCCGTCGGCATCATCGCTGCGATCGCAGTGTTCCTGTTCGCGTTGGCGTTCGGGGGCCGCGGCGCGGGCAGTCGCCACGGAGGCTGGGGAGGCGGCGGTGGAGTAGGTGGAATAGGCGGCGGAGGCTGGGGCGGCGGCGGTGGTGGCGGCTGGGGTGGCGGCGGGGGCGGCGGCTTCGGCGGCGGCGGCGCCTCGGGGAGCTGGTGAGATGAAACTCGCCCGCATGCTCAAGCACCTGGTCGCGCCGGATTGGGCAACTATCCGGCACGCCTTCCCGCCCGCCGCGCTGAATCGCATCGAGGAAGCGATCGTTGCTTCCGAGCGCCGTCACCTCGGCGAACTGCGGTTCGTCGTCGAGGGCGGGTTGCACCTGAGCTTGCTGCTGCGCGACAAGACGCCGCGAGAGCGCGCGATCGACGTCTTCTCCGGGCTGCGCGTGTGGGACACCGAGCACAACAGCGGTGTGCTCGTATATGTCCAGTTCGTCGACCACGACGTGGAAATCGTGGCTGACCGCGGCATCAGCGCGCGGGTGCCGCAGGCAACCTGGAACGCCGTATGCGCGGAACTCGAGCAGGCTTACCGCCGGCGCGAATTCGAGGCCGGTACGCTGAAAGCGATCGCCGCGATCACGGATCTGCTGAGCGAGCACTTCCCGCCTCAAGGGCCGAATCCGAACGAACTCTCCAACCGCCCGCTAATTCTCTGACCGGGGCACAGACTTGCCGGCCAGTCCGTGCACCTCTGGAACGGCAGCGGATCAATTGCGCGAATTGTCGAGCAGGCTGACCGCGTCGAAGTCGCGCTGATTGGCTTCGTGGCGCCGCTTCACCAGGTACATGGTGGCGGCGACGAAGAGCCCGAACATGACGATGACCGCGTATATGGAAAGATCGACCCAGATCAGTATCGCGTAGAAGCCGGTCATCGCCAGAATGGCCAGATTCTCGTTGAAATTCTGTACCGCGATCGAGTGGCCCGCACCCATCAGGATGTGCCCGCGATGCTGCAGCAGAGCGTTCATCGGCACGACGAAGAATCCCGCCAGAACGCCGATCAACACCATGAATACCAGTGCGAGGCTTGTCTCGCGCACGAACACCATCGCGACCACCACCAGCCCCATCGCAATACCGATCGGGATCACGCGAACCGAGCGGCGCAGCGAAACGAACTTGGCGGCAAGCACCGCGCCGATCGCGATCCCGATCGCCACCACGCCTTGCAGGATGCTGGCCCGCGAGAGGTCGAGATGCAACGCCACTTCAGCCCACTTTATGACGAGAAACTGCAAGGTGGCGCCGGCGCCCCAAAACAGAGTGGTTACCGCGAGCGAAATCTGGCCGAGCTTGTCGCGCCAGAGCAGCTTGAGGCAATGGTTGAAATCGTGAATCAGGTAGAGAGGGTTCTTCTTCAGGACTTTGTGATCGACGCCGGTATCGGGAACATAGATGTTGAACAGCGCGGCGATCAGATAGAGGACGCCGATGATGCTCGTGGTCATCTCCGCAACGGTGTCGACGCCGGTCTCGATCAGCGGAAAATCGAAGGCCAGCAGCGCCTGCGCGGTCCTCGGCGTGATCAGCGCGCCGCCGATCACCGTTCCGAGGATGATCGCGGCAACCGTGAGCCCCTCGATCCAGCCGTTCGCGACGACCAGCAGGCGATGCGGCAGGTATTCGGTGAGGATGCCGTATTTCGCCGGCGAGTAGGCGGCGGCGCCGAGGCCGACGACGGCGTAGGCGAACAGCGGGTGGACCCCGAAGAACATCATCGCACAGCCGAGGATCTTGACCGCGTTGCTGATGAACATGACCCGCCATTTCGGCATCGAGTCGGCGAAAGCGCCGACGAAGGCGGCGAGCGCGACGTAGGAGACCGTGAAGAAGAATTTGAGTAGGGGCTCGTATTCCGGCGGCGCGTGCATGTCGCGCAGGATGGCGATGGCCGCGATGAGCAGGGCATTGTCGGCAAGCGCGGAAAAAAACTGCGCCGCCATGATGATGTAGAAGCCTGGTTTCATCCCCCGCCCGTTCCGGCGTTGTTATGGGCCCGCTCGCGCTAGAGCCTGTTGACGTTCCCGCTACCGAGCCGGGGGAATGCCGACGGGCCCCATGGCCAGGATTAAAGGAGCGGGCCTTGGGCAGAAAGCCGGTTTATAGCATGAAGCCCTCGCGTTCATGATGATGCCGCTGCCAGTGGTCCCGATTGCCGTTCAGCGCAAGTGCCGCGCGTTATTGACTTGCATCAGGTTTACTGCAAGTCCCACACCATCAGCCTGTCTAATGGCCGCCGTTTGTGCTTGAATAGCATGACAAATAGCATGGGGAGGCCAACATGGCGGACCGGAGACTGCAAGTTTTCCATGCCGTAGCGAAGCAGCTTTCGTTCACTCGCGCGGCGGAAGTGCTATTCATGACCCAGCCCGCGGTCACATTTCAGATCAAGCAGTTGGAAGAGCACTTCAACACCCGGCTGTTCGATCGCGGACACGGCAGGATCTCGCTGACCCCCGCCGGCGACATCGTTCTCGAATACGCCGACAAGATCCTCGGCCTATCCTCGGAACTGGACGTGCGCCTGGCCGAAATGACCGGGCAGATCGGCGGGCCGCTCCTGGTCGGCGCCAGCAACACTATCGCCGAATTCATGCTGCCGAGCGTGCTCGGTGCCTTCCGCTCGAAGTATCCGACGGTCAAGCCGCGGCTCGTCGTCGGCAACTCGGAAACCATCGAGACCCGCGTCGCCGAGCATACACTGGATATCGGCATGATCGAGTCGACGTCGCATCTGCCTAATCTGCATAGTGAAACCTGCTGCGAAGACGAATTGCAGGTCATTTGCAGCCCTGCCTTTGCGTTCGCCAAAATGCGCGAGTTGACGCCCGAGCAGCTCATGCGCCATCCCTACATCAGCCGGGAACCGGGATCGGGCACGCGCGAGTTCACCGACGACTATTTGCGTAAAGCCGGCGTCTCGACCGACGCGGCCAACGTGGTGATGGAGTTGGGCAGCCCCGAAGCCTTGAAGGGAGTCGTGGAAACCGGCATCGGCTATGCGATCGTCTCCAAGGTTTCGGTGGCCAAGGAAGAGCAATTGGGAACGCTGGTGGCGATCCCGCTGTCGCCGCGGCTCACGCGCGAGCTCTCCATGGTCTATCCGAAGGAGAAGTTCCGCTCGCGCTTGGTCAACACATTCGTCGACTTCGCCCACGCGCATCTGCGGACGCTGAACGGCGTCAAGGCGGAAGCGGCCTGAGCGCCGCAAGCGCTTACCGAAACAGCGCCATCGCATCCTAATGCCGCGCCCCATCCGCGCCACAATCGACCTCGACGCACTGCGCCACAACCTGAGCATCGCCCGCGACCACGCCGGCGGCGCGAGGGTTTGGTCGGTCGTCAAAGCCAACGCCTACGGGCACGGATTGTTGCGCGCGGCGCGCGCACTCGACGAGCTGAGCGACGGCCTTGCCCTGCTCGATTTGGCCGAGGCCATCGCGCTGCGCGAAGCGGGCGTGAGCAAACCGATACTTCTGCTGGAAGGCTGGTTCCAGGCCGATGACATTCCCCTGTTCGCCGAACATGAACTGACCGCGGTGATCCACAGCGCCGAACAGATCGCCATGCTCTCGCGCGCGAAGCTGGCGGCGCGTCTGCCGCTGTTCGTCAAGGTGAATACCGGGATGAACCGGCTCGGCTTCGCGCCTGGCGAACTGGCGGCGGCGCTTGCCAAGCTGCATGTCATTCCGCACGCCGGCGCGCTCGCGCTGATGACCCACTTCGCCGACGCGGACGGGCAGCGCGGGATCGCCGAGCAACTGGCGCGGTTTCGGCGCATCGGCGAAGGCATCGATATGCCGCGAAGCATGGCCAATTCGGCGGCGCTGCTGCGTTTCCCCGAGGCGCGCGGCGACTGGGTGCGGCCTGGAATCATGTTGTACGGCTCGTCGCCTTTTCCCGCTCTGCGCTCGGCGGAGGAACTCGGTCTGGCGCCGGTGATGACGCTGGCAAGCGAACTGATCGCCGTCCAGAACCTCCAACCGGGTGACCGGGTCGGCTACGGCGGCGTGTTCGAGGCGGAGCGTGCGATGCGCATCGGTGTGGTGGCCTGCGGCTACGCCGACGGTTATCCACGGCAAGCGCCGAACGGTACGCCGATCCTGGTCACCGGTCGACTCACCCGATGCGTCGGCAGAGTCTCGATGGACATGCTCGCCGCCGACATTACAAACATTGCGGAAGCGGGGGTCGGCGCGCCGGTGGTGCTGTGGGGCCCGGGCATGCCGGTGGACGAAGTCGCCGCGGCCTGCGGCACCATCAGCTACGAGTTGCTGACCGCGCTGGCGCCGCGGGTGCCGGTAACCGAGCGTTAGTCTTCTGCTTGCCGATTCCGGCGTCGCGCGATGGCGAAAGCCAAATCCATCTACGTCTGCAACGACTGCGGCGCCCAGAGCAGCAAGTGGCAAGGCCAGTGCCCGGGCTGCGGCGCGTGGAACACGCTGGTCGAGAGCGTGCCCGAAAGCGCGGCCAAGACCCGCTACGGCCCGCTCGCCGGCAGCGCCCAGCCGCTGCGCCTCGCCGCGGTCAGCGCGGGCGTGGAACAACGCTTTGCCACCGGCATCGAGGAGTTCGACCGCGTCCTGGGCGGTGGGCTCGTCGCCGGGGGCGTCGTGCTTATCGGCGGCGACCCCGGCATCGGCAAGTCCACGCTGCTGCTGCAAGCGCTGGCGCGGCTCTCCGCCGCCCAACCGGTGCTCTACGTCAGCGGCGAGGAGTCGGCCGAGCAAGTCGCGCTGCGAGCGAGGCGCTTGCAGATCGACGCCCGCGACCTCCATCTGCTGACCGAGATCCGGCTCGAATCGATCGTCAAGGCGATCGGCCGCGACCGGCCGCGCGTGGCGGTGATCGATTCGATCCAGACGCTGTACTCCGAGGCATTGCAGTCGGCCCCGGGTTCAGTCGCCCAGGTGCGCGAGTGCGCCGCGCAGCTCACCCGCTTTGCCAAGCAGTCGGGCACCTGCATGGTCTTCGTCGGGCACGTGACGAAGGAAGGGGCGCTCGCCGGTCCGCGCGTGCTCGAGCACATGGTGGATACCGTTCTCTACTTCGAGGGTGAGAGCAGCTCCAGCTTTCGCGTGATCCGCGCCTTCAAGAACCGCTACGGCGCGGTGAACGAGCTGGGTGTGTTCGCGATGACCGAGCGCGGCCTGCGCGGCGTGTCCAACCCGTCGGCGATTTTCCTTTCACAGCACGAAAACGCGGTGCCGGGCTCGTGCGTGCTGGCGACCCAGGAGGGGACTCGGCCCCTGCTGGTGGAGATTCAAGCGCTGGTTGACGAGACCCATTCGCCCGCTCCGCGGCGGCTGTGCGTCGGACTCGAACAGAACCGCCTGGCGATGCTGCTGGCGGTACTTCACCGTCATGCCGGCATCGCTTGTTTCGATCAGGACGTATTCGTCAATGCCGTCGGCGGCGTGCGCGTCGGCGAACCCGCGGCCGATCTCGCGGTAGCGCTCGCCATCGTATCGTCGCTGCGCAACAAGCCGCTGCCGCGCAAGCTCGTGGTATTCGGCGAGATCGGCCTGGCGGGCGAAATCCGTCCCGCGGCACGCGGCCAGGAACGCTTGAAAGAAGCCGCCAAGCTCGGCTTCACCCATGCCCTGATTCCCCGGGCCAATGCGCCGAAACATGATCTTGGGATCGAGGTGAGCGCGATCGAGCGCATCGAGCAGGTGCTGGATCGGGTGCGGGGGATGTGCACGTAAGTCGCGAAGGCGGGGATAGGCTGCGCGGGAACGACAGGGGCGGTGTGGTGGGAGCGGCGTCCTCGCCGCGAATCGGTATTTCGCCAGCGCAAAGGCCTGATTCGCGGCCGCGGGGCCGCTCTACAAGTAATGGCGTCGCGGCGCCGATCAGGGCGCTGCCACGACCCGATTCTTGCCGCTGCGCTTGGCCTCGTACATGGCGGCGTCTGCACGGGCGATGGCTTGGTCGCGCTCGTCCTGCGCGCCGATCAGCGTCACACCAGCACTGAAGGTTATGAACACCTTCTCGTTCTTGTGCAGAAAGATGCGGCGGGTCAGTTCGCGCTGCAAGCGCGTCAGCGCGATCTTGGCGGCAGGCAGATCGGTCTCCGGCAGCAGGATGAGGAATTCCTCGCCGCCGTAGCGCGCGACGGTGTCCGGCGCGCGCAAGGTCTCGCGCGTCACTCGCGCCAGGTGAATCAAGGCTTCGTCGCCGGCTTGATGGCCCAGCGAGTCGTTGAGCCGCTTGAAATTGTTGACATCGAGAAGCGCGAGGCACAGCGGCGCGCCGCGGCGGTGCGCGCGTGCCGCTTCGCGCGCGAAGGCTTCCTCCAGCCCCTTGCGGTTGAGCACCCCGGTGAGTTGGTCGTGGCGTATTAGCTGGCTGGTCTGTTCGAGTTCGCGCTGGAGCCGTGCGATCTCGCGCTCCGCGTCGTCGGCACGCGCCTTCATCGCTTGCACGTCATCGCGCGAGCGCTCGGCGCTGAGCTGAATGGATCGGGTCTCGCGCAACACGTCCTCGACCACCTCGGAAAGTTCGTTGATGTCGCGTGCTGAACTGATGCGGATGGCGCAGTCCTCGATCTTGCTGTGATAGTCGCTGGTGGATTCAGTGAAGGTCGCGAGGTGGCCGACGAATCCCGACAGCATCGCCTTGATCCGGTCTTGCGCTTCGATCAGGCTGCGCTTGAGGGCGCTCTGCTTGTAGATCAAATCCTTCAGCCGCCGCTCGACGTCGTCCAGATTGCGCAGGCTGAGCGGTTGTTCGAATAGGTCGCTCACCATGCCGATCTGGCCTTGCAGCCATTGGTCATCCACCACCAGCTCGTCGATGTTCTGAATCGTGAGCCGCAGAACGTTGAGTAGCGCGGCCTTGAGTTCCGCTTGATCTTCGGCGACCCATTGCAGACGGAAAGTGAACTTCTTGAGCTTCGCGACGAATCCGGTCAACGCGGCGGCGGAGTGCGCGGCACGCACCTCGGCGGCAAGCTCCTCGGCTTGCTGCGCCAACTCGGGGGCATCGTTGAGCAGCGTGTTGATATTGCTTTCGAGCAGGATGACGGCGATTTCGCGCAGATCGGCGCTGGCCGGCGCGGCGTCTTGCTTTTCGGTCCACGGTACGGCGCTCATCCGGATGTCGGGGGCCGATTTAGTTTGCGGCGCATCGGCGGCCGGCGGCGCAGACTCCGCGAGCGGCTCGTTGTTCGCCTGCGGCGCCTGCAACCAGGAGCGCACCAACCCGGACAGGCGGTCGTGCAGTACGTTGGCATCAGATCCGGAGGCGGCGAGCACATGCTCCAGCGACTCGCGCTTCTTGGCCGGCGTCACCCCGGCGTGCCGCCGTTCGAGTTGGCGCAGCAGGTCGTGTATCAGGCTGCCCCACGCGCGGGTGGCGGCTTGCTCCGGGGCCAGCACGGAGCCGAGCGCGCTGCGAATGCCCGCCCAACTGCGTGCGGCGACGGCGGCTTCGATCTGACGGGCGAAGCGGTTCTGCTCGGCCGTGTCGCGCGGCAGCGCTGCCGCCAGCGCCTTCAGCGGCTTGTCCGGAAACGACTCGGCGGCGTGTGTGCCGGCGATCTCGTGGTAAAGCGACCGGTAGTTTTCGGGGGTCGGCTGGATGCGCCGCGCCGCAAGCCGCCGTAAGGCTTCGCGCGCGATTTCGGAGGCTTGGGTTGGTTCGCTCATGACAGGCCACTGCGGGATTTCCCGCGACCGGCGCAAGCCTACGCGCCGCGGCGCCGCGCCGGTCGCCGAAAAAGACGCGGAATCGGCGCTCAATTCTCCGCCCGGCCGCCGCATCGCCACGCGCGGCACCGAGGCGCGACTACTCCACCAGCTTGTGCTTGAGCCCGTAGTGAGTCAGTTCGGCGTTGTTCTTCAGCTTCATCTTTTCCAACAACCGGGCGCGATACACGCTGACCGTCTTGACGCTCAAGTTGAGCTCGAGCCCGATCTGGGTCAGCGTCTTGCCCGAGGAGATCATGCACAGCGTCTGGTACTCACGGTCCGACAGCCGCTCATGCGGCAGCTTGTCGGAATCGTCACCGATGGCGTTGGCGAGTTCCTCGGCGACGGCCGGGCTGACGTACTTCTTGCCCGCTGCGACCTGCCGTATGGCATGCACCAGTTGCTCCGGCGCCCCCTGCTTGTTGAGGTAGCCAGCCGCCCCGGCCTTCAATGCCCGCAATGCATACTGCTCCTCCGGGTGCATGCTGAGAACCAGCACCGGCAACTTGGGATACTCCTTCTTGATCAGCTTTAGCGCGTCGATGCCGTTGCGCTCGGGCATCGAGACGTCCATCAGCACGACGTCCCACTCACCCTGGCGCACCATGTGCAGCGCCTTGACGCCATCCTCGGCCTCGCCGGTGACCACCAGGTCGGCGGTATCGGACAAGATCTGCTTGAGTCCGCGGCGAACGATGGAATGGTCGTCCGCGATCAACACCCGGATCTGTTTGGTCATGCTGTGGTTCATATTCACACGCTCTGATTCGAGCCGGCAGCGGTGCCGGCGGGTCTATCAAGCGGAGCCAGCGGAGCGCGCACCGTCAAACGCGTGCCGCCATTCATACCCGGCTCGATTTCAATCCTGCCGCTCAAGCCGCGGATGCGCTCGCGCATGCCGCGCAAGCCGAACGACTTCGGTTTAGCCAAGTCGGCCGCGCTGATGCCGTCGCCATTGTCGATGACTTCCAGGACCAGGTCGCCGGCGTCGCCGCGCAGGCTGACGATGACCTCGCTGGCATGCGCATGCTTGTTGATGTTGGTGAGCGCTTCCTGAAACACGCGAAACACGGCGGTCGCAGTGTCGCCGTCCGGCGCCAAGTCGGCGTCGGCGCTGAGCACTCTAATCGGAATGCCGGTGCGCTGGGCGAAGTCCTCCGCGTGGCACTCGATCGCCGCAGCAAGCCCGAAGTCCTTGAGTATGCCGGGTCGCAGCTCTCGCGCCACTCGGCCCGCCGTGGCAATCGCATCGTCCACCAGCTTCTCGGCGCCGCGCACGCGCTCGCGCAACTGCGCCAGCTCGCTCGGCACCCTGCCACCAAGCATGGCCACTTCGAACTTGAGCGCCACCAAGGTGCCGCCGAGTTCGTCGTGTATATCGCGCGCGATGCGCTCGCGCTCCTCCTCCTTCACACCCGCGAGGTGGGATGACAGATCCGCGAGCTGCTCGCGCGAGTCGCGCAACGCCTGCTCGGTCTGTTTGCTCTGCGTGATGTTGAATACGACGCCGTCCCACAACACGCTGCCGTTTCCCAGCCGCCGTGGCGACGAGCGCACGTTTATCCACTTGACATCCCCCTGGCCGGTGCGCACGCGGCCGTCCCAGTTCACTGTGGAGGAGTCCGCGGCCGACCCACGCAGCATGGATTCCAGGGTGGTCCGGTCTTCCGGCAATACCCGGTTGACGAAACTGCGCGGATCGGCCAACAAGGCGTCGGGCGCGATGCCAAGCAGGGCCATGCACCCACCGCTGACGTAGAGAAACTTGAAGCGACCGCTGGGATCCTGGGCGAGTTGGTACACCATTCCCGGGATGTTCGCCACGAGCACGCCAAAGCGATGCTCGCTCTCGCGAATTGTCACCAGCGCGGAGCGCCTTTCCGCTCGGTTGCGCGCCTCGCGCAGCTCGCGTTCGACCGCCGGAATGAGGCGCTCCAGCTTGTTCTTGCCAAGATAGTCGTGGGCGCCTGCACGCATCGCCGCGACCGCCGTCTCTTCCTCGATGACGCCGGAGACGATGATGAAAGGCAGATCGAGATGAAGATCCTGCATCAGCTTCAGCGCCGCCAACCCGGAGAAGCCGGGCATGCTGTGGTCCGACAAGACCGCATCCCAGGTCCGCTCGCAAAGCGCGCGGCGCATCGCTTCGGGTGTCTCGACGCGCTCGTGCTCGAGGCGGTAGCCGGCCTGCTTGAACCGGTGCACCAGAAGCAACGCGTCGTCCTCAGAGTCCTCTATGATGAGCAGGCGCAGGATCGGCTCGGTCGCGGTCATGGAGCGCACATCGTTTAGCATATCGTCGAGCTTGCCGCTACCGCATGGCAGTATGGTGTCGCGTTGCGAAACCGTAGCCTACTCGCGGCAAATGTCAAGATCATCCAGTGATGCGGCAGCACATTGGCTATAATCCGTCCTCGATGCCGGCATAGCTCAGTCGGTAGAGCAGCCGCCTTGTAAGCGGCAGGTCGCCTGTTCGAATCAGGCTGCCGGCACCATGGCCTCGCGACGGGTCCACTCCACCCCTTGCCCGGTCGGCGCCCGCCGGATGGCCGGACCCGACAAACACAGCACCCGCCTTGCAGCGTGTCGGCGACCCAAGAGCTCGCCGGTTCGCCGCCGGCGATCGCCCGAAGCCGCCAGACTCACGCGGCGGGCGGTTCAATCACTGGCGCCTCGTCGCGCAATCCACCGAAGCGCTCGTAGAAGTAAGCGGCCGCTTCGGGCAATGCTCCATTTGCCGTTTGCAGTACCGCTGTCAGGTGCTGTTCCGCTTCCCGGTGCGTGGCCACGTACAAGTCGCGACACAGTTGGCGTGCGAGCGCGCCGGGCCAATCGCCCGGCAGCAACTGTTGGGGCAACTGCGGGTCGCGCAGCAGCACCCGACGAAACTCGTGAATCAGCAGCATGCGCACGACGAAGCACTGCTCCGGATCGAGCGTCCGCGTACCGCGCAGCGCGCGCAGGAGGGGGCGGAATCGTTCGGCGAAACGCTTGTAGTCGTGAGCGACGGCGTCGAGGTTCCAGCAATCGCGGACCAGATCCTGCAGCGGCCGGCTCGAATGCGCACCGAAGCTGCGGGCGCGCATGACGACCACCCTGTCGTGGGTCGCCGTGCCCTCGAGTACGTCGAGCAGGGAGTCGATGTCCGCCGAGGGGTGCGCCATCACTCCTGGTGCGATTGCACCGAATCCCTCCCACAAGAGCTCCTTGCGCAGGGCGTCGCGCTGCGCGTGGGACAGGCTGCTGCTGCCGCAGAAAACGAACTGCCAATCGCCCTCCCACTGGGTCTGCGGCGAGTTGTAGATGCGACGATAGGCATGCTCGAAGCGCCGTCTGCCGGTAGCGGTGAGGCTGTAGAAGCTGCGCCGGCCAATCTGCTCGGAAACCAGCCAGCGCTCGCGCGAGAGCCGAAAAACACTGGTGCGCACCATGCGCTGATTGAGCCCGAGCGCCGCTACCAGATCGATGAAACTGCCGAGCCACACGCTGCCGCCATGCGGCGCGATCGCGTCGCCGTATACCGTTATGATGAGCGAATTGGCCCGGATCGGCTTCTCGCGCAGGAAGTCCACTATCCATTGGGCGATATAGCGACTTTTCAATTTTCTTGGACTCGGTCGATCGGTCGATCAAGCGCATCGGCGGCGGCGCGCAGCAGCCTAACGCGAACTGCATCCTAGCATACGTCTTACTACGAACCAGGCCCAAACGTTGTATCAGGTTGCCCAAGATCGGCGGTCGACTGCGGCGGATTGGATGCAGAACCGGTCCGACATCCCGCTTGAGTGGGGCACAGCGGCCATCGCGTAAGCGGTCGAATGCGATTCGATGATGTCGATCAGAATTTGGACTCGTGTATCGCTTTCGAGCCACATCGCGCGCCTTTGCCCTTGCGACCAGCATGCAACCTATCGTCCTGAGCTACGGCGATCGTCCAAGGCAACCGGAGCCGGAATGCAACGCAGTCACGCAGGCCGACCTGCGATTCGCGGCGGTCCAAGGGTGGCGCGCGAGGACTGCGACCCGATTTCTGACAATCGAATTGTGGCAGTTGATTTGACGGCCTGCGCAAGCGTTGGCATAATGCGCCCCTATCTGACGCGGGGTGGAGCAGTCTGGCAGCTCGTCGGGCTCATAACCCGAAGGTCGCAGGTTCAAATCCTGCCCCCGCAACCATCCGAAAGCTTTCAGCCAATATCCCTTAAGTCGAATCCTCGCAGCGGGCGCCTGCTCTAGGGCGCTAGACATTCAGCCTGCGGAGCATCGCGGGAGCATGTCGGCTGGAGGCGGAAACTACCGCTGACTTTGAGCGCTTGACGGGGCGCACTTGGCTTGACGCTGCTGTGCGAAGTGTCTAACATCCGCGCCTTGCGCCGATCCCCGATAGCTCAGTCGGTAGAGCGACGGACTGTTAATCCGCAGGTCGTAGGTTCGAGCCCTACTCGGGGAGCCAGGAAATCAAAGGGTTAGCCGAGCCCAGCCAGCGCGCGACCCCTGTTCTTAGACAAAATATTAGACAGGCGTCTAATATCTCTCTGCGGTACAATGCTGTATAGGTACGTGCAAGCGCCCGTGGCTCATCTTCGGTCTCGGATCTGATCTTGTTGCAGCGGCTACAGGCTTACGCAAGCGGCGGCAACGACGATATCGGCTGCTCGGTGTGCCAAACCCACTGGGTCTCCCCCGCCACCGCGATCGCCTTCTCCTTCGCCGCCCGCTCCTTCGCCGTCATGAACGGGCTGATTACATGCAGCGGTGTGGGCACCGCGCCCGTATCGAGCAGCAGCACGTTCGGAAAGGCCGCCGCAGCTGGCGCATCGTAGCGCAGCGGCTTCAGGAAGCAGCGCGACGCCTCGGTCAGGCGCTGAATCAGCTCGACCTCGTGCGCCCCCTCGATTGGAATCCAGTTCTCCGTCACCAGCATCAGGCGCGCAGTGTCGATCTGGCAGGCGTGTTCGCGCTTGGCATAGACCAGCGCACACAGCGCGAGCCGCAGCCTGGCCTCGGGATGCGCATCGCGCGCCTCGAACAGCGCGGCGCTGCTGCGCTCGATACGCGCCCAGGCCCTTTCGTCGATGAATAGCGGGCAATCCGGCATGTGCTTCACCCACACCTTTCGGCCAAAGCCGCTGGCCTCGCAGCCCTTGAGCTCCCCCAGCACCAGCCCCAGCTTGAGCTGCCCGTCGCCCTCGGGCGCTTGCAGCACGGCGAGCGCCTCGCGACGCCGGCGCGCGATCTCGGCCTTTCTCTCTTCACTGAACGGCTCGGGCACGTACAGGCGCTCGGAGAGCCGCACACCTTTGGTCTCGATCTCCTCGGCGGCTTCGGGTCAGATACTTGTGGAGGACCCCCTGATTGCGCTTGCCCGCCATCGCTGGAACCCAGCGGTTGAATCCCGCCCGTTCGAACAGCAAGTGCATCAGCGCGCGCAGGCTCATGCGCTGGCGCGGCGCAGTGATCTTCGCCGGCGTTTCCGGCTCCCTGCGGGTGACGCCTCTGCCGGGGAAGCGCGCAAACGGGAAGTCCAGCCGGGTCTCCACCGAGTCCGCCGAGCGCTCGATCACCGCCTCGCCCATCAGGGCGCCGAGCCCCGACTGGCCCCACTCCGGCTCATACGAGGGGCAGCTCGGGTGGCGCCGGTGACTGGTCTGGGGCATGCGCTTGATGACGTAGTAGCCGTGCTTGGCGACGTACATCTCCACGCCCCCGGCGACACACAGGCAGCGCGAATCAATGACCGCAGAGCGCCGGTTACCTGACGCTCGTACGCTAACCAACCCGACCGGCAGCTCTCGCGTCATGCCAGCGGCAACTGGCGACGCTATGCGGGATCTGCCAATCAGAGAAAGCTGACGCTCAACGTGGTAGGTGAGAGGATAAGGGGAGCCGAAGGCCAGCGAGAATCCGACAGCGCAGTTGTTTGCTGCTCCGTGTTGAGCGCTGGGCTGAACGTCGCTTTGCGCCACCCAGTCGTAGATGAACTCAGTCCGGAGAGGTACGAAAGAACGCTCTACTTCGACTTCGCACATGTCATTATCTGCCAAGAATCCTTGAATTCCCCTTTCGGCGTAGCGCTCGCGGGCCATGCTGAAATCGTGGCTGTGCTGCCAGGTGGTCAGCTCGTGTGCCGGCGCTTACTCGTCGTTCAGCGTCAGCATGAAAGCCACGATATCGTCGATTTCCTGATCGCTCAGGCCCAGCTTGCCCATTTCATCGGTATTGAGATTGCGGCGGATCTCCGGCTTGGGCCAACAACCCCGGGCCAGCGCGTTGACCTCGCCGACATCGCCCTTGCAGGCGGGCCTCGCGTCGCGATCGTTGTAGAACGCCACCACGCCGCGCAAGGTCTTGAAGTAGCCGTTGTGCATGTAGGGGCCAGTCTTGGCGATGTTACGTAGTGTCGGCACCTTGAACTTGCCGTCTTCCGCGCGCTTCTTGACGAACCCGCCCAATCCCCTGTTGACGAACTTGGCCCCTTGCGGGTTGAACTTCTTGTCCTGCCCGTAATACGGATTGTCGGGATTGCGCGGCACGCCCAGGTTGTCGTAGGTGAAGTCGGTAAACAGAGGCGGCTCGCCCTTGGGACCGCTCTGGCTGGGATGGCAGGCCGCGCAGTTGCCTTTTTTCTCGTCCTCGTAAAGTTTCAGGCCGCGCAGTTCCTGCTCCGTCAGCTGGCCCTTGCCGGCCAGCCAGGCGTCATAGCGCGAAGTGAACGGCTGGAACTCGGCCGTGCGCTCGAAGGCGGCGATGGCGGCGGCGATATGGTCGTAGGCGCGATTCACGGAAACCAGCGCACCCCTGCCGAAAACGGCATCGAACTGTTCCACGTAAGCGGCGCGGCGAACCTTCTCGACGACGGCACGCTTGCTCGGGTTGGCCATTTCGACCGGATTGAGGAAGGGGCCCTTGGCCTGTTCTTCCAGTGTCGCGGACCGACCGTCCCAGAACTGTCCCCCGACGTAATGCTTTTCCTTGGGGTCAAAATGGAATTTCGGCGAGAAAGCCATGTACATCGCCGAAGGAGTATTGCGATTGCCGAAGCGCTCGGGATGAACCCCTTTCGAAGTCGGCATGGCGGTATCGGGATCGGTGAAGGCGGCGGAGGGCGCATGACAGGTGGCGCAGGACTGGCCGGCCGGCTCGGAGAGCGACGTATCGAAAAACAGCGCGCGCCCGAGTTGGGCCTTGGCATCGAGCGTGGCATCCGCGGCAGTAGCCGCCAGCGGCAGAGACGTGCAGGAAAGGGTCAGCATCAGCTGGCCGACAATGAACGCTTTTCTCATGATTTGCTTGACGGGTCAGGGGCAATGGATGGCGAGTGAGTTAGGCCAAGCACATTTTATACTTCGCCCTGCTCCGTCTGGCCCGATGAGGTACGTCAATTCGTCGCACGAACTGCGTCGCGATACACCACCGTTCTGCCAGCGCCGGCGATTTGGCAAACCGCGCGTTCTCTCAACGCCATATCACCTCGGGTCTTTTTCCCAGATCAGCGTGCAGCCGCCCCAGCGTTTTGACCGTTGTCTCTGTGAAGCCAAAGTCCAGTCCGCAAAAGTTGGTGGGTTCGATTGAATAGCCGCTATGGAGAAAACTCTCGATCGGCAGGTAATGGCTGGGAGCTGCGGTTCCAAATGTTTCCCGAAAGCCGCCGATGAAAAACTGGGTATCGGCGAAGGTCAACTTTCCGACGCTACCCCGCAAGGCAGCGCCCGGCCAGGAAGAGACGTTCCCTGCGTCCGAGACGGCCATCGCCGAACGGCGGCTCCCAACGCGTCAGCCGTCATTCACCGGGAACTGGTCGGCGGCAAATAGTCGGCCAACGCCACCGCCATCGGACGATGGCGCGCTAGATGCCCAAGATTGAACCCGAGCTTCAAGGCGAGAAGGATGCGGCTCACCCCTGCGTCGCCTAGCTCATCGTCAAACCGCCGCGCTGCATGCCCTCGAAGGGGCGCAGCAACTGGCGCTCCGCTCCGAATGCACCTTGGGCGAGGACTCCCTGCGCCGCATCCACGCTTGTCCCGGAGAAGGTGCCGGCATGACCGTACTGGTACGCGAGGGCGCCGCCGAGTGCGGCGTCGTCGCTGCCGTCGAGATAGAACTGTGTCAGCGCCTGGGTCAGGGCCCAGCTACTGAGCGAAGGGTTGGCCACGCGCGCCGCCTCGAAGGCGTCCGCCAAGCCGGCGAAGTCGAAACTCACGGCTCTTTGGTTGAGCAGCGGGTCGTTCCCGGCCGCGTCGAAGTCGGCCATGGCATCGGCGATCATTTGCAGCGTCGCGACGCTCTTGTAGCGTTCCCCGGCTATGCCCTCGGTGTACCAATCGCGGAGGGTGATCTTATCGGTTCCCCCAAGGTTGAGCACGAGGCTGTTTCCCGATTTGGCAAGCGCCATGTCGCTATAGCCGATGCCCCCGCCGATGGACAACGTATTGTCCTGGCCGGTGCTGGCAAGCACGCTATCCTGGCCGTCGCCGCGGTTGAATACGAGAATGTCGCTGCCCGTACCGGTGTTGATGGTGTCGTCGCCGCCACCACCGATGAATATGTCGGCGCCCGCGCCACCAATCAGCTTGTCGTTGTCCAAGCCCCCATCGAACAGATTCGAGCCTTCCACGTCATAGAGCGTGTCGGCCCCGGCGCCGCCTTGCATCAGGTCGTTACCCGCTTCGCCTTCGAGACGGTCAACGCCTTCGCCTCCGGCGAGATAGTCCTCGCCGGTCCAACCGTACAGTACGTCGTCCCCACCCGCGCCGAACACGAAGTCGTTGCCGTCATCGCCGTACAACTTGTCCGCACCCTCGCCGCCGTCGAGCCAATCATCTCCGCTCCAGCCATAGATCCGATCGTTGCCCGCGCCTCCATACACAAGGTCCGCGCCTTCGTCGCCGTAGAGTTGATCGGCGCCATCCAACCCATATAGCGTGTCATCGCCAGCGCCCCCGGCCAAGGAATTGGCGCCCGCGTTGCCGGTGAGCACATTGGCCAGTGCATTGCCGTAGCCCCTGAGATCCGCCGTGCCCGCGAGGACCAGGTTCTCGACCTCGTTGGGCAGTGCGAAGTTAACGGTGGTGTTGACCGTATCGTTGCCCTCTGCCGGCAACTCGATGACCGAGTCGCCGCTGTTGTCAACGAAATAGCTGTCCCCGCCCTTGCCCCCGATGAGCGTGTCCGCACCAGGCCCGCCGTCGAGCGTATCGTCTCCGGACAGGCCGGTGAGGGTATTCGCGCCCACGGATCCGAAAAGCATCTGAGCGGGTGCGGCGGCGACGTTGACTTCGAAGCCGAGGGTCCCGGTGGCGCCGGAGGTGTCCCGCGCCGTGACCCTGACGGCAAGCGCACCGATCTCGCCGATTGGCGGCGTGCCGCTAAACCTGCCTGCTGCCGCATCGAAGTCCAGCCAAGCGGGCAAGGGCTCGCCGCTCTGCAGCGAAGCCGACAGCGTGAAGCTGTCGGCGGCGTCAACGTCGAGAAAGGCGCCGGGGGGAAGCGTATAGGCGAACTCGATGGTCTCGGTTGCACTTTGTGCCGGCACCGATACTTGGGGTGCTGGTGCGTCGTTAACGTCGGCGATAGCGAGGTCGAACACATCGTTCACGGCAAGCCCGCCGGCATCGGTCGCGGCGAGGGAGACCGACAGCGTGCCGACATCCGCATTGCCGGGCGTGCCGCTGAAGGTATGCGTTGCGGCATCGAACGAGAGCCAGGCCGGCAGTGGATCTCCATTGACGCGCGTCGCAGCATAGGTGAGCTTGTCGCCCGGGTCGGGATCGGAGAAGGTGCCTGAGGGCACGGCGAAGACGAACGGCTGGCCCTGGGCCGTGGATTGATCGGCGAGCGGTGCGACCAGCTGCGGCACCCGGTTTGCCGGCGGCTGGGGATTGCCCGACACCGCAAGCGTGATGCCAGCGTTTGCCGTGAAGCCGTAGCGATCGCGCGCCTGCACCGTCAAGTCGAGACTGCCGGTGCCCACTGGCGGCGTGCCAGAAAGTGTGGCGCTCGCCGGATCGAAGCGCAGCCACCCGGGAAGCGCGGCGCCGCCCGCAAGCGAAACCCGGAGCGTGAGGTGGTCCGCGGCGTCCGGATCGACAAACGCGTCAGGCGCAATCGCGAACGAGAACGCCTCGCCCTCGGCAGCGGTCTGCGTGGAAATCATCTCTGCCGCAGTCGGGGCGTGGGCGCGGCCCAGAGCCACGTCCTCGAACGCCTCCCGCGTCCACACCGTGCCATCAGCGAAGACGAAGCGCTCGATCGACGTATGCCCGGAGTGCGCATCGGTATGAATCCTGAAGCCTTCATCGGCGTGGGTGGCGTCGTTACCCAAATCGAAACGAACCGACACACTCTTGTCGTAATCCGGGGACCAATTGATCCATCCCGCCAGGAAGTCGTCAGGCGTGATGCCCGGCCCGAAGGTCAAGGTGTTAACATCGCCGGGCGCATCGCTGGCCTCGTACAGGCGGATGAATCCGTCGCCGCGGTCGTAGTGGTAGGTATCACTGCCGGCCCCGCCACGCAGATCGAACACGGCGCCATTGCCGTCCAGCGTATCGTTGCCGGCGAAGCCGCGCAGATCCACCATTCCGGGACGACCGACCAGTGTATCGCCATCGCGCTGCGGATCGAGCGTGGGACGTTCCACCTGCCGGTCGGCCAGCGCGAGCAACTCCGGCAGTTTCAACACTGCGCCATCGGCGAACTCGAACAACTCGACGCCCACACCGATGGGATCGTCGGCGTGGGGCAGCACCACCTTCACGCGGCTGTCGGTACCGTACTCGATGCCGAGGACCGCGTGCTCCGAGCCGGTATTGGCCACCGACCACGAGAAGCGCAGATCCTCGGGCCGCACACCGGCGTCGAAGACCAGCCTGTCCAGGGCCAAGCCGCTCGCATACCAGGGCTCGAGCGCATCGAAATCGTTGGCCAGCGGGACCGACATCCCGAGGCCGGCGCTCTCGATGCCTGCCACCTGGAGCGAATCCTCGAAGAGCTGTTCGGGTGTTTCCAGATAGTCTAGTTCCGAGGGCGACACGCGCCCATCCAGCCAGCGCCGCCGCGCGTCGATCACTGTCTGCATTTGGTCGAAATTCGCACGATTGAATTCGTGATACCTGGTTCACCAGCTACCACTCCAGGGCTCCAGGTTTAGATACCCGTCGAACTCGTGACCCTCGAAGCTGTTCGCCGGTCCGCCCTCCGAGAGCATGTGCTTCGCCCAAAGGGACACGGCGCCGGTATCGAAGATGAGATCATCGGCCGGCTCTACCCCCGAGTAGAACCTTGTAGATGTCTGCGCCGCCTGCACCGTCGAGCACGTTCGAGCCGGTGCCGCCAGCGATGAAGTCCGAGCCTTCGCCACCGGATAGGCGGTCGTCCCCGGCACCACCGAATACGTATGCCCCGGCGTGGTTGGAGGTGTCGGGCGAGGTGGGCCAGTAGAAGCCGTAACCGCCCAGACCTCTGGCACGTTCCATGGCATAGGTATGCCCATTCGTGCCGTAGGGCGGAATCTCGCTCAGCACGTGCGAGGCTCCCTCCACGACGTCCGCGCCGCCGCCGGCATCGATCAGCTCTGCGTGCAGTGCCGAGAGCCTGTCGTTGGTGTCGTCCGCGATGAGCCCGCGGATGATGGTCTCGGTGGATGCTTGATAGATCCGTGTGGTGACGTTGAACACCGTCGGCACGCGGTCGTAAGTCACCTTGCCGATCCCCGGAGGGTACCACCAGTAACCGGAGTGGCCATCCTGGGTGCCAGGAACAAGATGCACCTCGGGTGAGCCCAAGGGGCTTTCCGGCGCATCGGCAGCCATGGGGATGAACACGGGCTCTGGGGGCGAGACGTGCGTGACGGGGATGAGCCGGGTTTGCGTTCCCGCGCTCTGGGAAAGCAAGATCCTCGGACCGTCGCCTATCCACGCCGAGTCGTCGAACGCGCCGCCGAGTGCGTGCACCCATGCCGTGCGCAGACTGCGCGTATGATGCGTAGTCGCCTGGATTTCCTTGTCCGAACGGTACTCGTACTCGCGCGCCTGCATCTGCCATGTCACGATACCGTCAGGCGATGTCGCATACGGGGGTCCGGAGAAATAATCGAGGTACTTGCCCCGCAAACGCTGTTCGAAGGCATCGCGGTCACGCGCGATGCGCGCCTCGAGCGTCGCCGTATCGGTGTCGGTGCTGCTCCGGAAACGCTCCCTCAAATCGACCGTCTCTGCGTTCGCGGTAGCGAGCTGCCAGCCTGACGTATCGGCGAAGAAGTCGCGGATGGTCATTCGCGAATCGGCGCCGGCGCTGCGAAGCTCGAGATCGAAGTTGTTTCGGACCAGACTCAGTTCGGCGAGCGCGATGGAGGGGTCGAGCACGATGGTATTGTGCCCGCCCTGGCGGTTGACGATGCGATCGTGCCCGCCCCCGGGTTGGAAATGGTAGCGGTCATTGCCCGCGCCACCCATCAACAGGTCGTCGCCCGGTCCACCGTTCAGGTCGTCGTCGCCAGCACCGCCCTGGAGCACGTCGTTGTCGGCACCGCCGTCCAGGGCATCTGCCCCGTCGTCGCCGTGAAGGGAGTCACTGCCCGCACCGCCAATCAGGATGTCGTCGCCGGCCCCGCCCGACAGCCGGTCATCGCCGGCGCCGGCACCGATCTGGTCGGCGAGGTTGGTGCCCGATATCGCGTCGTCGGCTTCGCTCGCGGCAAAGCTCAAGCCGCGGGCGAGCAACTGCTCGTAGGTGATACTGGTACCGTCGGCATAGTGAAGCAGATCGATCCCGCGCACCCCAAGAACGTCGTCCGGGTCGTATGTGCCGAGCCGAATCGAGCTACCCAGCTCGTCACCCAAATCGAGCACTAGGCTCCCTCGGGTCACCTTGAGCCTTGCGTGGGCGGGATCGATCCCGGCGCCGAAGACGATCCGGTTCGGCGCCAGTGATCCAGCCGCATTGCTTTGGGCATCGCGGTTGTAGATCGCGTCGTTGCCGTCGCCGAGATCGTAGTGGTAAGTGTTGCCGCCGCCCGCACCTTCCAGAAAATCGTCTCCGCGGCCGCCGTAGAAGGTGGTGCCGCCGCCCTCACCGATCAGCGTATCGTTGCTGGCACCCCCCGCGAGCGACGCGCCCGGCTCGGAACTGGAAAGCTGAGCGGGCTCGGCCAAGTAGCGCCACACGAATTGCGTCCAGTTGAGCGCCACGCCGTTGTCGAATCGGTAGGTGTTCACCGCGCCAGCAAACGCGCCGGCAATTGCGACCACATCGCTCGCCCCGTACCGGATCAGCAGTTCGCCGTTCGGATCGCGGTAGGCCTTGATTTGCGCCGCATCCACCCCCGCGAACGACACCGTGTTGTCCCCGGAGCGGTCATCGACAAAGTCCACAAATCCGCTAGCCAGCGGCGAATCGCCCGGGCTGAAGAGGTAGGTGTCGTTGCCATCTCCTCCAGCGAGATAGTCGGTTCCGGCGCCCCCGACGAGGACGTCGTCGCCGTCGCCACCATAGAGCCCATCGCTTCCGCTGCCGCCATCGAGAACGTCATCCCCATCGCCCGCGTTGAGTTGGTCTGTGCCTGCCCCACCCAACAAGACGTCGTTGCCCTCCTCCGCGTCAAGGATGTCGTTGCCTTCCCCGCCTTCCAGGTAGTCATCGCCGCCTTCACCGAGCAGCTCATCCGCGCCAGCGCCGCCGAAGAGGCGATCCTTACCGCCATAGCCGCGCAGATAATCATCGCCGTCGCCGCCGTCGAGGTAGTCGTTGCCTTGATCGGCGGTGGCCACATCGTCGGCGTCGCCGAACAACTGGTCGTTGCCAGCACCGCCAAACAACTCGTCGTTACCACCCTGGCCGATCAGCTTGTCATCGCCTTCCCCGCCATCGAGATAGTCATCGCCGTTGCGGGCCGCGGAGGAGTATGTCTTCGCCTCTCCCCAGATCTCGTCGTCGCCCGCACCGCCGAGCAGTCGGTCGTTGCCGCCTTCGCCCTGGAGAAAGTCGTCGCCCTCGCCACCGTCCAGTAGTCATCGCCCTGAACGATGGCCGTGCCCTCGGCGTATTGCGGCAGCCCGCCGTCTCCGGTGATACGGTCATCGCCTTCGCCGCCCAGAATGATGTCATTGCCATCATCGCCCGACAGCGTATCGTTGCCTCCTTCACCGTACAGCACGTCGTCGCCAATCAGACCCGACCACGAAGTCATCGCCTGCCCCGGCGTACACCACGTCGGCCGCGCCCACCTCGCGGGCAGAGACGGCGTAGTCCTCCGACTCTGCCGAGTGCCAAGTGGCGTCGAAGTGGGCCAGGATCAAGATCGACCTGCCAGTGGAAGTAATTGAGCGGGACATAGGCGTCGTCGCCATCTATCACGTCATCGCCGGCCCCGCCGACGAGCAAGTCGAGCCCGCCGCCGCCGAAGATGATGT
>CAWGHV010000068.1:0-10056 GCA_963822375.1 uncultured beta proteobacterium | reverse complement strand
CGGCATCGTGGTGCATACTGGTCCAGCCACAGTCGGTGTTCGTGCTGCGCTGAGAGCGTGTGAATAAATCTACTGCGCGGGCCGATTTCGGTCCCGCGGTGCCGAAGTCGCCAATGAGCGTAACAGCGTGTACGCTTGCGCTCCTCGAACCGACCTCGGCCCGCTCGCTACGATTCTTCACAAGCTCTGAGGCGTAATAGCTGCGGCTCGTGCCGGCACGTCTCGTTGCCGGCTTTCCCAAAAGGCCGCGGCGGCGCGGATCGTGTTGCAGTGGATATCGACCGTGTCGTCGATGTCGTGCGCGTATCCGCCCGCCATGGTGATCGCGACCGGTATTCCCCGCTCGGCGCAGGCGCGAAGCACGGCGCGATCGCGCGCCTCCAGGCCCGCCTTGGTGAGGGCGAGGCGCCCCAGCCGGTCGCCTTGGAAGGCGTCGGCGCCCGCGAGATAGATGACGAGGTCGGGCGCAAAGCGCTCGAACAAGAGTTCCAGGCCGCGCTGCATCTCGCGCAAATACGCGGCGTCCGCCGTTGCATCCGGCAGTTCGATATCGATATTGCTGACGGCCTTGCGGAAGGGGAAGTTCTTCGCCCCGTGCACTGAAAGGGTGAAGATGCTTGCGTCGTCGGCGGTGATGGCGGCGGTGCCGTCGCCCTGGTGCACGTCGAGATCGACGATGGCCACTTGCCGCGCCAGCCCTTCCGCTTGTAGCGCTCGCGCCGCCACGACGCTGTCGTTGAAGACGCAGAAACCGGCGCCATGGTCACGTTGCGCGTGGTGGGTGCCGCCGGCGAGGTTGGCCGAGACGTGCGCGCGCAGCGCTGTGCGGCAGGCGGCGAGGGTGGCCCCGACGGAGCGGCGCGAGCGCTCGACCATCTGCGGCGACCAGGGAAAGCCGATGCGGCGCATCTCGGCGGCGTCGAGTTCGCCGCGAATCACGCGCCGCACGTAGTCGGCATCGTGAGCGCGCCGGAGTTGCTCGTCGCTTGCCGCATCGGGCTCGCAGAGGCGAACTCGCGGTAGTTCGGCGGCGACGCGCCGGCGCAATGCCGCGTACTTGCGCATGGGAAATCGATGGTCCGCGGGCAGGGGCAGCACGAAGTGGTCGGCGTAGTAGGCGTCCATGGTTGCACACCGCCAGTATAGCGGTGCGCCTTCGCAGCTCGCGGCGCGCGGGCAGTGGCGACCGCCGGCCGGCTTGGAACTTACGCTTCGCTGAAGTAATCTCAGCGCTACGGGCAATGCCGCCCGGTAAGAATCGAGAGGAGAGACGAGTATGCTCAAACGTCATAGCGGGCTGTTTGCCGCTCTCATGCTGGCGAGCGCCTCTGCGCTGGCCTACCACTGCCCTGACGACATGAAGAAGATCGACGAGGCGCTGGCGAAGAATCCGAAGCTGACGGAAGCTCAGATGAACGAGGTCAAGGATTTGCGCGCCAAAGGCGAAGAATTGCACAAGACCGGCAAGCACCAGGACTCGGTCGATACCCTGGCCAAGGCGAAGAAGGTGCTCGGCATCTAGATCTTCATTCCCGCAGAGCCCATTCCTGGCGCCGCGGGGGCCGACGTTTAGGAATTCGAGGGCCGGCATCGCGCCGGCCTTTTTTTTCGGTCGCGAGTGCACCGCTATGCGTCCGACTCCCGTTCGACAAAGGCCGCCAGATCGGCGAGCACGGTGCTGTGGCCGCGAAACGGGGCGGCCAGCGCGGCGATGATGCTGCGATGACCATGATCGGGATAGCGAATCAGGTCGACGCGCCCGCCCAGCTCGCGCACGCGCGCCGCCAGCCGCTGGCTGTTGCGCGGCCGCACGGTCACATCCTGGTCACCGTGGAGCAGCAGCAGCGGCGGTTCGTGGCCGGTGACGAGGTTGATCGGTTGCGTCTGTGCCAGTCCCTCTTCGGGTCCGAAGATGGCCTTGAGGCGGTTGCTCGTCAGTGGCAGGAAGTCGTAGGGTCCGGCGATTCCGATCACCCCGCGTACTTGCAGCGGGGACATGCCGAGGTCGGACAGATAGCGCTCGTTCGCCGCGACCATCAGCGCGTTGTAGGCGCCCGCCGAATGTCCCATGAGAAACACGCGCCGGTCATCGCCGCCGAAATCGCCGGCGTGGCGGCGCACCCACGCCAGCGCCCGCGCGCTGTCTTCGACGAAAGTCGGGAACGTCGCCTCGGGATAGACCCGGTAGTCCGCGACCGCGGCGACGAAGCCCTGCGCGGCCAGCGCCTCGCCGACGAAAAGGTAGTCGGCGCGCGAGCCCCACTGCCACGAGCCGCCGTAGAAGAAGGTAATCACCGGCGCGGCGGTAGCCAAGTCCGCCGGCAGGTAGAGGTCCAGTCTCTGGCGCGGCAGCGTGCCATAGGCGATATCGCCGCGGCGGCGATAGGTGTCGTTGGGCGCGGCGGCATTGAGCAGGGCGACCGGCGAGCAGCCGGTAGCGAGTGCCGCGAGCGGCAGCAGGCCAAGATTGCGCAGGACGCGGCGGCGTGACGGCGAGGGCGGCTGCCGGGCGCTCAACGGGCGACCGTATCTTAATCGCATATCCCCGCTCCCGCTCACCAGGGAATCGGACGGCGATCGCGGAAGAAGCCGCCCGAAGGTCCGTCGTCCGCCAGCGTCGCCAGCCATACGGCGGTATCTGCGCCTTCCTCCACCGTCTTGGTTGCCCCCAGGCCGCCCATGTCGGTGCGCACCCAGCCCGGGCACACCGAGTTGACCTTGATTTTGGTGCCGGCAAGTTCCGCCGCGAGTATTCGCGTGACGGCGTTGAGCGCGGTCTTCGATATCCGGTAGCTGGGCGTACCCGAGCCCATGTCGGCGAGCTGCCCCAGTCCGCTCGACATGTTGACGATGCGGCCATAGTCTCTGCCGCGCATGATCGGCAACAACGCCTGCGTCACGCGCAGCGCGCCGTAGACGTTGGTCTCCATGGTCTCGCGCAGGGTGTCGAGGCGCAGCTTGAGCGCCGCGCCGGGGCGCACGTCGATCATGATTCCGGCATTGTTGACGAGAACGTCGAGGCGGTCGCAGCCGCGCTCGATGAATTCGCGGAACTCCGCGATGCTGGTCTCGTCGGTGACGTCGAGGGGTTGATAGACCGGCTTCAGCCCTTCCTGCGCCAGCGCCGCCACCGTCGCTTCGCCCTTGTTGCGATCGCGACTGGTGAGCACTACCGTATAGTCCTTGCGTGCCAACTGGCGCGCCACTTCGCGGCCGATACCGCGGTTGGCGCCGGTAACGACGGCTACGCGTCGAGTGCTCATGTTGGTTTCTCCTGTCGGGTGCGTGCTCGGGCGCTTTCCGCGCCGGCGCCGCTGCGCGTTTGAGCGCGGCTGCGGCAGGTTCGTTCGTTCGCGCCCGGCGGCGCAGCGCTCGACACCGGGGCAAACACCTATAATCAATCGCTTCGCGCCGCCCGGCGATAAATAGGCCCCTCATGAAATACCAGGATCTGCGCGACTTCATCGCCCAACTCGAGCGCATCGGCGAACTCAAGCGCGTCGCGGTCGAGGTCGATCCGCATCTGGAGATGACCGAAATCTGCGACCGCGTGCTGCGCGCGGGCGGGCCGGCGATGCTGTTCGAGAAGCCCGAAGGGCCACACGATTCCGGTGCTGGCCAACCTGTTCGGCACGCCGCGGCGCGTGGCGCTGGGCATGGGGCGAGGAATCGGTCGGCGCGCTGCGCGAAGTCGGCAAGCTGCTGGCCTACCTCAAGGAGCCGGAGCCGCCCAAGGGGCTGCAAGGACGCCTGGGACAAGCTGCCGGTGCTCAAGCAGGTGCTCAACATGGCGCCGAAGGTGGTGACATCGCGCGCCGTGCCAGGAAGTCGTGTGGGAAGGCGAGGATGTCGATCTGTCGCGCCTGCCGATCCAGACCTGCTGGCCGGGCGACGTCGGCGCCGCTGATCACCTGGGGCCTGACGGTGACGCGCGGGCCGCACAAGGCGCGGCAGAACCTCGGCATCTACCGGCAGCAGGTGATCGCGCCGCAACAAGGTGATCATGCGCTGGCTGGCGCATCGCGGCGGCGCGCTGGATTTTCGCGAGCACTTGCGCAGCGCGATCCCGGCCAGCCGTTTCCGGTCGCGGTGGCGCTCGGTGCCGATCCGGCGACCATCCTCGGCGCCGGTGACGCCGGTGCCCGATACGCTGTCGGAATACCAGTTCGCCGGCCTGCTGCGCGGCGCCAAGACCGAGCTGGTGAAATGCCTCGGCGCGGACCTGCAGGTGCCGGCATCGGCCGAGATCGTGCTGGAGGGCGTGATCCATCCCGATGAAACCGCGCTCGAAGGCCCGTTCGGCGACCACACCGGCTACTACAACGAGCAGGCGGAATTCCCGGTGTTCACCATCGAGCGCATCACCATGCGGCGCGACCCGATCTATCACTGCACCTACACCGGCAAGCCGCCGGACGAGCCGGCGATGCTCGGCGTGGCGCTCAACGAAGTGTTCGTGCCGCTGCTGCAAAAGCAGTTTCCCGAGATCGCCGATTTCTACCTGCCGCCCGAAGGCTGCTCCTACCGCCTGGCGGTGGTGCAGCATGCAGCAAGCAGTATCCCGGCCACGCCAAGCGCGTGATGTTCGGCATCTGGATCGTTCCTGCGCCAGTTCATGTACACCAAGTTCATCATCGTCACCGACGACGACGTCGACGTCCGCGACTGGAAGGAAGTGATCTGGGCGCTGACCACGCGCGTCGATGCGGCGCGCGACACGCTGATCGCCGAGAACACGCCGATCGACTACCTCGATTTCGCCTCGCCGGTCGCCGGCCTCGGCAGCAAGATGGGCATCGACGCCACCAACAAGTGGCCGGGCGAGACCAGCCGCGAATGGGGGCGACCGATCGTGATGGACGCGGAAGTGAAGCAGCGGGTGGATGCAATATGGCGGCAGCTAGGTCTATAGTAGGCGTGCGTGCTGCTGCCAGCAGTACCGTTCGGCGGCCACGTTCTTGATATTCTGTCTGCCGCCCTCCAACTCTATGCTTGACGCGACCTCATGGGTGCGCCGCGTCCGCACATCGGCAAAGGACTCCTTATGAATGCAAATAGCACCATCGACGGCCGTACCGGACAGGTCGTCAATGTACCCGCAGACTCGCTGGTCAATCTGACTCACCTGATCTACGGTCTGCACGCGCTTTCCGTCGTGATCGGCATTGCCGGATCGGCGACCGTCGTCGGCGCCTTCGTCTTCGGTCTGCCGTCGATCGTCGCGGTGATCCTCAACTATGTGAAGCGCAGCGATGTGCGCGGAACCTACCTCGAAAGCCACTTCAGTTGGCAGATCCGGACCTTTTGGTGGGCCGTGCTGTGGGGCGTGTTGGCGCTGCTGGTCACGCTGCTGCTCATCATTACGATCATTGGCATATTGGTGTATTGGCTGCCCGTCGCGATCGTCGGCGTGTGGATCGGCTATCGGGTGATCCGCGGCTGGCTCGCGCTCAACGGCCGGCGCGAAGTCGGGGTATGAGCAGTTGTGCGCCGAACCGATGAAGGCGGGCATCGGCGCATTGCGAGTCTCGCCCTCGCGCTCATATACCCAGCGCAGTAGCGCATCCTGAGCTGCCCGGCCCGCCGCGGCATCGGGGTGGTTGATCAAGAACACGACGACGTTGTACTTGCCGGCGCGATCGAGGACGTAGCCGGCGATGGTCTTGACGCCTTCCAGCGTGCCGGTCTTGATGTGTGCCTTGCCGGCCGTGCCGTCGCCTTGCAGGCGCTTCTTCATCGTTCCGTTGACCGCCACGATGGGCAGCGAGGCGATGAACTCCGGCATGAACGGGCCGCGAAACGCGGCCTGAAGCAACCGCGCCAGTCCCGCGGCACTGATGCGTTCGATACGCGACAGGCCGGCACCGTTTTCCAGTACCAGCTCGGGCAGCGACAGTTCCTCGCGTGCGAGCCAGGCGCGGATCGCGTCATCGGCGTCCGCGGGCGCCGCCGGGCGCCCGGAATGTTCGGCGGCGATCGTGAGATAGAGCTGGCGCGCCATGACGTTGTTGCTGAACTTGTTGATGTCGCGAACCACCTCGACCAGCGTCGGCGATTCGACGCTGGCCACGGGAGATAAACCGTCCGGCACTGGCGCCTCGCGTAGTCGACCAGCGAACTTGCCGCCCAGCTCCATCCACAGTTCACGGAACACACCCAGAATATATTCAGCATGCGTCAGCGGGCTGACGAGGCGAGTCTTCTCGCCGCAGGCGGCGGGATACGCCCCCGTGACCACGAGTCGCGGATGCGCGCCGCGCGACATCAGGTCGATGCGCACCTGCTCGCTCCACTCTTCGCATGGGCCATCGCCGCGGCGAAGCAGGTTGATGACATCGAGCTGCGATGGTTGCGGCTCGGGCAGGACCGTGATCTTGTCAAGTCCGGGAATGAAGCGCAGCCGCAGCGACTTATAGTTGAGCAGCAGGGCGTCGGGCGCGACGTTGTAGGCGCGCAGCGGCTCGCCGTCGAAGTGCCCCGGATCCTCGTCGAGCGGCGCGAAGCGTGTGCGGTCGAGCACCAAGTCACCGCGGATTTCCCACACGCCTCGGGCGCGCAGTTGCCGCAACAGGCCCCAGAACTGCTCGAACGTCAGTTTCGGATCGCCGCCGCCCTTGAGGTAGAGGTCGCCGTCCAACACGCCCCGGGTAAGTTTTCCCACGACGTAGGCATCGGTGCCCCAGGTGTAGGCCGGACCGAGGATTTCCAGGCCGGCGTACGTGGTCACCAGCTTCATCAGCGAAGCGGGGTTCATTGGCTGGCCAGCGTTGATGCTGAGCGTGGGCCGGTTGGCGCCGATTTCCTCGGCCACCACGGCGATGGCGGCGGTGGGGATGTTCGCCGCCTGTAGCGCCGCGGCGACCGATAGCGGCACCTGTTCCTGACTCTCGGCGCGAGCGCTTGCGCAAAGCAAAGCCCAGAGCAGGACGATCGAGAATCGGTGAATCAGAGTTGGCAATTCGATCGGCTGCAGCCGCGGAGCGAGGCAAGTGGTTGGGGTCCAATTGTAGTCGAGGCAATCGCAAACCCGCCGCGCAGCGGCCTTCGTAGATAATTAAGGGTCCGTCCCAGGTTATCCCGAAACTGATGGCGCTACGGCAAGGCGCTCATGGATCATGACTTGCCCTCTGTGAACAGTCCCCTTCTGACGCGCCCACCAAAGCAAACCGTCAAGGTCTGCACTACACCGGCTTTTCGCCCCTTATCCACAGCCCGCGCTTTGATCTGCAACGGAAACTTTTTTCCCTCTGGGCAAGATCAAGGGCGAATCCGCTAAGTTGGGCTAGGTACGGCAGCCAGTCAAGCAGCGACTTCTCGCCAGGGCCAAGCTTCTGTAGATCCTTGACTCGGCCGATGACCGGCGTCGCCTCGGTTGCTCCCTTTGTCGCAGGGGATCATTCCACCGGCTCAAATACTCCCGTGAAGGGTCCATCAGGCCACACGAGGCGCCAGACGCTACTGCTCGCAATGTGCCTGAACCACTTCTCACTGAAGCTTGAAGCACCAACATACGGACTGACGACGGGGATCTCCTGCGCATCCCCCGAAGCGACTTGTGCCTCTATCCAGGCGACGAACCGCTCGAACTCGCCGCGCGTGCGGAAGTCGTCTATGAGATCCCAAGGACAGGCACTCATCTGACTATCCATCCTGGGTCAACCCTCGGAATGAAGACTTGACTTCCACCTCCAACCAAGCCGCCTTGAGCAGCCGCGACACCTTCGTATATCTTGACGCCACTTGGCACCTGAATCCTTGTCACGTTGGTGGCGGTGTTGCCCCAGGCCGGATTGAGCGCGCTATCGAGGACTGACTGGACGGGGCCGCTAGGTGGAGTCCTTGTCCAATAGGGACCGAGTTCACCAGCCTTGCCGCCCCAGACTCTGTACAGGGTTGTTGCTTCAATCGTAGTCAGCTCGGTATAAGTCCCGCTGCGGAAGGTGCTGGCCACCCTCGCCCCGAGTGGCCCGGGCCCCGTGATGCCGCTGTAGGTTACTCCCTTTGCCGCCCCCGCATTATCGCCCGTGCTCCGCGCGGCCCAAGCTACATCACCCACCGCCCCCACCTGCCCGCGCGCCCCCGCATGCGCGACCAGATCGTCCAGGGCGGCGGCAGCCGCCCGTCCTCCTACCGCGCCGACCTTGGCCGTGAGCTTGGTGGCAGCGCCGATGCCCGAGGCGATGGCCGCGGCATCCCAGAGCAAGCGCCCCGTTTCCACCCCGGCACTCACGCTGCCTTGCCAGCCCGCGTCCTCGTAGGCGCGCTGCAAGGTGTCCAGACGCTGTTCGTAGTCGGCGAAGAACGCATCACCGGCGCGCTCGCGCACTTCGGGATCGTCGATGAAGGCGCGCAGCGCGGCCAAGGTCTGCCCCGGCTGGCCGACCAGGGCACCCAGCGCCTCGACCAGTCCCTCGGCGTCGTGATACGCCCCCAGGCCGAGTCCGCCGCCCAGGCCGGCAGCGAAGCCCCCATCCTGCAACTTATCCTGCAAGGCCCAGGCCGCGCCTACGCGCGCGCGACACAGCGCGTCCGCGCAGCGCGCGAGTTCTTCCAAGCGCTGCGACTTCTGCGAACTCGACAGATAGTTGTTGAGCGTCTCGTTCTGCGCCGCGCTGATCGCCTCGCCCACGTTCGCACCGGCGGCGCGGGCGATCACCCCGCTGGTCAAGCTCGACAAGCCGGCCAATTGCGCGCTGCGCAGCGTCGCGTCCTCGCGGCTCGTCAGCCCGTCGAGTAAGGGATTGAGCGCCGCCGCGCTCGCCGCTCCGAGGGCTGCGCTGGCGCAGTCCTTACTGCCGGCCGCCGCGGCGGCGCAGCCGAGCGTGGCGTGGGCCAGGATGTTGCCCGCGGACCCACTTGGCAGTGCCTGCCCGATGGTATGGGCACCGAGGGCGCCCAGATCGGCGAGGAAGCTGTGGACAAACGCCGAGCCGAAGCTGCCGCCGTAGATCGCCTGATTGACGCCGGCACTGACCAAGGCGCGCCCGGCTATGCCCGCGATGTTCTGTGGCAGCGCCTCGAAACTGAAGCTCGCCAGGCCCTGACCGGTGCCGGCAAGATCCGCCGGTCCTATGGATTAGCCAGACAGTCCTTCGTATCGGTTACCGCGTAGCGCCAAGCGATGATCTTATCTGTAGCTTTGTCCACGGACAGAACGTACATGCATGTTCGGTTCCAGCGGATCTTATAGTTGACTGTGGGGACATTCTCCGAAACGATCGTGATGTCTCGTTGAGTCCGGTTCCCCGCGCCAAAGAGCGTGCCTCTTCGCGCCAACAAACTGAAGCTCTCACCCGATCGAACGCGGTAGTCCTGTTGATTCTTGAAGCCTTCATGTGGAGGATTGATAAGAGTACAAGCTTCGACGAGAAGAAGCGGGCAGAATAGCGTCAACACGCTTGATGAGCGCAAGAGTTTCCCTGGTTGTTCGTAAGTACGTTCCAATATCGTGACACTCATTTTGCCTTATGTCGAATCTGTAGCATCTGCTGCAGCAAGTTGTCTTGTTGCAGAAGCGCCAGATAAGCCACCAACGCTGCTGGGAGCATGGTTCCATAGTTCTCCCACATCGTCATCGACCCCTTCGAAGCCTGAACACCGTTCATCCATTTGTCGTGCAAAGTGGCCAGGGCATTCATCCCGGGTACCTGATTCATCACTCGACTGAGCGGTCCATCTTGGCATCCGAAACAGCGATCGTCTCTATTCAATCCAAAGTTCTTCGCTTCCCGCCAATTGCCGTTCTCATCTCGAACCATCGGTACAGTATCGTCCGAATTCGGCTCGTAATCTGGGCGCTCGCGCGCCAACCCCGCCCGCCCATCCGCATCATGTCCGACCTCGGCTCGGTAGACCTCCGCCGCCGCAGACGCCAAGAGATTGCGCGTGAATGCTTGAGCGAAACTGCCGCCGAAGACCTGTGAATTGATCCCGGCAGACAGCCCCGCCCGGAGTGTCACGGCCCCGATGCGCTGACTCCAGTCGACGACACGAACGTAGCTGCCCGTATCGCTGCGCACGACCTCGAAACCCCACTGATCCAATCCCAACCCGTTC
>CAWGHV010000067.1:0-7793 GCA_963822375.1 uncultured beta proteobacterium | reverse complement strand
AAAACAGGAAGGTGTAAATTTACTTGATTTTGCGAAAAATGTAACGGCAAAAACTGCCGAAATTCAAAAACAGTTACCTCCGGGGATGGTGATAAAGCCCTATTATAATCAGGCGGCATTTGTTGATGATTCAATTCAAAGCGTAATTCATAGCATTTTAGAAGGATTATTACTCGCTGTGTTTGTAACCTTTATTTCGTTGAAATCATTTAAAGCAGGAATCAAGTTAGTACTTATTATTCCTGTGATTTTTGCAGCTTCCATTGGGATGTTACACTTTTTTGGTTTAACCCTTAACGTGATGTCGTTGGGTGCAATTGCCGCATCAATAGGACTGGTTATAGATGATGCCATTGTTATCATTGAACAAATTTACCGAGGTCACGAAGAGGCTCCCGACAAGGATAAATATGCAGTGGTAAAAGACAATATTATATTTCTTTTCCCATCAATGATAGGGTCTTCGTTAAGTACAATTGCCATATTTTTCCCTTTTGCATTAATGACTGGTGTTGCAGGTGGCTTCTTCAAAGAATTGGCTTTAACTATGGAAATAACGTTGACTTGTTCTTTTCTGATTACCTGGTTAGGTATTCCGGCACTACACCTGATGACAGGAGATAAAAAGTTTAATCCGAAAGAGAAAAAAGAACTAAAAAGTGAAATTGGGCACGAAGGGGAACGCAAAGGCTTGGATTGGTTGTTTTGGTTCTTTGATAAACCCTGGTATGCTTTGGGTCTTATTGCGTTTCTTGTTGTATCGTCAATTTTGGTGCGAAGTGCGCGGGCGATTCAGGTCGCGCTGCGCGGCGCCGGCATTCCGGTGTGGCTGCCCGCGGCGATGCTGGAGCACCATCCGGACGTGGCGCAGAGCTGGGATGTCACCTCCGACAGCCTGGCCGCCTGGCTCGCTGCGCAGATGGGCGCGCAACGGCTGATCCTGGTCAAGTCCTGCGCGCGTCCGATGCTCGAAGCGAGCGTCAACGAATTGTCGCGGCAGGGCATCCTGGACGCCGCATTCCCCGCCTTCAACGCCCGCGGCCGGCACCGCCTCTGCCTGCTCGACAAGCACGACCTGCTGCCGATGCGCGACATGCTGCTCGACGCGGACCCGCGCGGCATGTAGCGCTCACTTCACGGTATCGGCAACGCTTCGCCCCACGCTTCCCCCTCCCTAGCCCTTCGCCACAAGGGGGGAGGGAACAGAAGCCCATCTCCCTCTGGGAGGGGGGTCGGAGTGAGGGAAACCCCGCGCGCGGGGGAGGGAGTGTGGGTCCCCTCCCGGGGGAGGGTCAGGGTGGGGGGAATGCAGGGCGTGTACCCGCGACGCTTCGCGAGGAATCCGCCGCCGGATATCCGCCACCGCCCGCGCGTCGATCCCCGCGGTGCGCTCGCCGCCAGTGCACAGCGCGCCGCGAAAGCCCAGCAGGTCAGGGTTCAACACCAGCAGCGGTGCGACATCGCGCGCCCGCAGTGAGCCGGCCAGGCCGGTCATCAGCCCACGCGGGCGCGCCTCCGCCACGAAGCGTTTCAGCTCCTGCGTGGGCAGTTGCGCACGCAGCCCGCCGCTGCACTTGTCCGCGGTGTCGAGCATGGCGCCGCGGAATCCGGCCGCGGCGAGCGCGGCAAGCAGTCCGAAATCGGGCGATTGATCAGCGAGAAACACCGCCACCAGCCGAACCTGCCGCGCCAGATCGGCGAGCGCGCCAATGCAGCCGAGGCTGTCGCCACCCTTGAACAGCCCGAGCTTGACGAAATCGACGCCGGTCGCGGCAGTCTCCATCGCAGCCTGCTCCACCGATGAGGGCCGCATGGGAAGGTCGCCGATCGTCGCGCTCACCGGAACCTTGCCATCGACCTGCGCGACGATGGCGCGCAGCACGCGATGGTCGAGCGCACCGAGGGCGCCGCGCGCCGGATCCTTGAGATCGATCAGGTCCACTCCGGCGGCGAGCGCCACCGCGGCTTCGCGCGCATCGGTCACGCTCGCCAGCATCCAGGTCATTGTTGCGCCTGTGCCGTTTGGCTGACGTGCTGCTGCGCCACGCGCTGCATCAGCCAGCCCCAGGCTTCGCGCTCGCGCTCACCGGCGGTCTTGTCGATGGCGATGGCTAGGTAGCGCAGTTCGGCATCGACTTTCTCCGCCGGCAGCAGATGCAGACGGCTGACCAGGATCGCCGCCTCGATGACAGCGGCCTGGGCGCGATTAAAACCGCGAAACGGTGCATGCATCTGCTCGCGCACGCGGCGGCACAGCAGGCGCGGCCGCTGCGGGTCATCCTCGATCCGCACCAGCTCGAGCTCCCAGTGTGCCAACGCATTCAGCAGCCGCGCCGTACCGCCCTCGTTCACAGTAGGCCAGTCGCGGCGGCCGATGACGCAGCCGGCGAACACGCGAACGTCATCGGTGAAGTTCACCACCGCGCGGCGGCTTTGGAGCACGTTCTCGAGCGTTGCCGAGGGCTTGAACGGGGCGAGCACGACCAGGGCGCCCTCCTGCCGGATGCCCATCGGTGCGATGTGGACGCGTCCGTCGGCGGCCCGGGTCGTGACGATGGTTTCGTGAATCACGAGTCTTTAGCCCTCCTGGCGGCGAGGGTAGGCCCGCTCGCGTGCCACGCCGTCTTTTCCTCGGGTGCGCGCTCCACGGCGCAGCCCCAATCGAGTTCCTCGTCCTGCACGTAGCGCTTGCCGAGCTGCCAGGCGATGCGCGCGCGCGCCAGCTCGACACCGAGATAGAACGCATGCGCGCCATCGCCCTCCACGCTGAGCCGTGGAAACAGCGTGTAGGGGTCGGCGGCGACGTGGTGGCCGTCGCGGTTGTATACGTGGATGCCGGCCTCGCTCACCTGCACGCGAAAGCTCGGGTCCTTGATCGCCGCGGCCAGCTCGGCGATCTCCGCCGCCGAGTCGGGAAAGGGCTTGCGCGCATGCACGGTGAGCAGCGCGTCGGAATAGCCGCGCGGCAAGTCGTGCGCGGCGTGCGCCGCATGCATCATGCGCCGCGCGGCATCTGCCTCGCGCACGACGCGGCGGGCGTGGGCGCTGACCTGGGTGGTGAGCACGGCCGCGACGCCGAGTTCGGAGATCACGCCGAAGAGCACGGCATTGATGCCCGAGGTGTCGGCATCGGTGAGCTCGGTGACATTGCCGGTGCCCATCATGATCGGCGCACCAGGCAGATCGCGGCGCAGCGCAGCGTAGCGCACGATCGAATCGGTGAAGCCGAAGTGGACCGGGTCGAGAATGGGATCGGCGAGAAAGGTGCGCCCGCGCCGGCGCATGGCGGCGATGGCCTGGTGCAGCGAAGCCATGTCGCCGGGCTCGCTCGGGATCAGCACCGGCGTCGCGCCCACCTCGTCGGCCACCCACAGGGTTTCGCGCTTCAGGCTCAGCAGGTAGTCGGCGCCGGCGCGGCCGCCGCGCAGCAGTTCCCGCGGGTCCATCGAATCGACGCTCACCGTGTAGCCCTCGCCCTTCAAGGCAGCGACGGCGTCCTCCAGGTGAGGGAACGGCGTGTCGGGCAGGCAGCCGATGTCGATGACATCGGCGCCATCGTCGCGGTAGCGCCGCGCCCGCGCCAGGATGCCGTTGACGTCGAGCGCCGGCGCGTCGACGATCTCGGCGAAGATGCTCACGTCGTAGCCGGAGAGGTCGGGCGCGGCGCCTCGGCGTCCGAAGTACGAGGGTATGTCCTTCAGCTCGTCCGGGCCGCGCACGACGGCGACGCCGTAGTGCGCGCACAGCGCGTCGAGGTCGCCGCGGCAGCGGCCCGGCACCATGATGCGGTCGGCGCCGTCGGCGCAGGCAACACGACGTCGCACCATGTCGGCGGTCATCAGCCCTGCCACGCTGATGCCGATGTCTTCGACCTCCCAGGTGAACGGCGCCGGCTCCAGTCCCTCCAGCACCTTGCGCAGACTGTCGCGCGCCAGCCTGCCGGTCAGGAACAGGATATGTTCAGGCATTGCAGACGCTCGAGGATGGCGCCGCGCAGTTCCTCGATGGTGCCGACGACCGTGGTGTGCTCGAACGCCGCGAGCTTGGCCGCGTTGTCCAGGTCGATGCGGCGTGGATACAGCGTCACCCATTCGCTCGGCGCCTCGGTCGTGACTTCGGGCTCGGTATCGCAGGCGAAGACGATGCTCGGGACGCGGCACTTGCCGGCCTGCGCGTAGATGTTGCTGACCAGCGTATCGGCGATTCCCCACACGCACTTGGCCACCGTGTTCGAGGTGGCGGGGGCGATGACGACGCTGTGGTAGTGGCCGTGATAGAACAGCCCCACCGGCGCCGCGCTTGCGGTGTTGTCGCGGAAGATGCGGAAATGCCGCCGCAGCTCGCCGATCGGGTAGGCGTACATGTGCAGCACTTCGGCCGCCGCCTTGCTCAGATACAGATCGACGTCGGGCAGCTCGCGCGCCAGGTCGAGCGATTCCTTGAGGAAGTGGCCGGAGCCGGTGAGCGCCCAGGCCATGCGCGGCGCGGATTCGCGCTTCATAACCGGCTCGCTACCGCGGCGGCGCGACGTAGGAGCGCCGCTCGCGGCGCGACCCGGCGTCCGCGCGCCACCATCGCCCCGTCGCGCCGCGAACGGCGCTCCTACGCGAGGCAAGGAGCATCAAGGGCCGGCTTGGTCGCCGCTGCGGATGTTGAGGCGCTTCATCTTGCGGTAGATCGTGTTGCGGCTGGTCTGGAGTTCCTGCGCCAGGCTGGAGATGTTCCAACGGTGGCGCTCCAGTTCCAGAAGCAGCGCCTCGCGCTCCGCCGATTCCAGGCTGTTGAGTCGCGCCTGCGGCGCCGCCGGCTCGGCCGGGCTGCCTTGAGAGTCGACCCGGATTTCCGCCGGCAGATCCTTCACGGCAATCTCGCTTCCCTCGCACAGCGCGATCGCGGTGCGCAGGACATAGCGCAACTGGCGCAGGTTGCCGGGCCAGCGGTAGCCTTCGAGCACCGCCATTGCCCGCGCGTCGATGCCGAGGCGCCTGCCGGTGCCGCATTCCTCGGCCAGCGTGTGGTGGATGAGCTGCGACTTGTCGGCGCGGCTGCGTAGCGGCGGCAACATCAGCATGATGCCCTGGAGGCGAAAATACAGGTCTTCGCGGAACGTTCCGCCTTTCACCATTTCCGGCAGATTGCAATGGGTGGCGCTGATCAACTGGATGTCCACCTGGGTCGCGGTCTCGCCGCCGAGCGGGACCACTTCGCGGTCTTCGAGTACGCGCAAGAGCCGCGCCTGCAACGCCAGCGGCATATCGCCGATCTCGTCCAGGAACAAGGTGCCGCCGTTCGCCTGCAATATCTTGCCGCGCCGGCCCTCGCGGTTGGCGCCCGTGAACGCCCCCGCCTTGTAGCCGAACAGCTCGCTTTCGATCAACGAATCGGGCAGCGAAGCGCAGTTCACGGCGATGAACGGCCCGCCGCGACGGTCGCTGGCGGCATGGATCGCGCGCGCGAGGATGTCTTTTCCGGTGCCGGTCTCGCCGCACAGCAGCATCGGAATGTTGCGGTTCAGCACCTTCACCGCGCAGCGCACGCTGTGCGCCATGGCCGGGTCGCCGAACTCCAGATCGGCAAGCGGATTGCTTGGCGCGGCGTCGGTCTTGCCCGATGCCTGGCGCTCCAACACGACGCGGAAGTTCTTCACCAGCCTTTCCGGCTGCTGCGCCACGGCGAAGTAACGGTTGCCCCGGCGTGCGCCATGGACCGCGACCGCGTGGTAGGAGCTGACACCGCTGCGGGCGACCAGATCCGGCAGGCCGGTATCGAAGATCCGGCTGATGTCGCAACCGCATACATCGGTGAAACGCTGGAGCCCGAGCTGGAACAGCGCGCTGCGATTGGCCGCGATGACCTTGCCATCGGCCGCCAGCGCCAGTTCGCCCTCGTGCAGCGTATAGACGAACTCCGGCCGGCTGTGAAAGCGGATGATGTAGTCATTGCGGTGGCGCGCCAGCAGCGCGCGGTTCTCGATCATCTGCGCCGCCATGCCCACCAGCACCATCGAATGCTGCTGCATCAGGCTGGAGCGGCTGCTCACGTCGAGCACCGCCGCCAGATCACCCTGGCTGTCGAAGATCGGCGCCGCCGTGCACGAAAGATTGATGTTGCTGGCGAGGAAATGCTGATCGCGGTGGATCACCACTGGGCTTCTCTCGATCAAACAGGTGCCCATGCCGTTGGTGCCCTGCGCCTGCTCGCCCCAACTGGCGCCTTCGCGCAGGCCCTGGCGGGCCGCATCCTTGGTGAAGCCGGGGTCGCCGACGACGCTCAACACCACGCTGTCGGCATCGGTGAGCACGACCGCAGTCTGGGTGTCGGCCAACTGCTGATAGAGGTTGGACATCTCCAGCTTGGCACAGGCGACGAGATCGGCGCAGCGATCGTTGCGCTCGCGCAATTCGCCCGCATCGACGTTGCGCGAATCGGGCGCACGGCCCGGGTCGAGGCCGTATTCGTTGAGGCAGCGCAGCCAGGAGCGGACGACTAGCTCGGGCTGGCGCGCATGCACGGCATCGTTGGCGGCGGAGTAGACCGAGCGGACATGCTCCGCGATCAGACTCGATACAGTCACTGGCGTCTCCTCCTGGCAAGCCGCGGCGGGCGGGCGCGGGAATGCGCCTCGGCATTGCCGCTTATTGTCTCCCTGCGACCGGCTTTCGCTGCGGCCGCTCCAACCTCCTCGGCCGCTACCACGCTGGGATTTATATTCGGAAGACTCTAGCACCGAATCGAATCGGCAGCCAGCACCGCTCCAGCCCGGGAGAGGAAATGAGATAGAACTAAAGTTTCCAAACATGGCCCCGATATTGCTCACAACGGCGGCATCAACGCCCGACAGATCAACTTCGGGGCGCGGCTGTCGGGTTCCCTAAACTGAATTTGACAGGAGTTACAAAATGCCTCAGACCATTAACACCAACGTTGCATCGCTGACGGCGCAACGAAACCTGAATACGTCCCAAACCGCGCTTACCACTTCCCTGCAACGCCTGTCCTCCGGCCTGCGTATCAACAGTGCCAAGGACGACGCCGCTGGCCTGGCGATTTCCGAGCGCTTCACGGCGCAGATCCGGGGCCTGAACCAGGCAACCCGCAATGCCAACGACGGCATCTCGCTAGCGCAGACAGCGGAAGGCGCGCTGGGCGAGATCTCGAACAACCTGCAGCGGATTCGCGAGCTCGCGGTCCAGTCGGCGAATGCGACCAACAGCGCATCGGACCGCGCGGCGTTGCAGGCAGAAGTCGCCCAGCGTGTTGCCGAGATCGATCGCGTGGCAACGCAAACTGAGTTCAACGGCACCAAGTTGATTGACGGTAGTTTCGCGGCACAACAGTTCCAAGTCGGGGCGAATGCCGGCCAAACTATCTCGGTAAGTTCGATCGCCAGCGCACGCAGCAACTCGCTGGGAGGCTTTCAAGGGTTCACGCTGACCAGCCAGTCGATTGGCACCGCGAGCGATACCGCCGCCGCGCAGAGCGTTACCGTTGGTGGTGTGACAACATCGCTCGGCACAATCGCTAACGACGCCAAGGCGCTGGCCGCGGCCGTCAACAGCTCAGGTGTCGCGGGCTTGTCGGCCTCAGCCAATGCGACAACGGTAGCCGCCGGCACCTCAGGCACGGCGCCGACGGCAGCGGGCAACTCGACGGTCCACATCAACGGCCTGACAATCACGATTGCTGGCACGACGAACCTGGCAACGAACCGCGCCAATGCCGTGACGGCGATCAACGCCCAGTCTTCAGTCACCGGCGTCGTGGCGGCCGATACTGGCTCTGGCGTCAGCCTC
>CAWGHV010000066.1:0-19222 GCA_963822375.1 uncultured beta proteobacterium | reverse complement strand
GCCATTTCTTGGCGCTGCGCAGATCGCCCAGCTCGATGGCAACGCCGAACCGCGTCGGATCGGGCGCGCCCGCACCGGCGCCGGAAGTCGCCACGAACAACGCTGCGATAATCATCAGCCGAGTGGGCTTCAAACTCTCCGATCTCCAATCGCACAGCCAATCACAGGCTATCGCGTTGTAGCAGAATGGGCCGTGAGTGCAAAGCAAAACGCAGAATCGAGCGACCGCCCGTGACGCCCCGCCTAGGTTATCGCAAACTTGAGTTCGCCCTGGCAATCTCGGTGCTGCTGCACGTTGCCGTTCTAAAGGGGCTGGTCAACGCACCGGTCGCGCCGCAGATGCTCGCTTCGCCCGCGCTGCAGGCGCGTCTTCAAGGGGCATCGGATGGCGCCGACGCACCGCCAGCGCGGGAGAACGATCCGCTACTGAAGGATACGCTTGCCGATGCGCCGCCGCGGCGTCCGGCCGTGCCAGAGTCGGCGCCCCTTGTTCCGCGTGCCGGCCCGGGCGCCGCAGGGCGCATGCGGGCGCGCGAACTGGCTGCGCAGCGAAAACTCGCCGCGCATGTGTTCTATCCACAAAAGGCCATCGACAACGGGATCGAAGGAGAGGTTCGGCTGTTGGTGACGCTCGACTCGGCGGGCAACGTCATTGCCGCCGAGGTCGCGGCCGGCAGCGGCCATCCGATTCTCGACCAGGCAGCCGAGCAGGCAGCCTATGCGATGCGGACCCTGCCCGGCACCGGAGCGCGCGAGTTGATTCTTCCGGTGGTGTTCAGGCTGGAATAGCGGTGCGCCGGACGCTCATCCCGGGTTCGCATTGCCGCCCTGCAATAGCGCCAGCAATCGCGAGCCGTAGCGCGCCAGCTTGTGCTCGCCGATGCCCGAGACGAGCCGCAGCTCGCCCTCGTTGCGCGGGCGCAGGCGCGCCAGTTCGCGCAGCGTGGCGTCATGGAAGACGACGAAGGCGGGAACGTTCTGCTCTTGGGCGAGTTCGCTGCGCAGGCGGCGCAGCGACTCGAACAGATCGCCATCGATTGCCTGTTGTTCCGCGCTCATGGGGGCCTGGATGATGCGCGGCGCCTTCTGCCCGCGCGTCCGCATGCGTGCCTTGCGTAGCTCCAGTCGGGTATCGCCGCGTAGCACCGCACGCGCGCCGTCGGCCAGCCCCAGCGCGCCGTAGCGGGCCGGGTCGGCGTGCAGCAGTCCGAGCGCCACGAGTTGCCGAATGACCCCCCGCCAGGCGATCTCGTCGAGATCTGCGCCGACGCCGAAGGTCGGCAGCCTCTCGTGTCCGAACTGCTTGACCTTGTCGGTCGCCTTGCCGCGCAGGATTTCGATCAGGTGTCCGGCGCCGAACCGGCTGCCGGTGCGCAGCGCGGCGGAGAAGACCTTCTGCGCCGCCACCGTGCCGTCCCAGGTCTGGGGCGGCTCCAGGCACACGTCGCAATTGCCGCAAGGCTGCGCCGCTTCGCCGAAGTAGTTGAGCAGGATCGTCCGGCGGCAGCGCGCCGCTTCGCAATAACCCAGCATGGCATCAAGCTTGATCGACTCGACGCGCTTTTGCTCGGGCGGCGCTTCGGACTGCTCGATCCAGCTCTTGAGCAGCACCACGTCGGCCAGTCCGTAGGCGAGCCAAGCCTGCGCCGGTTCGCCGTCGCGGCCGGCGCGGCCGGTCTCCTGGTAGTAGCCTTCGAGGCTCTTGGGCAAATCGAGGTGGGCGACGAAGCGCACGTCGGGCTTGTCGATGCCCATGCCGAAAGCGATCGTCGCCACCATCACGATGCCGTCCTCGCGCAGGAAGCGCTGCTGGTGCGTGCGACGCGCCTCGGTGTCCATCCCGGCGTGATAGGGGAGCGCGGCGTGGCCCTGGGCCTGCAACCAATGCGCGGTTTCGTCCACCTTGCGGCGCGACAGGCAATAGACGATTCCGGCGTCGCCAGCGGTGTCCGGCGAGAAACTCGCCAAGCTGCGGCGCGCGCGTTGTCCTTTTCCACCACCCGATAGCGAATGTTCGGCCGATCGAAGCTGGACACGAACATCCGCGCCGCCTCCAGGCCGAGCCGGCCGCGGATCTCGCGGCGGGTGACGGCGTCCGCGGTGGCGGTGAGCGCGATGCGCGGCACCGTCAGAGAAGCGCTCGTGCAGCACCGCGAGCTGGATGTACTCGGGACGGAAGTCATGGCCCCACTGCGAAACGCAATGCGCCTCGTCGATCGCGAACAGGGCGAGGCCATGCGCCGCCCGCACCTGTTCCAGCAGACCGAGAAAGCCCGCGGTGACGAGGCGCTCGGGCGCCACGTAGAGCAGGTCGAGCGCGCCGGCGAGCGCTCGCCTCTGAACTTCGCGCGCCGCATCGGGTGTCTGGCTGGAATTGAGAAAGGCCGCCCGTACCCCGAGCTGGCAGCAGCGCATCCACCTGGTTCTGCATCAGCGCGATGAGCGGCGAAACCACGACGGCCACGCCCGGGCGCAGCAGGGCTGGTATCTGGTAGCACAAGCGATTTTCCGCCGCCGGTGGGCATCAGCACCAGCGCATCGCCGCCGCCGCACACGTGGTCGATGATTTCCGCCTGCGCGCCGCGAAAGCCGTCGTAGCCGAAAACCCTGCGCAGGATTTGGAGCGGCGTGTTCATGCTTCAAGGTTTGCCGACAAACTAACTTCGCCAGCAGCGGGGAAATGGGCGAACGATACCGTTAAGGTTGCGGGCACGGAAGCGCAGCGGCCTATCCGGCGAGAATTCTGACAGAATCCGCGCCCGCGGATAGTGACAAAGCGATTCTTCGATGGCATCCACTGCAATGACCGCTGTAACCACATGGGATATCTTTTGCCGCGTCGTCGACAACTACGGCGATGTCGGCGTGTGCTGGCGGCTAGCGCGCCAGCTCGCCTCCGAGCATGGCGCGGCGGTGCGGCTCTGGGTGGATCGCCTGGATAGCTTGCACCGCATCTGTCCGGACATCGACCCCGCGCTCGAGGTGCAGCGCGCGCGCGATGTCAACGTCCGTCGCTGGGCGGAGCCGTGGCGCGACGCGCAGCCGGCGGCGATCGTGGTAGAGGCGTTTGCCTGTCATGTGCCGGACCGATACACGGCGGCGATGGCGGCGCGCACGCCCAAGCCGGTGTGGATCAATCTCGAATACCTCAGCGCGCAAGAGTGGGTAGTCGGTTGTCATGGCCTCGCTTCACCGCATCCCACGCTGCCGCTGACCAAGTATTTCTTCTTTCCCGGTTTCGGCGCGAACACCGGGGGTTTGTTGCGCGAGGCGGACCTGTGCGAGCGGCGCCGGACGTTCCGCGCGGACGTGTCGGCGCAAGCGCGCTTTTGGCATTCGCTGCGGGTGCCCGCGGCGGAGCCGGGCGAGTTTCGCCTCTCACTGTTCTCCTATCCCGACGCCGCCTTCATGCCGCTGCTGGATGCGTGGTCCGGCGCCGACCGCCCGGTGGCCTGCATCGTGCCGCAAGTCCCGCTGTTGCTCGACGCACTGCGCGCCGCTCTTGGCGTCTGCGCTTTGGAACCCGGCACAGCCTGTCGGCGCGGCAACCTCGCCTTGCACGTGGTCCCGTTCCTGGAACAGGACTGCTACGACCGGCTGTTGTGGGCGAGCGAGTGCAATTTCGTGCGCGGCGAGGACTCGTTCGTGCGTGCGCAGTGGGCGGCACGGCCGTTCGTTTGGCATATCTATGGGCAACAGGAGGATGCACACTGGCCCAAGCTCGATGCCTTCCTCGACCTATATCGCGCCGGGCTGACCGACGCCGCGGCTGCCTCACTGCGCGGCTTGTGGGAGACCTGGAACCGCGGCCAGTGCAGCGGCGCCGATTGGCGGCAATGGCTGCAACATTTCGAAGCGCTGGAGAACCACGCCGAAGCCTGGGCGGGGCGCTTGGCGACCGAAACCGACCTGGCCCGGAACCTTGTGGAATTCGCTCGCTCAAAGATCGCTGCGTAGTGCCTGCGCCGCCGAGGCAGCCCCGCTCCTGATTCGAGCATTCCTCGAATGCCGGCTTGCCAAACTCGGATATTGCGCTACTATATATAGCATTGCATCCACATAGTAGCACTACCTATTGTGGTATATGAGCTGTCCATATGAGTGCGCGGGGCGACTATTCGTGAGGCTCGCGCGGGACGATCGACGGCAGGCGCCAAGCGCGCGGAGGCACGCGCGAAGCAGGCGCAAACGAATCGCGGGAGAAGTGACGTTGGAATACTCAATGACACGAACGGTTCTCAATGCCGAGAACCAGGTCTTCCAGGGCAGCGGCGGTTGCAGCGAGGAAAACCGATCGCGCGGCTTTCGCCCCGCGTTCATGGACACGCAGACGCGCCAGATCTACGTTTCTCGCTTCGCCGACGGCCGGTTGGCGCCCTGCCATCTGCTTGACGGTCTGCCCGACGAACTGGTCACTGCGCGCGATCCGTGCGGCAAGATTGCATCGGTCAAGTCGTCGGTGGTCTCCGGCTTCGTCTGCGACGGGCAATTCTTCACCCGCGACGAGGCGGCAAGGCAAATCCAGCCTCCGGCGTCTTAGGATCGATCGAATCGCGCCGGCCCGTCCGCCTGGGCGGGCGGCGCCGGGAAGGCCGTCGTCGCTCTCAAGCGGAGCCGCGCGGCGCGCTGCCGCGGCGGTTTCCGACCGTGGTAGTCTGGCGTTTCTCCAAACGATCAACCGCGCACCCTAGAGGGAAAAGGACGCCTGGGCATGAAACAGATAAGAGTGGTCGTCACCAAGCAGGCTACAGTCGATGTTCCCGAAGAAGATGTCATGAACTTCCACGAGATCGCTCCGGAGCTTTGGAAGACGCTGGCGCCCTCGGCGCGCTGCCGCTTCGCCGAGGCTTACGTCGAGAAACAGGAGGGGGTGACCCTGCACCTGACCTACGAGGGTGCGATGCGTTCCTGGAGGCGAGTGTAGAACGGCGGCCTCGGGTAGCCGAATCGGGGCCCGGTTGCGGCGCGCGCGGCTTGGCGAAAAGGCGACCCGCCAAGGTACAATAGCTGTTTTACCGCCGCTGCACTCACCATCAACCAGGATCGTTGTATGAAGCAAGCTCAAGAACTACGCGTAGGCAACGTCATCACCGTCGGCAACGACCCCTTGGTCGTGCTCAGGGCCGAATTCAACAAGTCCGGCCGCAATGCCTCCGTGATGAAGATGAAGCTCAAGAATCTGCTCTCCGGCTCGGTCACCGAGGCCGTATACAAGGCGGACGACAAGTTCGACGTCATCATGCTGGATCGCAAGGAGGTCACCTACTCCTACTTCTCCGATCCGATGTACGTATTCATGGACGCCGAATACAACCAGTACGAAGTGGAACCCGAGAGCATGGGCGACATGCTCAACTACCTCGAAGACGGCATGCCGTGCGAGGTCGTGTTCTACCAGGGCCGGCCGATCTCGGTCGAGATGCCGAACTCGGTCGTGCGCGAGATCACCTACACCGAGCCCGCGGTGCGCGGCGACACGTCGGGCAAGGTGCTCAAGCCGGCGAAGATCTCCACCGGTTTCGAAGTTCCGGTGCCGCTGTTCTGCAGCACCGGCGACAGGATCGAAATCGACACCGCTTCCGGCGAGTACAAACGCCGCGTCGCGGCCTAAGCCAATACCAGTCCCCGGAAGACGGGGCAGCCGCTGCCCCTCGCGCGGATCGGTCGAATTGCCGCGCCCGTTAGGCTGCCTTTCTCTGATGTGCACATGACAGATCAGCCGCGACTCGAACTCAATTTCGGCATCCGTTTCGACGAGCTGTACGATGCCGCGGCGCTGCCGCGGCTCGACCGGCTATTCGTCGAGCATCTCGGTGCTGCCGAGGGCGCGCTGGCGGCGCGTCTCGCGTCGGCGCGCGCTGCGCCGGAGGCGCTTTCCGCCCGCGAGGAGTCGGACCTCATCATCGCGCTCGCGCCCCACCTCGAAGACTTCATCGGCGAGCTGTTCGGCATCGGCGCGCAAATGCGCGCGCTGGCCGCGCGCCACCATCGGCTCGCTCCGCTCTACTCGTGCAAGCGCTTGTTCGTGCAGCGCCGTGCCGGGCACAAGGTCAAGCCCGAGGCGCTGGAAGGCTTCGATCCCGATGCCGCCGAGGGAACCCTGGCCGGCGCCCTCGGCGAGCCGTTCGACGAGTTCACCTTCGCCAGCCATGTCATGCGTTGGCTGGAGGACGAACCGGCGCACGAAGCCAACCTCGACCTCGCCGCCAAGTACGCCGCATGGGCGCTGACCAGCGCGGCCGGCAAGGCGAGGCACCGCGGCGGTGTGCTGTTCAGGCAGCCGAGCAAGCTCGATTTCACGCGTCTGGTCCCGGTGCTGACCGACCATGAGCGCGGCTTCGCCGAGCATCGGCTCGGCGCGGATCACCTGCGCCGGCGCGAAGGCTTCCAGCTAACCGATGCCGGCACCGATTTAGTCGGCGCGCTCGACGAGGCCAACTACTGCATCTGGTGCCACGAGCAGGGCAAGGACTCCTGTGCCAAGGGGCTGCGCGAAAAGGCCGGCCCCGACAAGCGCCCCGGCGCGTTCAAGAAGACCGTCTTCGGCGTGCCGCTGGCCGGTTGTCCGCTGGAGGAGAAGATCTCCGAATTCCACAAGGTCAAGGCCGAAGGTTGGGCGGTGGGGGCGCTGGCGATCATCGCCGTCGACAATCCCATGGTGCCGGTCACCGGGCATCGCATCTGCAACGACTGCATGAAGTCGTGCATCTACCAGAAGCAGGAGCCGGTCGAACATTCCCCAGGCGGAGACGCGCACCTTGAAGGATGTGCTAGAGCTGCCCTGGGGCTTCGAGATCTTCAGTCTGCTCACGCGTTGGAACCCGCTCAATCTGCGCCGACCGTATCCGAAGGCCGCGAGCGGCAAGCGCGTGCTGATCGTCGGCATGGGCCCGGCCGGCTTCACGCTGGCGCACTATCTGATGAACGACGGCCACACTGTGGTCGGCATCGACGGGCTCAAGATCGAGCCGCTGCCGGCGCGCCTGAGCGGCGTCGACGCCGACGGCACGCACGTCGCTTTCGAGCCGGTGCGCGACGTGAGCGCGCTCTACGAATCGCTCGACGATCGGCTCATGGCGGGCTTCGGCGGCGTCGCCGAATACGGCATCACGGTGCGCTGGGACAAGAACTTTCTCAAGCTGGTGCGCCTGCTGCTTGAGCGCCGCCGCGAGTTCGCCTTGATCGGCGGTGTGCGCTTCGGCGGCACGCTGAGCACGGACGATGCGTTCGCGCCGGTGCACGCCGGCGGCCTCGGCTTCGACCACCTCGCGCTGGCCGCGGGTGCGGGGCGCCCGACCATCCTCGATATGCCCAATGGTCTTGCGCGCGGCGTGCGCACCGCATCCGACTTCCTCATGGCCTTGCAGCTTACCGGCGCCGCCAAGGGCGATTCCATCGCCAATATGCAACTGCGCTTGCCGGTCGTGGTCATCGGCGGCGGGCTCACCGCCATCGACACGGCGACCGAGTCGCTGGCCTACTACCCGCTGCAGGTGGAGAAGTTTCTGCGGCGTTATGAAGTTCTGGTGAGCGAGCACGGCGAGCAGGCAGTGCGCGCGACCTGGGACGACGAGGAGCGCCGGATCGCCGACGAGTTCGTCGCCCATGCGCAGGCCATCCGCGGCGAGCGCGCGGCCGCCGCGGCAGCCGGCCGCGCGCCGCGCATCCTCGAACTGCTGCACGCCTGGGGCGGGGTGACGATCGCATATCGTCGGCGCCTGATCGACAGCCCCTCCTACACCCTCAACCATGAGGAAGTCGAAAAGGCGCTTGAGGAAGGCATCGTCTTCGCCGAGGGCCTGACGCCCACCCGCATCGACGTCGATCAGCACGGCCATGTGCGTGCGGTTGGCTTCAAGGTGGCCGAGCGCGGGGAGTCCGGTGAGTGGCAGGAGAAAGGTAGCGTAGAGTTGGCGGCGCGCAGCCTGCTCGTCGCGGCCGGCACGCAGCCCAACACCGTGGCTGGCGCGCGAGGACCCGGCGAGCTTCCGCCTCGACGGCAAGTATTTCCAGGTTTGCGACGAGGAAGGAAATCCGCTCAAGCCGGAACCGGCGAGCGCCAAGCCCGAACAGGTGCAAGTGCTGCTTTCCAGGCGCGCGGACGGGCGCTTCATCAGCTTCTTCGGCGATTTGCATCCGTCCTACTTTGGCAATGTGGTGAAGGCGATGGGCAGCGCCAAGCAGGGCTACCCGATCGTCAGCCGCGTGCTGGCGCGGTCCGCGCCCGCCTCAAGCGAGACTGCTGCGGCGTTCCTGGCGCGCATCAACGACGCGCTACGCGCCAGCGTGGAGCGCGTCGACCGCCTCACGCCCACCATCGTCGAGGTGGTGGTGCGCGCGCCGCTGGCGGCGCGGCACTTCCAGCCCGGCCAGTTCTATCGACTTCAGAATTTCGACACCCATGCGCACGAAGGTCGACGGCACGCGTCTGGCGATGGAAGGGCTGGCGCTGACCGGCGCCTGGGTCGACCGCGAGACAGGGACTGGTATCGACCATCGTGCTGGAGATGGGCGGATCCGCCGACCTCTGCGCCTATGCTCGAGCCCGGCGAGCCGGTGATCCTGATGGGTCCGACCGGTTCGCCGACCGAGATCGCCGGCGGGCGAGACGGTGACGCTGGTCGGCGGCGGTCTCGGCAATGCGGTGCTGTTCTCCATCGGCGCACGCGCTGCGCGCGTGCGGGCTCGCGCGTGCTCTACTTCGCCGGCTACAAGAAGCTCGTCGATCGCTACAAGCTCGACGAGATCGAAGCCGCCGCCGACGTGGTGGTCTGGTGCTGCGACGAAGCGCCCGGCTTCGCGCCGCGCCGGCCGCAGGACCGCCGCTTCGTCGGCAACATCGTCGCAGGCGATGGCGCGCCTACGCCGTCGGCGAGCTGGGCGAGCAGCCGATCGCATTGCCGCGACGTCCGACCGCATCATCGCCATCGGTTCCGACCGCATGATGGCCGCGGTGGCACGCGCGCGCCACGACGTGCTCGCAGCCGTATCTCAAGCCGCGACCACATCGCCATCGGCTCGATCAACTCGCCGATGCAATGCATGATGAAAGAGATCTGCGCGCAGTGCCTGCAGCGCTCAGGTCGATCCGGCGACCGGCAAGGCCAGCTATGTGTTCTCCTGCTTCAACCAGGACCAGGCGCTCGACCGCGTGGACTTCGGCGGCCTGGCGGCGCGGCTGCGCCAGAACAGCGTGCAGGAAAAGCTCACCGCGCAGTGGATCGCCCGCTGCCTGTGCCTGCTCGATCCGGAGCGGGTCGCGGCTTAACTTCGATAGTGTAGTTGGGGTGAGCTCGCCAACGTCTTCCCCGTCATCGCCAAGGTTGGGCATCGATTCGCTCGGTCCAACCCACCCGCTTAAGCCGAATTGGGCGCCAGCGATCGATGGTCACCTCACGAACCGCCACGACCATGGGAACGCGTGAGCCCGCCGGCCTGTCTGCATCGAAGTCATGCGCAAGCACCTAACCTTGATCGCAGCGGCGGCAGGCATCGCCGCCGTGGCGTCCTGTTCCTGGATCGACACGAAGCAGCGCCAACTCATTTTCCGCCCTAGCGCTGATGCACGGCAGGGCGTTGCCAACACCTACGGTTTCGCGGACTTGTCGCTTCCGGTCGGGAGCAACGGCGAGCAGATCCACGCCTGGTGGGGCAAGGCGGCAAACGCCGCGGATGAGCGCGCGGCACCTTCCGTGCTGTTCCTTCACGGTGCACGGCGCAATCTCAGCGGCAGCATCGGCCGCATCTCGCGCCTGCAGGACATGGGGTTCAACGTGCTCGCGATCGACTATCGCGGCTTCGGCAAGAGCAGCGGGGACCTGCCTTCCGAGGCGGCGGCGTACGAAGACGCACTCGCCGCTTGGGATTGGCTGAAGCGCCGCGAACCCTATCCCGCGCGGCGATTCATCTACGGCTACTCGCTCGGCGGCGCCGTCGCCGCCGAGCTGGCGCTGCGCACCGGCGAGGCGCGCGCGCTGATCCTCGAGTCCACGTTCACTTCGCTCAAGGACATGGCCGAGCGCACCGCCGCCCGCTTTCTGCCGCTGAGCCTGATCCTGACCCAGCGCTTCGACACGCTGGAAAAAATCCCCAAGCTGACCATGCCGGTCGTCATCGTCCATGGCAGCGCGGACAAGGTCGTGCCGGTGGAGATGGCGCAGCGCTTGTTCGAGGCCGCGCCGCAGCCGAAGCGGCTGCTGGTGATCGACGGTGCGAGCCATTACAGCGCCGGCGGTCGGGCGATCGGCGAGTTGCGCCGAGAGTTGGTGTCGCTGGTATGCCCGAACGCTGGCACGGCTACGTTGCTCTGCTGAAAGCCGTGGAGGCGTGCGTTGGGCATCGCTTCGCTCAGCTTTACCTTCCTGAGTGGCTTGCGAGATCTCGGTCAACTGCCCGAACTGTGGCTCGTAGAAGCGCAACAAAAGCTGGAAGAAGGTCGTCTTGCCGGCGCCCGGGGGGTCGACCAGTGCCAACGTCTCACCCGGTTCGACGCGGAGCGAGAGCTCGTGCAGCGCATGCCTGTCGGTGCGCAAGGCGTAGCCGAAGCTCACTGTCGAACGGCTGAACCAACCTTGCCCGCGAAAGCTCTGCAGTTCCGTGCCGTCATTCACCCCCTTGCTTGAGCGCTCATTCGGTGCGTGATACTTTTCGTTGCTCCCCCTTATGCCAATAGCTGCAAGAAAGAAGGACGTCAGGACTTCGACAAGGCGACCGGCCGTGATCGTTTGTACGGCATCGAAGAGAATCCGGAAGCGCTGGATGAGCTTCAGCGCAAGCTGCGCACGCATTTCGATCCGCCGATCGACGGCGTGAGGTTTGAGACGCTGCACGTCGCGCTGCGAGACGGCCGCGCAGGCCGCGTGGTGCTGGTGCGCGTGCCACAAGGCGCCGCCGTTCATTCGATAGTGGACAACGGCACTCTGATCCGGCTGCCTGCCTCGAACCGCGAGATGAGCGCGGTCGAGATCAACGAGTTGATGTTTCGCCGCGGCGTGGTGAGTGCCGAAGGTCAGGCGGTGGACGTGCCGTCGGCGGTGATCGAGACCGAGCACTGGCGCACCTACTGCGCGGCGCGAGAATTAGCGACGGGAGACACCGCCAACCGCCTGCTGCGCATCGGACTCGGCAAGCCGGTTGGTGAAAGCGCCGCCGTTAAGGTGTGGCCCACACGAGCGGCGGTGTTGCTGTTCGCTGATTTTCCGAGCGATGTGCTCCCCGCGCACGGTACTCGGGCCGGCGTGCGTGTATTCCACTACAGTGGCACCTCGATCGAGCATGGCCCGAACCCGAATCTGAAGAAAGCGCCGCAGACTCTGCGTGGCCCGGTGGTGACGCTGATCTATCAGGCGCTCACTTACGTACAGAACGAGATTGCCGCCGGGTTCGAAATGGCGACCTCCGGCTTTCGCACGCGGCATGTCTACCCGCCGCGGGTGATCAAGGAGGCGATCACCAACGCAGTGCTGCACCGGGACTACCGTTACCCACGCGACGCGGCAATCCGCATTTTCGACAACCGCATCGAGGTGGAAAGCCCGGGTGAGCTGCCCTTCAACATCACGCCCGCCACGATCGTCACCGCGCGCTCGGCGCCGCGCAATCCAAGCCTGGTCAACGCGGCGCGCGATTTTCCGGACCCGCCGAATGTCGACGCCGGAGCAGGCGTTTCCATGATGTTCGCCGAGATGCGCGCCAGCGGCCTTTACCCGCCGCAATACGCCGTAAACCGGGATGCCCTCGGTCACGGTGACACTTCTCAACGAGCAGCGGCCCGCGATCTGGGAGCAGGTGAGCGACTGGGTCAACCGCCACAGCTTCATCGCCAATCGGCACCTACGGCATATCGCCAAGGTCGAGACCCTGGAGGCGAGCCGGATGCTAAAGGTCTGGGTGGACAGCGGCCTGCTGGTGGCGGACGACTCCAAAGGCAAGCGCGGCACAGTTTATCGGAAGCCAGTCGCGCCCCCGCCAGACAGCCTGAGCTTATTTTCTGAGACCGATGATAATAACGGCGCCGACGAAGCAAAACCGTCTTAATACAGCGCGTTACGGGAAAGCCCATTTTCAGGGGCGCTTGCTGGGGTGCCCAGTTTGATGAAATCCATGCTCTTGGCCCCAGGCCAGCCGTGCTATCCGCCAGGGCTGGGGCAAGGTGGTCCCACGATTGCGGCGTGCGGCGATGTGCACTTACTGCGCTTGGACAAGACCGGCATCTTCGCGTCAGTCAAGGCAAGCGGCACGCGGATCCTCGACGCAATCTCATGGGCGCGGCAGTTCCCACGGGACGCCGGGGTCGTGATCGGTGGCTTTCATTCACCGATCGAGCAGGAGTGCATGAACATCTTGGTCGTGGGCGGCGTGTCCGTCGGTTGGTTCTTGGCTCGGTCGATCGAGGGATACCGAGCCCTCGGGAAGTGGCGCGACCCCATCGCGGCAGGCCGCATGTTGGTGCTTTCGGCGACCGGCAGCCAAAAGCGCGTTACCGCCCTTGCAAGTCGACGGCGGAACGAACATGGTGGCGCAAATGGCGGATTCGTTGCTCATCCTTCACGCGGAGCCGGCGAGTTCAACGGCCGACTTGGCCCGCCGCTTCGCCGCCGGAAACAAGCGAGTTGACTGGCTCGGCGAGACCTGAAGCAAGACAGGGGCGCGCATACGCGCCCATCAATTCGCACTGCTGCCGACCACTGCGATACAAGGCTAGGTTGGGGCGAGCGCCGCGAACCCCAACGTCACCCCCTGCCATCGCCGGTGTTGGGCATCGCTGCGCTCAGCCCAACCTACCGATCTCCTCAGTCTTGAGCGGCTCAGCGGTTTGCCCGAACTGCAGCGCCGCCAGCCGCGCGTAGAGTGCGTTGCCCGCGATCAGCGCCTGGTGCGTCCCCACCGCTTGCAGCCGGCCGTGGTCGAGCACCGCGATGCGCTGCGCCGACTGGACCGTCGACAGGCGGTGGGCGATCACGATCACCGTGCGGTCGCGCGCCGCGCTCTCGATCGCCGCCTGCACCTTGGCTTCACTCTCGGAATCGAGTGCGCTGGTGGCCTCGTCGAGCAGCAGGACAGGCGGGTTCTTGAGCAAGGCGCGGGCGATCGCGATGCGCTGCTTCTGCCCGCCCGACAGGCGCACCCCGCGCTCGCCGAGAAAGGTCTTGTAGCCCTCGGGCAGGCGCACGATGAATTCGTCGGCGAAGGCGCGCCGCGCCGCCTCGCGCACCTGCGCCTCGGTCGCGTCCGGCTTGCCGTAGCGGATGTTGTCGAAGGCATCGGCGGCGAAGATCACCGGGTCCTGGGTGACGATGCCGATGTGATTGCGCAGCGCCTCGATGCCCAGCTCGCGGATGTCGATGCCATCGAGCAGGATGCGTCCCGACTGCGGCTCGTAGAAGCGCAGCAAGAGCTGGAAGAAGGTCGTCTTGCCGGCGCCCGAGGGGCCGACCAGCGCCACCGCCTCACCCGGTTTGACGCTGAGCGAGAACTCGTGCAGCGCGTGGGTATCGGGGCGCGACGGGTAGCTGAAGGTGACCCAGTCGAAATCGACTCGGCCAGCGCAGCGCGTCAGCACGCGCGGCTGCGGCGGCGAGGCGATCTCGGTGCGCGCGCGGTGTAGTTCCAGCAGCCGCTCCATGGCGCCGGCGGCGCGCTGCAAGTCGCCCCAGACCTCGGCCAGCGCGCCGAATGCGCCGGCAACGATGACGGCATAGAGGATGTAGGCGCCGAGCTGGCCGCCGCTCATCCGCCCCGCGAGGACATCGTGGGCGCCGAGCCAGAGCACCAGCACGATGGCGCCGAAGACGAGCACGATGACCATCACGGTGAGCAGGCTGCGCGCCCCGATGCGCCGCAGCGCCGCCTCGAAAGCACTCTCCACCGCGGCGCGATAGCGCTTGCTTTCGATTTCCTCATGGGTGAACGCCTGCACCGTGGTCACCGCGTTCAGCGTCTCGGCTGCGATGGCGGAGGTATCGGCGATGTTGTCCTGGGTGGCCTTGGACAGTTTGCGCACACGCCGGCCGAAGACGATGATGGGTGCGACCACGACCAGCATCAGGACGACGATGTAGCCGGTGAGCAGCGGACTGGTGATGGTCAGCATGATGAGCCCGCCGACCATCAGGAACAGGTTGCGCAGGCCCATCGACAGCGAGGTGCCGACGACGGTTTCGATCAGCGTCGTATCCGAGTTCAGCCGCGACAGCACTTCGCCGCTGCGGGTGGTCTCGAAGAACGCCGGCGACATTTGGATGACGTTCGCGTAGACGGCCCGGCGCAGGTCGGCGGTGACGCGCTCGCCGAGCCAGCTCACCAGATAGAAGCGCGCGCCCACGGCGAGCGCGAGCACCGTCGATACCGCGAACAGGGCAAGGAAGTAAGTGTCGATGTGTCCGACGTTGGCGGCAGAGAAGCCGAGGTCGATCAGTTGGCGGAACGCCGCCGGCACCGCCAGCGTGGCGAGCGCCGCCACGACCAATGCCAACAGCGCGAGCGCGACACGGCCGCGGTAAGGCCGCACGAACGGCACCAGGTCGAGCAGGGGAATCAGGCGCGCGAACATGCTATGTCGTCCGCCTACGAGCGCGTGTTGCTGCTCCGTCGTTGCCGCCCAGGCGCAAACCCATGGGGCACCTCCGATTCGCAGTGGGAGCGGCCTCCCGGCCGCGAAGCAGGCGCCATGTCAAATCCCAAGTTCGTCGAGCATGCGCCGGCGTAGCGTGGAATCCGGCGGTTCGACTAGCCCGGCGCCGAGATTGTTGACGATGTGTCTGGGGTTGCGCGTGGCCGGGATGGCGCAGGTGACGGGCGGTTGGCCCAGAATCCAGGCAAGGAAAAACTGCGCCCACGACCCGATGCCCAGCTCGATCGCCCATTGCGGCAGCGGCTTGCCGCGCACTCGTCCGAACAGCGCGCCCGATGCGAACGGTCGATTGACCAGCACCGCCACGCCACGCTCGGCCGCCAGCGGCAGCAGGCGCTGCTCTGCTTCGCGTTCCACGGGCGAGTAGTTGATCTGCAAGAAATCCAGTTCTTCCGACCGGAGCAGCCGCTCGACTTCGGTGTATGCGCCGCTGTGGTAATGGGTGATGCCGAGGTAGCGCACTTTGCCCGCCTGCTTCCAGTCGCGCAGCGTGGCAAGGTGGGTGTGCACGTCCACCAGGTTATGAACCTGCATCAAATCCATGCGCGGCACGCGCATGCGCTGGAGCGAGGCTTCCATCTGCCGGACGCCGGCGTCACGGCCGCTGGTCCATACCTTGGTGGCGAAGAACAGCGACTTCTGCAAGCCGAGCGCGCTCGCCAGCTCGCCGAGCACGGCTTCGCTGCTGCCGTACATGGGCGAGCTGTTCACGACGCGCCCGCCGCCCTGCGCGAACAGGCGCAGCACCTCCTGCACTGCGGCGCGCTCGCCGGCGTCGCCGCCGACATCGAAGGTCTGCCAGGTGCCGAGTCCGATCACGGGCAAGGTCTCGCCGCTCTTCGGTATCGGGCGCTGCGCCGTCGCGGGCGCGGCGGCGCCGCCGCGCGGGGCGATCGCCATTGCGGCGCCGAGGCCGAGCGCGAGCTTCAAGGCGTCGCGGCGCGACCAGCGCACCGCCGTAGTGCGATGGGCGTCATCCATTTTCGTATCCGGCAACTTCGACGATAATCTTGATGTCCTACCTTGCTTGCTCATCACGCCGTGGCGCCGTCCGAGCGCGATGCTGAGCGCCAGCCACACCATGGCGAGCGGAATCGACAGCCAAGCGGTCGCGGCCAGTCCGAATCCCGCCGCCGTGAGGCCCGCGAGAACCCAGCCGCTCAGTGCGTCTCCGCCGGGATAGACCGCAGTGTCGATGAAATTCTTCGCTTTGTACTTCTCCTCCCGCGCCACCGCGGTGTAGAGCATCTCGCGCGCCGGGCGCACCAGGGCGAAATCGCTCGCCCGCCGCACGAACTGGAACACGACCACCACCGCGAGCACCGGCGCCCAGCCCAACGCAGCATACCCGAGCGCGGTGACAATCGGCAGCACCGCGATGGCGACAACCAATCCGAAGCGACCAGGATGCAGGTCAGCGTCAGTGCGAGAAATGCCGCCGAGATCAACCTGCGGTGAGGTTCGGCCCGGCCAGCGCGCCGGCGCTGCCGCCGGCGGCGACGAATCCGAACCATAAACTCCAAAACACCGAGACGACGAAAAGATTGAATACGCTGACCCAGATGAAGAACGCGCGTGCCACCCACTCGGCGCCGATGCCGGCGCGCAGCAGGAAATAAAACAGCATCAGGTTGACAATGAAAAAAACATACACAGCGGGCAGCATGAGGCTGCGCGGCAGCTGCGCCGCGAGCCAGCCGTAGGACGGCACCGCGCACAGCATGGCGGCGAGCGTGCCGGTGAACACCCAAGGCAGGTTGTGCACGCCGCCCTGGATGCCCATCTCCTCGCGCAGCGGACGCAGAATCGTATAGCTGCACAACAGGCAGAAGAAACAGGCGCACGACCACAGCGTCGGCCGGCGTTCATGCGGCGGCAGCCAGAAGAGCGCGCAGCGCGGCGAAGCGGCGTCGATCATGGGGACAGTATTGACCGATTTCGCGTTGGGGCATACAGTGCCAAGTTGATCGTCGTTACACCGCCTGCCGCGCGACCACCGCCTCGCAGCCAAGCCTCCGCAATACAGCTGCATCGTGGCCGCAGGTTGCCGCGCAGCGCTTCACACCCCGTCCGGAGACTGCATGAACCGCGACCCCTTTTCCTCGTCGTCACTCGCATCCCGCTTCGTCGAAGTGCGCGCAACCACCGGTCGCCTGGCCGAGCCGCTGAGCGCAGAGGACTGTGCCGCGCAGTCGATGCCGGATGCAAGTCCGGTGAAATGGCATCTCGCGCATACGACGTGGTTCTTCGAGACCTTCGTGCTCGAAAACGCGGAGCCGGACTTCCGCCCGTTTCATCCGCGGTTTCGCATGCTGTTCAATTCGTACTACAACGCGCTCGGGCCGCGCCACGCCCGACCCGAGCGCGGACTGCTCACGCGTCCAGCGCTGGAGGAGGTGCGGGCTTTTCGGCGACAAGTCGACCAGCGCATGCTGCGGCTGCTCGGCGCAGCCGCGCCGGATGCCCGGATCGCCGAGCTGACCGAGCTTGGATTGCATCACGAACAGCAGCACCAGGAACTGATTCTGACCGACGTCAAGCACCTTCTGTCCTGCAATCCGCTCGAGCCCGCCTACGTCACGGATGCGCGGCCGAGCGCAGCCGCCGCGCCGCGGGCGTGGCACGCCTACGGCGAAGGGGTGCACGAGATCGGCCACGCCGGCGCGGGATTCGCGTTCGACAACGAGAGGCCGCGCCATCGAGAGTATCTCGACGGCTTCGAGCTGGCATCGCGCCCGGTGACGAATGGCGAGTTCAGCGAGTTCGTCGCCGACGGCGGCTACCAGCGTCCGGACCTGTGGTTGTCGGACGGCTGGGACATGGTGTGCGCCCAAGCCTGGAACGCACCTCTTTACTGGGCGCTGCGTGAAGGGCAATGGCGGCAGTTCACCCTCGCCGGCGTGCAGCCGGTTGACCCGGCGGCTCCGGTGTGCCACGTCAGCTACTACGAAGCCGATGCCTATGCCAGATGGGCGGGGTGCCGGCTGCCGAGCGAAGCCGAATGGGAACGCGCCGCAGCGGGTGCGCCGGTGCTCGGCAACTTCGTCGAGAATCGCGCCTTGCATCCGCGCACTGCCGATCACGGCGATGCGAACGGGATGCCGTCGCAGCTCTATGGCGATGTGTGGGAATGGACCCGCAGCGCCTACTCGCCGTACCCCGGATTTCGTCCCGCAGCCGGTGCGGTGGGCGAATACAACGGCAAATTCATGTGCAATCAGTTCGTCTTGCGCGGCGGCTCCTGCGCCACACCCCGATCGCACATGCGCGCCACCTATCGCAACTTCTTCGTCCCGTCGGCGCGCTGGCAGTTCAGCGGCATCCGCCTGGCGCGTGACGCGCGATAGCCCGCGTCAATTGTAGGAGCGGCCTCCTGCCCGCGACGACGGCCTTCGGGTCGAGAGACGCCGAATCGCGGCGAGGCCGCCGCTCCCACGACACCACCCACGCATCACAGCCGACAGCCAGCCGCTCCCACGGCAGCCTCGCAGGCTATTGTCTCTCGCGTCCGGCGCGCCACACCGCCAGCGGTGCGAGCGCGCAGCCGATGCCCAGGCTGGCGAAGGCGAAGCCCCAGGCCAGCGGATCGGCCTTGCCGCCAGCCAGGTCGAGCACGGCACCGAATGCGAGCGGCGCGACGAACCCGGCACCGAAACCGAGAAAGGAATAGACGGCCATTGCCGCGCCGCGCTGCGCCGGCGGCGCGACGGCGAGCAGCCCGGCGGTGAGCGCCGCCGAGTCGGCCATGACGAACACGAAATAGACCGCGAGCAGAGGGGGGGCGATCCACCACGCCAGCGGACCCACGAACCCGACCACCCAGGCCGACATGGCCGACGCAACCATGGCGCCGACGATGAACTTGCGGCGGCCGACGCGGCGGGCGATCTCGTTGCCGGAGATGCTGGCGAACAGCCCGAGCAAATTCACCAGCGCGGCGACGGTTGCCGGTGCGGCGCCGTGCGCGGTGCCGGCGCCGGTAGCAGAACGCGATGAAGGCGACCATCCAGGAGCGCAAGCCGAACAACTCCCAGCAGTGGGCGGCGTAGCCGAGCACGTAGCCGAGCACGGCGCGCTGGCGCATCAGCGTGACCGCGCTCGACAGAAGCGGCGGAGCCGCGACGACGGCGGGGCGGCGCGGTTCGAGTCGGCGCAGCACCAGCGCGCCGGCAAGCAGCGGCCCGGCCGTGGCGCACGCGAACGCCCACCGCCAGCCGAGCGAAGGTGCGATCCAGCCGGCGAGCAGGAGCGAGAGGCTGGTCCCGATGCCGAATGTGGCGGTGTAAAAGGCGACGTAGCGGCTCTGCAGCGGGCCCTCGACCCGGTCGCTCAGCAGCTTGAGTCCGGGCATGTAGGTTCCGGCCAGTCCGGCCCCCGCGACGGCCTGGAACAGTGCGGCGGAAAGCGGCCCGCCGGCGGCGAGGGCGAAGCCGAGCAATCCGGCGGCGGCCAGCAGCGCGGCAGCGAGGTAGATGTGGCGGGCGTCGATCCGGTCGGTGAGGCCGCTCAACCATGGCACCGCCACCATGTAGCCGGCGAAGTAAGCGCCGGCGACCATGCCCGCCTCGGCGCCGCTGAGTCCCCAGGTGT
>CAWGHV010000065.1:0-43252 GCA_963822375.1 uncultured beta proteobacterium | reverse complement strand
GATCAGCTCGGGCGGCGTGAGCGAGACGGCGACGGTGAGCGATCACCGTCAGCGCCGTCGACGACGCCACGGTGATCACGGGCACCAGCGCGGCTAGCCTGACCGAGACCAACGTCGCGCAAACCACCGGCGGCACCCTGGTGGCCACCGACCCGGACAGTTCCAACGCCTTCATCGAGCAGACCGACGTCGCCGGCAGCGGCGGCTACGGCAAGTTCTCGATCGACGCCGCCGGCGCCTGGACCTACACCATGGACAGCGCCCACGACGAGTTCGTCGCCGGCCAGACTTACACCGACAGCATCACGGTCGCCACCGCCGATGGCACCAGCCAGCTCATCATGGTCAGCATCTTGGGCGCTAACGACGCGCCGCTGATAGGCGGGGATGTGAGCGGCGCCGTGACCGAAGACGCCCGTACGCCGAACCTGACGGCCAGCGGGGCGTTGAGCATCGCAGACGTCGATGTGGGCGAGAGCGCGTTCGTGGCGCAGACGGGCACGGCCGGCCGCTACGGCACCTTCACCCTGGACCTCACGGGCGGTTGGACCTACAGCGCGAGCAACACGCAGGCGGCGATCCAGCAGCCGCGCTCGTCGCAGTCGATCACTGACAGTTTCACCGTCGCGAGCGTGGATGGCAGCGCGAGCCAGGTGTTGACCGTGACCATTAACGGCAGCAATGACAGGCCGCTGCTCGGCGCGGCGAAACTGACGATCGGCCAGGGCGCGGCGGTGTGGCTGAGCGCGGCGGAGCTCGACGCCTCGGACATCGACGATGCCCCGGCGAGCCTGCTCTTCAGCGTCTCCGGTGTGCAGCACGGACACTTCGAGCTAGCCACGCTGCCGGGGGTGCCCACGGGGTCGTTCTCGCAGGCGCAATTGGCGGGCGGGACTGGTGCGCTTCGTCCACGACGGCAGTGCCGCGGCGCCGGCGTTCGAAGTCACCGTCAGCGACGGCGCGCTGAGCAGCGCGCCGCTGCAAGCCGCGATTCAATTCGTGCTGACCGAGAGTCCGGTGCTGCCTGGTCCCGCACCCGATCCCACACCCGATTCCGTGCCGCGGCCTGCCATGGGGCCGAGCGCGCAGGTTCCGAGCCCGCATGGCGAGTCGGCGCCCGCATTGCCAGAGCAAGCCGCGCTCGCCGCCCTCGAACCAGCCGCCCCCGAGGGAGCGCGCTCAGGCGCGGCAGGCATTGGCGAGCGCGAGGATGCACTGAACGCGCCGGAGACCCTGGAGGCCCCAACGGCGCCGGAATCCTTCGCCCAGATGATCGAGCGCATTCTCGCGCGCCGCGATGCGCCGCGCAGCGCCGGCGCGCCGGAGTCGCAGGTGGAGCTGGACCTCGAGGCGGGCGCGATGACGCCGCTCGATGCGCTGGCGCTGGGGGGCATCGAAGCCCCCACCCACAGCGCCGAGATCGCCGCGTTCGACGAGGCCGATCGGGGCCTGAACGTCCTGCTCAATCCGGCGCAACTGGGCGGCATCGCGCTCTCCGCCGGGGTGGTGTGGTGGCTGATGCGCGCCGGCGGTCTGCTCGCCAGCCTGCTCGCCAGTGTGCCGGCGTGGCGCAACCTCGACCCGCTGCCGATTCTGCGCCGCGACGATGACGATGAAGACGACGTCGAGTGGAACACCGACGCCGATGAGGAGGCGCGGCGCGACGAGCGCGACGTGGCGCTGGTGCTCAGCGATGAGCCGCCCTTCGGAACCCGACCCTGGTAGCGCACTCATGAGCAAACTAAGACGCTGGAGCCCGATCACCCGCATCAGCCTCGGGGTGGTCTCGCTCATCGTGTGCCTGTTCCTCGCCACCGACCTGGTGTTCGGGCTGCTGCCCAACGATGCGGAGAAAGCTCGCCAAGTGCGCCGTGCGGTGAGCGAGAGCCTGGCGGTGCAGCTTACCGCGCTGGTGCAGAGCAACGATCGGGCGGCGCTCAAGCAGACGCTGCAATCGGTGGTGAGCCGCAACAGCGATGCGACCTCGATCGCGGTGCGCCGCGCCGATGGTGCGATCGTGGCGCAGGCGGGCGATCACCAGCGCTACTGGGTGGCGCCCGCCGATGATCGCTCGACGCTCACCAACGTGGTGGTGCCGATTCACTCGGCGCACGGGCGCTGGGGCAACATCGAGATCAGCTACCGGCCGGTGGCACCGCAATCGCTCGCGGCGTGGCTCGCGAATCCGCGCCCGGTGTTTCTGCTGGTGCTCAGTTGCGCCGGCTTCGGCCTGATCTACCTGTACATGCGCCGCGTGCTGCAGCACCTGGATCCGCGCTCGGCGATCCCCGATCGGGTGCGCGCGGCCTTCGACACCCTCACCGAAGGGGTTTTGATCGTCGATACGAAGAGCCGCATCGTGCTCGCCAACGAGGCGTTCCGGCGCCTGCATCCGGATGCGGCGCAGGCGTTGAACGGGCGTCAGGTATCGGACCTGGAATGGCTGACGCCGAACCTGCCGGCGGCACTCGAGCAGCATCCCTGGGTGCGCGTGATGCGCCTGGGTGTGCCCACGACCGGCGAGCCGCTGACGATCCCGCTCGGCGAAGGCAGGCTGCGCAAGGTGATTCTGAACTGCTCGCCGATCCTCGACGCGCACAAGAGCGTGCGCGGCTGTCTGGTGAGCTTCGACGACGTGAGCGCGCTGGAGCAGCGCAACGCCGAGTTGCAGCAGGCGCTGGCGGCGCTGGACGCGACGCGCCAGCAGATCGAGCGCCAGAACGTGGAGCTGCGCCAACTGGCCAGCCACGATCCGCTCACCGGGTGCCTGAACCGGCGCGCCTTCTTCGACGGCGCCGGGGCGCTCTACGCCGAGGCGCGCGCGCAGGCGGGCGAGTTGTGTTGCTTGATGCTCGACATCGATCACTTCAAGTCGATCAACGACTGGCATGGCCACGGCGTGGGTGACCAGGTGTTGCAGCATGCGAGCAAGCTGATCCACGCCACGCTGCGCACGCCGGATCTGTTGTGCCGCTACGGCGGAGAGGAGTTCTGTATCGTGCTGCCCGGCACGGATACCGAGCAGGCGGCCCAGGTCGCCGAGCGCATCCGCCACAAGATCGAGACCGAGTGCGGCCCGGGCATCCGCAACGTGCCGGGGATGAAGGTCACCTGCAGCTTCGGGGTGGCCTCGATCACCTACGGCAGCACCTCGCTGCCGATGCTCATCGATTGGGCCGATCAGGCCCTCTACGCGGCCAAGCAGAATGGGCGCAATTCAGTGCGCCGCTTCGATCGGCTGGGGGCCGGAAGCTATTCCATGGATGCGGCGGATGAGGCGTTCTGAACGCCCCGCCCCGGTAACCTCCTGCTCAGACCCCCTCGGCGGCGTGGCGCAAATAGTCGCGGTGCAGCCGTGCCACCTGCGCGCCCAGTGCCTCGCGCGGGCCGTCGTTGTCGATTAGGTCGTCGGCGGCGGTGAGGCGCTGCGTGCGGCTTGCTTGCGTGGCCATGATGGCGCGCACTTCTTCGGCGGAAAGCCCGCTGCGCGCCATGGTCCGCTCGATCTGGGTTTGCTCCGCGCAGTCGACCACCAGCAGCCGATTCACCCGCTCGCGGTAGGTTCCTGACTCGATCAGTAGCGGCACCACAAGCACCACATAGGGCGCATTCGCCTGCTTACATTGCTGCGTCAACTCGGCGCGAATCAGCGGATGCAGGATCGCTTCCAGTCGCGCCTTGGCCGCGGCGTCGCCGAAGACCATGCGCCGCATCGCCACGCGGTCCATAGTGCCGTCGGGCGCCACGACAGCGGAGCCGAATGCTTGGCGAATAGCGGGAATCGCCTGGCCGGCGGGCGCGGTAAGTGCGTGGGCTATGGCGTCGGTATCGACGACGGCGGCGCCAAGCGCGGCGAAAATCTCGGCAACGGCGCTCTTGCCGCTGCCGATTCCGCCCGTCAACCCAACGACATAGGGCATCGGCCGGCTATCGCGCGGGACACTCGATGCCTGGGGCATCGGGCAACTCGGCGGCGATCTTGGTCAACGCGGCCGCGAGCGCTGCCTCGGGCCCGCGAATATCGACATCCGCCGTGGTCGCCGCGCCGCGCTCCTCGATCTCGGCATCGGCAATGCCCTTGCCGCGCATCGTCTCGACCAGAGTATTCGCCGGCCCTCGGGAATTGAACAGGCCGAGTGAGATCGCCAACTGCAGCGGACCCTTTTCCTGGACCACGAAGTATTCGCTCACGCCCGCCTGCTTCAATTCGGCGACACGCTTCTGCACGGCGTCGGGGTCGGCCGCCGGCGGCAGATAGACCCAGAAGGAAGTCGGTTCTCCCACGATCCGCGTGACGAGTTCCGCCTTGAGTTCCGCGGCGCCGGCGAGTTCGGCGATGCGTTGCGCCTGTTCGCGTGGGAGCCCTTCCCACTTGTGGCACGCAGCGGCGGCCGGCCGCGTCTCGGGCTTCACCGCCACCGCGGGCGGGCTTGGCACGCCAGGCGCCGTGGCGGCGGGGCCGTCATCGGGACCAACGAGGCGTATCCGTTCCGGGGCGATCTGATTGGCCAGCCGCTCGGGCTCGCCGCGCTGACCGGACCCAAGCCCGCCGCGGCCGAGCGCGAATAGTACGAGGTTGATCAGCAGCAGCCCGAAGAACAGCGTGCGCAATGTGTTCATCTGGAGTGCGGCGGGCGCGAGCCGCCGTCTACGAAATTCGGAAACCTCACTCGAGCGAGCGACCGATCACCGCCAGGCCGTCCAGGGTCAAATGCTCGGTCCAGATTCTGGGCATTTCCAGGTGCTCGAGCAACAGTCGGCCGGCCCCGCCGCTGACGATGCACATGGGGTTGGCGCCGGGTGCGAGGCGCGCGTACATGCGCGCGATCGCGCCGGCTTGCGCCTCGATCGAACCGCTCACGATAGCGTCCTCGGTGTTGCGCGGCAGGCTTTGGAAGACGCCCGCGGCGAGCGGCAGTTGAGCCGTATCGCGCGCCAGGGCGGCACGCATCATGCGCAGCCCCGGCAGGATCAGTCCGCCTTGGAACACGCCATCCGCATCGAGCAGGTTGATCGTCGTCGCGGTGCCCGCGACAACCACCAAGCTCGGCCCATGATGCGCCGCGCGCGCGCCGATCAGCGCCGCCCAGCGATCCGCGCCGAGCTGCGTCGGGTCGTCGTAGGTGTTGCGCACACCGCACTGCTGCGCGCAGGCGCCGACCCAATACATGGCGCCTACATGCGGCGCGAGTACCGTGGCCAGGCGCTGAGCGACGCGTTCGCCGGCGACGTTGGCGATCACGGCACGGCCAACGGGCTGCGCCGGGAGCGACGCCGCGAAACGATCCAGCTCTTCGACGCCGGCGGCGCCGGTGAGCTGCCAGGCGCCACTTTCGTGCAACCCGAACTTAATGCGGGTGTTACCGGCGTCGATGCACAGGATCACTTCTTCACACCTTCCCTTGGCCTCAAGCTGACGTCGCCGCTGAGGACTCTTTGGACGCCGGCGGAGTCGGCGATCAGCAGCGCGCCTTCGTTGTCAACGCCGACACATTCACCTTCGATCCCGGGGCCATGATCGGCGCTCAACCGCACCTGGGCGCCGGCGAAGGCATGCCGTGCGGTCCAGTCGGCGCGCAGCGCGGCGAATCCGCGCGCCCCGAACGCATCTAGCGCCACCGCGATCTCGCAAAGGATCGCGGCGAGCAGGCGTGCGCGCGTCGGAACTTCATCGATGGCGCTTGCGATGTCGGTGGCGCCCCACGCATGCGCGGGTGAGTCGAGCGGCAGGCGCACGTTCAGGCCGATGCCGATCACCACCGCGGCCTCGCCTTGCGCAAATACGAGTTCGACGAGGATGCCGGCCACCTTGCCGCCGTCGAGCAGAACGTCATTGGGCCATTTCAAAGCCACTTTGCGCACGCCGAAGGATTCCAGTGCGCGCGCCAGCGCCACGCCCACGGCCAGGCTGAGCCCCGTCGGCGGCGCGGCGCCGGCGCCGAAGCGCCAGAGTATGGAAAACGCCAGACTTGCACCGGGTGTGCATACCCAGGTCCGATCGCGCCGGCCACGCCCCGCCGTCTGCTCGTCGCACACGACGACGGTGCCATGGCGCGCACCCTGGGCCGCGCGTTGCATGAGTTCCGCGTTGGACGATCCGCAGCGGGCGAGCGCGATGATCTCGAAGCGCTCGGCGAACGCGCCCAATTCGGCGACGATTCGCGCGGCGTCGAGCGGATCCGCGATAGGGTTTTGTGAGCTCACGCGGCGATGCGGATGGGGATAGGCCGCACATTATCGCAAGCCGCGGCCGATCGGGGGCGGTGGTGTGGTGGTTTGGTGGGAGCAGCGGCCTCGCCGCGATTCAACGTTCCGCCATTGCGAAGGCATCAATCGCGGCCGGGAGACCGCTCCTACGAAGCCGATTCTTCTTGCGGGCTGCCGCCGCCGCGCGGGCCGTCGATCCCCAGTTCCTGAATCTTGCGCGTGATGGTGTTGCGGCCGATGCCGAGCATCTGCGCGGCCTCGATGCGGCGGCCGCCGGTGGCGTTGAGCGCGCGCTTGATCAGGGTGCGCTCGAAATCCCGCGACAGTACCTCGAACACGTCGCCGTTGCGTTGCGCGAGCAGGCGGTCCGCCTCCTCCGCCAGCGCGGCTAGCCAATTCGGATTGCCGCTCGCGCGGCGGCTGCTCACGCACCTCCGGCGGCAGATCCTTCACCTCGACCATCTGCCCCGGCGCCATCACCGTCAGCCAGTGGCAGAGGTTTTCCAGTTGCCGCACGTTGCCCGGAAAATCCAGCGTCGCCAGATACTTGCAGAGCCTGCGTCGGAGAGGCGCTTGGGTTCGACGCCAAGTCCTGGGCGCTTTTCTGCAGGAAGTGCTTGGCCAGCAGCGGGATGTCCTCGCGCCGCTCGCGCAGCGGCGGCAGGCGCAGGCGGATGACGTTGAGGCGGTGGAACAGGTCTTCGCGGAACAGGCCCTGCTTGACGCGCTCCTCGAGATCCTGGTGGGTCGCGGCGATCACGCGCACATTGGCCTTGATCGGCTGGTGGCCGCCGACGCGGTAGAACTTGCCGTCGGAGAGCACGCGCAGCAGCCGCGTCTGCAGCTCCGCCGGCATGTCGCCGATCTCGTCGAGGAACAGCGTGCCGCCTTCGGCCTGCTCGAAGCGGCCGCGGCGCATGCGTGCTGGCGCCGGTGAAGGCGCCGCGCTCGTGGCCGAACAGTTCGGACTCGAGCAGGTCGCGCGGAATCGCCGCGGTATTGATGGCGATGAAGGGCTTGTCCGCGCGCGGGCTGTGGCGATGCAGCGCGCGCGCCACCAGCTCCTTGCCGGTGCCGGACTCGCCGTTGATCAGCACCGTGGCGTGCGACTGGGAGAGCCGGCCGATGGCGCGAAACACCTCCTGCATCGACGGCGCCTGGCCGAGGATCTCGGGCGCCATGCTGGCGGCTTCGGCGCACGGTCTCCTGCTGCATGCTCTCGGCGAGCGCGCGGCGGATCAGCTCGACCGCCTGGTCGACGTCGAAGGGCTTGGGCAGGTATTCGAAGGCGCCGCCCTGGAACGCCGTCACCGCGCTCTCCAGGTCGGAATAGGCGGTCATGATGATGACCGGCAGGTGCGGGTAGCGCTGCTTGACCTGTCTGCAGCAGCGTCAAGCCCGACGCGCCGGGCATGCGGATGTCGGACACCATCACCTGCGGCGGCAGCCCACCGCATCGAGCGCTGGCGAGCGCTTCCGCCGCGGAAGCGAAACTCTTGAATGCGATTTCCTCGCGTGCCAGTGCCTTTTCGAACACCCAGCGGATCGAGCGGTCGTCGTCGATGATCCAGACTGGGTTCATCGCGTTGTCACCTTGTCGCGCAAACCGGCGTCAATCCGCGGCTGAGCGGCAGCAGGATGGTGAAAGCAGGTGCGGCCGGGCTCGCTTTCCACCTCGATCATCCCATGGTGCTGCTGAACGAAGCTCTGCGCGAGCGTGAGTCCGAGGCCGCTGCCGCCTTCGCGCCCGGACACCAGCGGATAGAAGATCTTGTCGCGCATGTCTTCCGCGCATGCCGGGGCCGTTGTCGATGATCTTGCAGTTCCAGCGCCAGTCGGTAGCGCCTCTTCGCCAGTGTGACCTGGCGCGCGCGCGGGTGCGCAGCTCGATCTCGTCCTTCGCCCTCCATCGCCTGCGCGGCGTTGCGCACGATGTTGAGCACCGCCTGGATCAACTGCTCGCGGTCGCCGGTCAGCTCCGGCAGGCTGGCGTCGTAGTCGCGGCGACACGGTGACACTCGGGATATTCCGCATGAATCAGGCGGCGCACGCGTTCCAGCACCTCGTGGATGTTGACCGGCGCCGGCTGCATCGGCGGTGCGGCGTCAGCAGCCGGTCCATCAGCGCCTGCAGGCGGTCGGCCTCCTTGATGATGACCTGCGTGTATTCGCGCAGTTGCGGGCTGACCAGTTCGCGCTCCAGCAGTTGCGCCGAGCCGCGAATGCCGCCCAGCGGATTCTTGATCTCGTGCGCGAGGTTGCGAATCAGCTCGCGGTTGGCCTGCTGCTGCTCGAGCAAGCGCTCCTCGCGCGCCACCTTGAGCTGCTGGTCGATCGGCCGGAACTCGAGCAGCAGACGCGACTGCGCCGACTTCGACCGGCGTCACCGTGCAATCGAGATGCAGCGCTCTCGGCCGCCGATCGCGATGCACGGTGATGTTCTGGCCGGTATAGCTCCAGTTGTTGCGCAGCGCGTTGTCGAGCGCCGCGGCCAAGCCGGGCGGTTCGCCCAGCAGTTGTCCGCAGCGGATGCCCGTGCAGCTGCTTGCTGCTCATGGCGAACAGATTCTCGGCCGCCGGGTTGACGTAGCGGATCACCGAGCCTGGCATCGACCAGCACCACGGCCGAGAAGCAGATCGAGGCCGGCGAAGGAGCTCACGGTCAGAGCGTCAGCGGAATAAAGTTGCGCGTGAACCGCGTCCGGCAGTACGGCGTGATTGGACTCGCAAGAAGCCGGGCCACGAGCTGCACCAGGTTCGCGGGCACGCCGGCTCGAGCGTTGGCGCGACGTCCGCGCGACGCAGGTTGCCGCAGCGCAGGTTCCGATTCGCGTTTCAGCGCCTCGATATTGCGCTCGTGCAGGGCGACCTTGTCCTTGAAGGGCTGGACACGGTCTATGACCCTTTGATAATTGCGCTCGTCACCCATGCGCACGCTTTCCTGCTCGGCCAGCTGCTTGCGCGCCTGCTCCAAGCTCTGTTCCTCGGCCGACAGCTCCTGCTCGAGTAGCTTGCGGCGATCGCTGTCGCGGCGCTGCTGCGTATCGCTATCGACCTTGGGAAACGACGAGGGGGATGGGGAAGACGCGGCGCTCCTGGACGGCGTGTGCCTACCGGGAACTGATGACACCGGCAGGTCCCTCGATAGCGCGGTGCAACCCTTGGCCGCTCTCTGGTTCGTATAGGTCACGTGTCGCCGCATCGTCCACGCACTTGTAGATATCGGCGCGCGCAACGCTACTCAAGCCCAGCACGAATAGCGGCGACGAACGTCTTGCGGGTAGAAGCCATGGAAAAGGACTTCGAGGTACGAGTGAACACATGCAAAGCATACTGGCTTTTCGCGCCACGGAGAAATAAGAAAAAGGGCGGGATTCCCCGCCCTTCTCGGTTGGCGCAACGCGACGCCGCAGCCACGCGGCCCGCGTGCGTCGGATGTTCGCGCGCTACAGCGAGTAATACATGTCGAACTCGACCGGATGCGTGGTCATGCGGAAGCGCGTGACCTCTTCCATCTTGAGTGCGATGTAGGCGTCGATCATGTCGTTGGAGAACACGCCGCCGCGCGTCAGGAACTCGCGGTCCTTGTCCAGGCTATCCAGCGCCTGGTCGAGCGAAGCGCAGGCGTGCGGCACCTTCGCGGCTTCCTCCGGCGGCAGATCGTAGAGGTTCTTGTCGATCGGATCGCCGGGATGGATCTTGTTCTGCACGCCGTCGAGGCCGGCCATCAGCAGCGCGGCGAACGCCAGGTAGGGATTGGCGGTCGGATCCGGGAAGCGCACTTCGACGCGGCGCGCCCTTGGGGCTGGACACGTAGCGGAATGCGGCACGCAGCCGAGCGGTTGCGCGCCGAGTAGGCGAGGTTGATCGGCGCCTCGAAGCCCGGCACCAGGCGCTTGTAGGAGTTGGTGCCGGGATTGGTGATCGCGTTCAGCGCCTTGGCGTGCTTGATGACGCCGCCGATGTAGTACAGCGCGAAATCGGACAGGCCGGCGTAGCCGTTGCCGGCGAACAGGTTCTGGCCGCCCTTCCAGACCGACTGGTGCACGTGCATGCCCGAGCCGTTGTCGCCGACGACCGGCTTGGGCATGAAGGTCGCGGTCTTGCCGTAGGAGTGGGCGACGTTCCACACCGTGTACTTGAGGATCTGCAGCCAGTCGGCGCGCTTGCACCAGCGGCGCTGAACTTGGTGCCGATCTCGCACTGGCCCGGCGCCGCGACTTCGTGGTGATGCACTTCGACCTCCACGCCCTGCTCCTCGAGCGCCAGGCACATGGCGGAGCGGATGTCCTGCAGCGAATCGACCGGCGGCACCGGGAAAGTAGCCGCCCTTGACCGCCGGGCGGTGGCCGATGTTGCCGCCTTCGAACTTCTCGCCGGAGGACCAGGGCGCTTCTTCCGAATAGATCTTGACGAAGCTGCCGGACATGTCGACGTTCCAGTCGACCGAGTCGAAGATGAAGAACTCGGGCTCCGGGCCGAAGTAGGCGGAGTCGCCGATGCCGGTGGATTTCAGGTAGGCCTCGGCGCGCTTGGCGATCGAGCGCGGGTCGCGGTCGTAGCCCTTGCCGTCGGAGGGCTCGACCACGTCGCAGGTGAGGTTCAGCGTCGGTTCGTCCAGTGAACGGGTCCATGCGCGCCGAATCGGGATCGGGCATGAGCAGCATGTCGGAGGCCTGAATGCCCTTCCAGCCGGCGATCGACGAGCCGTCGAACGCATGGCCGTCGCTCGAACTTGTCCTCGCTCGAAGGCCTTGCACGGGAACCGTGACGTGCTGTTCCTTGCCGCGCGTGTCGGTGAAGCGCAAGGTCGACGAACTTCGACCTCGCTTGTCCTTGATCATCTTGAAGACATCTTGCGGGGTCATGTTCTCTCCTAACGAATTGAAGCGGGCTCAACCAAAAATGGCGATGCCCATGCCCGTGAGCAGTTTCTATGCCACGGGCAGGGGCAAACGCCGCCATTGTGCCACAAAGGATCTACCGTCCAGAATCGACCCAGCACGCACTAATAAAGTGCAAACTGGGAACAGCTTGCACTATCTCGGTGCAACTCGATCGATCGGATTCGCTTGCTTACCGAAGTCGCCGACCTCATTCACCCAGGCTCGGTGCAAGTGACTTATACTTTTTTCCTCGTCCGACATCTCCCAGGAACATGGGGAAACTGAGCGAAATTCTTGCCTTGGCCCAGCGCCGCGCGCAGGAGATGAAGCTGCCCTACGACGGTGCGCTGACGCCGCGCGAGGCGCATGAGCTGCTGCACCTCGCGCCTGGCGCCAAGCTGGTCGACGTGCGCACCCGGGCCGAACTCGACTGGGTAGGGAGGGCCGTGGGCGCGGTTGAGATCGAGTGGGAGTCCTACCCCTCGAAGCAGCGCAATCCGAACTTTCTGGCGCAACTCAAGCACCAGGTGGACCCCGAGGTCCTTGTCATGTTCATGTGCCGCAGCGGAGTTCGCTCACACGCCGCTGCCGCCGCGGCGAGCCAGGCCGGCTATACGCAGAGCTTCAACGTGCTCGAAGGGTTCGAGGGCGACAAGGATGCCCAGGGGCACCGCAACCGGGTCGGCGGCTGGCGCTTTGCCGGGCTGCCGTGGACGCAGGGCTAGCGACGCTGCATGCGAGGTTGTAATGCGCGGGCGCTTGCCTTGTCATTCCGCTTAGGCGCGAATGACAAGGCTAGGCTGGCGATTCGTTTGGCTCCCGGAACTGACACACCGCGCCGCAGTCTGAAAATCGCTGAAAACTCGCGCTGAAATACGGCGCCCAACACGAGGTCCGCCATGCAGGTCGCCACGATCAATTTCGACCGCTTCAACACGCTTCGCGACGACGACGCCCAGGAACGCATCCTCGCCGCCCGGGCCAAGCTCGGCAAACGCGCCGTAATCCTCGGCCACCATTACCAGCGCGCCGACGTCTATCGCCACGCCGACCTGACCGGCGATTCGCTCAAGCTGTCGCGGCTGGCCTCGCAGACCGACGCCGAGTTCATCGTCTTCTGCGGCGTGCACTTCATGGCCGAGGTGGCCGACATCCTTTCCAAGCCGGAGCAGATCTCCATCCTGCCCGACCTTGCGGCCGGCTGCTCGATGGCGGACATGGCCAATCTGGCCAAGGTCGAGCGCGCGTGGCGCGAACTCGAGGAGGTGGTCGACGAGCCGGACGAGATGTTCACGCCGGTCACCTACATCAACTCGGCGGCCGACCTCAAGGCCTTCTGTGGCGAGCACGGCGGCATCGTGTGCACCTCCAGCAACGCGCGCAAGATCCTCGAATGGTCGTTCGCCCGGCGCGAGCAAGGTGCTGTTCTTCCCCGACCAGCACCTTGGGCGCTGGAGCGGCCATCAGATGGGCATCCCGCTCGACGAGATGGTGGTCTGGGATCCGGACCTCGAATACGGCGGCCTGACCCCGGAACAGATCCGCCACGCCAAGATCCTCCTGTGGAAGGGCCATTGCTCGGTGCATCAGATGTTCCAGCCGAGCCACATCCTGCGCTTCCGCAACCAGTATCCGGACGGGATCGTGATCTCCCACCCCGAATGCAGCTTCGAGGTGTGCAAGCAATCGGACTACGTCGGCTCGACCGAGACCATCCTCAAGACGGTCACGGCGGCGGCGCCGAACACGCACTGGCTCGTCGGCACCGAGCTGAACCTGGTCAACCGCCTAGCCGAGGAAGTGAAGCCCGAAGGCAAGACCGTGCAGTTCATGGCGCCGACCGTGTGCATGTGCTCGACCATGGCGCGCATCGACCCGCAACACTTGGCGTGGTGCCTGGAGAATCTGGTCGAGGGCAACGTCGTCAACCAGATCAAGGTGCCCGATCACGAAGCCGTCCTGGCCAAGCTGTCGCTCGACCGGATGCTGGCGGTTTCTTGATCGACGCACCCGTGGCGTCGCACTCGGCCAATGATTGACCCGGCGCCATGAAGCGCCTGCACATCGCCACCTACAACATCCACAAAGGCTTCTCGCAGTTCAATCGGCGCATGGTCGTGCACGACCTGCGCGACCGTCTGCGCGTGCTCAATCCGGACATCATTTTTTTGCAGGAGGTGCAGGGCCTGCACCTCGGCCGCGCGCTGACGCATTCAAATTGGCCGGCCTCTCCTCAGCACAAGTTCCTCGCCGAGGATACCTGGCAGGAAACCGCCTACGGCGGCAACGCTGTCTACGATCACGGGCACCACGGCAACGCGATTCTTAGCCGCTTTCCCATCCTTTCCGCCCAGAACGAGGATATCTCCGGCCATCGCTTCGAGCGCCGCGGCATGCTTCATTCGACGATCCAGTTGCCGGACTTCGCGGCGCCGGTGCATTGCGTTTGCGTGCACCTGGGACTGACCGGCGGCGGCCGCCGACGGCAGATGGAGATTCTCGCGCAGCATATGGAAAGGGTCGCCGCGGACACCGCGCCGCTCATCGTCGCCGGCGATTTCAACGACTGGCGCAACCACGCCGACGACATCTTGGTGGATCGCCTGGGAGTAATCGAAGTCTTCGGCGGCGCGGTCGGGCGCCCGGCGCGCAGCTTCCCCAGCACCCTTCCGGTGTTTCGCCTCGACCGGATCTACGTCCGTGGATTTCGGATCGACCGCGCCGAAGTCCACTACGGACCGCCCTGGTCGAAAATCTCCGACCATGCGGCGCTGTCGGCACACCTTGCGCTGTCGTAGCGGCTGGTCGGTACCCGGCTGGTCGGCACCTATTTCGCGCATGCGAAAATGCGTGCCGACCCAATCCCATAAATCCCGGCGGTGAAGACAGAGTTCGTAGCGGGCAACAAGATCGAGCTGCTGAGCAACGGTGTCGAGTTTTTTCCGGCACTCGAGCGCGCACTCGACGCCGCCCGCCACGAAGCCTACGTCCAGACCTATATCTTCGAAGACGACGACGCTGGGCAAACGATCGCCGCGGCGATGGTGCGGGCGGCGCGCCGGGGCGTCGCGGTGCGCCTGCTCGTCAACGGCTTCGGCGCACGCGAATTCCCGAACAAGCTCATGCCGCCTCTGGTCGCCGACGGCGTGGAAGTGATGATTTACCGCCCCGAGCTCGCGCGCTTCAACTTCCGTCGCCATCGCCTGCGGCGCCTGCACCGCAAGGTCGCGGTGATCGACGCCAAGCTCGCCTTCGTCGGCGGCATCAATATCATCGACGACATGCACACGCCGGGACACACGCCGCCGCGCCTCGACTATGCCGTTCGCGTCGAGGGACCGTTGCTGGCGCCAATCCACGCCTCCGCCAGGCGTCTGTGGGAATTGACGTCGTGGGTCAACTTCAGGCGCCGCTACCGGGTGACGGGGGAGCCGCCGCTGTTCGCGCATTGGCGCGGCAGCGTGCGCGCGGCCTACGTCGTGCGCGACAATCTGCGCCACCGCCGCGACATCGAGGAAGCTTATCTCGACGCCATCGCGCAGGCGCGCCGCGAAATCATCCTTGCCAACGCCTATTTCCTGCCCGGGCGCCGATTCAGACGCGCCCTGATCGAGGCTGCCGAGCGCGGCGTCACAGTCGTCGTCCTGCTCCAGGGCCGCGTCGAGTACGTGCTCCTGCACTACGCCAGCCAAGCCCTTCACCGCACGCTGCTCGCCGCCGGCGTACGCATATTCGAATACCACAAAAGTTTTCTGCATGCCAAGGTCGGCGTGGTCGACGACCACTGGGCGACCGTCGGCTCGAGCAACATAGACCCGTTCAGCCTGCTCCTCGCGCGCGAAGCCAATGTCATGGTGCGCGACGAGCGATTCGCCGCTCAGCTCAGGACCAGCCTGCACACGGCGATGGAGTCTGGCGCCGCAGAGCTGAAGCCGGAACACTGGAGGACCAAGTCGCTGCGGGTACGAATCACGCGCTGGCTGGCCTATGGGCTGGTGCGATTGATGATCGGCATCGCCGGCTACGGCGGCAAGCACTGAAGTCGGCGTTCAGTGTGTCGCGCGAGCGGTGTCCTCGCCGCGATCTTGCGCACCCTCGAATGGAGGCGGAGTTCGCGACCGGGATGCCGCTCCTGCATAGCTTCGGCATGCGGGCTCAATCGCGAAACGCCTCGACCGACAGTAGCAGCTTGACTTCGTCGCCCACCGACGACGCGTAGCGTGTCATCCCGAACTCGGAGCGCTTCAGCGTTGCGGTCGCCTCCGCCCCGCAAACCTCGCGCCAGGCGAAGATCGGATGCTTGGCGCATTCGAAGGAATCGACTTCGAGCGTGACCGGGCGCGTGACGCCGCGCAGGGTGAGATCCCCGTCGATGCGGCGCGGCCGATCTTGCTCGAACGCGACCCGCGACGCCTTGAAAGTCGCCACCGGAAAACGCTGGGTATCGAAGAAATCCTCGCCCTGAAGGATGCGATCGAGTTGGCGCGATCCCGTCAGCACCTCGCCCGGTTCGATAGTGATGTCGATGGCGCCGGTTTTCGCACCGGGGTCGAGCACGATCTTGCCCGAGATCCTGGCGAACTTGCCGCGATAGGTGGAAATGCCGATATGCGAGACCTCGAACACCGGCTGCGAATGGTCGGGGTCGAGCGTATAGCCGACCGGTTGCGCCGCGGCGCCTGTACAAAGCAGGCTCGAAGCCAGCACAACAAGGGCATTGAGCCGACGCTGCTTCGGCCAAAGACGGCCGCGAGCAATCCGCCCCAAAGCATCAGCGATCATTTCGGTGCTTCTCCAAGGGTCGATTGTAGCGGCGGCAAAAAGCGAACGCCCGCAATGCGCTCGGGCTGCCAAGCGGTGATCGCCCAGCGCCACAATTCCGTCACGCCGGCGCCGCGCAACTCCGGCGGCGGCTCCATGCCGAGAAAGGACAATGCGGCAGCAAGCGTGGCCGCAAGCGGCAGGTCGTCCACCGCGGGCGCGAGCGTCTGCTTGGAGAGTTTTTCGCCGCGAACATCCACGGCCACTGGCAGATGAAGGTAGCGCGGCCGTGGCACGTCGAGCAGCCGTTGCAGGTAGATCTGGCGCGGCGTGGAGTCGAGCAGATCGGCGCCGCGCACCACGTCGGTCACGCCCTGAAGTGCATCATCGACGACCACGGCGAGCTGGTAGGCGAACAAGCCGTCGGCGCGCAAGACGATGAAATCGCCGACCTGCGTTGCGACGTCCTGACCGATACGCCCCTGCAAACGATCGTCGAAGCAGATGGTGTCCGGCTCGACGCGCACGCGAAAAGCGCGCGGCGCGCGTCCCGGCGCCAGCCCGCCGCGGCAAGTGCCGGGGTAGCGCAACGACCCATCCGCGGCGGGCAGCCCGGAATCGGCAATCTCGCGCCGCGAGCAGGCGCAGGCGAAGACTCGACCGTTCGCGCGCAGCCGCTCCAGCGCTGCCCGATAGGCTTCCTGACGCCGGCTCTGGTAGGTGATCGGTCCGTCCCAGGCCATGCCATACGATTCGAGCGTGCGCGCGATACCTGATGCGGCGCCGGGCACGCAGCGCGGCGGATCGAGATCCTCGATTCGCAACAGCCATTCCCCACCGTGGTGGCAGGCATCGAGATAGCTTCCCACCGCCGCTACGAGCGAGCCGAAATGTAGCGGGCCGGTCGGCGAGGGGGCGAAGCGACCCCGGTAGGGGCGTCTTAGCTGCGATCGAGATCGCGGCGCGGGGGTGGCGGCATCCGGCGAATCCATTCCGGCAGTTTAGCGAATTCGCCTGCATGGGTCCGGCTCGGCCGGCTTGGGTTATGCTGACCCACCCTCAGCCAGACCCGCTCGGCATGGCGGGCAATCATGAGCGCCCCGACGCCAACCCTGGAGCCGCAACCCAAGGCAATCGACCTCAGCACGCGCGAGGAATGCGTGCGCTTGCTGTTCCGTCTTGCCGAGGCCACCGTCGCCGCCAGTCTCATCGTATCGCTGATTACGGTCGTCTGGCTGTGGGAGGCGCAAACCCGCTACTTTCTCGCAACCTGGCTCGCCGTCGTCCTGTTGCTCAGCCTGGCGAGCTTCCTCGTGCGCCGTGCGTATCTGCGCAAGCGCCCGTCGCCGCGGACGCTCGAGCGCTGGGAACAGGTCTTCGCGGTCATGAGCGCCTGCTATGGCCTGGCCTGGGGCGCGCTCGGGTTCATCGAACTGGCGCCCGGCGATTCGATGCAACAAGCGGCGGTCGTGCTCATGCTGGGCATCGTCGCGCTGGTCGGGACAGGCGCGCTGGTTGCCAGCCGCATTGCCTTTTTCAGCTTCGTTTTCACCGCCTTGGGGCCGCTCGCCACCCACCTCATCACCGACCGCGCGTCGCCCTTTCCCATGGCCGGCTGGGCGCTGCTGGCCTATCTGATGCTGCTGCTCGTGCTGCACGAGCTGTTTCACCGCAATCTGCTGACGATGATCGACAAGCGCTATCAGAGCGACGCCTTGGCGCGCGAGCAACAGGTGATCTTCGACACGGCAACCGAGGGCATCGCGCTGCTGCGGGCCAATTCCGTCGTCAAGTGCAACCGCCGCTTCGCCGAGTTGCTCGGCTACTCGGTGGAGGAATTGCTCGGCCAGCCGTCGTGGACCTGGCACCCGAGCTATGAGGAATGGAAAGCGATCGCCGACGAATCCCAGCCCGTCATGGCGAGCGGACAGGTCTACCGTCATTTGGCGCGGCTCAAGCGCAAGAACGGCGAGCTCTTGTGGGGCGAGATCAGCGGCAAGGCGGTGGACCCGAACGACGTCGAGCGCGGCTCGGTATGGCTGGGCCGCGACATCAGCGAGCAGTTGCGGACCGAGGCGGCCTTGCGTTCGAGCGAAGCGCGCTTCCGCGATCTGCTGTCGCTGTCGACCGACTGGTTCTGGGAGCAAGACCGCGAGTTGCGCTTCACCAGCACCTCGGGCGGCGTGCTGGCGCGCAGCGGCCACGCCGACAATCCGATCATCGGCAAGCGGCGCTGGGAAATCGAGGCGGTGACCGGCGTCGCCGAGGAACAATGGCAGGCGCATCGCGCGGTCTTGGCGCAGCACCTGCCGTTCCACGACTTCGTCTACCAGATCGCCCTACCCGACGGCGAGACGCGCTGGCTGAGCATCAGCGGCATGCCGCTGTTCGATGACGGCGGGGAATTCAACGGCTACCACGGCGTCGGCAGCGACATCACCGAGCGCGTGCGCGGGGCCGAGAAGCTGCGCCATCTGGCCCATCACGATACGCTCACCGGGTTGCCCAACCGGCGCCTGCTCGGCGACCGCCTCGAGCAGGCGCTGGCCCTGGCGCGCCGCGTCGGCAACCACGTGGCGCTGATGGTGCTCGATCTGGACGACTTCAAGATCATCAACGACGCCCACGGCCACACGGTCGGCGACGAAGTGCTGATGGCGGTCGCGCAGCGGCTACGCGGCGCGGTGCGCGAGAGCGACACCGTGGCGCGCTTCGGCGGCGACGAATTCGTCGTGCTGTTGCCGGAGCTGGCGCTGACGCGGGACGCATTTCGCGTCGCCGAGAAGATCATCGAAGCCCTGAGCGAACCGGTGGAGGTGGGCGAGCGGCGGTTCGCGCTCGGGGTGAGCATCGGCATCGCGCTGCATCCGGAAAATGCCGAGACCGGCGAGCGGCTCATGCAGTATGCCGATGTCGCAATGTACCAGGCGAAGCGCCGCGGCGGGTCGAACTACCAGGTCAGCAGCGCATCGAAGACGGCGAGCGAGCCGCCGATCGCGGAAATACCGACGCGGCACTGAAGCTGGTCATCCAAGTCGCAGAGCGGTTCATGCGGCAGGCCGCGGCGTTCGTAAGTCCACTGGACGTTTCCGGGCTTCGTCGCGGAGTAGTGCGAGACGCCGTTGTCCCGAAGTCGGGCTAGACGTTGAAACGGAAGTGCACCACGTCGCCGTCTTGCACGACGTAGTCCTTGCCCTCGAGTCGCATCTTGCCGGCTTCTTTCGCGCCCTGCTCGCCCTTGCACGCGAGGAAGTCGGCGTAGGCGATCACTTCGGCGCGGATGAAGCCGCGTTCGAAATCGGTGTGGATGACGCCGGCCGCCTGGGGAGCGGTGTCGCCAGCGTGGATGGTCCAGGCGCGCACTTCCTTGTCGCCCGCGGTGAAGTAGGTGCTGCAGGCCAAGCAGCGAGTAGGCGGCGCGGATCAGCCGGTCGAGGCCCGGCTCCTGGAGCCCGAGATCGGCGAGGAACAGCGACTTCTCGTCGTCGTCTAGATCGGCAATCTCGGCTTCGAGCTTGGCGCAGAACGCAACCACCGGCGCGCCCTCGCGCGCCGCCTGCGACTCCACCTGCGCCAGCAGCGGATTGTCGTGGAAGCCTTCCTCGTCCACGTTGGCGGCATAGAGCGCGGGCTTGGCGGTGATGCAGGCAGAACGGCTTGAGATTGGCGCGTTCCTCCTTCGACAGGTCGAGGGCGCGCACTGGCTTGGCCTGGTCGAGCTGGACATACGCCTTCTCCAGCACGGCGACCAGCAGCTTGGCTTCCTTGTCGCCCGCCTGGGCCGGCTTTCGGTAGCGCGCCAGCGCCTTTTCCACCGTCGCCAGGTCGGCCAGCGCCAGTTCGGTCTCGATGGTCTCGATGTCGGACAACGGGATTCACCTTGCCCGCCACGTGCACGACGTTGTCGTCGTCGAAGCAGCGCACGACGTGGATCACGGCATCGGTCTCGCGAATGTTGGCGAGGAACTGGTTGCCCAGCCCCTCGCCCTTCGACGCACCGGCCACCAGCCCGGCGATGTCGACGAACTCGACGATCGCCGGGATCACCTTCTGCGGCTTGGCGATAGCAGCCAGCGCCGCCAGGCGCGGATCGGGCACTTCGACGATGCCGACGATTCGGCTCGATGGTGCAGAAAGGATAGTTCTCCGCCGCGATGCCGGCCTTGGTCAGCGCATTGAAGAGCGTCGACTTGCCGACGTTGGGCAAGCCGACGATACCGCATCTAAGTGTCATGGGCTGTCTTGAACCTTGGGCTCGGCCGGCGCGTCGGGCAGCGCGCGCGCGTTGAGTTTTTGCATGGCTGCGTTCCACTCGCCGCGTGCGATCAGCGGCCAAGCCTGGAGCGCCCGGTCGAGCGCCGCGTCGATGCCTTCCTGCTCCTGCCTGCGCGCCGGCTGGAGCACGTAGTTCACCACCTCGCTGCGGTCCCCGGGATGGCCGATACCGATACGCAGTCGCCAGAAGTCCTGCGTACCAAGATGGGGAACGACGTCCTTGAGGCCGTTGTGGCCGCCCAAACCGCCGCCGAATTTCAATCGGAGATACCCCGGCGGCAGATCCAACTCGTCATGCACGACGAGAATCTGCGCCGGTTCCACACGGTAGAACTGCGCCATGCTGAGAACCGCAATGCCGGAGCGATTCATGAAGGTCTGCGGCTGCAACAGCCACAGGTCCGGTGCGCGCGCGCGCGCCACCATGCCGTGAAAGCGCGGTTCGCGCTTGAGCGCACAGCCGAGCGAGTCGGCAAGGCGCTCGACGAACCTGAATCCGGCGTTGTGCCGGGTCGCCGCATATTCCGCCCCCGGATTGCCCAGCCCAACGACGAGCCTTGGAGTGCTCACCATAGATGAGTGTCGATGCGTTTCGCTCCCCTGTCGGCCGCACGCCACGACGGCGCGCCGACGCGAGCCGCGGTAGCGCAACGCGTGCGCGCCGCGAACCGATGCGAGCGCCGGAATGCAGAACCCGCGAGTGCTATTTTTTCTCGGACGGCTTTGCGGGTGATGCAGGCGCGGCGGGCGGCACCGCGGCAGCCGCGGCGCCTGCGGGGGCCTCGGCAGCCGCTTCCTCCTCTTCGGTCGCGGTACCCTTCGGCAGCAAGATCGAGGCGACCACGGGATCCTCGCCCTTGTGCAGGAAGGGCTCGACGCCCTTGGGCATCGTGAGGTCGGATATCTTGATCGAATGCCCGGCCGCGAGATCCTTCAGATCCACCTCGATGAATGCGGGCAGGTCCGCCGCCAGACAGGTGACGTCGAGTTCGTTGATGACGTGACTGACCATCCCACCCTGCAATTTCACGCCCGGTGCGATTTCGCCATTGATGAAGTGCAGCGGCACCTTGACGTGGATCTCGTTTGAAGCATCGACGCGCTGGAAATCCAGGTGCACGGCTTTGCGCTTGTAGGGGTGCATCTGCAGATCGCGCAACAGGACTTGCTGCTTCTTGCCGTCGAGGTTCATCGTCAGAATCGACGAGTGAAAGGTCTCGCGCTTGAGCTGATGAAAGATCTCGTTGTGGTCGAGCGAGATGGGCAGCGCGCCTTCAGTGCCGCCGTACACGAACGCCGGGGACGCGGCCTTCGCGACGCAGGCGGCGGCTCGCTCCAGTGCCCTGCTCGGCGCGCTTGCGTTGCGTTGAATTCGATTTGCATGATTCGCTCCAGATAAGACTGCCCGCGACCAGGCAGGATATTGAGGTTTGCGCCCGTCTATTCCATGAACAGCGAGCTGACCGACTCGTCGTTGCTGATGCGCAGCATGGTCTCGGCCAGCAACTCGGCGATCGAGATCTGACGGATGCGTTTGGCACGCCTTCGCCTCTTCGCTGCAGCGGAATGGTGTCGGTGACCACCAGTTCGTCCAGTTCGGACTCGGCGAGCCGGCTCACCGCCGTGCCCGACAACACCGCATGCGTGCAGTACGCCAACACCCGCCTGGCGCCGTGCTGCTTGAGCGCCTGGGCGGCCTTGCACAGCGTGCCGGCGGTATCCACCATGTCGTCCATGATGACGCACGTGCGGCCATCCACGTCGCCGATAATGTTCATCACCTCCGCCACGTTGGCCCTCGGTCGGCGCTTGTCGATGATCGCCAGGTCGGACTCCAGCCGCTTGGCCAGCGCGCGTGCCCGCACCACGCCGCCGACATCCGGCGAGACCACCAGCAGATCCCTATGCTCTTGCTTCCAGATGTCGCCCAGCAGAATCGGCGTGGCGTAGATGTTGTCGACCGGGAATGTCGAAGAAACCCTGTATCTGATCGGCGTGCAGATCTACCGTCAGAACCCGCTGAACACCCGCCGCTTGCAACATGTTCGCCACGACCTTCGCCGTAATCGCCACGCGCGCCGAACGCGGCCGCCGATCCTGCCGCGCATAGCCGAAGTAGGGAATGGCCGCCGTAATGCGCGCGGCCGACGATCGCTTGAGCGCGTCGGCCATGACCAGCAACTCCATCAAGTTGTCATTGGTCGGCTGGCAAGTCGATTGCAGCACGAAGACGTCCTTGCCACGAACGTTTTCCAGTATCTCGACCAGTACTTCGCCGTCGGAGAAGCGCCCGACCGAGGCCCGGCCAAGTGAGATGCTGAGGCGCTTGACAACGTCGGCGGCAAGCTTGGGATTAGCGTTGCCCGTGAATACCATCAAGCTGTCGTAGGCCATGGCTGACTCTTGTGCGGGTGATACACCGCTTCGGGTGTGGTTCGGTCCAGGGGGGTCCGCATCCCCTAAACAACTCGGGCAGGCCCACGGCCTGCCCGTCCAACTGGGGCAGCATGTCGTCTGCCCGTCACGTACTGGCTGGGGAGGAAGGATTCGAACCCTCGTATGCCGGAATCAAAATCCGGTGCCTTAACCAGCTTGGCGACTCCCCAATGACCCCGATAAACCGAGCTGCAACCACGTACGCCCCGACTATTTCGAGGCTTCGGCCGGTGCTGTGCGCCGCCGTGCTGGTTTCCCTGCCGCCACTACGATCGCGAAAACCACCTTCAGCAATCGGCAAGACCCTTGAGCGGATGTTCGTCCAATCCGCGGGCGGCCCAGGCGCGCCATCTGCTCGGTACTTGCCGCGCCACGCGTTGCGCCTCTTGCGCGCCGGAGAATGTGGCGAAGACGCACGCCCCGGAGCCACTCATACGCGCCGGACCGAAGCGCGCCAGCCAACCGCGCGCTGCCGCGACCTCCGGATCCCGGTGGCAGACAACCGGCTCCAGATCGTTGCGAAGTGCTTCTCCGGCGCCATCGAGCCGTTCGCAACTCGCTGAAAAGTCCGTTATTTTGATGGGTTCGGTATTTCGTGTCAATCGCGGATCGGCGAAGATGTCTTGCGTGCGAACGCTCACCCCTGGTTCGACCACGACATACCAGGCCGGCGCCAGACGCAAAGGTCTGAGGTGCTCACCGATCCCCTCGCCGAACGCGCTTTCGCCGAACAGGAAGAAGGGCACGTCGGCACCGAGCCGGAGGCCGAGCGCCTGCAATTCGCTCCTCGACATGCCCACTTCCCAGAGCCGATTCAGGGCCAGCAGCGTGGTCGCGGCGTCCGAGCTGCCGCCGCCCAGACCGCCGCCGAGCGGCAGCCGCTTGTCCAGCGCTATGCTAACGCCGCGGCGCAAGCAGGCTTCCTGCTGCAATAGCCGCGCCGCCCGAATACACAAGTCGTCCTCGTCCGCGACGCCGACCAAGGGCGTTGACCGACGAACCTGTCCGTCCTCGCGCGGCGCAAAGCGCAGGGTGTCGCCGAAGTCGAGCAGGCGCAGAGCCGTCTGCAGCAGGTGATAGCCGTCGGCCCGGCGACCGATCACGTGCAGGAACAGGTTGATCTTGGCGGGCGCCGGCAAGGCCTGATCCCATTTCACGCCGGGGTTCACGGACCCAGACTCCACTGATCGATCTTGACCCGCAGCTCGAGCTCGCCCCGCACCAGCCTGACCAACTCGGGAAGCGCCTCGGTGAGCGCGCTTTCGTACGTGGCGTACTCGACGATCCAGTCCGCCTCGACCAGCCGCGTCAAGCGTCCATGCTCATCGCGTTCGACGTGCGTCGGGCGCGCCGCCGGCCGCCCGAGCATCCAGTGGTGCATGTCGCTCAGCGGCAAGCGCTCACCGAATACTTGTTCGCTGAGGGCATCGAGATTGGGCGCGAGAAAGTGCTGGCGGTCCGCGGTGTCGAGTTGTGCGCCCGCTGGGCTACCGCGCAACTCGGCAATCCCCTGGCCGAGGGCGGAGGAAACGAAGATGCTGTCGGTGGCGCGAGCGTGCTGCCAGCTGATGCGGGCAACGAAGTTGCGCGAGGCGTTGCGCAGTGCCACCCGGCCTTCGAGTGCGAACTGCTCGATTTGAGCGCGCGGCGGACGCTGAGGGGCTTCGACGGACCCGAGCTGGGGCGGCCCGACGCATCCCGCAACGAGCACCGCGCCCGCGAGCGTTGTCGCGACGCGTACGAGGACCTTCAAGGCGCGAAGCGCTTAATGACTTTGGAGAGGACTTCGTTTTCCGGGTTGGCCTTTTCCGCTTCGCGCCAGGTCTTGGTGGCGTCGTCGCGCCGGCCCATGGCCCAGAGGACCTCGCCCAGGTGGGCGGCGATCTCGGGGTCGGGACGCAATGAGTAAGCCCGCTGCAGGTAGCCGAGCGCCGCTTCCAGGTCGCCCTTGCGAAACAATACCCAGCCCATGCTATCGATGATGAAAGCATCGTCTGGGGCCAGCTCCAGCGCCTTGGCGATGAGATCGTGCGCTTCCTCGAGGCGCTCTCCGCGATCCGCCAAAGAGTATCCCAGAGCGTTGTAGGCGTGCGCGTGGTCCGGCTTGATCTGGATAAGCTTGCGCAGACTGCTTTCCAGCAGATCCATGCGGCCTATGCGCTCCGCCATCAACGCGGTTTCATAGAGCAGATCCGGTTGATTCGGCTGCGTCTGTAGCTTCTCGTCGAGCAAGTCGAAGGCGTCGCGTGCGCGGCCCGCCTCGCGCAGCATCTGCGCTTCAGCGAGGAGCACTTGGATACGCTCCTGGTTGTTCGAGGCCGGAATCTTGTGAAGATGACTGCGCGCGTCGTCGAGTTTGCCTTGCAGCCCGAGCACCTGAGCGTAGCGAAGTTGTGCCGGGAGATGCTGTTCACCCGCCGTTACTGCTTGATACCACTCCAATGCCTCGGGGTAGCGCTTCTGTGTCTCGGCGATCTGCCCGAGATAGTATCGGACCCTGTTGGAATCGTGATAGCCGCGCTCCAGCAGGCTCTTGAAGTTGGCCTCCGCGCCCTCGTAGTCATTGAGCTGGATGGCAAGAATGCCTACCGCGAGCACCACATCGGGATTGCCCGGGAACTCCTGCACGAGCTTTTCGAACTGCTCGCGCGCCTCCTTCGGGCGTTTCTCGCTTGCGAGCGCACGCGCATATTGCAGGCGGACGTCGCGCGACTTGGGATACTTGGCGAGGAATTCGCGCAGGGTGCGAAGCATCGCCTCGCTTGAGTCGCGCTGCTGCAACAGCGCCTTGAGCATTATCGCCTGCTCCCAGTCCGGCCGCTTCTCCAATGCCGCGTCGATTTCCTCCAAGCCGCGATCGTTGGCGCCGGCGGCACCCGCCATCTGAGCGCGCGTGAAACGCGCTTCGGGTAGATCGAGGTACGGCTCGGTCAGCCGCTCCGTCATCGCGAAAGCCGCCTGCTTGTCGGCAAAACGGGTGAATAAGCCGCTCAGGCGCAGCAGGGCCTCTCCCCGACGCTCCGGTTCCAGGTCCATGAGCTTGGCGAGGTGCGGTTCGATTTCGTTGATGCGCCCCGCAATTGCGAACTGCCGGATGGCCATTTGGCGGGCCAGAGAAGACTGCGGGTCGATCTCGACCCACAGCTGCGAGGCCTCCAGGGCGGCCTCGTTCTTGCGAGCGAAGTTCGCGATCTCCGCCGCCCTGCGGGCGATCCGTGGATCGCGCGTGGTTTTCGCCAAGTCGAGGTAGGCGGACACCGACAGCGTCAAGTTTCCCCGGTGCCCGGCGACCTCCGCCAACAACATCTGGTAGAGGATGCGAGGTGATAGCGCGACGTTTGGCAGAGGCTCCACTCGCGGCGCGGGCGCGGCCTCCCTTGGCTTCGCCTCGCTGCCGGACAACGCCGACAAAGCCGGGTCATCCTCACCATCGATGCGCAGCGGCGCTTGCGCGCATGCGCTTAGCAAGACGGCGATGCCGCCGCAAATCAGGATCGTCTTGATATGACTCACGCGAATTCGCTTACGCTGGAGGCCGGAATAGTTCTCCGCCTCGCAACTCCGATTCGACGATTGCATCGTCGGTGGACCCAGGCTCCAACAATCCTTTGAAACCTGGAATAATATTTCGTTCGATGTTAGGGGCTTTTCCCCGGCTCAGCAAGCACACTCGCGGCACTCCTCAAGCATCGACCGTTCTATGCCAGAACTGCCGGAAGTCGAGATTACACGCAGCGCTTTGGCGCCGGAGCTATGCGGAAAAGTCGTGACGGCAACTGTCGTTCGCACACCGCGATTGCGCTACCCGCTGCCTCACGATCTTGCCGGCCTGCTTGCCGGCAGCCGCCTCCTTACCATCGACCGACGCGGCAAGTACCTACTCTTCCGCTTCGAGCACGGTACGCTTATTGCACACCTGGGCATGTCCGGCAGCTTGCGCTTGGTCTCGTCTAGGCTTCCAGCTGCGAAGCACGATCATGTCGATATCGCCTTCGGCCGCCGCGCCTTAAGGCTACACGACCCCCGCCGGTTCGGCGCCATGCTGTGGGCTGGCGTCGATGCCAACGCCCATTTCTTGCTTGCTCCGCTGGGGGTAGAACCGCTCTCCGATGCGTTTACCCCGGACTGGCTGTATCGCGTGACGCGCGGCCGCAAGTCGGCCATCAAGCTCGTCTTGATGGATAGCCATGTTCTGGTCGGAGTCGGCAACATATACGCCTCCGAAAGCTTGTTCCGTGCCCGAATCCACCCGCTTACGCCAGCACTGCGCTTGAGCCGAGCGCGTTGCGCGCACCTGGTGCCGGCGGTCTCCCAAACCCTGCTGGCCGCAATTCGGGCAGGGGGCAGCACGCTGCGCGATTTCGTTCACAGCGACGGGAGTTTGGGTTGTTTCCAAAACGAGTATTATGTGTACGGTCGGGAGAGGGGAGCTTGCCGCGAATGCGGGGGAACAATCCGGCAGTTAAGGCACGGTCAGCGGTCGACCTTTTTCTGCCCGCGATGTCAGCGATACTAGGCACGATCGCAGGAATGCCCGGTGATCAGACCGCCCGCCCGGGCGCACCGCGACGAGTCCACATCGGGGAGAGCGCGACTGCGCCTCAGGTTTCCGGCGGCGCTGCCGATGGCCGTAGCGGTTCTCGAATTTCCGCGTCGATTTCCTTGCCGCGACAACCGGTGGTTTATGAGCGCACAGCGCAAGAACAACACTGCTGCTGCTAAAGTGCAGCAGCGGTCCTGCCGATAGGGCTATCCATGAGCTTGAAGCACCAATTCGATGCCTACAGCGCTTGGCGCGAGCGCCTGGCGGGCGACCTGTTGCGCCTAAAGCTGTGGCTGGCCGACAACGACCTCGGCGATGCGCAGAACGACCTGCGTATCGAACAACTCCTGGCACGGCTGCGGGAGGACAAGTTGATCGTCGCCTTTGTCGCCGAGTTCTCGCGCGGCAAATCAGAACTGATCAACGCCGTGTTCTTCGCCGACTATGGCAAGCGCATTCTTCCGTCGTCGACCGGTCGCACGACGATGTGCCCGACCGAGCTGCACTACGACCCTGAGCAGCCGCCATCGATCTCATTGTTGCCGATCGAAACGCGCGGCACCAACGCCAGCATCTCCGATTTCAAGCGCTTCCCGGAAGAGTGGCGCAACATCGCACTGGATGTAGATTCCGCCGCATCGATGCACGAAGCCTTCGCCCACGTCGGCGCCCAAAAGCGGGTCGCTCGGGAAAAGGCTTCCCGTCTGGGTTTTGCAATCGACGAAAGCGGTGACCGCGGTCTCGCTCCCGACGCCGAGGGAATGTGCGAAATACCTTGCTGGCGCCATGCGGTCATCAATTTTCCGCATCCGCTGCTCAAGCAGGGTCTAGTCATACTCGATACTCCTGGGCTGAACGCCATTGGCGCCGAGCCGGAGCTAACGCTTTCATTGTTGCCGAACGCCCACGCGGTGCTCTTTATTCTGGCCGCGGACACCGGCGTCACCCAATCCGATCTCGCCGTTTGGCGCGATCACGTCAATTCCGGTGCGGCTCGACGCCGCGGCCGCATGGTCGTTCTCAACAAGATCGACGGCATGTGGGATGGCTTGCGCAGCGAAGCTGAGATTCAAAGCGAGATCGCGAGACAGGTGGGCAGCGTCGCCCAGACGCTCGAGCTTCCCGCCGAAAGCGTGTTCCCCGTCTCCGCCCAAAAGGGTTTGGTCGCCAAAGTCAATTCCGACGCGGCGCTGCTCGCGAAGAGCCAAATACCGCGGCTCGAAACCGCTCTGACCGAGGAATTGATCCCTTCGAAGCAGGAGATCGTCGGCGAGGACACGCGTGACGAAGCCGACGATATGCTCGGCCGCGCCGGCGAGTTGCTGCAAGCACGGCTGACGGGCCTGCACGAGCAATTGCGCGAACTCGGGGAACTGCGCGGCAAGAATCAGGGCGTCATCGAATACATGATGCTGAAGGTCAAGACCGAGAAGGACGAATTCGAAAAGGGCTTACAACAGTACTACGCAGTGCGCAGTGTTTTTTCGACACTGACCAACAATTTGCTGGCACACCTCGGCATGGACGCGTTGCGTGACCAGACGCGGCGCACCCGCGACGCCATGCTCCAAGCGAACTTCTCCAAGGGGCTGAGGGAAGCGATGCTGGGGTTCTTCCACGGCGTGCGCGATCACCTGCGCCAGTCGGGTGGCGAGGTCGCCGAGATCATGAAGATGCTCGAAGCGATGTACAGGCGCTTCACGGTCGAACATGGAATGAAGCTTGCCGCCCCAACTCCATTCTCGACGCTACGTTACGAAAAAGAGATGGACCGTCTCGAAGATGCGTTCAACCACCATGTCAATACACTTCGCAATTTGGTAACGCTGGAGAAGCGGGCACTGACGCAGAAGTTCTTCGAGACCATCGCGGTGCAAGTGCGACGCAACTTCGAGACCGCGAATCGTGATGCCGAAATCTGGTTGCGCGCGGTGATGGCACCGCTAGAGACGCAGGTTCGCGAACACCAGCTGCAATTGCGCCGGCGCCTGGAGAGCGTCAAACGCATCAATCAGGCGACCGATACGCTGGAAGACCGGCTCCAGGAGCTGACTCAGATGGAAGCCACGCTGACTCGGCAACTCGCCGAGTTAATGGACATCGAGACGTCCATTCATTCAGTGCTTGCGAGCGATGTACTCGGCGCCAGTGCTCTCGCTGAAGCGGCCTGAGCGGTCCGGCCGTTCGAAACGCTAGTCCGAACTCCCGTTACGACTCCTCCTTCTGCGCCGTCAGACGCAGATACTTCGCCATCAACTGCTCCTTGGTCTCGACCACGTCCGGGTTGAGCGGAATGCAGTCGACCGGACACACTTCGACGCACTGCGGCGTATCGAAATGCCCGACGCATTCGGTGCACTTGTTTGGGTCGATTACGTAGATTTCCTCACCCTGCGAAATAGCGCCGTTTGGGCACTCGGGCTCGCATACGTCGCAGTTGATGCACTCGTCGGTGATCATCAGGGCCATCTTGGTTTCCTCAGTCCGTCATCGAATTAACTCTGCGCGTTAGGCGTTCCTCCACCAGCGGATGGACGAACTTTCCGACCTCGCCGCCCAAGAGTGCGATCTCGCGCACGATTGTCGCCGAGATGAACATGTACTGGTCGGCCGGCGTCAAGAACACGGTTTCGACATCCGGGTAGAGATTACGGTTCATTCCCGCCATCTGGAACTCGTACTCGAAGTCGGACACCGCGCGCAGTCCGCGCAATATGATCCGAGCATCGTGCTGGTGCATGAAATCGAGCAGCAGGCAGCGAAAGCCGTGTACTTCGACGTTCGGATACCCCGACAGCACATGCTGCGCCATTTCCAGACGTTCATCCAGATTGAAGAATGGCCGTTTCGACCGGCTGTCCGCAACCCCGACGACGACATGGTGAAAGAGCTCGGAAGATCGCCGCACCAAGTCCTCGTGGCCGCGCGTCAGCGGGTCGAAGGTACCGGGATAGACTGCGATGCCGTTCCTCATCTGTCCCTCGCCTGGAGTGCCTGAAATAGGTGATAGTGCACCTGGCCCGCTCGGGCGTGGCGCACCACGCGCCACGGACCGAGGCATTCGAGTTCGCGCTCCGCCTCGACGTAGATCCTTGCGTCCGGTCGCGTAGCGCGTCGCAACGGTTCGGTCACCCTTGCCAGCCAGCCCTGCCCGAACGGCGGGTCGAGAAACACCGTATCGTACTTGAGTTCGGCAACGGCCAGAAATCGTAGCGCATCGGCCCTGACCAGCTCCAGGCTGGCCGCGCCGAGGCTGCGGCGGGTCGCCTCGATCGCGGCAAATGCGAGTGGATCCCGCTCCACCAAGGTGACATGATCGGCCCCGCGCGAGGCGGCTTCGAAGCCGAGTGCGCCGCTGCCGGCGAAAAGGTCAAGGCAGACGCACCCGCTCAAATCCTGACCGAGCCAGTTGAACAGCGTCTCGCGCACCCGATCCGGCGTCGGACGCAGGCCAAGACAACTCGGCACGCGGATCAGCCGGCTGCGCCAAACCCCGCCGACGATGCGCAAACGGCTCACGGGCGCGACCGTCCCGGGGCAAGCCTATTTCGTATCGCTGGCGACGATCACCGTGACCATTCGCTCCCGATCGACACGACGCTTGAAAACATCGCGGATCTGTTGAGCGCTGACCTGGGCGATCTTCTTCGGATATTCGTCGAGATAGTCGAGCGGCAAGCCATAGAACCCGATGACCGCCAAGTGTTCGAGGATCTCGCGGTTGGAATCCAGACGCAGGGCGAACCCATCGATGATGTTCTTCTTGGCGGCCTTCAACTCGTCTTCGGTCGGCCCGTTTTTCATGAACTGATCAAGCGTGGTCTCGACCACCTGGAGCGCCGAATCGGCCTGCTCGCGTTTGGTCTGCAAGCCGATTTCGAACGGGCCCAGTTCCTTGCGCGGCTGGAAGTAGCTGTAAACGTTGTAAGCGAACCCCCGCTTCTCGCGCACCTCTTTCATCAGCCGCGAGACAAAGCCGCCGCCGCCAAGGACATAGTTGCCCACCACCATGGGGAAGAAATCCGCATCACCGCGCTTGAGCGCCGGGGTGCCGACATGAATGTGGCTCTGCGATGCGGGATGCGCAACGCGCACAACGCTACCCGCGGGCAGGGAGACGTCAGGCACCTTGGCGGGGCTTCCCGTCTGCGGCAAACCGGCCGTGAGGCGCTGTGCAATCTCCTCGGCTTCGCCACGCGAGACATCGCCGATGATCGCGACCGAGGCCCGGCGCGCACCGTAGTAGTTGCCGTAAAAATCTTCCAGGTCGGCGCGGACGATACGCCCGACGGTTTCCGCTGTGGCGATGTAGCCGTAGGGATGGTCGGGGTACAAAGCCGCCGTGAAACGTTTCGCTGCGATCTGGCCGGGCTGGGTATCGGACTCTCGGATGCGGGCTATCAGGCGTGCTTTTTCGCGCTCCAACACCGCCGCCGGAAACGTCGGCTGTTGCAGCACTGCGCGCATCAGCTCCAGCGCCGCCTCGCGCTCCGCCTTGCTCGACAGGGTGCGCAGCGCAACGCTGGCACGGTCCAGATCCGTGCTGCCGCCGAGGCGCGCCGCGGTATCGGCGAGCTTGGAGGCGATCTGCTCCTCGTCCATCCCAGCAACGCCGGCGTCGAGCAGGCTTTGCGTGAGCAGCGCGAGGCCGATCTTCTCCGGCGGATCGAAGGCCGATCCGCCGCCAAAGTCGACCTGCACGTCCAGAATCGGCACGACGCGGCTCTCGACGAAATACACGCGCGCTCCCGACGGCGCCACCCAGTGCTCGATTTTGACAACTGCATGAACGAACCCAGAGCCCAGCAGAAGAACGAACGCGGCGATAATATTTCGCATCGTCGCCATCCTCAATGGCGCAGACCGGCCGGCTGCGGCCGCGGCGCGGACTCGGTAAGCGGCTGCGGGTCGAGCACCGCGACGGTCAGTGAATCATCGCTGAAGTATTTCTTCGCCGCTGCTTGTACCTCTTCGGCGGTGACGGTCCTAATCTTCTCCAGCATCCGATCGATATCCCGCCAATCCAACCCGACCGCCTGAACACGCCCAACCTCCATCGCCTGGGCGAACATCGAGTCGCGCTTGTACACCTGCGACGCCACGGTCTGCGTCTTCACCCTTGCCAATTCCTCGGCCGATACACCCTCCTTCTGGATGCGCTCGATCTCGGCGCGCAATGCCGCCTCCAGATCCGCCACGGTCTTGCCCTCGACCGGAGTGCCCTCGAGAACGAATAGGGCTTCGCCGCGCACCGTCGAGTCGTATCCGGCGCCCGCCGATACCGCGATTCGGTTGGCACGCACCAGGTTCTTCGGCAAGCGGGCGGCATCGTGGCCATCGAGAATCCCCGCCAATATTTCAAGCGCATAGACGTCCCGGTCCTTTTCGACATCGACCAGCTTCGGCGCTTTGTAGGCCATGACCAGGAACGGCAGCTTCGCCGGCTCTTTCACCACCACACGCTTGATGCCGGTTTGCTCCGGCTCTGCCTCCGGCTTGCGCGACACCAGCGCGCGCTTGGGCACCTTGCCGTAAGTCTGCTCGGCGAGCCTGAACACTTCGTCCTTGTCCACGTCGCCGACGATCACGACGTAGGCATTGTTGGGCGTGTACCAGCGCCGGTACCAATCGCGAGCATCCTCCGACGTCATATTCTTCAGATCGTTCATCCAGCCGATGATCGGACGCCGGTATGGATGGGCCTTGAAGGCAGTCGCCATCGCCGTCTCGTAGACCAGCGACTGCGGCCGGTCCTCGGTGCGCGTGCGCCGTTCCTCCATCACGACCTGGATCTCCTTGGCGAACTCCTTGGGGTCGATGACCAGATTGCGCATGCGCTCGGCTTCGAGCTCCATCATCTGTGCGAGCGCAGTTTTCGGCACAGTCTGGAAATATGCGGTGTAGTCGTAGCCGGTGAACGCGTTGTCGCGGCCGCCGGCGGCGGCAACGCGATGGTTGAATTCCCCCGGCGCGAGATTCTTGGTGCCTTTGAACATCATGTGCTCCAGCGCGTGGGCAACGCCGGAGGTGCCGTCCACCTCGTCCATGGCGCCGACTCGATACCACACCATGTGCACCGCCGTGGGGGCACGACGGTCTTCCTGGACGATCACGTGCAGACCATTGGCCAGCACCTTCTCGTGCGGATTGGCAAAGGCGGGCGCAGCGGCGGCGGCCAGCAGAAACGCGGGCAAGAGCGAAACGAGTTGTCTAATCATGGTCTCCGCAAGCATCTGATAAGATTTGCAACCAAGGAGAGGCCGCATCTTATAGGGTTGATAAGCCCCTGACCATAGCTCCCCAGGCAGGCAGACGTACTCGGCCACCTCCCACAGACACGTGTTCGCCATGTTTGGTTTCCTAAAGAAATCCGAAGGTAAGCAGCAGCCCGAAAGCGAGAAGAGGCCCTGGAGCGAGCGCCTCAAGGCAGGCATGGGCCGCACGCGTGCGCAACTCGGCGGGCAGATCTCCGGGCTGCTCCGGCGCACCAAGATCGACGACGAGTTGCTGGAGGAGTTGGAGACCACGCTGCTGATGGCCGATGTAGGCGTGGACGCCACACAGTACCTGCTGAGCGAGTTGAAAGCCCGGGTGAAACGCGAGAAGCTGGAGACGCCGGCGCAGCTTCAGCAGGCGCTGGCGGCGATCCTGACCGACCTTCTGGCGGTGCTGGAAAAGCCGCTCGACGTCACCTCACACAAGCCGTTCATCATCATGCTGGCGGGGGTGAACGGCTCGGGCAAGACGACCTCGATCGGCAAGCTAGCGCACTACTTTCAGGCGCAGGGCAAGTCGGTATTGCTGGCTGCCGGCGACACCTTCCGCGCCGCGGCGCGCGAGCAACTACAGATCTGGGGTGAGCGCAACAACATCACCGTGATCGCGCAGGACGGCGGCGACCCGGCCGCGGTGGCGTTCGACGCGGTGAGTGCGGCACGTGCCCGCGGCATCGATGTCGTGCTCGCCGATACCGCCGGGCGCCTGCCGACACAGCTTCACCTGATGGAGGAGATCGCCAAGGTCAAGCGCGTCATCGCCAAGGCCGACCCGAGCGGCCCGCATGAAGTGCTCCTGGTGCTCGACGCCAACATCGGCCAGAACACGCTGGCCCAGGTCAAGGCTTTCGACGCCGCGCTCGGCATCACAGGATTGATCGTCACCAAGCTCGACGGCACCGCCAAAGGCGGCGTCATCGCCGCCATCGCCCGCACCCAAGGTAGCGACAACGCGCTGGCGCTACGCTTCATCGGCGTCGGCGAGAGCATCGGCGACCTGCAACCCTTTTCCGCAAGTGAGTTCGTGAGCGCGCTATTCGAGCCGATCGAGGGTTCGTGACGACCGCGCGATGATTCGCTTCGAGCAGGTCTGCAAGCGCTATCCGGGCGCCATCCACGCGCTCGAAGATGTTTCCTTCTCTCTTGCCAAGGGTGAAATGGCGATCGTCGGCGGCCATTCCGGCGCCGGCAAAACGACCCTGCTCAAGCTCATCGTGGCGATCGAGCGGCCGTCCGCCGGCGCCGTGCTGCTGGGCGGCAAGAACGTCGGCTCACTAAGCCGAGGCGCCATCCCGTTCTTACGACGCAGTGTCGGCTTGATACTCCAGGATCGCAATATTCTGTTCGACCGTTCGGTATTCGACAACGTCGCGCTGCCGTTGGCGATCATGGGCGCGAAGCGTGCCGACGTTGGTCGGCGGGTCCGCGCGGCGCTGGAAAGGGTCGGCTTGCTGGCGCGCGAAAAAGCGGCGCCGATCGCGCTCTCGGGCGGCGAACAGCAGCGCTTGGCGATCGCACGCGCGATCGTCAATCGACCCTCACTGCTGATCGCCGATGAACCCACCGCACACCTCGACCACGATTACGCGCGTGACATCATCGAGCTGTTTGGTTCCTTCCATCGAGCCGGCGCGACCGTTCTCATCGCCACGCACGACGAATCCGACTTCGCCGCGGTTCGGCCGCGCCGCTTGTGGCTCGACCATGGCAGGCTCGCGGCGTGAGAATCTGGTTTTCTCAGCACGTAAGGGCTTTCGGGACCGCGCTGCGCCGGCTGCTGCGCGCGCCGCTCGGCACTTCGCTCAGCGCGCTCGCCATCGGCATTGCGTTGGCGCTGCCGGCGGGCGGCGAACTGCTGCTCTCCAACCTGCTCGGGATCAGCCGCCAACTTTCGGCCAAGCCGCAGATCAGCGTGTTCATGGATATCGCGGCCACGCAAGAAGACCTCGCCGCAGCCGAGGCACATTTGCGCGGCCACGCCGGCGTCATCGCACTGCGCCACGTCGGGCGTGCCGAGACGCTGCAGCGCTATCGAGAAACCGAGGGGCTTGGCGACGTCGTCGCCGGGCTGCCGGACAACCCGTTTCCCGATGCCTTCATCGTATCGCCCCGAAGCCAGGCGCCGCGCGAGTTGGAGCAGCTAAAGGCCGAGTTCGCCAAGCTGCCCCGGGTCGCGCATGTGCAACTCGACTCGGCCTGGGTCAAGCGCCTCGATGCTCTGGTCCGTTTCGGTCGCCTCGCCGTCATACTGCTGGCTGCCCTGCTGGGCGCGGCCTTGATCGCCGCGACCTTCAATACGATCCGCCTGCAAGTCCTCACCCAGCGCGCCGAGATCGAAGTCTGCCGGCTGCTCGGCGCGACCGACGGCTATATCCGCCGACCGTTTCTCTATTTCGGCGTAGTCCAGGGCCTGCTCGGCGGGCTGATCGCGCTGGCAATCGTGTGGGGCGCCGCCAAGCTGCTCGCCGAGCCGCTAGATGAACTAGCCGGCCACTATGGCCTCGACTTCAGCCTCGGCACGCTACCGCTGCCGCTGGCGGCGATCCTGCTGGCGCTGGCGATGCTGCTCGGCTGGCTCGGCGCGCGGCTGTCGGTGGCCCAGCATTTGCGCGAGGTCGAACCAGGCTAAAGCTCCACAGGGCGCGCGCTACCACCAATATGGATGGCTGGGGCCCATGATGCCGTGACGACTCCACGGATGGCGATAGTATGGCCAGGGCGGCCATCCATAGCTGCGCGCGCGCATCTCGGCCTCGAAGCGCACGTCGTCGATGTAGGTTTGCTGCATGGTGTCGATCACCTTGTCGGGCACGCCTTGCTCGCGCAAATCGGCCAGCTCAGAGGCTTGCAGCCGATAGATGCCGCGGCTTTGCCGGATACGCTCGATGATTTCTTCGGCGGGCGTACCCTTTTTCGCCATCTCGACGATTTCCGCCACCGTGGGCGGCGGCACCTGCGGGCCGAACACCGCGCAGCCGCCTACGATCCAGGCGCAGATAGCAGCGGCAAGCAGTGTGCGAATCATGATCGTGAGCACGCCGAATCGGTGTATCCCAGTATAGACGAACGATTCCGGGACGCAGGCCGAGGCCGGCACCCGGGGTCAGTCGCGGGTCAGTCGTATTTCCGCGCGTCGTCGATCACCTTGCCGTCATTGGGCAACTCGCCTGGCCGGCACAAGAGCACTTCGCCGCGCAGCTTTGTCACCTCGCGGATGCTCGCGGCGACTGCCTGGGCGAGCCCGTCCGCCGGCGCCTCGGTCTCGCAATGCAAGGCCATGCCGTCGTTGCCGTCCGGATTCGCCACCACCAGTCGCGCCTTCTTAATCTTGGGATGGCGCTTGACGATCTCCGCCACCTGACTCGGATGGACAAACAACCCTTTTACCTTGGTCGTCTGGTCGGCGCGACCCATCCAGCCTTTGATCCCCAAAACCCCAAAACCCCAAAACCCCTCTTTGTAATATAATTGTAAATCTGAAGATTATGATTTCAAATTAATTATATTCAAGCTCGTATAGTATCGTAGATCTAAGTTGCTTCAATCTTGCGAATCTGGAGCTCACTTCTCTTCTTTTAAGAGTTCACTTTGAATTAGTTTGAGTTAAACTCTGAAGTCTATTATAAAATGTCCATTCCATTATGATCTTGCAATCCATTGAGCTCGTAGGGAATCTAAGCTATTGAGAAGTTGGCTTGATGAGGATTTTTGTGGATTATCCCTTTTCTTTAATTTTTTCTTTTTCCTATTGAATCTGTTTTGATTATTCTTATTTGCGATATTACTGATTGAATCCAACCAAGAGTTTTTATTATCAAACTTACTATTCTAGCTCTACTGCTGGTCCTCTTTAATTTCTTCATTTTATTGCAGACCTCCTTCAAAATCAATAACTTCCAAAGGCTCTTAAATTGTAATAGTCCGAAAAGGAGAAGGCAGCGAACTTAAAGGATTTAAAGCTTTTTAAGGGCAGAACTTGAGTCTTAGCTTATAATAAATCTTCTTGAAGGACATTGCGAGCCCGTAAACGACAGAGCACATAAGAGAAGTCCAGTTTGCGAGGACATTTCAGGCATACAACTCCAATCATTGCGTAACCGATGTTGTAGCCAAGATCTGGGGAGATGGACCCTTGAGCGAATGGGATTAGCATTAGAGTGAGAACAAGAATGGTCGCTTCATTAAAGAGTTCGAAGAAATTCTGCAAGAAGGAATCATAAGGCATGTATGAAACTGTGAAAATCATCAAACCTGCGCTGAGGAAATAATTTAAACCAATCTGCAAAGCAGGTTCTTCAACCAGGAAGACTATAGTCACCGCAAAGAGAAGCCTTCTCAGCAAGAATAGAAATGTCACCAATGTTGCTGAGCTAATGTTGAGTCTCAAATTCAAGTAAAATGTCTCAAACTTTGTCCTGAATTGGGCATCTTTGAACAATGTCCGATTTTTTCTGAGGAACTAAAGCAATAGAATGGCGACAGAACAAGGAAAACGAAAAAGAAAATTGTCATTAGAATTGAAGCCAATTCCATCAAGTTCTGCTACTTTACTCATCTAAAATTTTAGGGATTAACACATATTATTACTTTCTTGATTGCAAGCATGGAAGCTACAAGGAATTTGAGATAACCTTATAAGAAAGTTCGGATGTATAGTCTGAAGAAGAGCTGATTATAGACCATCAGATAAAGTTTCTTGACCTAAAAAATTACATAAGAACACTAAATTGCATACTTTTAATTTTTCTCAGCAAGTTTTCTAACGGCAAAGATAAGCACCCCAATTACTATGAACAATCCGAGGACCAGAAATGCCAATCCGAGGTTCAACAGCAGGTTCCCATTGTCATAGTCAGAATTACCTGAGAGCACTCTCCTTTCCAGTTTAGAGATGGAAAGTGTCGACAAAGAATGATTTGATTGTATCGACAGGGATAATCTGCATGTTAGCAATGTCCTTGAGAGTGTTCATGCACAATATCACATTTTAAGGAAGCCCGATTTCAATCATCGGGAAGTGTATCAGCACTTGGAGAGTCAATAAAAGCATCCATAACTTCTTCATCTGCATGTTCAAGGAAAATCTGCGCAATCATCCCTAATCCAGCTGAAGCTGCAGAAGCTGATCCAACCTGCTTAGCAGACTGTGTTAAAACAGTCCAAGAGATCCAATATCATCAAGTTGTTTGGGTAGCTCTTAAAATAGCACTGTATTTTCAATAAGCATCGCACTAACCTTCTTATTTACAAAGAACTCATTTCTCCTGAACTCAATTCTGAGTTTGTCAAGTGTCTATAGAAAAATTGTATGATCAAGATTCATTCGCTTACTTTTCCAGAAGAGACTTCCCTTGAGCTTTCGAATATAAGCTGGACTTAAACACAATTGCTCTCGATTGAGTTGACAATCCAATCTTTCAGGGTAGGCTTTCCATTTGAATCCTCATCAACTTAGATATCAAAGCTAAGAGCGCTTGTTTCTTTTATTATTTAAATGTTCGATGGGGTTTTTAAAAATGTCCGAGAAACAAATTGTTGCGAGTCCTTAAATAGAAATAGAGGAGACATATGCTGTCATTTAGGCCATATTTTTTTATTTGAGACTTTAGTAGAAGTCGAGCTCAGAATCGTTTTCATTTGATAAGGAGGTAGACTGAGTTTAGTTATCTGATTCAATTGACATCTGTAAGGGATATTTGTTGAAAAGAGAGGGATTGACAGAGTCTGCAAAGCGATATGCTAATTGTTTATGCTCCTTATTAAGAAGAAAGGGAAGGACTTATTGTTAATTAAAGTAACACTTTGTCAAAATTAATGAAATTCTGACAGCAGCTTAGGTCGACTGTTACTATGACAGTGTTTTGGCTCGGGTTCAAAATTGATGGCAAATTTATCATCTTTGTAGAGCCTATTTTCACTGCGTAGATAGGCAAAAGAGAGGTCCTGAAATAAGGTGCCATTTGAGCAGAAGGGGCTACAATATGAATAGTAAACTGCTTCAATGAATAGCCAGAGTATGTGCTTGAGCCATTGATCACCAGAGTAAAGTCTTGATTAACCAATTAGAGGTTTGAAGTCTGAACTGTAATGCTTCGAAGGGATTCGATGAAGGTTAGGCTGGGAACTGCAATTGGAAGGAACAACCCTGATGAAGACATCACTGAGTATGTAAAAGGTCCGCATATTTCGTGATCTATTGTCCATTCCGTGAAGACAAAAGATTTTGTCCCTGAATTCACTGCGTATGTTCCATCGTTTATTTGGCCAGGGGTAATCTTTGCTATTGGACAGGGATCAACAACTGTGGTAAGTAAGGTTAATGTTCCTTTGGCTAGACCGGCGAAGCCAGTAATTTGAGTTAAGAATATCCTATTAAGATATTTCCTGTTCCATGCTTAAATTAAAAAGTCTCGGGTTGTCCCGTTGAAGTAGAGGATGACATTGGTCAAGTTTAGCTTCTCGATCGGAATATTGAATTGACAGTGCCATTATACCAGAATGGAAGGCAAAGTGGGTTTGATACAAACCACTCTGGAAATTTACAAGTTTCATAGGGTCCCCAAGGTAGTAGTCAATATTTCCTGGACTGAAAGTAGTAAGAGTTGCAGACATACAAGGATTGGGCAAAATGGAGACATTAAATGCTGCTTGGCCAAAGTTCCCCTTAGCTAAAGGTTCCATTTATTCGAACGGTGAAGTTCTGAGAAACTAGAGCAAGGTTAGCTAGCATTTAGCCAAATAGACTTAATTGGGATTAATAGAAGTCGATGCCTGTAAAATGAAGGACTTATTTGTTTTCCATGGTTCTCAAGAAGGAAAGCTTAATATGTGAAAGGGCCACAGACATCATTTGAAAGTTTGAAGTCTGGATAGGAATAGGTTTGATTGCCACTCTTGATGTAGTAGTTTTAGTTTGAGAGCGCAGGAGGAAGGACAGTGGCTGTTGGGCAAGGGTCCGTGATTTTAATCCAAAAGTCTTTGCGGATCGAAGGGAAGCCAGAAGCATTTCCAAACACAGAAACTCTGAAGAGGGATCCCACTAAGGCGAGGTTGTTGGTCTGGAGTGAGAAATTTCTGCTTAGAGAGTCGAATGAAAGTAATCCATTAGAAGGAAAGTTGTAAGGGAGCCGAACTCCGAGGTCATCCCTCATTGCACTGTAGGCTAGCTGAGGGCACGTGATGTTGGTGATGTTCCAAACTGGCATCGTCCAGACAAAAGGACTGTTCGAGGCATCCACTGATTGGTTCGCCAACGACGCTGGGATATTGGCTGCTCTTTGGCAAATAGTGCCGATTGGAATAAAAACTGTGAGGTTTGAAGTTACCTAGCCGATGGTTCCAACCAGTAAAACGGAGATGGTTCTTCCGTTATTTTAGAAGGAAGAAGTATTGACTGAAAACTGTCTGTTGTTCAAAGTGATTGCCCCATTTTCAAACAAACTGTATGGAAGTGGGCTCGCGAGAACGCTTGCAGAATATGTTTGATTGTATTGGCAAAGAGATGGGTTTGTGATGTTCCAATCGTTGAAAGTAAAGGTCATAGGACCACTACCGATACTGTAAGGTTGGAGTGTGAAAGGATTTGTTAGAGATGGTGTAATAGTTTCAGACAAACATGGATCTGATAAAATTCTTCTGCTTGAGTTTTTTGAAGTACGTTCTGGCTAAAACCATAAACTGGGGAAGCTTTTATGAAGATCTGAGAAAGCTGGAAAAATAGCTGAAATTTGAATCAAAACCAGATCTTTTAATTTTCGGTTACATTAGGAGTGGAAGATGACTCAGAGAATATTTTTAAATCAATGAAGCAATGTCGCACTATGGAGTGACCCCATTAATTGTCAAAGAAGACTAGCTAGAATATTTCCAAGTCAGGCTATAATTTGATCCTTCTGGGAATGTTTCCAATGAGATTGTGGGAGGAGAAAGAATTGTATCTGGGGTACAATCCAATATAATTATTGAAAATGTCATTTAAGAAGGCTGAATACAATTTGAACTAGATTCTACTGAAACTGTGAAATTCAAGTCTGAGACATCCTCTAGTGAAGCTGTTTAAATTTTTAAGTATCCAAATCCATCTAAGCCTGACGAGATGTTATTTTAGATCCATTAAATGAAAGAGGGAAGAGGTGGAGTTACTGAGAAATTCAGATTTTGGCACTTTACGTTGGAGGTAATGGAACTGAAAGTGATGTTTAACGGCCCCATCCCGACGTAATAGGTGATTTGTGGGACAATTGAGGCAGTTGGAAGGAAGATTGTTGAGGATAACGATGGCATCTCATTACATTCACCATATAATATAAACTTTGTGATTGAAGTTGCATTCAGAATTGGAGAAACAGTGGATAAGCTTGAGTTTGAGGTCGAAAAATTGTATGTTGAAATATTTTGAATCCAAGTCCAATCCGAAGGAGAGAAATAGTATGGAGTAAAATAGTCTTCCCACTCTCTACCTTTTAAGTATTCCTTATCTTCTTAGAGTCTTGAGGCAATGTAGGAGTAGACTGTGCTTCGCTAGGAAGAGAGTTCTTTGTTCACATAATTGCTTAGCACAGTCCCAGCGAAGATAATTTGCAAGTCTTCTTAGCCAGTCCAAAAAAGGAATGCGGAATTAATGCTTTGCTCCTAAATTCCTAAGAAAGAAAGAGACTGAACTCTTTTTCTAACAATGATTGACTCCGATGACTCCATGGTCTTGCTTATTCTTAGTTGAACGAAATAGAAATCATAGGAGCCATAAGAGTTTGATTCTTTTGTTACCAAATTCAGTTTGAGGTCTGAAGAATTCATTGGTCTCAATTTAAAATTTAGGACATCAGAGGTCGCTGAAGAGTCAATCCCTTTGTTGTATTAAAAGGCTGTTAAGTGCTTGATTGATTACTCAGAGTATGAAATCAACTGAATGAATATGAATGATTTGGGGGCTACTTTTTGCGATATCAGAACAAAAGTAGAAAAAGAATCGTTGATGTGGTCAACAAACAATGGACGACTAAACTCATTCTCAGAGTTCTAAAAAGTTTCATGAGTTAGTCCAGTCAAAGTCATTGAGTTTTAGACGTCTGATAAAATGGCGCACATCTGCTATTTTGATTTGATTCATTTAGACTCTGAAATATGCACTTAATCGATGTCCTTAGTCCTTTAAAGAAACCCTGCCACGATGAGATCACTGCCATTAAGCTTCATAGTTTGTGCACTTCCTAAATGAAAAGTCTTTGTTTCAGAGTTGGCTTTCATCCTTGTCAGTTAAAAGTTCGCTGGCTATGAAGCTATACCTGCTTAACTGAAGAAGACGTTTCCCCAATTGTCTATCATAACTGAGTTTCTTTCAATACTAACTTAGTTTTTTGTCTGGAGTTAGTTTAATAGAGCGCCGTCAATTGGGGAAACGGAAAGAAATATGGAAGCAGAAATTATATTATATGCAATCACATCGTAAAGACCATTTGGACTAACTTTTACCATAGGATCAGCCACGCATCTCGCATTAGTTGTCAATAGGTAATCAGGTTCATGATTTTAAGTGGCAAGTCTGCCGTAGATCATCATAAAGTCTACTTATTTACCAGCAATAGAAATATAGCTGAGCGAAGAAGGGGCATCTATGGATGTAATAAATGTTTCTTTCCCTGGCTATCCAATGAATATTGGATGAGCCTAAAGTGTCATTTAAGCACATTTTGGAGCTCACAGATATTCTAAAGCCCAAGATTAGGTAAAGCATAGGTTTACATTGCAAGCACAGCTGTAAGAACTGAAAAAGCATATAATTGTGAGTATCCCATCTTTTAAATATATATCTTTTTCAGAATTTGTCATTCACTCTCTAAATAAAGGGGTTTTGGGGTTTTGGGGTTTTGA
>CAWGHV010000064.1:0-15479 GCA_963822375.1 uncultured beta proteobacterium | reverse complement strand
TGGTTTCCGCGCCGCTGGCTGAGCCCGCTGCGCTTCGATCGTCCGCTGGCGAGCGAGTTGGCGTTCGAGGCTTGGATGCCGAAAGTCGACGTGATCGAGCGCGACGAAGAAGTCGTCGTGCGTGCGGAGTTGCCGGGTGTCGAGAAGAAGGATCTCGATATCTCGCTGACGGAGAACGCGCTCACGCTAAAAGGGCAAACCAGTCGTGAAGAAAAGGAAGAGAAGGGTCACTACTATCGCTGTGAAGTCTCGCGCGGCGAGTTCGTAAGGACGCTGATGTTGCCGGCGGGTGTGGATACCGAGAAGGCGAAAGCCGAGTTCAAGGAAGGTGTCCTCGAGCTGACCCTGCCGAAGCTTGAAAAAGCCAAACGGCGCACGCTCAAGCTCGAATGAGCGAGGTAGGGAGTAAGGAAACCCGGCACAAGCCGGGTTTTTTTTTGCGTCGGCGAAGCAGGAGGCCGGCAGTCTTGCAGGCAGGCTCGCGGCAACGCTGCTGTTGCCGCACGCTATCGCCCCGGCGGCTTGAGCAGCAACGACAGGCACAGCGCGAACGCGGCCAGCGCTGCCGCCATAAGATAGCTCGAGGCGAAGCTTCCCGTCGCCTCGGCCAGGACGCCGGCCAAGGCCGGACCGATGATCTGACCGAGGCCAAACGCGAAGGTGATGGTGCCGAATGCGGCGACCGCGTGTGCCGGCCCCATGTAGTCGCCCACCGCCGCCGCCATGATGCCGGGGATGCTCCAGGCGGCGAAGCCGAACAGCGCGATCGATACATAGAGTGCCGCGTTCGGCAAAGGCAGGCCGACGAACAAATACGCGCAGCCTTGGAGCAGGAATACCGTGGCGAGGCCGATGCGGCGCCCGGCGTGGTCCGAAAGCGCGCCGAACACCGGGCCGGAAAAGACGCTCAGCAAGCCGACCCAGAACCAGAAGCGGCCGGCCGTTCCTTCGCTGAAACCGCGTTCCTGGGTCAGCGTCGTGATGATGAAGGTGACATAGATGACATAGGTGAAGCCGAAGAGGAAGTAGATCGCCGCCAGATGCACGAGCGCGCGGCGGCGATCATCGGGACGTAAGTCCGCCGCGCCGGCGGCGGTGTCATCCGCGCCGCCGCCATGCGGGGCGAGACCCACGTCCATCGGCAGGTTGCGCAACAAGGCGCCGCACACGATGGCGATGATCAGCACCACCAGCCCCAGGATCAGCCAGCCCCAGCGCCAGCCCTGCGCGCCCCAGTGGGCATTGAGCGCCGGGATCAGCAGCCCGCAGCCCATGATCGCGAACCCGCTGCCGACGACCATCACCCCCGCCGCGCGCCCGCGCAGGCGCCGGGTGAACCAGTGCGAAACCAGGCCCATGACGGAAACGTTGGCGGCTCCGCTTCCCAAACCCGTGATCAGGTACAGCAGCAGCACCGTGACGAAGCCCTGGCTGCGCGAGACGAGCAAAAGGCTCGATCCAACCGTTGCGAGGGCGAGAAAGACGACGCGGCGCGCGCCCACGGCGCGCACCATGCGCCCGCAGGCCAGCACCGCAAGCAGATAGCCGATGAAGTTCCCGGTGCCGATGAACCCCATCTGCGAATAGCTGAGATCGAGGCTCGCTCCCATGGAGGGCAGCAGCATCCCGAGCGAGAAGCGGCCGATGCCGAGGCAGGCGAGCACCGTGAGCAGGCCCAGTCCGGCGATCACCCAGCCGTAGTGGAACGGCAGCGTCGCGGCGCGGGCGGCGAGCCAGTCGCTGCGCGCCGCGGGGCGGTCGGATTTCAGCGGCATCGTGTGCGCCCACGAGCCGTGTAGGGTCGGGCCGGCAGTCGCCCATTTTGTCGAATTCGGCGCCCGGATCGGTCCGACATGTTCGGCGGCGGATTCAGAGAAAGCGGATCAATAGACGGGCATTCGCGAACGCGACGCTCATCAGCATCCTGCGGTATTCGAACTTCATACATTCGACGAAGGAAAAGCGGTGCCCCGTACGGGTCGAACCGCCAGCCGGGAAATCGCACCCGCGCCTCGATTCGAGGTGCGGAGCGGATTGTAGTCGAACGAGGGTGCACCGACGTCCTTGCCCCAGAATTGAGCCTGCGCCGACCTTGTCGGCCCGTCAGCGCTCATGGAGAATGCGTTGACGGAGGACAGACGATGCCAGACCGCGTACTCGACTCGTTCCACCCGGCGGTCGCCGGCTGGTTCCGCAAGACCTTTGCGGCGCCGACTCCGGCGCAGGCTCAGGCATGGCCGGCGATCCAGGCCGGGCGCCACGTCCTGGTGGCGGCGCCGACCGGCTCGGGCAAGACGCTGGCGGCGTTTCTCGCCGCCATCGACGCGCTGGTGCGCGAGGGCATCGAGCGCGGATTGAGCGACGAGACCCACGTGGTCTACGTCTCGCCGCTGAAGGCCTTGTCGAACGACATCAAGCGCAATCTCGATGCGCCGCTCGCCGGCATTCGCGACGAGTTGTTCGCCCAGGGTCTGCCCGACGTTGACATCCGCAGCTGGGTGCGCACCGGCGACACGCCGCAGTCGGAGCGTGAGCAGATGCGTCGGCGCCCGCCGCACATCGTCGTCACCACGCCGGAGTCGCTGTACATCCTGCTCACCAGCAAGTCGGGCCGGAAGATGCTGGCGAAGACCCGCAGCGTGATCGTCGACGAAATCCACGCCCTTGCGCCGAACAAGCGCGGCGCACATCTGGCTTTGTCGCTGGAGCGGCTGCGCGCGCTGACCGGCGCGCCGCTGACGCGCATCGGGCTTTCGGCGACACAGAAGCCGATCGAGGAAGTGGCGCGTTTCCTCGTCGGCGCCGCCGCGCCGCCGCCGGCCGAAGCAGGGTGCACCATCGTCGATACCGGCCATGTGCGCGGCCGTGACCTGGCGCTCGAGCTGCCGCCGTCGCCGCTGGAAGCGGTGATGTCTGCCGAGGTGTGGGAGCAGACCTACGATCGGCTCGCCGAGTTGGTCGGGCAGCATCGCACGACGCTGGTCTTCGTCAATACGCGACGGCTGTGCGAGCGCGCCGCGCGCCACCTCTCGGAGCGTCTCGGCGAGGAGAACGTCGCCGCCCATCACGGCAGCCTGGCGCGCGAGCAGCGCCTGCAAGCCGAACAGCGCCTGAAGAGCGGCGCCTTGAAGGTGCTGGTGGCGACCGCGTCGCTGGAGCTGGGCATCGACATCGGCGACGTGGATCTGGTGTGCCAGATCGGGTCGCCGCGCGCCATCGCCACCCTGCTTCAGCGCGTCGGGCGCTCCGGGCATGCGGTCGGCGCGACGCCGAAGGGGCGGCTGTTTCCCCTGTCGCGCGACGAACTGGTGGAATGCGCGGCGTTGCTCGATTGTGTGCGTCGCGGTGAGCTCGACCGACTGCGCATTCCCGACCAGCCGCTCGACGTGCTGGCGCAGCAGATCGTCGCCGAGGTCTCCTCCGGCGAATGCGGCGAGGAGGCGCTGTACGCGCTGGTGCGCGGCGCTCACCCGTACCGCGAGCTGACGCGCGAGGCGTACGGCCGGATCGTGCAGATGCTGGCCGAGGGCTTCGATACCCGGCGTGGCCGACGTTGCGCCTACGTTCATCGCGACGCGGTGAACGGCGTACTGCACGCCCGGCGCGGCGCGGCGCTGACCGCGATGACCTCCGGCGGCACGATTCCCGACACTGCCGACTACGACGTGATGCTGGAGCCGGAAGCGCGCTTCATCGGCACCGTGAACGAGGACTTCGCCATCGAGAGCATGGCGGGCGACATCTTCCAGCTCGGCAACAACTCGTATCGCATCCTGCGGGTCGAGCGAGGCACGGTGCGGGTGGAGGACGCGCACGGCCAGCCGCCGACCATCCCGTTCTGGTTCGGCGAGGCGCCGGGGCGCAGCGACGAGCTGTCGCACGCGGTGTCGCGCCTGCGCGGTGAATTCGACGCGCGTCTCGAACGCGATGGCGGCGCTACGTTGCGCGCCTGGATCGGCGAGACCGTCGGCGGCGCCGCCGGCGCCGCCGAGCAGATCGTCGACTACCTTGGCGCCGCCAAGGCGGCGCTCGACGGTGCTGCCGTCGCAAGCAACGATCGTCATGGAGCGCTTCTTCGACGAGTCCGGCGGCATGCAACTCGTCATCCATTCGCCGTTCGGCAGCCGGATCAACCGGGCCTGGGGCTTGGCCTGCGCAAGCGTTTCTGCCGCAAGTTCAATTTCGAGCTGCAGGCGGCGGCCACCGAGGACGCGATCGTGCTCTCGCTGTCCACCAGCCACAGCTTTCCGCTGGAGGACGTGGCGCGCTACCTGCGCAGTGCCAGCGTGCGCCCGTTGCTGGTGCAGGCGCTGCTGGATGCGCCGATGTTCGCGGCGCGCTGGCGCTGGAACGCCACCGTCGCGCTGGCGCTGCCGCGCTTGCGCGGCGGCAACAAGGTGCCGCCGCAGTTGCAGCGCATGGAAGCCGAGGATCTGCTGGCGGCGGTCTTCCCCGATCAGCTCGCCTGCGTCGAGAACATCGTCGGCGACCGCGAGATTCCCGATCATCCGCTGGTGCAACAGACCATCGACGACTGCCTGCACGAGGCGATGGATGTCGAGGGCCTGGAGCGCTTGCTCGCCGCGATCGAGGGCGGGCGCATCGCGGTGGTAGCGCGCGATCTGACCGAACCGTCGCCGCTCGCCCTGGAGATCCTCGCCGCGCGGCCCTACGCCTTCCTCGACGACGCGCCGCTGGAAGAGCGGCGCACGCAGGCGGTGATGAGCCGGCGCTGGCTCGACCCGGAGACCGCGGCCGATCTCGGCCGGCTCGATGCCGCGGCGATCGCAGCGCGTGCGCGAAGAAGTGTGGCCGAACGCGCGCACTGCCGACGAGCTGCACGATGCGCTGCTAAGCCTGGCCTTTCTCGCCGGCGAGGAGGTCGCTGCCCGAAGCGATTGGGGCGAGTGCGTCGACACCCTGGGTAGCGCGAAGCGAGCGGCCTGGCTGAGGGCGGGCGCGATGCAGATCGTCGTCGCCGCCGAACGCCTGCCCGAGTTCCAGGCGGTTTTTCCCGATGCCGACCTGTCCCCGCGGATCGAGGCGCCGGCCGAGTTCGGCACAAAGCAGTGGACGCGTGAGGACGCGCTGACCGAGATCGTCCGCGATCGTCTCGAAGGCCTGGGCCCGTTCACTGTCTTGCAGCTCGCCGACTCCCTCGGCGTTCCCGCCAACGAGATCGACGCGGCGCTCACACGTATCGAGACGGAGGGCGCGGTGATGCGCGGCCGCTTCACCCCCGATGCGGAGGAGACGCAATGGTGCGAGCGACGGCTGCTGGCGCGCATTCACCGCTATACCGTCAATCGGCTGCGGCGGGAGATCGAACCTGTCGAGCCGCGGGATTTTCTGCGCTTTCTTTTTCAATGGCAGCGTGTCACCGCCGATGCTCGGGGCGAAGGCCCGGATGCAGTGGCGGCGGTGATATCGCAGCTCGAAGGTTTCGAGGCGCCGGCGGCGGCGTGGGAGACGGAGATCCTGCCGGCGCGGGTGGGCGACTACGACCCGGCGTGGCTCGACGACTTGAGCCTCGCCGGCCGCGTCGTGTGGCTGCGCTTGTCGGCACCGCGCGGCGGCGGCGATCGCGCCGGCGGCCCGGTGCGCACGACGCCGATCGCATTGCTCACGCGGCGCAACCTTTCGGTGTGGACCGCGCTCGCCGGCACTGGCGCCGTCGAGGCGCTGAGCGCGCGCGGACAGCGCGTGGCCGACTTCCTGGCCCGACACGGCGCGTCGTTCTTCGATGAGATCCTGGAAGGCAGCGGGCTGCTGCGCACCGAGGGGGAGGAGGCGCTGGCGGAGCTGACGGCGCGCGGGCTGGTGAACTCGGATAGTTTTTGCGGACTGCGCGCGCTGCTCGTCCCCTCGGATCGGCGCAAGCCCGCCTCGGGACAGCGGCGGCGCCGACGCACGGCGCTGTTCGGCATCGAGGATGCGGGCCGCTGGGCGCTGTTGCGGCGGCCGACCTCGCCGGCGCCGGCGGCGGGAGAGGCGGCCGCGCAAGGCGTCGAACACGTCGCGCGAATCCTGCTCAAGCGCTATGGGGTCGTGTTCTGGCGCCTGCTCGAGCGCGAGCCCGATTGGCTGCCGCCCTGGCGCGATCTGCTGCGCTGTTATCGGCGGCTCGAGGCGCGTGGCGAGATTCGCGGCGGGCGCTTCGTCGCCGGGGTGTCCGGCGAACAGTTCGCGCTGCCCGAAGCGGTCGCGCAGTTGCGCGAGATCAGGCGCACGCCGGGAACGCAGGAGTCGGTGGTGGTGAGCGGCGCCGATCCGCTCAATCTGATCGGCATTCTCACGCCCGGGCCGCGCTTGCCGGCCTTGACGGCGAACCGCGTGCTCTACCGCGATGGCGTTGCGGTCGCAACGTTGGCGGGCGGCGACGTCCAGCATCTCGACCCGTCGGACGAGGCGGCACAATGGCAAGTGCGCAACCTGCTGCTGCGGCGGCCGGTGCCGGCGCCGCTCGCGATTCTCGCCTAATCCCTGTTGGCGACGATGCCAGCCGCGCATTCACCGCGACTTCGCCTGCCTGCTACCCGCTGCGGAGCTTGCTCTGCTCGGCTCGATCGACTGAGTGCGTTCCGACAGTGGCGGCGGCATCAGCCGGCTTTCGCGACGCCGCCGCAAAGAAAAGCGCCCGGGAGCGATCTGCTCCCGGGCGCTATTTCGTAGCGCCTAGTGGCTTGCCGCGCCCGCTGCGCCGAAGCCGGTTTGCGCGCGCACGAACTGGTCGTCGAACGCTTCCCTCTCGCGTGCCGCCTGCGCGCTGGTATCCAGCTTGGACACCAGCCACGTCACGAAGAACGCCAGCGGCATCGAGAACAGAGCCGGTTGTTCATAGGGGAAGATGGGCTCCGGATTGCCGAGCACGGTGACCCACACCGCCTTGGACAGCACGACGATCGCGACCGCCGCGACCAAGCCGGCGACGCCGCCCCACACCGCCCCCTTCGTCGTCAGGCCCTTCCAGTACATGGAAAGGATGAGCACCGGGAAGTTGCACGATGCCGCGATGCCGAAGGTGAGGCCGACCAGGAAGGCGATGTTCTGCTTCTCAAACATGATGCCCAGCAGCACCGCCAGAACACCCAGCCCGAGCGACGAGAGCTTGGAGACGCGCACTTCCTCGGCCTCGGTCGCGGTTCCGCGCTTGATAACGTTGGCGTAGATGTCGTGGGCGATGGACGATGCGCCGGCCAGCGCGAGACCGGCGACCACCGCCAGGATCGTGGCGAACGCCACCGCCGCCAGGAAGCCGAGCATCAGGTTGCCGCCCACCGCATGCGCGAGGTGCATCGCCGGCATGTTGCCGCCGCCGATCAATTTGCCCGCGATGTTGCCGCCCTCGAAATACTGCGGGTTCTGGCCGACGATCACGATCGCCGCCAAGCCCATCAGGCTTACGACGCAGAAAAAATAACCGACGCAGGCTTGCGCGACGAGCACGCTCTTGCGCGCCTGGTTCGCATCGGGCACGGTGAAGAAGCGCATCAGGATGTGCGGCAGGCCTGCGGTGCCGAACATCAGGCCGAGCGATAGCGAGATCGCGGTCACCGGGTCGGCCAGCAGTGTGCCCGGGCCCATGATGTCCATGCCGCTCTTGTGTACCGCTACCGCCTTCGTCGCGAGCGTCTCGAAGCTGAAGCCGAACTGCGACAACGCCAACAGCATCACCACGGTTCCGCCGGTGAGTAGCAGGCAGGCCTTGATGATCTGCACCCACGTCGTGGCGATCATGCCGCCGAAGGTCACGTAGATCACCATCAACACGCCGACGATCACCACAGCCATCCAGTACTCGAGACCGAACAGCAGCTTGATCAGCTGGCCCGCCCCCACCATCTGGGCGATGAGGTAGAAGATGACCACGGTCAGCGACCCGATCGCCGCCATCGACCGCACCTTTCTCTGGTCGAGCCGGTAGGAGGTGATGTCGGCGAAGGTGAACTTGCCCAGGTTGCGCAGTCGCTCCGCCATCAGGAACAGGATGAATGGCCAGCCGACGTAGAAGGCGACGCAATAGATGAATCCATCATAGCCTCTGGCGTACACCAGGCTGGTGAGGCCGAGCAGGGTTGCCGCCGACATGTAGTCGCCGGCGATCGCCAGCCCGTTCTGGAAGCCAGTGATACCGCCGCCGGCGGCGTAGTAGTCGCTCGCGGTCTTGGTGCGTTTGGCGGCCCAGTAGGTGATGCCGAGCGTGGCCGCGACGAAGATGAAGAACATCACGATAGCATGGACGTTGAGCGGCTGCTGCTGCGTCTGTTCCGTTACCGGCGCGGCGAGCGCGAGCCCGGCCCACGCGACCGCCACCAAGGCGGCGGCGTATCTATAGATCGCGCGATTCATTTAATGGCCTCCTTGAGGATGTCCGCATTGATCGCGTCGAAGTCGCTGTTGGCGCGCCTGACGTAGGTCGCGGTGAGCAGCCAGAACAGGATGAGGATTCCGACTCCGATCGGGATCGCCCAAGTCGTCGTCAAGCCCGCCGCGAGCGGCGCGGCCAGAATGCCGGGATTGAAGGCAACGACGAAGACGAAGGCGAAATAGATCGCGAGAACGACTGCCGAAAGGGTCCAGGCGAAACGGCTGCGCCTGGAAACCAATTCGCCGAACTTGGGGTTGCTGCGGATCTTCTGATACACGGCGGTAAACATTTTTTTCCTCTCCGGTTGGATGGATGGCCATGCGTGCGGCGCAGCGTCGGAGGCCGTCCCGGACCCTCTCCAGTGGCTACTCCACACCTTTTAAGGGTACATAGTTGTAGCATCAGCCAATTTGATTTGGCTCAAGGCAAGCACTCATGCGGTGTCGCGAGCGGCGATGGCCATTTGCGGCCTTGTACACCGCAAGAAACTGCTGTAGCTTTGCCATTCCCGGCCGCCGCACCAGGCTGTCCTGCAAGGGGGACGTGCCCGTTTTTCGTGGCGCGAAATCCTTGGCGCCAACGCGGCGCAAAATGCCATTCACCTGAACCTTTCGAGCCATCCGCCCGCCAACGTGAAGCAGATGCCGAAATTTGCTCTCGCCCTCGGCGGCTTTCTCGTCCTGCTGGCGTGTTGCGGGCTGATCGCGGCCTATGTCGTCTACTATGATCTGGCGTCCGAGGACCGGCGCGACGTGCTGCGAATTCTTGCGCCGCGCCTGGATCTCGTGGCCGGACTCGGCATTCTCGTCCTGTCCCTGTTCGGCATCCTATTCGCATGGGCGTACGAGGCCTATGTGAAAGGCGTGCTGAGAGTCGGGGAGGCCGTGAGTACCATTCTCGATGCGAATCCCGGACATCGAATAGAGGAAGCCGGCACGCGCGAGGTCAAGCTTCTGGCTCGGAACATAAACCAGTTCGCACAGCGCCACGAGGATCTCGGGCGCGATCTCGAAGCCCGCGTCACCGAGGCGCGCGCATCCGTGGTGGAGGAGAAGAACCGCCTGGCGGCGCTCATGTCGGAACTCTCCCAGGGCGTGCTGGTGTGCAACCTCGAGGGTCGAATTCTGCTCTACAACGAGCGCGCGCGGCAGGCGCTGGGCGCCGCCGACGCGGCGGAGAACGGCGGCGCGGCACTGATCGGCTTGGGCCGTTCGATCTTCGCCGTGATCGATCGCAACCTACTCGCCCATGCCGTGGACAGCGTGCGCTCGCGCATGGCCGAAAGCCAGCTTGATCTCAATGTTCAGATCGTCACCGCCACGCGCGCCGGAGCGCTCATCCGCGTGCAAATGGCGCCGGTTCTGGCGACCGATTTGCAGCGCGCGCACCAGGCCGGGGGGCGCCAGTCCGAAGGCGACCCGCCGCTGTCGAGATATGCCTTGATGTCGATCAGCGGCTTTGTGCTGATGGTCAACAACATCACCCGCGATTTCGAGCGCGAGAGCAAGCGCGATGTGCTGCTGCAAGCGCTCACCGAGGGCAGCCGCGCCGCGCTGGGCAATATTCGCGCGGCCGTGGAAACCTTGCTGGATTATCCGGATTGCGAGGCACAGCAGCGCGACCGCTTCATTCAAGTGATCAGTGAAGAGGTGAGTCATTTGAGCGGCGAACTCGACGCCACCATGGCCGGCCATGCCGACTGGCTCAAGACCCGCTGGCCGCTCGAAGACATGCTCGGCACCGACGTCGTGGCTGCGGCCCGGCGGCGGATCGAGAGCCGGCTCGAGCTGCCCACCAAGGCCGAGCATCTCGACGACGCGCTCTGGATCAAAGCCGACAGCTACGCGCTGATCCAGGCGCTGACTTACTTCGCCGGACGCCTGAAGGATGAGTACGAGGTGCGCGAAATCCGCTTTCAGCTGGCGCGCGAAGGGCGCCTGGCCCAGCTCGACTTGATCTGGTCGGGCGCGGTGCTGTCGACGCAGACGCTGCCGGCGTGGGAGATGGATCCGCTGCGCGTCGGCGGCGAAGACAGCCCGCTCACCCTGCGCGACGTGATGGAGCGCCACAATGCCGAAGTCGTGTTCATCGTCGAAAAGGCCCGCCATCGGGCGCTCTTCAGGCTGCTGCTGCCGCTCGCCATGGCGGCACCGGTCGCAGCGGCCGCGCCGGCTCGCTACGGCGAAAGCCGGCCCGAGTTCTACGACTTCGATCTGTTCCGCCGTACGACCCACTCTTCGGACCTCGACAAGCGCGCGCTGGCCGATCTGACCTACACCGTGTTCGACACCGAGACGACCGGCCTCGACCCGTCGGCGGGCGACGAGATCATCTCCCTCGCCGCGGTGCGCATCGTCAACAGCCGGCTCCTGCAGCACGAGACTTTCGAGCAGCTGGTGGACCCGCAAAGACCGCCGTCATCGGCGTCGGTCGGCATCCACGGTCTCACGCACGAGATGCTGGCCGGGCAGCCGACGATCGAACGAGTGCTGCCGCGATTCGGCGAATTTGCCGAAGATACCGTGCTGGTGGGCCACAACGCCGCTTTCGATATGCGCTTCCTGCAAATGAAGGAGGGATTGAGCGGAGTGCGCTTCACCCAGCCGGTGCTCGACACGCTGCTGCTCTCAGGCGTGATCCATCCGCATCAACAGGTGCATTCCTTGGATGCGATCGCCGGCCGCCTCGGCGTACCCGTGGTCGGGCGGCATACGGCCCTGGGCGATGCCATGGTCACCGGCGAGGTATTCCTGCGTATGATCCCCTTGTTGGCGGCGCATGGAATCCTCACCTTGGGCGAGGCGCGCGCGGCTGCCGAGCGAACCTTGTACGCGAAAGTCCAGTACTAGTGATCTGAAGCGTAGCCTGGAGAGCAGCGATTGAATGCGCAACTCGTAGGCTCGGGAATAGCGGCCGATAGGCAGGAAGCGGACACGGCGAACGACTCGGTGGCGACCGCCGCGGATTGGGACCGGCAGTCCATGTATAGCCCGCTCTCGCGGGTGGTCCGCCGGGTGCCGGTGACCTGCCCGCCCGATGTCAGCGTGCGCGAAGTGCTCGAGCGCATCAATCGGCACAAGATCGGTTCGATGGTGATCGCCGAAGCGCAGACGCAAAAGCCACTAGGCATTTTTACGCTGCGCGATCTGCTGCAGCGGGTTTCGCTCTCCGGCTACGACCTGGGCCGCCCGGTCAGCGAGGTGATGACGTCGAAGCTGGTGAGCCTGGCGCCCAACGTCTCGGCCTACGAGGCGGCGATGACGATGGTGCGCCACGGCCTGCGCCACCTCCTGGTGGTGGATGGAGAACGCCTCGTCGGCGTGGTCTCGCAGAACGATCTGTTCAGCCTGCAACGTATCGGGGTCAGGGAGGTCGGCTCCGACATCCGCGAAGCGCAAAGCCTGGAGGCGCTGGCGCAGTCGGCGCGCGACATTCGTCAGCTTGCCGGACGCATGATGCGCCAGGGCATGAGCATAGAGACGCTGACGCAGCTGGTGTCGACGCTGAACGACCTGCTCACCATGCGCGTAATCGAGCTGGTCCTGCCCGGGTTCGATCTGCCGCAGGTGCCGATGTGCTGGATCGCCATGGGTTCGGAAGGCCGGTTCGAGCAGACGCTCAGCACCGACCAAGACAACGGGATTATCTTCGAGAGCTCCGGCGAAGCGCAGAACGAAGGGTTGAGGCGCGCGCTGCTGCCCTTCGCGCAGGCCGTCAACCAGGCGCTCGACACCTGCGGCTTTCCCTTGTGCAAGGGTAACATCATGGCGAGCAACCCCGAGTGGTGCCTCAGCTACGACGAGTGGATACACAAGTTTTCCAACTGGATTCTCCGGCCGTTGCCCGAGGCGCTGCTCAATGCCACGATATTTTTCGACTTCAGGCCGATCTATGGCACCGAGTCGCTCGCCGAGCGGCTGCGCGCCTGGCTGACGAACACGATCCCCAGCCACGCATTGTTCTTGCGCTACATGGCGGGCAACGCGCTGACTTGCAGCCCGCCGCTGGGCAAGATCCGCGATTTCGTCGTGGACAACAGCGAAAAGGACTTCCCGCGCACAATCAACTTGAAGATGTACGGCTCGCGCCCCTTCGTCAACGCGGCGCGCGTCTTCGCGCTCGCCCACGGCGTTCCGCACACCAACACGGCGCAACGCTTGCGAATGGCGAGCGAGCCGATCCATCTGCCCCGCGACGACGTTGCTGCGGTCGTGGAAGGGTTCTATTTCATCTATCGGCTGCGGCTGCGACGGCAGATGCACCCGAGCACGCCGGTCGCCGGCGCGAATCGGGTGAATCCCTACGCCCTGAACGAGATGGACCGCCAGATGCTCAAGGAAGCGTTCAAGCAAGCGCGCAAACTGCAACTCAGGCTGACTCTGGAATACGGGTTTTGAGGTCGGGCATGGCGCAGCCGCGCGCCCGCTTGCTCAGCTATCCCCTGTGTGATACTTTTCAGCCCAATGGCGCACGCACCTGTGACTCCTGCCTTCGCGTGATACCCCGGATTGTCCCGGCATCCCGGCTCGAGCCGGTTCTAGGCTGAATCAGCGCAAGAGGCCATGTGTCGCCTCAGGGAGGGTTTGCCGGGGTGAAGCATGCTCGACGTACAAGCCCATTGCCGCGCGGAATTCTCGTTCGTCGCTAGACGCAATTGCTCGATCGCGCCAATGACGTTATGTGCCCTATTCGCGGGGCTGGCGTCGTTGTCGATGGGCATCGCGATATTCTGGAGCTGGCAAGGAGCGTGGCTGATATTGCCGTTCGCGGGGGCGGAGGTTGCCGCCCTGGGGGCCGCCCTCGATCGGCATGCCCGCCGCGCTTGCGACTTCGAGCGTATCACCGTGCGCGAACAACAGCTGCTGGTCGAGATCGGCGAAACCGACAAGATCAGCCGCCACGAGTTCAACCTACAGTGGGTGCGGCTCGTCGTGGTAAGCGACAGCCGCCGGCGGCTTGCATTGCGTTGTCATGGGCGAGAGCTCGAAATCGGCCGCCATCTCGACGCCGAGGGGCGTATCCGGCTGGCGTCGGAACTGCGGCGCTGGCTCGGGCCGGCGCACTAAGGAAAATCGGTGCGCCAGGCGAATCTGGCGCACAAGGGGAATTCGGTGGGCAAGGGGCGCTTGGTGCACTAGGCAAATGCAGCGCGACAAGAATTCAGTCAATCGAGAAGGACCGCTCAAGATGTCGTCATCCTTAACGGGTCGCCTCGCCGGCCTTCTGCTTGTTGCCGTATCCGGCTCGGTGGGCGCCGAGGTCAGCCGCTACAACCTTCAGGCACCGGTCACCGCTATCGCCGATCAAATCTACAACATGCATACCCTGATGTTGCTGATCTGCGTGTTAATCTTCATCGGCGTGTTCGGCGTCATGTTCTATTCGGTGTATGCGCACCGCAAGTCGAAGGGCGCGGTCGCCGCCCAGTTCCACGAGAACACCACGGTGGAGATCGTGTGGACGGTCATTCCGATCTTCATACTGCTGGGCATGGCGTGGCCCGCCACCAAGACGGTCATCGCGATGAAGGACACTTCCAATCCCGACATGACGATCAAGGCCACCGGATACCAGTGGAAATGGGGCTACGACTACATCAATGGCGAGGGCGAGGGCATCCGCTTCCTCAGTTCGCTGAAGACACCCCGGGATCAGATCGGGAACCAGTCCCCGAAGGGCGATCACTACCTGCTCGAAGTTGACAATCCGCTGGTGGTTCCCGTGGGCAGGAAAGTGCGCGTTTTGACGACCGCGGACGACGTCATCCACGCATGGTGGGTGCCCGCCTTCGGCGTCAAGCAGGACGCGATCCCCGGCTTCATCCGCGACACCTGGTTCAGGGCCGACAAGGAGGGTATCTATCGCGGCAATTGCGCCGAACTCTGCGGCAAGGATCACGGTTTCATGCCGATCGAGGTGCACGTAGTGTCGGCGGAAAAATACTCCGCCTGGGTCGCCGACCAGAAAAAGGCGATGGAGGCGACGGCGGTCGATCCCAACAGAACCTTTACGCTCGCCGAGCTGAAGCAGTTGGGCGAGAGGGTCTATGCGGCGAACTGCGTTGCTTGCCACCAGGCCAACGGCAAGGGGGTGCCACCGGCCTTCCCGGCATTGGACGGCTCCAAGGTCGTGCTCGGGTCGAAGGAGGCGCAGATCAACACGATACTGCACGGCGTGCAGCGCGACGGCAAGCAGACGGCGATGGTGGCCTGGGACAAGACGCTTTCCGACGTCGATATCGCCGCCGTCATCACGTACACGAAGAACTCCTGGGGCAACAATGTCGGGACGATGGTCACGCCGGCCGAGGTCAAGGCGCTGCGCGAAGGCCAGCCGATTGCCGCTGCCGCCCCCGCCGCGCCCGTCGCGTCGGCTGCGCCGGCGGCGGCGCCCGCGGGCGAAGCCATGCCGGTCAGGATATTCTTCGAAGTCGGCAAGTCGCAGCTGCCGGCCGAGGCACAGGCTGAGATCAAGACTGCGCTCGACTACTTGAGCGCCGACGCGGCGGCGCGGGTGGAAATCACCGGCTATACGGACCAGACCGGCAGCCTCGACACCAACCTCGATTTGGCCAAGGAGCGCGCCAAAGCGGTCCGCGATGCGCTGACTGCGGCAGGTGTAGCGGCCGAGCGGATCGACATGAAGCCGCCCGCCACCGTCATGACCGGCAGCGGCGCCGATCAGGATGCGCGCCGCGTCGAGATCAACGCCGCCGGCTGAGTGCCCGCGTGCGGACATGAATGGGTTCCAGGAAACTTCCGCCGGCGAGTGCCGGTAGCTAGATGGAATAGGAGCAGGCTATGAGCTCGATCGCCCCCGGACACGTCGCCGGCCACGACCACGATCACGACCACGGTCACTACCAGGGTGGCCTGATGCGCTGGGTCACCACCACCAATCACAAGGACATCGGCACTCTGTACCTGTGGTTCAGCTTCACCATGTTCATCGCCGGCGGCATCATGGCGCTGACGCTGCGCACCGAGCTGTTCCAACCCGGCTTGCAGGTGCTGCGGCCCGAGTTCTTCAACCAGCTCACCACCATGCACGGACTGGTGATGGTGTTCGGCGAGGACGATGAGCAATGCAACCGCAGCCAGCAGACCAGGAC
>CAWGHV010000063.1:0-8034 GCA_963822375.1 uncultured beta proteobacterium | reverse complement strand
CAACGAGATGGCGGAGGAGTACGTCAACCGGGTCAACGAGATGGCCGGCGGGCGATTGCGCATCGACTATCTGATCGGCGGGGCGGTGGTGAAGCCGTTCGAGGTCATGGACGCCGTGAACAAGGGCGTGCTCGATGCCGGACACCACGTGCCAGTGTACTGGTACGGCAAGAGCAAGGTCGCCTCGCTGTTCGGCTCCGGCCCGATCAACGGCTGTGACGCGCAGCAAACGCTGGCGTGGATCTATCGCGGCGGCGGACTCGAGCTCTACAACGAGCTGCTGAAGAAGCTGCAACTCGACGTGGTCGGCTACTTCTGCATGCCGATGCCGACTCAGCCGCTGGGCTGGTTCAAGCAGCCGGTGAAGAACGCCGACGAGATGAAGGGGCTGAAGTATCGCACCGTCGGTTTGGCCGCCGACCTGATGCAGGAGATGGGGCTCAAGGTCACGCAGCTCCCGGGTGGCGAGATCGTGCCGGCCATGGAGCGCGGCGTGATCGACGCCTTCGAGTTCAACAATCCCACCTCCGACAGGCGCTTCGGCGCCCAGGACGTGGCGAAGAACTACATGATGGGCAGCTACCACCAGGCGATGGAGTTCTTCGAGATCATCTTCAACCGCAAGAAACACGCCGCGCTGCCGAAGGATTTGCAGGCGATCCTGCGCTACGGCGTGGAAGCAGCGTCGGCGTCGAACTTTTGGACCGCCATGGACAACTACTCCAGAGACCTGGAGGAGTTGGTCAACAAGGAAAAGGTGAATGCGATTCGCACGCCCAAATCGATATTCGAGGCGCAACTGAAGGCCTGGGACGTCGTTTCGAAGCGGCTCTCCGACGAGGATCCGTTCTTCAAGAAAGTGGTGGATAGCCAGCGTGCATGGGCCAAGAGAGTGGCCAAGTACTGGTTCCTCAACGACGCCGACTACAAGCTCGGTTACGAGCACATCTTCGGCAAGCTCGGTTTCTAGCGCGACTACCACAGTGATCGCCTGACGATGCCAATCGCGGGGCGGCCTTGGCCGCCCCGTCTTTCGTTTCGCCTCAGCCCGGGCCGGCTCCCATGATCAATCGCGTACTGCGCGGCGTGGACCAGTTGTCCAAGTCGGTCGGCCACGCCTTCGCCTGGTGCATCATCATATTGACGTTCGGCACGACCTACGAGGTGTTCGTGCGCTATGTGCTGAACGATCCGACCAGCTGGGCGTTCGACATGAGCTACATGCTCTACGGTGCGCTCTTCATCATGGCGGGCGCCTATACGCTTTCGCGCAACGGCCATGTCCGCGGCGACGTTATCTTCCGCCTGTGGCCGGCGCGGGTGCAGGGCAGCATCGAACTGGTTTTGTATTTCCTGTTCTTCTTTCCCGGCGTCATATCCCTGATGGTTGCCGGTTGGGGCTATGCCGCCGACGCCTACCGCATTCAGGAGGTCAGCGTAAACAGCCCGATCGGTGTTCCGGTGTGGCCTTTGAAGATGCTCATTCCGGTGGCGGGGTTTCTGCTCACGCTGCAGGGCTTCGCCGAGGTGATGCGCTGTATCTTGTGCATCCGCGACGGCAGTTGGCCCCAGCGGCTGCACGACGTGGAAGAGATGCAAGTCGCCCTGCGACTCCAGCGCGAGGAAGATGAGCGCCAGCGTGGCGGCGCGGACGCGGAGGGTGCGAAATGAGCGATCCGCAGATCGCCCTGCTGATGCTGGGCATGTTCATCTTCATCATCCTGCTCGGCTTTCCGATCGCTTTCACGCTCATGGCGATGGGCGTGGCGTTCGGCTACTACGCTTACTTCCAGCCCGACCAGGACTTCTTCGACAACCGGGTGTTCTACCTGTTCACCCAGAATACCTTCAGCGTCATGAACAACGACACCCTGGTGGCGGTGCCGCTGTTCCTGTTCATGGGCTACGTGATCGAACGGGCGAACATCCTCGACCGGCTGTTTCACAGCCTGCAAGTGGCCTTTCGCGCGATCCCCGGCTCGATGGCCGTGGCGGCGCTTGTCACCTGCGCGCTGTTCGCGACCGCCACCGGAATCGTCGGCGCCGTGGTGACGCTGATGGGGCTGCTGGCCCTTCCGGCCATGCTCAAGGCAGGCTACGACCATCGCCTGTCCTCTGGCGTGATCTGCGCCGGTGGAACGCTGGGTATCCTGATCCCGCCGTCGATCATGCTCATCGTCTATGGCGCGACTTCGGCGGTGTCGGTGGTGAAGCTCTATGCCGCCGCCATCTTGCCGGGTTTTCTGCTGGCCGGGCTCTACATGGTTTACGTCGTCGCGCGCGTGGCCATCAATCCGTCGCTCGCACCCAAGCTGCCGAAGGAGCAGACCGACATCCCTTGGGGCCGGGTGGCGCTCATGCTGCTGCAGGCATTCTTCCCGCTCGCCATACTCATCATGTCGGTGCTGGGTGCGATTCTTTTTGGGCTCGCGACGCCCACCGAGGCGGCCGCGGTCGGCGCGATGGGCGGTATGGCGCTCGCCGCCGCCTACCGGGCGCTCACCTGGGTGCGCTTGCGCGAGGCGGTCTACCTCACGGCACGCACCTCCGCCATGGTGTGCTACCTGTTCGTCGGTTCGTGGACCTTTTCCTCGGTGTTCTCGTACCTCGGCGGCGAGGCCTTGGTGAAGGATTTCGTGCTCGGCCTGGACCTGAATACGGTGACCTTCCTCATCCTGTCGCAGATCATTATTTTCCTGCTCGGCTGGCCGCTCGAGTGGAGCGAGATCATCATCATCTTCGTGCCCATCTTTCTGCCGCTGCTGCCGCACTTCGACGTGGACCCGATGTTCTTCGGCATTCTCGTGGCGCTCAACCTCCAGACCTCCTTCCTGACACCGCCGATGGCGATGTCGGCGTACTACCTGAAGGGCGTCGCGCCGCCCATCTTGCAGCTAATGACCATCTTCAAGGGTTGCCTGCCTTTTCTCTCGATGGTGTTCTTGTCGATGGCCCTGATTTACATCTTTCCGCAGATCGTGACTTGGCTGCCCCAGGTCTTCTACGGTAATTGAGTTCGCCATGGATGCCTCGCCCATCTGCCAACTCACCGCCGCGCAGGCGGCCGGACGCCTGCGCGAGGGCGGACTCGGCGCCCAGGACTACGTGCGCGCGTGCGTCGAGCGCATCGCGGAGCAGGAAGAGCGCGTGCGCGCGTGGGCCTACTTCGACCCGGCTCATGCGCTGGAGCAGGCGCGCGATCTCGACGAACGGCGCGCCCTCGGCCGGCCGACCGGCCCGCTGCACGGGCTCCCGGTGGGCATCAAGGACATCATCGACGTGCGTGGCATGCCGACCGAGGACGGCACCCCGCTTCATGCCGGGCGCATTCCGACGCGCGATGCCACGCTGGTGAGCCGGCTGCGCGAGGCCGGCGCGGTGATCATGGGCAAGACCGTCACCACCGAACTCGCGACTTATGCGCCGGGCAAGACACGCAATCCGCACGACCCGGAACATACGCCCGGGGGCTCGTCCAGCGGATCGGCCGCGGCGGTTGCCGTTGGCATGGTGCCGCTGGCGGTCGGCACCCAAACCAACGGGTCGGTGATCCGCCCGGCGGCCTACTGCGGCGTCGTCGGATTCAAGCCCAGCTACGGACTCGTCTCGCGCGACGGCGTGCTGACTCAATCGCCGCCGCTCGATCAGGTGGGCATGTTCGCGCGCACCGTTGAGGATGCGGCACTGCTGGCGCAGGCGCTGGTCGGATTCGACGCAGCGGATGCAGCGACGCGTCCCGTACCGCGGCCGCCCTATGCGCGCATCGCCGCCGAGTCACCTCCGTTCCCGCCGACACTGGCCTTCGTGCCCACGCCGATGTGGGAAGAGGCCGCCGCCGATACGCGCGAGGCGTTTGCCGAGATGGTCGAGGTCCTGGGCGAGCGCGCCCGCAGGTTCGATCTACCGGAGAAGTCGCGCGACGCGCTGGAATGGCATCGCCTCATCATGGAGGCGGACCTCGCCGGGTCCTTCGAGCAGGAGTACGAGCACGGCCGCGAGCAACTCTCCGAATCGCTGCGCGCACAGCTCGAACGTGGCCGGCAGATTCTGGCGGTGGACTACCGTCGGGCACTCGCGCGGGTGCCCATCCTCAACGACGGGTTCGAGTCGTTGTTCGACGAATTCGATGCCATCGTCACGCCAGCGACGGCGGGTACGGCGCCGGCGGGTCTTGACTCTACCGGCAGTCCGATGTTCTGTACCTTGTGGACGCTATGCGGCATGCCCTGCATTACGTTGCCGCTGCTCACCGGGGCAAACGGGCTACCGCTGGGTGTGCAACTGGTCGGGCGTCGCGGCGACGATGGGCGGTTGTTGCGTACCGCCCGGTGGCTGAGCGCGACACTTGCGCAGGCAAGTGGGTGAGCCGGCCGGTGACCGGCACGAACCAAGAGAGAGCGCGATGAAACTCATCTTCAGTCTGGTGGGCATCCTGTTGATGTTGCTGTTCCTCGGTGCAGTCTTCATCAAGGTGAAGGTCGTCGTGCTGGGCGTCGTCATGGCGATCGGCATCGCCATGATGGTCTATGACGCCTGGCGCTCGCTCGGGGAGTAGCGGTAGCCCAAATGGTGCGCGCGCAAGGTCGTGGGAGCGGCGTCCTCGCCGCGAATCGGCGTTCGATCTATTCGAAGGTGCTATTCGCGGTCGGGAGCCGCTCTCACGCGTTGCGGATCAGCGGCCGAGAATCCCTTTGAGCACGTCGCCCAGCGCACCCTTGGCTTTATCTCCGATTTCCTTGTCGAGCTGTTCTTCGAGTTGACGCTTGATCTCGTCCCTCGCAACATCCGTCGCCAGTGCGGCCACGTTGACCGAATATTTGAGACTGCCGTACGGGCCGCTCAGCCTCACCGGAACGGTGATGCCGCGCATTTGATCGCGTGTCTTGCCTTGCTGCCCGGTAGTCGTCGCGACCACAGAGGCTTTGACGAGGTAGTCGAGTGAGCCCGCGCCGATGTCGACGTCGCCCGCACCGGCGAGGCGAATGAACGGCGACTTCACGTTCAAGTCTTCGTTGTGCGCGATGCCGTTGCGAATTGTGAAGCTCGCCTTGAGTGCGCTGAAGTCGGTCTTCTCGGTCTGCGTGGCGGTGGCGCCCTCAAGATTGCCGCTGCGTAGCGACCGCGCGCGGCGCGCGATATCGGCGAGATTGATGCCCTTGATCGCGCCGTCGCGCAGGTCGAGCGCCGCCTTGCCGTCGAGCGAGCGCTTGATCGCGCCCGCGCTCGTACCGCTGCCGCTGACATCGAGCGCGACGTTGCCGCGTCCTTCCAGTACGTCCTGATTCGCGGCCGCGCGCAGGAGCGGGCCGACCGAGACGTTCGCCAACTGCTGCCGGATCGTGTAGCGGTTGCCCTTGGCGTCGATACCGAGAGCTCCCTTGAGCGTACCCTGATAGAGATTCGCGCTCATCGGGCTGACATAGACTCGGCCGCCCGCGGCCTTCAGCATGGCTTGCAGATTGGTGACCTGGATGTTCGACGCGGTGAGAGCGCCCACGCGCACCGTTCCCGATGCGTTCAGGTGCTTAAGGGTGGAAAGGTCGATTGCTCGCTCGGCCGCCGAGCCGGGTGCCGGCTTGGCGGGCGACGAGGAGGCGGGCGACGAAGGGGCGCCGGCGTTGGCTTTGGCTCCGCCTCCGGTGTAGCGATCCGCGTTCAGGCGGTCGATGCTGAGGTCGAAGGTCGGCATCGGTTTGGAGTAGTCGGCGAGCGCGAGTTTGATCTGCGCGTTGCTTTCGTCGAACCGGACCGCCATTCGCGCATTTGCTGTCTTCTTGAGCCAGTTCGTCGCGGCTTCCCCTTGGAGGCCGAGCTTCATCGCGCTATTCGGGATGGTGGGGCCGTTCACCGTGAACTCGCCGGCGAGCTTACCGAGACTCGCCTCGCCCGCCTCCAGCGCGACGGCCACCGGCGAATCGAGGCGTCCTTGCACGGCGAGATCGCCGCGCTTCAGATCGAGCCGAAGGCCCAGATTCGAAAACTCGATCCGTTGTCCGCTTGCCTTGATGGGGGCCAGCGCCAGCACGGCATTCAAGCTCTGGTCCTTGGACTTCAGTTTTACGGTTGCGTCGATCGCGACGCTCTCCGAGTGCTCCGGGCTGAGCGTGAGCTTCGGCGCATCGACACTGACGTCGAGCCCGCCGCGCGTGGTCGCCGTGAGCTTGACTCGGCTGAGGTCGAGGCGGTTGCCGCCGGCCCAGCCGATGTCTCCGGTCAGGTCCGCCGCCAATCCTTCGAGGCCGGGAACGTTGCCACGTATCGTCATGTCGATGCCGTCGAGGACGGCGCCGGGCTGCGCGAAATCCAGGCGGTAGCCGGTCTTTGCGATGACGAACGCATCAAGCCTGGGTTGGGTGCCCTGCACGCGCGCTTCGAGTGAGAGCCGCTCCGGCACGCCGCTGGCGATGCGTCCGGTCGTCAGGTTCACGCCGGCGAGGCGGACGTCGGTCCCCGCACTCTCGTCGCGCCACGCGATGGTGGCGTTACGCAGTTCGATCCCGCTGACATCGAACTCGAGCGGCAGCGCGGCCGAGCCGGTCGGCGGGGCGGGTTCGGTCGCCGCAGGTTCGTCGATTTTGCCCAGCAGGTCGTCGAAGTTGGTCCGGCCATCCTTGTGCTTGACGAGCGAGGCTTCAAGCCCGGTCAATTCGACGCGATCGACGATCACCTTGTTCGATAACAGCGGCAGCAGCGCGACGGCCACCTTGGCGCTGGAGACGCTCGCGAACGGCTCTGTCGAGTGCGGCTGCGACAACGCCAGCGCACCCACCGATGCGCCCAGCTTGGGCAGGAAGGTGAGTCCGATCTGCCCGTCGATCGACAGTGTGCGGTCATACCGATCCTTTACGAACCGAATGAGTTCGGGCTTGTACTCGTTGGGATCGAAGGTGGCCGCGACGATCACCGCCGCGACCACCAGTAGGAAGACCAGGACAGCTATGCCAAGCGCAGTACGTTTGAGGATGAGCATGAGGGCGCAATTGGTGCCGAGGCCGCCAAGAGCCCATGCTCCGGATGAACGGGGCCGTCGTCAAGCTTGCGCTGCGGGACAACGAGCAACGCCAGAGACTAGCTCGCCCGCAGCTCGAAGAACGTTTCGGAAACCACTCAACTGCGTTATCTTCACGCCCGCGGTTCGTGCTTTTCGCCGCCGGGGGCACGACTCGATTACTTGATGGAGCAACCGACATGAAAACATTCCTCGTACCTGTTGACGGCTCACCGAACGCCGATCGCGCGGTAAGCCACGCCATCGAGATGGTGCAAGCGATGAAAGCCGCAAAGCTTCTATTGCTCAACGTGCAGGAACAGTTGGAGCGCTGGTATGAGCACGGATTGAACAGCGAGGCGTCTCTCCGGCATTTGCGGGAGCAGGGCGAAGCTCAGTCGGCGCGGGCGCGGAAGCTGCTCGACCAGGGCGGCTGCGCGTACGATTTCCTGGTCATGTTCGGTGCGCCGACGGCATCGCGTCGGCGCGGGAGTCGCTCGCCAGCGCCCTCCGCGACGTCACGGTCTTCGGGCTGGAGCGAGAGCGGATCGGCTTCGACACACAGGCCGCGCTCAGCCGCGAGTCGGCCAACGCCGAGCAAATCCGAGAGTCCATCGCCGCCATCGACGCCAGCATCGCGTCCGCCGAGCTGGAGGTGGACAACATGCGGCGGCGCGTGGCCCAGCAGAAGATCTACGCGCCGCTCTCGGGGCGCGTCTCTCGCATCGGAAAGACCATCGGCCCCGGCCAGACCGTCAAGAAAGACGACGAGCTTCTGGAGATCGTCCCGATCGGCGGCGAGTCCGCCGTTGAGCTGACCCTGAACGAGGCGGATGCGTCGCTGGTTCGCGTGGGACGCAAGGTACGGCTCCACCCAAGTTCTTGTAAAGCCGACCTAGGATTTCCTCTCTGTATGCCTTTAAATAGCTATCTAGTAGTAGCGAGCGAGTAGAGACCAAGCCTACATTACAGCTCTCAGAGATGAGCCTGCTAATGTGGCGCAGAACTGGGATTGAATGTGAGTTGTCACTTCTAGCTACCTGGTA
>CAWGHV010000062.1:0-6870 GCA_963822375.1 uncultured beta proteobacterium | reverse complement strand
GCGCCAGGTGCCTCCCCGCCTGCAAGGCCGGGAGCGCCCGTGGCTGAGTCTACGGCCGTCGTGCTTCTCTCCGGCGGTCTCGACTCGGCCACCACGCTCGCCGTCGCCCGCAACGATGGATTCGAATGTCATTGCCTGTCGGTTGACTACGGCCAGCGTCATCGCATCGAACTCGATGCCGCGCGGCGTGTGGCGCAGGCGCTCGCGGCGCGCGAGCATCGCTGCGTGCGCGTCGATCTCGCCCAATTCGGCGCCTCGGCGCTCACCGATCCGGCGCTGGCCGTTCCGACCCGGGGGCCGCAACCCGGCATCCCCGTGACCTACGTGCCGGCGCGCAACACGGTGATGCTCGCGCTGGCCCTGGCCTGGGCCGAAGTGCTGCGTGCTCGCGTGATATTCGTCGGAGTGAACGCGGTGGACTACTCCGGCTATCCTGACTGCCGGCCCGAATTCATCGGCGCTTTCGAGGCGCTGGCCAATCTCGCCACCAAGGCCGCGGTCGAGGGCTCGCGCATGTGCGTGCGCGCGCCGCTGATCGACCTCGGCAAGGCCGACATCATCCGCCGCGGCGTCGCGCTGGGTGTCGATTACTCGATGACCATATCCTGCTATCAGGCGGACGCCCGGGGCCGCGCCTGCGCGGTGTGTGATGCCTGCCGCCTGCGCCGCGCCGGCTTCGACGCCGCCGGGGTGCCTGACCCGACTCCCTACGCCGCCTGAAGGCCAGTGCGGCGTGCAGCCCGAATGCAGTTCAGCGGAATCCGGAGACCGCGGCTGCGGCGTTGCGCTCCTTGCCAAGACTCCAGCCTTGGCGGCGTCGCGCGCCTTGCATCCGAAGCCTTTGGGTCACAACGCCCTCCGTCGCGGGAATGTCAACAGGCTCTAGGCGCCGACGGCGCGACGTATCATGCTGGGCGCAATGGAATCCGCCATCCACATCCAGGTTCTCGCGTCGGTTTTCGTCATCGCCATACTGATGGGGGCGGTGGCGCACAAAACCGGGTTCTGCACCATGGGCGCGGTGTCGGACTGGGTGAATTTCGGCGACACCGGACGCATGCGTTCATGGCTGCTGGCGATCGCGGTGGCGCTGGGCGGTGTGCTCGCGCTCGACACCACGGGGTACATCGACCTTTCGGGCGGAACCTTTCCGCCCTACCGAACCGAAAATTTCGTCTGGCTGCGCTACGTGCTGGGCGGTTTGATGTTCGGCGCCGGCATGACCCTCGCCAGCGGTTGCGGCTACAAGACTTTGGTGCGGGTGGGCGGCGGCAACCTGAAATCGCTCCTGGTGCTGGTGATCGCCTCGGTCTGCGCCTACCTGATGTTGTGGACGCCGCTGTACGAGCGGGCTTTCCTGCCTTGGATCGGGCCGACCGCGATCAGCCTGGCGCAATTCGGCGCCGGTAGCCAAGAGTTTGGCGAAGTACTCGGCGCGGTGTTCGGAATTGGGGACGGCATCGATCGCGACCTGCTGCACCTGGCGATCGGTGCTGGGGTTGTGCTCGGCCTGCTCGTGTTCGTCTTCAGTTCGAGAGATTTCCGTGCCAGTAGCGACAACATTCTCGGCGGCGCCACGGTCGGACTCGCCGTCGTCGCCGGCTGGGCCATCACCGGCGGCCCGTTTGGTAAGGAGTGGCAGGAGTTCGCCGCCATGGCCACCGATGTGCCGATCCGCGTCGCCACGCAGTCCTTCACTTTCGTCAGCCCGCTCGGCGACACGGCGCACTACCTCATGCGCCCGACTCAGCTCACGCGCATCAGCTTCGGCGTGATGGCGCTGGCCGGGGCTATCGTGGGATCGTTCGTCTATGCGATGGTAGCGCGACGTTTTCGCGTCGAACTATTCGCCGACGCGACCGATTTCGCGAACCACGCCTTGGGTGCGGTGCTAATGGGTATCGGGGGGGTGCTGTCGATGGGCTGCACCGTCGGACAGGCGATCACCGGCGTATCGGCTCTTGCGCTGGGCTCCGCGCTCACCTTCGCCTGCATCGTTGCGGGCGCGGCCGCAACGATGAAATTGCAGTACTGGCGTATCCTGCGCGCCGCTTAGCGCTCCTTCTTTGATTCTTCCTCATCCGAATCGAGCAGTGCCGCCCAGTACTGATTGATTTCCTGGACGGCGATAGTCATTCCCAGCCATGCGGTCATCGCCGCCTCGTCGAACATCGACGCCTGATCATCCGACGCTTGGCGTTCGGGCGGCGTGATCTCTGAATCCGCTTGCTTTTTCATTGCTCGACAATCCTCATCGCGGGTTGAAGAAGGCGCCGGCCTCGCCCTGCCGCGCACGTCATGACGCCACCAAGGACCATGCGCGTGTCTACGGCAGCGTGCACAAGCGCTTAAGCGGCCGACGACGCGCTCCAAAGCTCACAACATAGGGCGTGCGGAAGCTTTGACACTCGGGTGAGGGCACTCGTATAATGCGCCGCTCTCCGCGGGCCGTTAGCTCAGTTGGTAGAGCAGTGAACTTTTAATCCATTGGTCGCTGGTTCGAGCCCAGCACGGCCTACCAGTAATTCCACTTGGTTGCACGAGGCGCTTCGTCAATTCTGACGTGACGCTACAAGGCTGAGACAGAGTTTGGCTCGGCGCGTCGCAACATCCCCCTGGCATTGCGCAACCTGTTCTTGGTTGAGTAACCGCAACGTCGCCGGCATGGCCGAGCGCTCAAGTTGCGATCCTGCCGTGTTGCGCGGCCTGAACGGCGTGGGCGAGAGCGGGGCCGAAGGCACGCATCAGCACCTTGACGCGCATCGTGTGCTTCAACTCCGGATGCGTGATCAGCCACAGCGGCGTCTCCAGTTCCCTGAGCGGTGGCGTCAAGGCAAGTAGTTCGCGCGCATGCTCTTCGAGGAAGGCGGGCAGCAGGGCGATGCCCAGGCCGGCTTGCACCATGGCCAGCGCGTGGCTCCAGTTGTCGACGCGCAGCACCACGCTGGAATCGGGCACGTTGGCGGCAAGCCAGCGGTCGAATTTGAGCTCGCGTGAATCGCGTTCGAATCCTATCCAACGGCGCTGCGCCGCCAGTTCTTCGGTGTCGCGCAACAGCGTTTTCCCTCTGCCCTGCCGTCGCCCGTAGATCTTGAACTGCAAGTCGGCGAGCTTGCGCCCGACCAACCAGTCGGGGACGGCATCGGCTACGCGAATCGCCACGTCCGCCTCGCGCCGCGAAAGACTTACGTGCTCGCGCGAGGCCACCAGTTCGATCTTGACCTCCGGAAACGCCGAAGCGAACTGCGCGAGCACGCCTGTCAGCAGGTGCTCGATAACGATCGACGCGACGGCCACGCGCACATCTCCGCTGGGCCGCAGGTCCTGCCCGCGCACGCGGGTCTCGGCGTTCAGCGCGAGCGGCTCGAAGGCGCTGGCGGCCTGCTCGATCTCGTGCCCGGCCTGGGTCAGCGTGTAGCGACCGCGCACGCGGTCGAACAGCTTGGTCTTGAGTCGCGATTCGATGACATCGAGTTTGCGTAGCAACGTCGAGTGAGTCATGCCTAGTGCCGTGCAGGCCTTGGCGACGCTCGCGTGCCGGGCGACCGCGAGCACCGTCTGGAAGTCGGACCAGCCGAGTTGGGGCCGCGCTGCTGAGCTGGCCTCGGTGTCGGCGCCAGGCGTTACCGAGCCCGTTTTGATTTGCATTTCTGCGAAGCCAGATTTTCAGAATTGTATTTTACTTCGCAAGTTTGAAAATATACATTCTCCAGTCGGGCACGCCGAAGAGCAGTAGCGCAGGCCATTCCGGCGGCCCATCAAGACGAGGAGACCGATATGAATCGAGTGAGCAACTTGCTGGCCTGGGGTGCCGTGGCCATCGTCGCCGGCTTGGCCGCGCTCAACTGGCCGACGCTGATGGCCCCTGCGCCACTGAACCTGGTCGTCGCGCAGGTCCAGGCACCGCTCGGCGTGGTCATGCTGGGCTTGGCCGCCGTGCTCGTCGCGCTGTTCTTCGTTGCTTCGCTGCGCAACCAGATCGGCTCCTTGCTGGAAACACGCAAGCTGCTCAAGGAAGTCCAGCGAGTGCAGCACCTCGCGGACAAGGCCGAAGAGTCTCGCATCGAGAACCTACATCAGCTCATCTCGACCGAGTTCCGCTTGCTCAACGAGCGGCTGAATGCGGGCGCTGCCGCGAGTTCGCTCCCAAGTGCGGGCGCCGCGCTGACTCACTCGGCGATGGAGAATCGAGAAGGTGCCCCGATGTCATTGTCCGAGTTGGTGACTCGCGGCGAGCGCTCGTGAGTCATCGAACCTTGCGTCACAACGGAAACTGACCTGGAGATCCCCATGGAGACAAGAAAACTCACCTCGCTTATCGCTTCTCTGGTCGTCGCCTTGACGCTGGCGGCATGCGGCAGCACACGTCAGCAGGAGAGCACGGGCGAGTACTTCGATGACACGACGCTTACGACGAAGGTCAAGGCCGTTCTACTGAATGATCCGACCGTGAGCGGGCTGGCGGTGAATGTAGAGACTTTCAAGGGCGTAGTGCAACTCAGCGGATTCGTCAAGACCGCAGCCGAGCGCGATCGTGCGGTCGATCTAGCCCGTGGAGTCACCGGCGTGAAGCAAGTGAAGAACGACATCCTGATTCGATGACGGGGGTCTGTTTCGATGAATCTTGCGGCGGCCTAGGCGCGTCCGCCATACCCATCCCAAATACGTATAGGGGTCGACCATGGACGAAGAGGAGGCCCAAAAGGCGAGGTTCGAAGTGCAACTGAAGCAGGCTCGGGCAAAGTTGCTCGCGCTGAAAGCAGGTGCCGCCAAGACGACCACCGACGGCAAGGCCGGCATGTCCGAACAGGTCGAAACGATGAAGGAATCTGTCTCGGAAGCCGAAGCCATGCTAGCCGCGCCCGAGCGATTCGACGCGGAAGATTGGGCGGACCACACAGCGGGCCTCGAGGATACGTGGACCAAGGTGAGCGATTCGCTCAAGAGCAACAAGGCGCCGAAGGCAAAGCCTGCTGACCCCGGGAAGTAAACCTGGAACTGCCGCCGAGGGCGGCGTGCGCAAAGGCAAGGACAAAGAGCCAGGAGACAGCAATGAGTGAAGACGCGGGAATCGCCAGCGAGCTGGCGGACGTGAGCGAGGACGTGGTGCAGGAACTGACGCGTCGCGTTCAGGACATTGACAATAGCTACCGCGCGGTGGCCGAAAAGATGGGGCAGCTATACATGTGCGCCGACGAAAACAGGGTCGCTTCGCTGACCGTGAGTCTCGACAAGCCGATGCGCAACGCCTCCGACAACGAGCAGATGTTCGCCGCAATCCTGGAGGAATTGAGGTTGCACGCTATCCGCCGCAAGTGAAGGGCGGCGGCATTCCCCTAACCCACTTCCACCCCCTGGCAGGTATCTTCCCCGTGGCGGCCGCGCAGGCGGCCGAACATGCTTATCCCCAACGTGCGCGCAACGAGGCAATCCCCCGGAATTGACAACTCCGTCACACGTTGTTAAGTTAATGACCGGTTAGTTAGTTGTGTCATCGCCTGGTCATGGCTTACACGTCTCTTTTTCGTCCGTCGCCGATTTCGATCGCGCAAAGGGCGCGCGTAATTCGCATATCCTGCCGCCCGCGGCTCAGGCTGCCTCGCGAAGTCCCTCGCCGGACCGGTAGCAGGATGTCGGCGCGATGAGCGAGACGAAGGCCCCACCCCGCTGGGAGCGGCGCAAGCAGGCGCGGCCGTCCGAGCTGACCGCTGCGGCGCTTTCCTTGTTCGTCGAGCGGGGCTTCGCCGCCACAAGGCTGGAAGACATCGCCGCGCGCGCCGGTGTCTCGAAAGGCACGCTCTATCTGTACTTCGACGGCAAGGAGGCGCTATTCAAGGCGGTGGTGCGAGAGGGTCTCGTCCCGGCTTTGGCGGAGGGGGAGAAGCTGATCGCAGAATGGGATGGCACGTCAGCCGAACTGATGCGGCGCTTAATGGTGGGCTGGTGGCAGCTCATCGGGAGCACACCGCTGGGCGGGATTCCCAAGCTCATCATCGCAGAGGCGCGCAACTTTCCCGAGATCGCGCGCTTCTATATGGACGAGGTTATCTCCCGCGGACAGGCCCTGGTCGCGCAGGCGTTGCAACTCGGCATCGGAGCCGGGGAGTTCCGTCCCGGCGATCTACGCATCCTGGTCCATCTCGTGTTCTCGCCGCTGCTCATGCGCGTGGTGTGGATGCATTCCCTCGACTGCTGCGGCGACTCGCCGCCGGCGCAGGAGCAGTTCATCGAGGAAGTAGTCGATTTCGTCCTGCGCGGGCTCTGCGTTGCACCGCGCCAGGATCGAGAGGAGATGTGAATGATTGCGGTCCGAGTGGTCGCCGCCGCATTGCTGATGGTTTGCCTTTCGAGCGGCGCGGCGGGCGCCGATGCGCTAGCCGCGCCGCAGCTCACTTTCCGAAGTTTTGCCGATGTCGCGGTGTTCCCCGAGCGCGACGCGCCCGCCGCTGCGCAAAGCCTGAACGAAGCGAAAATCGCCGCCGAACTGTCCGCGGGCATCGACGCCATACCGGTCGAAGTGGGGCAGACGGTGGCCGCCGGTGCTGTGCTGGTGCGGCTCGACCCCCGCGACTACCAACTCGCGGCGGCGCGCGCCAAGGCCCAGCTCGAATCGGCGCGGGCGCGGCTCAAGCTCGCCGAATCGCAATTCAAACGCTACCAGGAGTTGCGCCGACAGAACTTCATCTCCACCGAGGCGCTGCACCAGCGCGAGACCGAGGTTCAGGTACAGCGAGCCGACGTGGCGCTCAACCGTGCCGCGCTCGACACCGCACAGCGCAACTTGGCCAAGGCGACGATACGCGCACCGTACCGAGCCATCGTCAAAGAGCGCCTGGCCAGCGTCGGCGAGCTGGCGAATGCGGGCACGCC
>CAWGHV010000061.1:0-7546 GCA_963822375.1 uncultured beta proteobacterium | reverse complement strand
TGTTGGCGCACTTGGTTCCGGTTGGTCTTGCTGCTCTGCAACTGGATCATCAGCACGGTGAGCACGGCGAACAGGAGCAGCGGTACGCCGGCCGCGACCGACTTCTGGCCGCGCGCCGATTCCTCCACCGCGCCGCCGGTCTCGAGCCGGTAGCCCTCCGGCAGGGCGCGGCGTATCGGCTCGAGCTGGGGAAGAATCTGCGCCGTCACCGCCGGTGCCTGGATGTCTCCATACACATTCGCGCGCACGGTCACCGTGGGCAGGCGGTTGCGGCGCCAGACGATGCCCGGCTCGAATTCGTAGGCGATGCGGGCGATCTGCGACAGAGGCACGCTCTTGCCGGCATGGGTCGGGACCGCCAAGTCGGCGAGAAGCGCAAGCTGCGCGCGCTCCGGCGCCGCGCCGCGAATCAGCACCTCGATCAGTTTGTCTTGCTCGCGGTAGAACGTCGCCGGCAAGCCATTGAGCGAGGTGTTGAGGAAACGCGCCAGCTCTTGTGACGACAGCCCGAGCAGCCGCACCTTCTCTTGGTCGATGTCCAGCCTGATGACTTTCGAGCGCTCGTCCCAGTCGTACTGCACGTTCGAGAGATGAGAATTGCCGCGCATCACGTCGGCTACCTGCGCGGCGAGGCGGCGCAGCGTCGGGACGTCTTCGCCGGAGACGCGGAATTGCACGGGAAAACCCACCGGCGGCCCGTTCTCCAGTCGCGTGATGTTCTCGCGCAGGCCGGTGAAGTCCGCGTCGAACAGCTCGATCAGCCGCGCCCGCAGCGCTTCGCGCTCGCTGACGCCCTTGGTGAGGATCACGAACTGGGCGAAGTTGAGATGGGCCAGTTGCTGGTCGAGCGGCAGATAGAAGCGCGGGCTGCCGGTGCCGACCCAGCTCACGTAGTTTTCGATCCCCTCCTCCTTCGCCAGAATCGCTTCAAGCTTCCTGACCTCGGCCTCGGTCGCCGCGTACGACGCGCCCTCGGGCAGGCGCATTTCGATCAGCAATTCGGGCCGGGTCGAGGCGGGGAAGAACTGCTGCTGTACGAAGCGGAAAGCGAACAGCGAAAGGGCGAATAGGCCGACCGTCACCAGGATCACCGTCCAGCGGTGCGCGACGCACCACTGCACGAGCGCGCGAAAGCGGCGATAGAACGGCGTGTCGTACACGTCGTGCTCGCCGTGGTGTTCGGCGCTGTGGCCAGGCTTCTTCGACAAATCGGGCAGCAGCTTGTAGCCGAGGTAGGGGACGAAGACCACCGCGGCAAACCAGGAGATCAGCAGCGCGATCACCGAAACCTGGAAGATCGAGCGCGTGTACTCGCCGGTGCTCGACGCCGCCGTGGCGATCGGCAGAAAGCCTGCCGCCGTGACCAGGGTGCCGGAGAGCATCGGCATCGCCGTGCTGGTGTAGGCGAAGCTCGCCGCGCGCACGCGGTCCCAGCCCTGCTCCATCTTGATCGCCATCATCTCCACCGCGATGATCGCGTCATCGACGAGCAGGCCCAGGGCGAGTATCAGCGCGCCGAGCGAGATCTTGTGCAGGCCGATATCGAACAGCCACATGAAGAAGAAGGTCGCCGCCAGCACCAGCGGGATCGACAGCGCGACGACCACGCCGGTGCGCAGCCCGAGGCTGGCGAAGCTCACCAGCATCACCACACCACGGCCTCGGCGAGAGTGCGCACGAACTCGCGCACCGAACGCTGCACCGCCTGCGGCTGGTCGGACACCTTGTGCAGGTCGAGCCCCACCGGCAAGCCGGCCTGGATGCGCGTCACCTCGCGGTCGAGGTCGCGGCCGAGCTCGATGATGTCACCCCCCTTGACCATGGCCACGCCGACGCCGAGCGCCTCGTGGCCGAGGTAGCGCATCTTCGACACCGGCGGATCGACATAGCCGCGATAGACGCGGCCGATGTCGCCGATGCGCAAGACCCGCCCCGCGGCGCGTATCGAGGTGTCGCGGATCTGCTCCACCGTCTCGTACTCGCCGCTCGCGCGTACGAAAACCCGATCCGTAGCGGTATCGAAGGCGCCGGCAGGCGCTATCGCGTTCTGCTGCGCCAGCGCCGCGACGACGCTCGCCAGATCGAGCCCCAGCGTCGCCAGCTTGACGTTCGAGACCTCGACGTAGATCTTCTGCTCCTGCTCGCCGAAGTAGTCGACCTTGGCCACGTCGGGAACCCTGAGCAATTCCCGGCGGATGCGATCAGCATGATCCTTGAGTTGCGCGTAGCTGGAGCCGTCGCCGGTGAGCGCGTAGATGTTGCCGTAGATGTCGCCGAACTCGTCGTCGAAGAACGGCCCCTGGATGCCCGCCGGCAGCGTGTGGCGGATGTCGCCCACTTTCTTTCGAACCTGGTAGAAGGTCGCGGGCATGTCGCGCGGCGCGGTCGAATCCTTGGCGACGAAGAACACCAGCGACTGGCCGGGCTGGGAGTAGGAGCGCAGATAGTCGACGTTGGGCGCCTCCTGCAGCTTGCGCTCGATCTTGTCGGTGATCTGCTGTTCCACCTCGTGCGCCGTGGCGCCCGGCCAGTTGGTGCGGATCACCATGATCTTGAAGGTGAAGGGCGGATCTTCCGACTGCCCGAGCCGGCCGTAAGCAAGTGCGCCGACGATACCCAGCGTCACCATCATGTAGAGCACCAGATTGCGATGCTCCAGCGCCCAGGCGGAGAGGTTGAAGCCTTTCACCGGGGAAAGCGCCTCACCGTTGCGCGCCGGCGCTCGCCGTGGCTGGCGCGGGCGCGTCGGCACGCGCGCTGCCAGGTGCGGCGGCGAATAGCCGCACCGTCTGGCCCGCCAGCAGCTTGTGCACGCCGCGCGCGACGATGGTCTCGCCGTCCGCGAGCCCGGCCGTCACCAGCGCGCCGTCCTCACGATAGGCGCTCACCGTGACCTTGCGCGGCGCCACCTGCATCGACCGGGGATCGACTACCCATACAGCAGCGCCGCCCTCGTGGTCGAACACCGCGGTGAGCGGCAGCAGCGCCGCGCGTGCCGTGTCGTCGGTTTGCAGCGCCACGGCGGCCGTCATGCCCAGCTTGACGGCGGCATCGGCATCGGGGATCGCCACCCGCACCGCAAAGGTCCGCGTCGCAGCGTCGGCCGCGGGCGCGATCTCGCGCACCCGTCCCGCATACGACTTGTCGGGGCGGGCCCACAGGGTTACCCGCAACCGTTTTGCCTCGCGCAACTCGGCAACGCGGCCTTCCGCCACGTCGATCATCACTTCCCTCTCGCCCGGACGAGCCAAGCGCATCACCGGCTGGCCCGCCGTTACCACTTGGCCCGGCTCGACATTCACCGCCGTGATGATGCCGGCGCGTTCGGCACGCAGTGCGGTATAGGCCGACTGGTTCCGGCTCACCGACGCCTGGGCGCGCGACTGCCGCAGCCGCGCTTGCGCCGCATCGAAGGCGCTCTGCTTGGCATCGAGAACGCCCTGGCTGACGAATTTCTCCGCGACCAGCTTGCGGTAGCGCTCGAGTTCGGCCTTGGCCAGGGTGTACTCGGCCGTCGCGGCGGCGACATGGGAGCGCGCGGCCTGCGCCGCGAGCGCCGCATCCTCCGGATCGAGCCGCGCCAGCACGGCGTCCTTGTTGACCATGGTGCCGACATCGACTTTGCGCTCGACGACCTTGCCGCCGATACGAAAGGCAATATCGTTCTCATAGCGTGCCCGCACTTCGCCCGAATAGGCCGCACTTTCGGCGAACGTGCCGACACGCGCCACCACCGTCTCCACCGGCCGCAGCGGCGGCGGCGGTTCGCTCTTCTGCGTACAACCGGGCACCGTTGCGAGGGCGGCGGATACCCACATGGCCTTGGCGAAAGACAATGCCGAGCGCACTGTTGTCGTTCCCGCGCAGGCGGGACCGACCGATCTTTTGGCGCATGCCTTGTCCGCTCGGACAGCGCCTCGGCCCCCTACCGATTTCACGACGTTCTTCCCGGCAGCAAGCGGCGCAGGGCGGCGAAGCGCGGCGCAGGTGCACCACGGCGCGCCAGCGTCGAGTAGCGCATGAATGTCCAGTAGAACAGCGGGATGACGAAGAGCGTGAGCGTGGTGGCGAACCCGAGCCCCCATACGATGCTGGCGGCCACCGGACCCCACAGCAGCGACTGACCGCCGATGCCGAAGGCGAGCGAGAACAAGCCGGCGATGGTAGTCACGGTGGTGATGATGATCGGCACCACGCGCCGGCGCGCCGCGTAGACCGAGGCGTGCAGCACGCTCATGCCGCTCTTCAGTCGCTGGTTCCCCGCGGCCATCAGCACGATCGCCGAATTGACCGCGATGCCGGTAAGTGCGATGACGCCGTACAGCGTGTACAGCGACATCGGATTGCGCGACACAAGCAGCCCATAAGCCACCCCGGTGAAGGCCAACGGCACCGTCACCAGGATCATCAGCGGCTGCCAGTAGCTGCGAAACTGCGCGGCGAGAATCAAGTAGATCAAGCCGACACCCATCAGAAACAGCGCGTACATCGAATCCAGGCTCTCCTGAATATCGTCTAGCTCACCTGAGAAGTCGATGTCGGTGCGCGGAAAGCGCGCGTTCACCTTGTTCCATTCGTTGACGATGATGCGGTTGGCCTCGAAAGCGTTGATCCTCTCCTTGTCCAGATCGGCTTCGATCGTGATCGCGCGGCGCAGGTTGTAGTGCTTGATCACGCCGCGGCTGTTGCGCGTCTCCTGCGCGGTGAGGGCGGCCAGCGTGGTGCTGCCGCCGCCATTGCTCCTCGGCAGGGCGATCGGATCGTCGAGGATGGACGCGATATCCGCGACCGGCTCGCGGCGGGCGCGTACTCGCACCTCCAGCTTCTCGCCCCGATCGCGCATCTCGGCGACGATGTCGCCATCGACGTGCAAGCGCACCAGCCGCGCCACCTGCGCCGGGTTCAGGCCGGCGTTCTTCACCGCCTCGCGATCCAGTGCCAGCACGAGTTCAGGCCGTCCCGGCACATCGTCGTCGGCGACATCGCGCGTACCGGGGACCGCGGTGACGATCGCCTTTAGAGCGTCGGCAGCGGCGCGCAGCTCGACGAAATCGTCGCCGCGCACGCGCACGCGGATCGCCTTCTGCACGGGCGGCCCCCCGGAAATCTGGGTGAAGGTGATCTTGCCCGGGCTAGGCGTGGCTTCGACCTCGGCGCGCATGTCCTCGACGATCTCGCCCACTTCGCGCATTTGCTCGCGCCGGGGGTTGAGCGAGACCACGACTTGGCCATAGGCATCGCCGTAGAGCGGCTCGGTTTCGGTGAATTTCACCCCGGCCATCGACGCGAGCGAGCGCGCATCGCCCGGCTGCAGGTGCTTGCGCACCCGCGCCTCGACCTTCTCGAGCTCGGCGAGCGTGGATTCGATCGGCGCGCCGGGCGGCATATCGACGTTGACGTAGAACAGCCGAACCGGATCGAAGGCGAAGAACTGGATGCGCACGAGCCCGGTCGCCAGCGCGGCAACGGCGCCGGCGACGAGCAGCGCGGCGATGACGAAGGAGCGTTTGGGCCGGCGCATCACCCAGATAAGCCCCCGCGCATACTTGACCCGCAGCGCATGCTCGAAGCGATTGCGCCAGGCCTGCACCCGACCCGGCCGCGAGAAATCGAAGCGCATGACGTTGACGTGGGCGGGGAGCATCCAGAAGACTTCCGCCAAGCTGATCGCAAGCGCCAGCGTGACGACGAAGGGGATGACGAACATGAAATCGCCGAGGATGCCGGGCAGCAGCATGAGCGGCAGAAAAGCCGCCAGCGTCGTCGTCACCGAGGCGACCACGGGTGCCGCCACTTCACGCACGGCGGCTATCGTCGCGGCCAGCGCTTCCTGGCCGCGCTGCATGCGGTAGTAGATCGCTTCGACGATCACGACGGCGTCGTCGACCAACATGCCGAGCCCGATGACCACGCCTAGCAATACCGAGATGTTGAGCGTCGAGCCGCTGGCATGGAGCACGGCGAAGGTGCCTGCGAGTGAGAACGGTATGCCAATGGCCACCAGCGCGGCGATGCGCCCGCCCAGAAACACGAAGCACACGGCCAGCACCAGCATCAGGCCGAGAAGGGCATTGTTTTCCATGACGCGGATCGCCTCGCGCGTCGGTGTCGTCTGGTCGTCGAGCAGGCTGACTGTCAGCCCGCCGGACTCGACCATCGGGTTCTTCTGCGCGATGTAGTCGTTGATGCGGGCAACCAGGTCGAGGGTATTGGTATAGCTCTTCTTGGTCACCGACAGCACGATCGCCGGCTGACCCGCATGCGACACCAGTTGCGATGGCCGCTCGCGCGCGCGCTCGACCGTGGCGACGGCGCCGAGCGGAATCTGTGCCCGCGGACTATTCGCCGGGCTGAGGGTGAGCCTGGCCAGGTAGCCGGGGTCGGCGTCGGTGCCGATGACGCGCACCAGCCATTCCGAGTCGGCGGCGCGCGCCTTGCCGGCGAAGGTGTCGCGAAACCAGGCGGCGACGCCATCGGCGATGTCGACGCCGGTCATGCCCCGCGCGCGCGCGGCCTGCGGCGAGAACTCGACCAAGAGCTCGGGGTCGTGCAGCCCGAGCGCGAAGACACGGTCGACGCCATCGATGCGCTCCAGGTCGTCACGGATCTCGCGCGCCCGGGCGCGCAGATTTTCGTCGTCCGCCCGCGCGCTGATCAGAACCTGCGCTGTGGGGAAGCCGTTGGAGGTGGTGATCTCGACGATGAGCGGATCGTCGGCTTCCGTCGGCAGCTCGGCTTCAGCCTCGTTTTGAATCTCGCGCCGCAGGTCGTTGACCCGCTTGTCGAAGGTGCGCGCGGGGATGTCGCGGAAGCGCACCAGAATGCTCGAGATGTTCTCGCGCGAGTTGCTCTGCACGAAGCGGATGTCGGCGACATTCTTGATGGCATCTTCGAGCGGCTTGGTGACGCGCTTTTCGACATCCTCCGCGGCCGCGCCCGGCAGCACGGTGGTGATCTGCACCCAATTGAAGTTGATCTCCGGGTCTTGCTCGCGCGGCATCGAGAGATAGGCGAGCAGCCCGAGTATCAGCACGACGCCGAAAGTGATGTTCGCCAGCGGGTGATTGCGAATCAGCTTCGCGTAGAAGTTCATGGCTTGGCGGCGTCTGCCGCAGCTTCGCCGCCACGCAGCGTGTGGCGCCCGTCGATGACGATGCGTGCGTCGCGCGCCATATCGACGGCGACCGGGCGCCCCTCCTGCGCCCGGGGCAGGGCAAGGAAGCGGACGTGATCGTCGTTCAGCACGAACACGCCGAGCCGCCCTTCGCGCCGCGACAACAGCTCGGGCGGCAAGTGCGGGCGCGGGTCGCGCCAGACGATGCGGCCATCGGCGCCGGGCGGCGCGGCCGCCGCGGCGAAGGCAAGCCGTACCTCGACGTTGCGCGCGTCACGATTGATCGCCGGCGACACGCGCACCAACTTGAGCGGATAGCGGCGCCCCAGTGTTTCCAGTTCAATCTCCTTGGCGCCAAGCAGGGCATCGACGCTGTTCGCTTGCACCTGCGCCGCAACCTCGATCCGCGACAGTCCACCAGCGACAGCAAGG
>CAWGHV010000060.1:0-25153 GCA_963822375.1 uncultured beta proteobacterium | reverse complement strand
AAGATGATCGACGAGCTGAAGGCGGCCGGGGTCAAGCCGCGCAGCGTCTGGGCGCAATCGTTCAACCCGAAAGACGTCCTCTACTGGATCAAGAACGAGCCGCGCTTCGGCCGCCAGGCCGTCTATCTGGACAGCATCGACCCGACCGCCAACCCGCCGGTCCCGCGCCTGTCGCTCGACCAATTGAAAGAGCTGAAGGCCCAGGGCGTGAGAATCATCGCGCCACCGACGTTCGCGCTGCTGGCGGTGGATGCGCGGGGCAAGATCGTCCCCTCCGAGTATGCCGAGGATATCAAGCGGCTCGGCTTCGACATCATCACCTGGACCTTCGAGCGTTCCGACCTGCGCAACGGCGCCGCCAAGGCTGGCTTCTACTACCGGTTCGATCCGCAGGGCCGGGCGGTGAAGAAGGATAGCGACATGTACAAGGCGCTCGACGTTCTCGCGCGCAAAGTCGGCATCCTGGGGATCTTCTCCGACTGGCCGGCGACGGTCACCTACTACGCCAACTGCATGGGGCTCAAGTAGGCTTCCGGCGCGGCGGCCGCCGCGGGCTGCCTGGATCGCTTTCTTCCATTGTGATCGACGACGAGCACCGATTGGTCTATGCGGTTCAAGACGATCGCGTCGTGGTCGCCCAATGCCGTTTTCACTACTAGGGAAGGGCTGAATAAGTGAGCGAGACGGATGCAGCGCAAGGCGCGGCGCGCGCAGCGACCAAGACATATCAGATAGATAGGCGCGGGAGCGAGCACGCCGCAACGCCGCGATGCGCCGTCGCAGCCACTTATTCAGCCCTTCCCCAGTAACCGCGCGGCTTTCATCTTGTCGTTCCCGCGCAGGCGGGAATGACACCTCGGGGGCAAGTTACCCGCCCTGCGAATCGTCACGGGCACATCGGCCAACCGGCGCGGCATTCCGCACCGCGCCGTCCGCGCGTAGAATCCTTTCGACTCCCAAGGAGACGACCCGATGGCCACACCGCTGGACCAGAGCGCCCTCGACATCCTCTTCGTGCAAGCGCGCACGCACTCGGCCTGGCTCGACAAACCGCTAGCCGACGAGTTGCTGTACCGCGTCTACGAGCTGGCGCGAATGGGGCCGACCTCGGCCAACTGCAATCCCATGCGCGTGGTCCTGGTGAAGAGCGAGCAGGCCAAGCAGCGCCTCATACCGGCGCTCGACGAAGGCAACCGGGCGAAGACCCTGGCCGCGCCGGCCACCGCCATCATCGCCCACGACTCATTGTTCTACGAGCACTTGCCGCGGCTTTACCCGCAGGCGGATGCGAAGTCCTGGTTCGCCGGGCCGGAAAACGCACAAGCGGCGGCAACCGCCGCGTTCCGCAACGGTACCCTGCAAGGCGCGTACTGGATGCTCGCGGCGCGCGCGCTGGGCCTGGACTGCGGCCCCATGTCGGGCTTCGACAATGCCCGCGTCGATCGCGAGTTCTTTCCCGATGGCCGCTACAAGTCCAACTTCCTGTGCAATTTGGGTTACGGCGATCCGGCCAAGTTGCGTCCGCGCAATCCGCGGTTCGAGTTCGACGAGGCATGTAGCATCGCCTGAGATGACGTCGTACCCCGCCCATGCGCCGCTGCCCGCGGCCCTGATCGAGGCCCTGGCCGGGCGCTTCGGCGAACGCTTCTCCGCCGGCGAGGCGGTGCGCGCCCACCACGGCAGGGATGAATCTTCCCACGCCCCGGCCCCGCCGGATGCCGTGGTGTTCGCGCAATCCACGGCCGAGGTGGTCGCCGCCGTCACGCTATGCCGGACTCATCGCATGCCCGTCATAGCGTTCGGCGTCGGTACTTCGGTCGAGGGCCAAGTCCTGGCGGTGCGCGGGGGCGTGTGCATCGACCTGTCCGACATGAACCGCGTCGTCGCCGTGCATGTCGATGACCTCGATGCCCGCGTGCAGGCGGGCATCACGCGCAAGCAGCTCAACGCCGAACTGCACGGGACCGGACTGTTTTTTCCCATCGACCCGGGTGCCGACGCCACGCTCGGCGGCATGGCGGCGACGCGCGCCTCCGGCACCAACGCGGTTCGCTATGGGACCATGCGCGAGAACGTGCTCGGCCTGACCGTGGTGTTGGCCGATGGCCGCGTCATCCACACCGGCGGCCGCGCACGCAAGTCCTCGGCCGGCTACGACCTGACGCATCTCTTCGTCGGCTCCGAGGGCACGCTCGGCGTCATCACCGAACTGACGGTCCGCCTGCACCCGATACCGGAGGCCATTTCCAGCGCCGTCTGCGCGATGCCCTCGGTCGACGCCGCGGTGGCTACGGTGATTCAAACGATCCAGCTCGGCGTACCGGTGGCGCGCATCGAGTTGCTCGACGCGCTGACCATCACCGCGGTCAATCGCCACAGCAAGACGTCGTTGCGCGAGACACCGACGCTGTTCTTCGAATTCCATGGCAGCCCCACCTACGCCGAGGAGCAGGCGCGCAGCGTGCAGGATATCGCCCGCGAGCATGGAGGGATGAATTTCGAATGGGCGAGCCGCCCCGAAGACCGCTCGCGCCTATGGCAGGCGCGCCACGACGCCTACTTCGCCTGCCTGCACCTGCGCCCCGGCACGCGCGCCATCGCCACCGACGTCTGCGTGCCGATCTCGCGGCTGGCCGAATGCATACACGCAACACGTGAAGACCTGGCGCAAACCGCGATCGTCGCGCCGCTGTTCGGACATGTCGGCGACGGCAACTTCCACCTGGTCGTGCTCGTTCGACGTGGACGACCCGGCGGAGGTGGCGGCAGCGCATGCGTTGAACGAGCGCCTGATCATGCGCGCCCTGGCGATGGAAGGCACATGCAGCGGCGAACATGGGATCGGGCTCGGGAAGCAGAAGTACTTGCTGGCCGAGCATGGCGAAGCGGTTGACTTGATGCGATCGATCAAGCGCGCGCTCGATCCCGGCAACTTACTCAATCCGGATAAGGTGCTGCCGCCGGCGTGAGCGGCATGGGACGATCAACGCGGGGCTCGGGAATCCATTGCGCCGTGACAATCGGCATGTAGCCCGCAGCCCGGCTCGAGCGCAGCGGAATCCGGGAACAACGGCATCCCGACCGCGCAGCGCGCGCTCGGGATGCGTGGAAGCGTGTGGCGGCCCGGGGCGGGCCGCCATTGGGCGCGGGACGTTAGCGCGCGGTAGCAGCCTTCGCTTTTTCGGCGTCCGAAGCGACCCACAGATCGCTCGCCTTCTTGTCCGCCTTGTCAGGCTCGGTGGTCGGCGCCGCCGCCTTGGACTCGACGGCGATCGAGGCTACGTCACCGGAGAGCTTTCCGCCCTCTTCGACGACGATCTTGCCGTAGCGAATCTTGCCCGAGACGCTGCCGGTCGCGTAGATGACCAAGCGCTGGCGCGCCGTCAACTCGCCCTCGAAACGGCCGCGAATCTCGGCGATGTCGATGCCGACGGTACCGGTGAACGATCCGTTTTGCGCCACCTGGATGACGCGGCTGTCCATCGTCGCCTCGACCCGGCCCTCGACCACCAGCGTGTCGCAATCGGTGATCTCGACGCCCTTGAGTTTGATGTTCGGCCCGACGATGAGCCTGCTCTTGGATTCCTCGGCGTGCGGGGTTTGAACGTTGCCGGTTTCTTTCATCATCGTATCAGTCCTTTGTGTAGCGGGCTGGGCGGGTTGTTGCGTGGGTTGAGGCGTTGAATAGGGGTTTCGGGTCAATTCGGGTCCGGGTCGCACACCTTCCTCCTTCTTGCCAAATAGGCCGTTCTTGTTGAGCATCGGGTTCTCCTTCCAAAAATATGGGCTCTTCGCCTAATGATCGGGCTCGAGCTTTGTTGGCGGCGTCGATACGGCGACCGGTTGCGCGCGGGCAACCAGCCATTCACGCCGGAGCCGCCACCGATGCCTGACACCAGGGCGGACGATTCTCACCGATTTCAGAGCTGCCATTTCCTTGCAAACCTGTCGTCGCCCCCCCACGACAGTTACCCTGATGATAGGACTAATCACGTTCATCCGCTACCTGTTCGAGGCTCGAGCAGCGCGGTTGCCGCGGCGCGCTCGGCGAGCCGACGATGAATCCCGGCGACATTGTAGCCAGAACCCCGCTGCCGCGGTCAACGTCATAAGCGCCGGCGGGCGAAATTGAGCCGCCCGGATCGATGTGATAGCCTGCTCAGCAGCATCGGCCTGGGCTCACGAGGCGCAGCGTCCACCGGCGGCAAAAACACGATTTTTGTGCAGGAGACCCGACATGGCGGCAAGCGCACACTCCGGCTCGGCTCCGGAGGTCAACAACTCCGGCCTGGCGCCGGAGCCCAACCACTCCGGCTCTGCGCCGCGGACCCCGACGTCCTGCTCGGCAGCCCGTGACACGCCATCAGGCATATCCCTCGAAGACAAGTACACCGTCGTCGCAGGCCGCATCTATCTGACCGGCATCAGGCCCTGGTGCGCCTGCCGATGATTCAGCGCGTGCGCGACCTCGCCGCCGGCCTCAACACCGCCGGTTTCATCTCCGGCTATCGCGGCTCGCCGCTGGGCGGCCTCGACCAGACGCTGTGGAAGGCGCAAGCGCGCACCTGGAGGCGCACCACGTCAAGTTCCAGCCCGGCGTGAACGAGGATCTGGCCGCCACCGCGGTGTGGGGCACGCAGCAAGTCAACCTCTTCCCCGGTGCCACCTATGACGGCGTATTCGCCATGTGGTACGGCAAGGGACCGGGGGTGGACCGCTGCGGCGACGTGTTCCGCCACGCCAATGCCGCCGGCACGTCTAGGCATGGCGGCGTGCTGGCGGTGGCGGGCGACGACCACGCGGCGCGCTCGTCCACCCTGCCGCACCAGACCGAGCACATCTTCAAGGCGGTGATGATGCCGATCCTAGCGCCCGCCGGCGTTCAGGAGTATCTCGACTACGGCATTCACGGCTGGGCCCTGTCGCGCTACTGCGGCTGCTGGGTCGCCTTCAAGGCGCTCGCCGACACGGTGGAGTCTTCGGCTTCGGTGGACGTCGATCCGCAGCGGGTGCGAGGTGGCCATCCCGACGGATATCGAGCTGCCCGCCGACGGCCTCAACATACGCTGGCCCGACCCGCCGCTGGTGCAGGAGGAACGCCTGCTCCACCACAAGCTCTATGCCGCGCTGGCCTACTGCCGCGCCAACCGGCTCAACCGCGTCGTCATCGACAGCCCGCAGCCGCGTCTTGGCATCATCACCTCCGGCAAGTCCTATCTCGACGTGCGCCAGGCGCTTCGATGACCTCGGCATCGACGACGACCTGGCGGCCGCAGATCGGCATCCGCCTCTACAAGGTCGGCATGACCTGGCCGCTGGAGTCGGAGGGCGTGCGCCAGTTCGCCGCGGGCCTCGACGAAATCCTGGTGGTCGAGGAAAAGCGCCAGTTTCTCGAATACCAGCTCAAGGAGGAGCTGTACAACTGGCGCGAGGACGTGCGCCCGCGCGTCATCGGCAAGTTCGACGAGAAAGGCGAATGGGCGCTGCTGCCCACCGAAGGCGGCCATGTGTCGCATGGCGAGTGGCTACTGCCGGCGGCCAGCGAACTGACCCCGGCGATGATTGCGCGCGTGATCGCCGCGCGGATCGACCGTTTCTTCACCTCGGAGCGCATCCGCGCCCGGCTGGCCTTCCTGGACAGCCAAGGAACGAGCGCTCGCCGCGCCGATCGTGCCGATCGCAGCGCATTCCCTACTACTGCCCGGGCTGTCCGCACAATACCTCCACCGTGCGTGCCGCAAGGCAGCCGCGCGCATCGGCCGGTATCGGCTGCCACTACATGGTCACCTGGATGAACCGCAGCACCTCCACCTTCAGCCACATGGGCGGCGAAGGCGCGGCGTGGATCGGGCAGGCGCCATTCACCGCCGCGAAGCATGTGTTCGCCAATCTCGGCGACGGCACCTACTTTCACTCCGGGCTGCTGGCGATGCGCGCGGCGGTGGCGGCCAAGGTGCACGATCACCTACAAGATCCTGTTCAACGATGCGGTGGCGATGACCGGCGGCCAGCCGGTCGACGGCACCTCTCACGGTGCCGATGATCACGCGCCAGCTCGCCGCCGAAGGCGTGCAGCAGGATCGTCGTCGTCACCGACGAGCCCGAGAAGTACTGCGCAGATCACCGATCTGCCGCCGCGGGTGCCGGTGCGGCACCGCGACGAGCTGGACGCGGTGCAGAAGGAACTGCGCGAGGTCGCCGGCGTGTCGGCGCTCATCTACGATCAGACCTGCGCCGCGGAGAAGCGGCGCCGGCGCAAGCGCGGCACCTATCCCGACCCGCAGCGGCGCGTGTTACATCAACGAGATGGTGTGCGAGGGTTGCGGCGACTGCGGCGTACAGTCGAACTGCCTCGCCGTGCTGCCGCTCGAAACCGAGTTCGGGCGCAAGCGCGCCATCGACCAGTCGGGCTGCAACAAGGACTACTCCTGCCTCAAGGGATTCTGTCCCTCGTTCGTCACCATCGAGGGCGGCCGGCCGCGCAAGGGAAAGGCGATGGCGGAGGACGCCGGCGGCTTCGGCGAACCGCCGGCACCCGTGCTGCCCGACACCAGCCATCCCTACGGCGTTCTGATCACCGGCGTCGGCGGCACCGGCGTGGTGACGATCGGCGCCTTGATCGGCATGGCGGCGCACATCGACGGCAAGGGCGTGAGCGCGCTCGACATGACCGGGCTGGCGCAGAAAGGCGGATCGGTGTACTCGCACGTACGCATCTGCGACCGGCCCGAGGAACTCCATGCCGTGCGCATCGCGGCGGGCGAGGCGAACGCCGTGATCGGCGGCGACGTGGTGGTGAGCGCGAGCTACGACGCGCTGGCGAAGATGCAGGCGGGCTTCACCCGCGCGGTGGTGAATTGTGTTGAGACGCCGACGGCGGACTTCACCCAGAATCCCGACTGGCAGTTTCCGCTCGAGCGCATGGAAAAGGTGATCGCCGACGCCGTCGGCGCCGGCGCCGCCGACTTCATCGACGCCACGCAACTGGCGACCCGCCTCATCGGCGACGCCATCGCCACCAATCTGTTTCTGCTCGGCTTCGCCTGGCAGAAGGGACTGGTGCCGGTCTCGCTCGCCGCGCTGGACCAGGCAATCGAGCTGAACGGCGCCGCCGTCGAGATGAACCGCAAGGCGCTGCTGTGGGGCCGCCGCGCCGCCTGCGACCTGGCCGCGGTGACACACTTCGCCATGCCGGCCAAGGTGGTGCCGCTGGTGCGCCCGCAATCGCTGGACGAGGTGGTGGCCCGGCGCAGCGAGTTCCTCGCCGCCTACCAAGACCGCGCCTACGCGGCGCGCTACCGTGCGCTGGTGGACAAGGTGCGCACGGCCGAGTCAAGATTGGGCGGCTCGAGCGCGCTCGCCAAGGCGGTCGCCCACGGCTACTTCAAGCTGCTGGCGTACAAGGACGAGTACGAGGTGGCGCGGCTCTATGCCGACGCTTCGTTCATGGACAAGATCAACGCCGGCTTCGAGGGCGACTTCAAGCTCGTGTTTCACCTCGCGCCGCCGCTGCTGGCCAAGCCCGACCCGCGCACCGGCATCCCTGCCAAGCAGCAATACGGCTCCTGGATGCTCGCTGCTTTCCGCATCCTCGCCAGGTTCAAGTTTCTGCGCGGCACCCGCTTCGACATTTTCGGCCACACCGCGGAGCGCAAGTTGGAGCGCCGGCTCATCGCCGACTACGAGCGCGACGTGAGCGAGATTCTCGACCGTCTGAACGCCGACAACCATGGCATCGCGGTCGAACTCGCCGCGCTGCCGGAACACATCCGCGGCTATGCCCACGTCAAGCTGCGCAACGTCGAAGCGACGCGCAAGCGCCAGGACGAGCTGCGCCACCGGCTCGGGACGCGGCCGGCGCCGGTCGCGCGCGCCGCCTGAGCCCGTGGCGATCCCTGTCCGCAAACTCCTCGACGTACCCATGCTGGGCTTGCGCGTGATCGCCGGCGCGGCCGGCCTCGATCGCCCGATCACCACGTCCGAGCTGAACCGGCCCGCCTTGGAGCTGGTCGGGTTCCTTTCCGAATTCCGCTCCGAGCGCATCCAGATCTTCGGCAACGGAGAGCTGTCATACCTCGTCGCCCACGCGCATGACGCCAAGTTAACCCGCGTCCTGAAGCGGATACTGGCGAACGACGTGCCGTGCGCGATCGTCACCAACGGCCGCGAGCCACCCGCCGCGATGTGCGAGCGCGGCGAGGCGGCGGCGATCGCCGTGCTCGCCTGTCCCCACAGCACGACCAAGCTCTACAAGCGGCTGGCCGAGAGTCTGGAGCCGCACTTCGCGCCCGAGACGACGGTCCATGGCGTGCTCATGGAGATTCACGACATGGGGGTGCTGATCCAGGGCGAGAGCAGCGTAGGCAAGAGCGAAGTCGCGCTCGATCTCATCCGGCGCGGTTTCCACCTGGTGGCGGACGACGCCGTGAACATCCGCTGTCTCAACGATTCGGTGCTCGTCGGGCGCTGCCTGACCCTGCTGCCGTTCCACATGGAAGCGCGGGGACTGGGCATCGTCGATGTCAGTCGGCTATTCGGCGCGGCGGCGATCCGCCCGGACAAGCGCATCGGCATGGTCATCAAGCTCGTGCCCTGGCAGGACGACGCCGACTACGACCGCATCGGCCTCGACGACGAGACCGCCAGCATCCTCGATGTCCAGGTGCCTTACGTAATCCTGCCGATCAAGCCCGGCCGCAGCGTCGCCACCCTGGTCGAGGTCGCCGCCCTGAACCAGAAACTCAAGAACATGGGCATACACACGGCGCGGCTGATGGAGCAGAAGATCGCCGAAGAGATCAAGAAGACCGAGGGCGACGGCGAGGCTGGGGGGTAAAGTCGGCAGGTGGCACACCTCGGCCCGGACAGGCATGAACCGCAGCAAGAGTGCCGCACATCTGGCCGTTCCGCCTGAACCCTTCGAAATCTCTCAGGACAGGGCTGTCGAAGGGCGCCTTCTGCACGTAGAGTATTTGTCTTCCCCGCCTGCGCGGGAATGACAAATGGCAACGGCCCGCTCGGTTGGTTGGCCAAGAGGACATTTGTCCATACACTTGTTCGAGTGGCCATCCATTGGGATCAAGCAAAGGCGCAAGCGAATCAGCGGGCGCACGGCATCAGCTTCGCCGAAGCGGCCACCGTTCTCGCCGATGAATTCGCATTGACCCGCGAAGACCCCGACGCAACCGATGAGCAGCGGTTCGTGATGCTCGGAATGAGTGCAACGGGCACGCTTCTGGTGGTCGTGTATGAAAAGAACCGCCGCTGAACCCTACCGCGAGATCGATTTCTCGAAAGCGAAACGCGGACCGGTCATCAAGCCCGAACCCGGCAAAACGAAGATCTCGATCCTCCTAAATGGTGCGGTAATCGATCACTTTCGGGGCGAAGCTGAGGCGGCCGGAGGCGGGAGCTACCAGACCTTGATCAACGAAGCACTGGTCGCCTACATCAGGCAGCGCTCCATGCTGGATGCCGTGCGGCAAGTCGTACGTGAGGAGCCTGCACCCGGGCGATCGAAGGCTCGTCCGGCCGGCGGCCGTGCCGTGACCGCCTGAACAGCGATCAGAACGTGCTGATGGCGTTCAAGAACCAGCCGCGGTTGCGGTAGGACAAGTCGGTGAGATTGTCCGAGAAGTCGGTGAAGTTGTAGCCGACGCCGAGCTTGACGTGCTCGCCGAGGTAGCGGTAGACGCCAACCAGGAAGCCGGCGCGGCTGTCGTTGGCGTCATACACCCGCAGGCGCCGCGCTTCGGTGACGATGTCCCATTCGTAGATCCAGTGCCAGTCGGCGCGCAGCACGATCAGGTCGGCGCGGCTGTCGAACCACGGCCCTTCGGTCTTGGAGTCGCGCAGCTCGCTCCAGCGGAAGCCGTACTTGAAGCCGAGCGACAGCCAGGGCCTGACGTCGTAGATGGTGTCGAAGTTCAGCACGTGGCTCTTCTGCGTGTAGTCGAGCACCGCGTTGGTGGTGTTGCTCACCTGCCCGGGCGAGGGCAGGTTGTAGAAGTAGGTGTATTTGAATAGCGTATTCCAGCGGTCGTTGTCGATGGGCCGATAGGCCGCGCCGACCACCGTCTCGACGAAATCGCCGTCGAAGAACGCGCCTTGGCTGGCCTCCGAGAACGCGAAATTGAGCTTGCCGAGCAGGCGCCACGCGGCGTTGTACTGGTGGCCCACGGTGCTGCGCAAGAGCCAGGTCTGGCGGTCGCCGGCGGTGCCGTTCTCGTCGCGATACTCGACGTTGGCGGCGAACTTGGTCTGCTCGAACTTGTAGCCGGCGGCGAGCCCGAGCGCGCGGCGCTTCAGATCGCCGGCCAAGGGATCGGAGATCTTGCCGAACTCCACCTTGAGGCCGGTCGTCCACCGGTCGTTCGGCGCCATGTCGAGCCCGAATGCCTGGGTCAGCCCCTGCGGGCCGGCGCCGTTGGTCCAGCGCGTTTCGCCGAATACGCCGATCGCCTCGCTCAGCCGGTAGTGGCTGCCCGAGACCAGCGTGCCCTGGCGCCCGCGGTAGCTGGTGTCGGGCCGCTCGGTTTCCATCGTGTACTGCATGTAATAGTTGCTGCGGTCGTCGAACGCGGTAGTCGCCCGACAGGCGCCCGCCCCAGCCACCGTCGCCGCCCGAAGCCTCGGCGCCGAGGCGGAAGCGGTCATTCACCTGCCAGCTCCCGCCGAGGCCGGCGCGGTCGTTGTCGGAGCGCTCGCCCGAACGGGAAACGGTGCCCTGGACGAAGCCGTACATGTCCCACGGCGCATAACGCAGCCCGGGCGTGCGCGCCCCCGCCACCCCGGCGGCGATCGAGGGGTCGAAGCCTGGCTGCACGCTGCCGTAAGCCGGCTGCGGAGTGGGGAACAGGCTGCCGCCCTGGCTCGCGAAGCCCGCCGCTGTCGCTTGCTGTGCACTCGCCGGCGCTTGCGCCGTAGCGGGCGCGGGCTGTGTCTTCTCGCCGGCAGCAGTGCCCTGCACCGTCTCGCTCACGCCGGCGCCCTTCGCATCCTCACCCGCCGCCAGCGGCTTGTAGTCGATGCGCACCACGACGTCGGTGCGCTTGCCGGTCTCCGACAACAGCGGACTGGCGTTGACGACGCCGGTATCGCGATCGTCCTGGCGCGCGCCGACGCTCACGCCCCATTCGGGATCGAGCTTGTGCTTGAGCGCGACCTCGCCCGACTTCACCGTCTGGCTCGGCGCCGAGCGCGAATCGGCCTTGAGGTCGACGGCGGTGGAATCGGTGATCGGCACGCTCGCCAGCGCGCCGCGCTGGGTCACCGCCTCGCCGGGCGAGAGCTGGCCCGGCGCCGAGTAGTCCTTGTCGCGGTCCTGCCAGTAGGCGCCGATGCGCCCGCGACCGCCTTCCCACAGTTCGCTCAGGTCGACCGCGCCTTCCACCCGTTTGGCATCGGCGCGGGCGCCGCTGGTGGTCTGCTGCTGGAAGCCGAAGCCGCCGTCGATCGAACTCAGGTTGCCGACGCCGGCCCCTTGCGAGCGCCCCGCCTCGACGCGCAGGTAGGTGCCCGGCTTGTAGCGCAGCATGATGTCGAAGCCCTTGAGCCGCTGGTCCGCGCCGTCGTCGCCCTGGCGGTAGCTGGTCAGGCCGAGGCGCAGGTAGTCGCCGAACCAATGGCTGCCGCGGAAGCCGATGGCCAGGCTGTCGAGCGCCTCCAGCCCGGGGACATATTCGTAGGTGGCGACCAGGTACACCGGGTTGCCGTTGAGAGTGGAGGTCTGCACCAGAGCACTGCCGTCGGCGATCGAGGGCAGCGGCACACGCAGCAGGATGCGCCCCTGCAGATAGTTGATGTCGTAGTCCTGCGCCGGGGTGAGCGGCTTGCGCTCGAGCACGAAGTTCGAGTCCTTGTCGCGGATCTCCACCCACACGCGCTCCGAACCTTGGGTGATGTCGAGCCGACGGAGGAAGTAGAGCGAGCCGCCGGTGCCGCGGAATTCCTCGCGCGATTGCACCGTGCCGGGCTCGGCAGCGAAGGCGTTGACCGTGGTGCGCTTCTCGCCGTAGGTCGTAGTGCCGAGCGAGTTCCACAGCAGATTGCCGCCGTAGAGGCCGCGGCTGTACTGCGTCAGCTCGGTGCCGGTCCATGCCGTCTGGAAGTTGCCCCACATGATGTGGGAGTCGCCCTTCTCCACCCGCACGTAGAACTTGCCCTGGGTCGGCGCGTCGTTGACGATGGTGCTGTCGTCGCCGTACACCGGGTAGTAGCGGTCGGGGTCGATGCGCCGCAGCAGGTAGCGCGGATCCTTCGACTGGAAGTTGCTGAACAGATCCTTGAGCGGCTGCTCGCGCGTATCCGCCGCCGCCGTCAGCAGGTACTCGCCCTTGATCTTACCTTTGAGGTAGAAGGCACCGCGGCCGTCTATGTAGGTCTCGTTGTCGTAGCGCTCCTTGTCGCCGGTGACCAGTTGCGCCGGGCCGGTCGTGCGATCGCGGCCGACGGTGATGTCGGCCAGCGCGATGTAGAACCAGTCGCGGTCGGCGATTGAGACGTTGCGCTTAAATGTCGTCCCCCCGCCATCCGGGCCTGTGACATTCACCTCCACGGTATGCGGACCGGCGGGCATGATCTGGCGCGTGGCGAAACGCCCGTTTCCGCCAACGGGCACGACGGCGCCCAGCGCGCGCACCGTCTGATCGGACTTGAACTTCTCGCCGCTTACGGTGATGGTGCCGCCGCTCACCGGGATGTTGCGCAGTTGCAGGCTGCTCTCGCCGTAGCCGGTGAGCTTCTCGCGCTCCGCCGCGTCGACATCGGCGAGCGGCCGGCTCTGGTCGAGCAGGCGCAAGGGCTTCAACGCCGTCTCGTCGAAGCGGCCCTGCTCGTCATACACGCGAAGCAGGAAGTAGAACCTCCTCCGGCGCCTTTGGCGGCGGCTGCCACTTCGCCGCGCCACCGAGTTCCACCGGCACGATCGCGCCCGGCTTCTCCTGCGGCTGCTGGCCCTTGGCGAAGATGCGGATCTCTGCCTTCTTTATCCAATACGCGTAATTGGAGTAGCTGTAGAACTCGATCGGCCGGCCGCGCACCACGCCGCTCGGCGTGGTCCACACGTTGAGCGCGGGCGAGACGTTCATCGGGTCGAACTTGACCTGGATCTCGCCTTTCTCCAGCGCCACGTCAACGCAGCGCTGGCGATCCGCCTCGATCTGCCGGGTGTCGGTATCGAGCGGCTGGCCATCGACGCTGATCGAGAACGGCTGTCCGCCGCTCACACCCGTCGCCGGCGCGCACTTGTCGGTCTCGACCACACCCTCGACCGGCGCTGCCGCCGCGGCCACCGGCTCGTCGTACCAGACGCGGATCTCGACTCTGCGGTTTTGCGCCATGCCCTGCGCCGTCGCGTTGTCGGCAATCGGCTGCGATTCGCCCTTGCCGCTCACCGAGAACGCGCCTGCCTGCAAGCCCATGCGCTCCTTCAAGTACGCGGCCACCGCCAGCGCGCGCGCTTCCGACAGCTTCTGGTTGTTGCCGTAGAGGCGCAGGGCCTCGCCCAGCGCGACGCGCTGGTTGTCGGTATGGCCGACCAACTCGAAGCGGGCGTTTTGCTTACCCGCGAGTCGCCCGATCAGGCCGTCCAGCGCCTGCTTCGCCGCAGGGAGCAATGTCGCCCGCCCGGAAGCGAAGTTCGCCCCGGTGGGCTGGTCCTCGATTTTGGTCGTTGCCTGCGGCGCGGTCGCCGGCGCCGTGCCTTCCAGCATATGCTTGCGCTCAGCCACCGTCAGGTGCGAGTTGTCCAACTCGCCGAACTCGCCGCCTTCGCGCTCGGTGCTCGGCGCCACCGCATGCTCGACCGTGGCGCTGCGGTCGATCATCTTGCCGCGCTCGTCGCCCTCGCAGACGGTGGGCTCCTGCGCAGCGGGCTCGACGCACAGCTTGCACACATCCGGCTGGTTCGGGTCGCAGCCCTTGCCCTTGTCATCCTGGGCGGCCTGCTGCGCGCCCGCCTGGGTGAAGACGAGGCCGAGCAGCACGGCGAGCACTCGTGGCAGTAGCGGCTGCAGCGGCCTCATCTGCCGTCCTCCGTCTCGACCAACAGCCGGTAGCAGCAGTCGAGCGCCTTCCAGCGGCGGCGGATATCCTCGCTCAGCGTCTCGACCCGCTTCTGCGCCAACTCCGGCGCATCGCTGCCGGGCAGGTAGGCGATGCGCGCCACCGAGGGCTTCCCCTTCAACTTCTCCGGCAGCGCCTCGATGCGCTGTTGCCACTGCGGCAGCAGCGTCGTCTTGCCCGGCTCGAAGGCGGCATCGGAGACCTCGACGCGCACCACGCGGTGGATGCTGGCGCCGAAGTTGAGCTTGGTCATCTTGCCGCGCGTGGCGCGCACCGCGCGCGGGTTCTCGGTGGTGAGGCGATAGCCCGAGGGCAGCGTGCGCTCGTCCAGCTTCATGACGAAGTTCGAGCCGCGGTCGGGATTCGGAATCACCGCGCACGGCACATGGAAGCGCCCTTCGGCATCGCTGGTGACGAGCAGCCCGCGCGCCGTCGCGATACGCACATTGGGTATCCCTGGCTCGCCCTGATCCTGATAGCCGTTGGCGTTCTGATCGTCGAACACCTTGCCGATGATGTCGGTGCAATCGAAGGTCGGGTCGGGGACGATGCGCACGGTGGCGGTTGCCGTGTTGGAGATTTGCGCCCCGACCAGGTTATTCACCGCCAAAGCGGTATTGGTGTACTCGCCCTCGCCGACGCCGCTGCCGACGACGAGGATCAGCTTGAACACGCGCCGTTGCGTCGGCGCGAAGGCGAGGTTGCTCCAGGTGAGTTGGCGACCGCCGACAACGGGCTCGAGCGTCTGGCCATCGACCGTGGCGCTGCCGGTGCGGTACTTGAAGCCTGGCGGCATGAGGTCGCGCACGTCGATGTTCGGCAGGCTGGCGGCGAGCGTGTTGGTGGCGGTGATGGTGTAGGGCACCAGCTCGCCGCGCGTGACATTGATCAGCGGCGTCGTCTTGGAGAGCACCAGCGCCCCGCCCAGGATCGGGTCGATCGGAATGTGGTTATTGACCAGATCGGCCGAGACGCCGGGCGTGAAACCGAAGCTGGTGTAGTACTGCGTCGAGTTGGCGCCGCCCGCGACCAGGCCTGGGCAGGCCGCCGGGTCGTGCGTCGGCACGCCGACGGCTGGCGCCGTATTGGTGGCCTGCACCAGCGCCGGATTGGGATTGGCGCCGACGGTGAGCGCGCCGGCGCACGACGGCACGATGGCAGACGGCGCCGGCAGATAGCCGGTCGGAACGGTAGTGGAAAGCGTGTAGGTGCCGGCCGGGGCGCCAGGCAGCAAGATGAACTGATAGGCCCCGCTCGCGCCGGTGGTCTGACTGGCGTTGGCGGCGCCGCCGAGCAGATGGATCGCCGGATCAAATCCGGGCGGACCGCTGATGCGCACGGCGGCACCCGCGACCGGGGCGCGCGTCACCGCGTCATAGACGACGCCGCTCGGATCGAGCGGCAAGCTTTGTTGCGGCGTGTTGCTGCCCGGTTGCAGCGTGATGCCCGAGAGCGTGCCGTCGGCGTTGCTGGCACCGCCCGGATTGCCCGGACCGACGAGGCCGTTGGTGAAGGCACTGCCCGCTTCGTTCGGCACCGCGCGGCCGTACACCGCACCACTGCTTGGCTCGCGGAAGCGGATCTGGTAGCCCGGCCCGGGCGACAACCCGCCGAAGTTGTAGGCGCCATTGGCGTCGGTGGTGCTGCTCGCCACCGCTACGCCGTTGAGTATCAGCTCGACGATGAAACCCGGCACGGGCGGCTCGCCGGCGTCGAAGACCCGGTCGTGGTCGTTGTCTTGCCACACCGTACCGGAGATGGAGGCCGCCTCGGCGATCGGCGCCGGGTCGCTGGCGGTGTTGTTGCCATTGAAGCCGGCCGGCTCGCCACCGCCGGCGATGCTCGCGCTGTTGACGAGGATCTGCCCGGCCAACCCGGCGCCGACCGACACTCGCACCGTGATCGGCGGGCCGGTAGCGTTCGGCGGGATTGCGACGTTGGTAGCGCAGGAGAGTACGGTCCGGCCGGCGCCATTGACGGCGCTCGTGCAGGTCCAGTTCGCGTCGCCTGGGAGTGCGGCGAGGGTCATGCCGGCCGGCAGCGTGTCGGTGACCGTGAGCGCACCGCTCGTTGCCACACTGCCGATGTTGCGCGGCGTGATGGTGTAGAAGCCGCTGCTGCCGCCCGCGGCGAAGCTTGCCGGTGCGTGTGACTTGCTCAGCGCCAGATCGGGCGCCGCGCCGGGAATCTCGGCGAAGTCGTTGTTCGCCGACACGGTGTTGACGCCGGTCAGCGAGATCGCGCTGATGGCGCTCGGCACGCTGCCCACGGCGGTCGCCGTACCGCCGGTGCTGCCGGCCAGCGTTCGGCCGTTGGTTGTGCCGGCCGGCTGCGCCGGCTGGGTCACGGTGTAGGTGCCCTCGGGCAGGCCGGTGAAACGGTAGCTGCCGTCGGCTGCCGTGGTGGTGGTACGCGTCACCGCGTTGCCATTGACGTCGGTACCAGCGAGGTTGATGGTCTGGCCGCCGACGCCGTGGTCTTCGCCGTTGGACAACCCGTCATCGTTGAAGTCAAGGAACACCGATCCGGACAGCGTGCGACCGTTGGGAATCTCGGCGAAGTTGTTGCCGCCGGAAACGGTGTTCGGCGGCAACACGATGCTGCTGATGCGGCTTGGCAGCACCGCCAGCGCAGTGACGGCGCCGGGCGTGCCGCCGTTGGGCACCGCCCCGGCGATGGTGCTGCCGTTGGAAGTATCGGGCGGCTGCGCCGGCTGGCGCAGCGAGTAGGTGCCTGGGGCCAGTCCGGGGAAGCTGTAGTCGCCGTTGGCGTCGGTGACGGTGGTCGCAATGACATTGCCGCCGGCGTCGAGCAGTTCGATGGTGACGCCGGCGATGCCTGGGTCGGCGCCGTTCTGCACCGCGTTGTTGTTCTGATCGAGGAACACGCGGCCGGAAACGCTGGAGGCCGCGACCTCCGCGAAGTTGTTACCGGGCGAGCCGGCCACCTGGCCGGCGCCGTTGCGCGAGAGAACGATGTTCGCCACCGCGCTCGGCACGGTGGCGACCCCCGTAGCCGTGCCGGGGGTTCCACCGCCCCCGCCCGCGACGCCGCCGGCGCCGGTGATGCCATTGCTGGTGCCGGGTGGCTGCGTCGGCTCGGTGACGGTGTAGCTGCCGGCATTGAGTCCGGTGAAGGCGTAGTTGCCGAGCGCGTCGCTGGTGGTCGTGCGGCTGACCGGCGTGTCGTCGCCACCGCCCAGCGCTCCGTCGGCGCCGAAATCGGTCCCGGTGAGGGTGATAGTCACGCCGGCGATCGGTGTGTCGGTGCCGCTCTCGAAGGTGCCGTTGGGGGTGACGTTGTTGTCGGCGAACACGCGCCCTGAGACGAAACCGAGGGGGCTGATGACCAGCGCCGCATTGCCGGGCTGGACGTTGTTGCCGAAGTTGGTCTGCAGCGCGCCGGCGGGGATGAAGTTGTTGAAGGTGCCGTCGGTGCCGCCGGTGACATTGACATTGATGCTACAGCCGCCGGCGGGGATCTGCGCACCGCTCGGGTAACGCACCTGCGCGCTGCCGGCGGTGGCGGTGACCGCGCCCGGGCAGCCATTGACCAACCCGTTGGGCGTGGCCACGACGATGCCGGCGGGCAGGTTGTCGTCCAGGTTGGCCGACAGCGTGGCCGCTGTGGCATTGGCGTTGCCGAGCGTGATGGTGAGCACGGAGGTGCCGTTGGCCGGGATCGATGCCGGCGCGAACTGCTTGGCCACGGTCGGCGGATCGCTGACGACCAGCGTGGCGTTGGCGGGCTCCGCGTTGCCCACGCCTTCGGCCGTGGTGAGCGCGGCGGCGGGAATCACGTTCGGGTAGCTGCCGGCCGTGTTGCTGACGGTATCGACGGTGACCTGGCAGGAACCACTGGCCGGGATGGTGGCGCCGGTGAGCGTGATGCGGGTGGCCGAGGCCGCTGCCAGCACGTTCACCGCCGCACCGCCGCAGGTGGTGGCGGCGTTCGGCGTCAGCGCCACCGTCAGCCCGGCAGGCAACTCGTCGACCAACGTCGCGCCGGTGAGCGGCACGGTGTTGGTGTTGCCGATCGTGATGGTGAGGGTCAACGGCTGGCCGGCGCGCACCGGCGACGGGCTGAAGCCCTTAGTGACGGTCGCCGGGCTGCGCACCTGTAAGGTGGCCTGGGTCGGCGGCGGCGGGTTCGTCACCGGCTCGCCGTTGGCCAGCGCCGTGACCGCTCCATCCGCAATGACGTTGGTGTAGGAGCCGGGGGCGGCCGCGAGCAGGTCGATCTCGACGTCGCAGCTTGTCGTGCTGCCCAGCGCGGCGGCGGAAAGAATGCCGTTGGCGACGACCACCTGGTTCGGCGACGGTGTGCTGACGGTGGCGCCGACGCAGGTGCTCGTCGGGTTGGCGCCCGGCGGCACGACCAGTCCGGCCGGCAGATTGTCGGTGACGGCGAGGTTGGTCAGCGGCACCGCCAGCGGATTGAGGAAGCGCAGGCGCATGCGCGTGCGCTCGCCCGGGCGGATCGTCGGCGGAGTGAAGTCCTTCTGCAGGCCGATCCGGCCCAATGCGGCAAGGCTGGTCACGGCGGGACCGGCGTTGACGATGCCCTGTGTGGTGGTCACCGCGCCGGCGGGAATCGTGTTCTGTATGGTGCCCACGGCGACCATGGTGACGTTCAACCGAAAGGGTGCACGAATCGCCCGCGCTGCCGCCGGCGGCAAGATTGGCGCCGGCGAGTGAGACCGCCGTGGAGTTGCCGCCGGCGCTGGCGACGCCACCCGGACAGGTGGTCACGGCGTTGGGGATGGCCGCCACACGCATGCCGGTCGGCGGCGCGCCGGCGGCGCCGGAGGTGGTGAAGTTGTCGGTCAGCGCCACTGCGGACAGCGCCACCGGGCCGGTGTTGAGCAACGTGATCGTGAGCCGCGCCGCCTGGCCGGGCGCGGTGATGGTGTTGGGGTTGATGGTCTTGCTGACGACGATGCCGCCGCTGCCCTTGTTCAGCGTGGCCGTCACCGGCGCGTTGTTGCGCACGCCGCCGTCGGCGGTGACGGCGCCGATGGGCAGGATATTGACCGACGCCGCGCCGCTGGCGGAAACGACGTCGAACTGGAAGTCGCACTGCCCGCCGGCCGGGATGACCGCGCCGGCAAGGGTGGCACTGGCAGCACCGGGCGCAGCACCGACGACTGTCGGCCCGCCGCAGGTGGTGAGCGCGTTGGCGGGGTTGGCCACGGTCATGTCGCCGGCCGGCAGCGGATCGTTGACCGAAACGTTGTCGAGCGTGCCGGCGCCGGTGTTGCCGAGGCGGATCGACACCCGCGAGCGCCCGCCGGCCTGCACGACGCCGGGCGAGAAGGACTTGGCGGCGGTGAGCGCGGAGGTGAAGTTGACCGGCGCGCTCACCGCGATCGGGAACGTGATCGGCTGGTTCGGCGCGCCGGCGACGGTGCCGGTGGCTTGCAGGCTGTTCGCGGGAATCGTGTTGGTGTAGTTGCCGGCCGGGCCGCTGACATTCACCCGCAGCGCGCAGGTGCCGGCTGCGCCGGTGCCACCGCCTGCGCGTGCCGGGACGACGGCGTTCTGGATGCGCACCGAATTGCTGCCCGGCACCGCGGTGATCGCCGCACCGGCACAGGTTGACGAGGCGTTCGCCGGATTGCCGACCACCACCTGAGCGCCGCCCGCGCCGGGCAGGTTATCGGTGAGATCGACGATGCTCAGCGGGTTGGCGGAATTGTTGTTGAAGGTGATGGTGAGTTGCGACAGGCTGCCCTCGGACAATGTGCCCGGACTGAACGCCTTGGTGAACGGCGCGGTGTCGATGACCGTGTTGGTGACGGTATTCGACGCGCCGGGATTGGTAACGGTGCCGGCACCGTTGTTGTCGCGGACGGCATTGGCCGGGATGACATTGCCCAGGCTGGCGCCGACCGCGGCGCCAGCCGGCACCATGGCCGTGAAAGTGACCATGCAAACGCCCGGACTGGGCCCAGCGCCCGCCGGCATATCGAAAGTGAACGTGGGCGTGGCAGGCGCCGCCAGATCGGCGGCAAAGGAGCCGCAGCCGGCGCCGGCAACTGCCGGCGCCGGACTCGCGAGCGCGGTGATGCCGCCGGGCAGGCTGTCGGCGAAGCGTACGCCCGTCAGCGGCGTAACCGTGAAGTTGCGCACCGTCACCGTGTAGGTGACCGAGTTGCCAGGGGCCACGCTGGTCGGGCTCACCGCCTTGGAGACGGTGAGCTGGTCATTAACCACGACGCTGGCGTTGACCGGGCGGCTGACGAATCCCTGAGTGTTGCCGACAGCGCCGGCGGCGATGGCGTTGGTGAAGGTCTGCGGCGTGCCGGCGACCGGCAGCGTGGCGGTGAATGGCACGCTGACGGTGCAACTGCCGGCCGCAGGTATCGTGCCGCCGGTGAGGGTGACGCCGCTGCTGCCGGCGGTGGCCGCCACCGCGCCGCCGCAGGTGGTGTTAGGCAGGGCGCTGACGACGATGCCGGCCGGCGAGCCGATCGGATCGTCGGTGAAGGTGGTGACGGTAATGTCGTTGCCGACGCCGGCCGGACGATCGTTGAACAGGGTGATGGTCAGCGTGCCCTGCTGGCCGGCGGCGGCCGGGTTGGGGCTGAAGGCCTTGGCCAGGCGCAGCGGCGAATTCACCGTGATGTTGGCGGAGGCGTTGGCCGGCGGCGTGAGCCCGCGCGTATTGCCGACGTCGGCGACGAGCAGGGTGTTGGTGAGCACCTGGCTGCCGGTCGGGCCGGCGCTGTTGGGTGTGATGGTGGCCTCGACATTGACCCGCAGCACGCAACTGCCGGATTGACCGACGACGCCGCCGGTAAGGGTAAGGGTCGTCGCGCCGGCAGCCGGCGCGAAGGTGCCGTTGGCGCCGCCGGTGCCGCTGCATGCCACACTGGCGTTGGGCGTCGCCGCGACTTGCAGGCCGGCGGGAAGGTTGTCGGTGACGGTGGTGAGCGGGATCGTCGCGCCGGCGTTCGGGTTGACGATGTTGATGGTCAGCACAGAGGTGGCGCCGCCCTGCGCGATCGTCGACGGCGCGAAGCTCTTCGAGATCGTCGGGTTCTGCGACGCCAGAACGGTGATGGTCTGCACTGCCGGCTGAGCATTGGTTACCGGCGCGCCATCGTCGCCGGTGAGCGCGCCGGCGGGGATGGTGTTGGTACGAACACCCGGCGTGGTCGAGGTGACTTCCACCACGATGTCGCAGGTACCGAGAGCGCCGCCGCCGGGGGCGATGGGGATGGAGGCACCCGCCAACGCGAACGAGGTGGCGCCGGGGGTGGCGGTGAGCGTTCCGTTGCAGCCGTTCGACACCGCCGAGACGACCCGGATGCCGGCGGCGGTCATGTCGTCGGTGAAGGCCGCGGCGTTTACCGGGCTGTTGGCGTTGTCGTTCGACAGCGTGATACGGAAGCGGGTCGGATCGCCGGGCAGGATGGTGCCCGAGGCGCCGGTATCGATGCTCTTCGAGATCGTGATCGCCGCCCCGGCGCCGATCGGCAGAAGCAGAAAGCAAATCCCGAGGATCAGCGCCCGCGCGAACCCGGCTCGTCGGCTATGCATGTCGGGCCGTCGCGGCTGGGCTGCGGTGTCGCGGAATTCGCATCATTCGCCAACCCTCTTATGCTTGTTCAATGGTGTCGCCCTGCGTTCATTCTTGTCCGAAGCGTTGTCCGGAGCGGGATGATGGCGACGCGGCTACCGAAATGGCATACGGCGCGGCGTCAATCTACAGGGCATCGTCGTGTCGAGGCAAGCACTCGCCCGGCTAGGTGTTGCGGCAATACAACACCGGCAGGGCCAGAGGGCTCGCGCGCATAGGCAGCTCACCGGCACCGTGCGCGGGTCCGGCCGCGAATTGCCCGCGCCACGACATGAAGCTAGACTGCGAGGCTGATCGCGCGCGGCGGCTGGAGCCGGCGTCGGATTGGAGCGCGCGCAGTCCTGTCACCGTTTTCGCCACCCACAATCCCCCGCTACGAGGAGATCGGAACAATGACCATCAAGGCAGTCGAGGACATCCGCAGCGTCGCGCTCGTCGGTCACGGTGGCGCCGGCAAGACCACCCTGATCGAGACGCTGCTCGCGCGCACGGGCGCGATCAACACACCCGGCAGCGTCGAGAAGGGCACGACAGTGTGCGACTACGATGCACTGGAGAAGGCGCACACTCATTCGCTCAAGCTCGGCGTGGCCCACCTCGAACACGAGAACACGCGCGTGCATCTGCTCGACACGCCGGGTTTCCCGGATTTCATGGGGCAGGCGCTGTGCGCGCTGGCGGCGGTGGAGACCGCCGCGGTGGTCGTCAATGCGCAGAACGGCATCGAGCTGACCACCAGCCGCATGATGCAGTGGGCGGAGAAGCGCCGGCTCTGCCGCATGATCGTCATCAACAAGATCGACGCCGATAATCTCGACCTGCCTGCGCTGCTCAAGGATATCCAAGGCGCATTCGGTAGGGAATGCCTGCCGATCAACCTGCCGGCCGACGGCGGCACGCGCGTGGTGGACTGCTTCTTCAATCCGTCGGGCGACGCTGATTTCTCCTCTGTCGCCGAGGCCCACCGCGCGCTGGTGGACCAGGTCGTCGAGGTGGATGAGAAATTGATGGAGCTGTATCTGGAGCAGGGTGAGATCGCCGCCGAGCAACTGCACGATCCGTTCGAGCAGGCGTTGCGCGCCGGCCACTTGATTCCAGTGTGCTTCGTGTCCACGCGCAGCGGCGCCGGCATCCCCGAATTGCTCGACATCATCGTCAAGCTCCTGCCCAACCCGAAGGAAGGCAATCCGCCGCTGTTCCACAAGGGCGAAGGCGCCGAGGCGAAGCCGCTGCAGGCCGAGCCCGATCCGTCCATGCATGTGCTGGCGCACGTGTTCAAGGTCGAGATCGACCCGTTCATGGGCAAGCTCGGCGTGTTCCGCATCCACCAGGGCACGGTGACGCCGGACACGCAACTCTATGTCGGCGACTATCGCAAGCCGTTCAAGGTCGGCCACCTCTACATGCTGCAAGGCAAGACGCTGGTGCCGGCGGGCTCCGGCGTGCCGGGCGACATCTGCGCCGTGACCAAGGTCGACGACGTGGCCTTCGACGCGGTGCTACACGACGCCGCCGATGACGATCACATCCACTTGAAGCCGCTGGAATTCCCGCACTCGGTGTTCGGCCTGGCGCTGACGCCGAAGAAGCGCGGCGACGAGCAGAAGATCGCCGACACCCTGCACAAGCTCGCCGCCGAAGATCCGGTGCTGGTGGTCGAGCACGATCCGTCCACCCACGAGGCGGTGATCCGCGGACTGGGCGACATGCACTTGCGTCGCGTGCTGGAGAAGATGGCCGAGCGCTATGGCGTCGAGGTTGACACGCACCCGCCGACGATTCCCTATCGCGAGACCGTCACCGGCAAGGCCGAAGGCCACCATCGGCACAAGAAGCAGAGCGGCGGCGCCGGCCAGTTCGGCGAGGTGTACCTGCGCATCGAGCCGCTGGCGCGCGGCGAGGGCTTCCAGTTCGCCGACGAGACCAAAGGCGGCGTCATACCGGGGCCGTTCATCCCGGCGGTCGAGAAGGGCGTGCGCCAGGTGCTGGACACCGGCGCCATCGCCGGCTACCCCCTGCAGGATGTGCGTGTCATCGTCTATGACGGCAAGACGCACCCGGTGGACGGCAAGGAAGTGGCGTTCATCTCCGCCGGCAAGAAGGCTTTTCTCGAAGCGGTGGGCAAGGCGCGGCCGATCGTGCTGGAACCCATCGTGAATATCGAACTCACTATCCCCGAGGCGACGATGGGGGACATCACCGGCGATGTCGCATCCAAGCGCGGCCAAGTCACCGGCACCGAGGCCGGGCGCAGCGGCATGGTGACGGTGACCGCGCGCGCGCCGCTGTCCGAATTCAGCAACTACCAGTCGCGCTTGAAGTCGATCACCGCCGGCCAGGGCAGCTACACCCTGGATTTCAGCCACTACGAGCCGGTGCCGCCCAACGTGCAGCAAGAGCTCATGGCGAAGCACAAGCCGGCGCAGCAGGAGGATTGAAGCAGCGCGGGCCGGCACAGGACGGTGGGAGCGGCGTGCTCGCCGCGATACGTTCCTCGCGCTCAGCGAGCGCTGATTCGCGGCCGGGAGGCCGCTCCAACAACCTCTCCCACTGCGGGGGTCGCGCCGTGGCGGCCTTGAAGGCGCTCGCCGCACAGGTCGCCGCCTGGGGGCTCGTTCTGGCGGCGTTGCAGATCGGCTCGTTCACCCCGCCCTCGCCGATACTGCTCGCCTTCGGCCAGGGAGTGCTGGCGGCGCTCATCGGCACCTTGCTCAGGTCGGCATTGTGGTGGCTGCCGATCCACCTGTTGTTCTCGCCGAGCGCCGTTTTCGCCGCCACGCTGGGGCTGGCGCCGGGATTGCGGCGTTCAGCGCTATTTTCCGACCAGCGCCTATTACGAGCAGCGGTTTGTCGGTACTGTGACGGGCCATGTCGCGCAAATCGAGAAGATCTGCGGTGACCCGGGATCGGAGACCGACACTTATTGCACGGGTCAAGTGCCGCGCAATGCCGCGAAGATCGGGTGGGGCACGTCCAGCGAACGATTGTTCCAGTGCCGGGGCCGATTGTTCAGCACGTCGAGCGATGCCCCCGCCAGTTGTAAGGGCGCGACGTCCGGCATGGGAATGCCGCGCGTTCGCGGCTTGGGCAAGCAAGGACCGCATCCGGAAGATCGCGACTGGTTGGCGGCCTGCGCAGCGGGGCGCGAGTGATGCGTCAGATCGTCTCGATTTGGTCGATGCCATATGACGCCAGCGTCGCCAGCGGTGGCGGGGCGGTCGGCGCTGCGGGTAAACACCGCAAGACCGTGGGTTGCAGTCTTTGGCCATTGTTGGCCCTGCGTCAGGTCGGCGATCCGCCGCGCAATACCCTCGGCGCCATCGATTAGGGTCACGCCCTGAACCCGCCGCGGCCTGTAATTCATCGGCCAGCAACGGAAAATGCGTGCAGGCGAGGACGATGACGTCAATTGCGGCGCCGCCCGGTTGATCGCGCAGGCCCGCAATGGCGCGCGCAATCACCGCGGGGTCGACCGGTTCGCCGCGCAGCTTCGCCTCGGCGCCGG
>CAWGHV010000059.1:0-22763 GCA_963822375.1 uncultured beta proteobacterium | reverse complement strand
TATGTCCCAGATTCTTGGCATGGCGCATCGAAGGTACCACCTTCAAAAACTGCGCGGTGTCGGTTATTTCCAACAGGCCGAAATTAGTTTACACCTCAAGCATCTGGATGCCGTGACGCAGCGTTTCAGGCCGGCTTGCGCCCGAGCAACAGGTATTCCATCAAGGCCTTCTGCACGTGCATGCGGTTTTCCGCCTCGTCCCAGACCACCGACTGCGCGCCGTCAATGACGTCGGCGTCGACCTCCTCGCCCCGGTGCGCCGGCAGGCAATGCATGAACAGCGCGTCCTTGTGCGCGGCGCGCATCATCTCGGCGTCGACGCGCCAGTCGGCAAACGCCAGCCGGCGCGCCTCGTTCTCGGCCTCGTAACCCATGCTGGTCCAGACGTCGGTGGTCACCAGGTCAGCGCCCGCGCAGGCCTGCATCGGATCCTTGAATACCTTATAGCTGGCGCTCGAACGGATGCCGGCGACCGACTGGTCGACTTCGTAGCGGCGTGAATCCCGACCTGGCCGTGATGGCGAAGGCGATCAGCAACGGCTTTGCGATGGGAGCCGTCTTCGGCAACGCCGCGACGATGAATGCCGCGCAAGAGTCGTTCATCTCCAGTGCTTACTGGACCGAAAGGGGGTCGGCCCCGCCGCGGCCCTGGCAGCCGTTCGCAAGATGCAGCGGATCGACGTCCCGGCCCACTGGACAATTCGGCCACGCCGTTCGCGAAGGGTGGCGGAGGCTCGGCGAACGGCATCGGCGTGCCGGTCACGGTTGGCGGCCGCCCCGAGATGGCCGTGTTCGGCTTCGATCACCCCGAGGCGGCGGCCCTGATCACGCTCCTCACCGCCGAGATGCTCAAGCGCGGCTATCTGGCCTGCGGCCACTTCAACCCGATGCTGGCCCACGAACCCCGGCACGTCGATGCCTTCCTCACCGCGACGAAGTCCTCGGCGTGCTGGCGAAAGCGATCGCCGCGGGCAACATCGTGCCGCTACCGCGGACCCGTCAACACACCCACTTTGCAAGATTGACTTGAGAAAAGATTGACGACGGATAACACAGATGGGCACGGATAGAGAGAGAAGTATGAGTCTCTATCTGAATTCATCCGTGAGATCCGTGAACACCGGCGCCCCCAAAAGGCATCCACATCGACACACAAAACGGCAGGAGCCCATGATGGAATAGCCCAGAGATAACCATGAGAAAAAATTCCGCGCAGCCATTTAAATCGAACATCGGCAATATGGTCAGGTAAAGGAATTGTCTTCATTCGATAGGTGTTTGTTTCGGGAACATAATACATACATAGGACGGAACGAGAATTGGCGGGGACACCATACATACAGCCGTCCGTCGGATCGTACGCGCCTCCCAAATGCTTGTGAGTACCCGGCATGAGACATTCCTGTCGTTCCACTTCGTTTCCGCTTATTGTTGCAGGGTAGAGTGCGGCACCTTTAATGGCGTTGGATCGAATGGGACTATTGAATATAGCTGGTATCCAGCACTTGCGTACTAAAATCGTGTGTTACTTTTCGCCATTGTTGTATCTGGGAGAGATCCCGTTTCTTGTATACTTTGTCTGCTGCTGATTTTTTCTTTAGTGTTGTTTCCACCAACGCTTCCTCTTCGAAGGGTGACATTGATGTCAGAATGGTGTGATTTAGGCACGTAGAATACTCATCGTTGTTGTTGTCCATTACGTTGATTGCCAAATGCTTTGGAGGAGAAGACTGCCTTTGTGAGTGATAAGGACACGAGGTAGAACGTGTAAATGGATGCGTGCAACCCAAGCAAGACTATCAATTAATCCAACTTCCAATCGGTAAAATAAACACAACAGGAAGAGACACGTTCGAAAGGAGATGATGCCGACAATTGACATGTTAATGCTCCGAACCAAGTCGGCACTGAGATATCAGTGCTTTGTTAGCTGGTGGCTGGTGGCAGGTGCCGAGACGAACGCAGAACACGAAGAATTTCGTGGGATTTGTAGTTTGATGAAGGCGTATGGCGTATGCCTACCGGTAGTACTAGTACGACATTCCTGCGACATGCTTCTCAGCCGTTATTTCACATAGTATGCCGTTATTCCGACCGTTTCATCTGCTTCTCCACAGCAGAACGAGAAGGAGATTGTCATGTTCCGGCGGGAGTCACACATCGACGCGGAGTGTTTGGCAAAGGAAGTCGTCGAAAAATTTGCTGGTCATTCTTGGAGTCTGACTGTCCCTCGTTTCGAGAGCCCTCTTGGCGACGTGGTTGAATTGTTATTTGGCTTTGCTGTACGGCGACAGCTGGCCCGGTTTCGATCTACATCGCTAAGAAAAGAAAAGAATAGAAACAAACGATTGCATCAGCACATTGTTATCATCAATATCACCATCAATTGAAGTGGCCTTAAGTCCAATTTTCGTTTAGAAGACGAGGAAGCAAGCAAACAAGCGAAGCGACCTCGATCGAATATATCGAATATGTTCAATACAAACCCACCCCCCGCCAAAATCAGATTTCCGAGTCCGCTTAAAAGGAAATCACAAAGTGAAAACAACTTAAATTTGTCCGTCATTAAAGAGGAAGAGGAGGATAAGCGAAAGGAAAAAGAAAAGACAAAGCCGAAGAAGAAAAAAATGATGATGATGATGATGTCCAAAGATGATGCTGCTACGAAGAAACCACCCTGGCCGCCGAATGGCGTTGCGCCAACGTTTGCATGACCTGAGAAACCCGCACCCCCAGTCAAAGTCATCCACGCCAGCAGCGAACAACAACGACAATCCACAGCCAACTGCAACAACACCACGAATAATGAATGCCTTTGCATCGTTTCAAAACGAGCCAAGGAATCGCCGTTGGCTCATTCGATGACGACACCCCTGACGCCATCGGCGGAGAGTGAGACTGCTGATGCATCGGATAGTTTGACAACTAGCGAAGACATTATTTTTGATGACAATGCCCGCAATGGCGCTCGTCGTTTACAACTCTCCTGAAGGAGAGATTGTCCAGACTGACGTCTATAACTTATTCGGAATCTCTGCCACAAGCCTTTGATATTTGGCGACAATCGGCGGATGCACTTATGCAGACCCCTGAACTACAACGTTTTTTAAGCGCCAGCCACCAATTGGTGTGTTCCACCGCACAAACAGCTGTGCACACGGCACTTTTGCCCGTCACATTACCGATGCGATTGGCCTGCCAGACAACGGACATGGTTGTTGGTACAGTCGCCGCAACTGTTTTTTGCATCAGCGTGGTTCCTCTCTGCTGGTTGCGTAGATGCAAGACGAAGAGGAACGGTATGAACCCTGTGATTGCCTTGATTCAGAACGTGTTTGGTATTCCTGGTTTCTGCCTGGGAGTTGCTTTTTCTATAACCGATCAGGTTGGATCCATTGTTGTTCACTCTGTGTCACCCGCGCTGGGTAGAAATGCAAGTGCGAGTGCTAACAACAAGAAGTACAAAGACAGCGGTAATAAGAAAGCAAGCAGCGATCCACACGAAAAAATCGAGGCTAAGGAAGCTTCAGTTTTGAAAGCGACATCATTCAAAAAGGGCAAGGATGTTGATGATGATGACTGGCTAGAACGATTGCGACTCGATTATGTGCCCCGCGGGGCTGCATGTCATAGTGATAATCATTGTCGTTCGAACCGAGGCAGCTTCAAAACAGTGGAGCCTGTTCGGTTGAGCGAGTTTTTGCTGCGCTTGGATGATCTTGAAGTATTTTATGCTTTTCAACAACAGCAAGTTAGCGAGGAAGTGGAGAAGAAGAAATTGCCGATGAAGGTTCATTACATTGACTTGAGCGACAGCGCCTCGGTGGATTATATTCCGTTGCGGGATGTTGCTTTGGAAAAAATGTTTCAATGCGCCATGTCTATGTTGGCCGACCACCCGACTGTTCGTTTGGCTAAGACCTACACAGCCGCTCCTGAGTCTCTGGTTGCATGGAAGCCGGAAGGAAGCACTGGTAAACTACTGAAACAAATGGCGAAGCGTTCTACAGCGGAGCGCCTCACGATGCTGCAACACGATGTTTTAATTTGGTCCGTAGTTTGTTAGAACAGAAGTCCCAATACATCGCAGAAGTTCCCCCTCTTTCTGGCGCGTGGAATTTGCCCTGGCAGTCCTCGCGAATTCATGAGCTTGTTATGGGATAATTCGCGGACGGACGAGTATAACAAATATTGTTTGGGTCGTACCACCCTGCTCGCTCTGGATGATATAAGGTCTTGGCGGCCATGGGCGATGTCGAGAAAGGCGAGCGCGACCGGCAGCCGAAAGCGGCGCGGGCCGGCGCTGCCGGGATTCAAGTGGAGCACGCCATCGCGCTGATCCAAATGAGGCCGGTGCGAATGCCCGCAGATCACGACCCCGATGCCGGCGGATCGGGGATCGATGCCGAGGTCGTCGACATCGTGCAGGACATAGATGCTCGTGCCGCCTGCTTCAACGACTTCCCACTCGGGCAGCGACTCTGCCCAGGCCCCGTGATCATTGTTGCCCCGCACGGCGACCACGGGCGCGACGCGCTCGAGCGCCTCGAGCACCCCTGGCCCACCGATGTCGCCGGCATGGATGATGCGTTCGCAGCCCGCCAGTAACGCCAGCGCTTCCGGCCGCATCAATCCATGGGTGTCGGAAACAACGCCGATGCGGATGTGGGACATCGCTTTCCGCCGAGTTCAACACGAATGTTGTAAGGAAGATCGAACTACCTTTCCCCCGCTCGGCGATATTCGCCGCGCCTGTCCGTGCAAACCCAGGCGCCCCGCCCAACGCCAGCCGACTTGCGGCCCTCGGGCGAACCAACCCCGAGTCGTCAGGCGAGCCAACGCTTCCGGCGGCGATAGTGCTTGATATCGCGGAAGCTCTTGCGCCCCTTGGAGGAAAGGCCGAGGTAGAACTCCTTCACGTCCTCGTTGGCGGATAGCTCGGCTGCCGCGCCTTCCATGACCACACGGCCGTTTTCCAGGATGTAGCCGAAGTCGGCGAAGCGCAATGCCACCATCGTATTCTGCTCCGCGAGCAGGAAGCTCACCTTCTCGCGCTGGTTCAGATCGCGCACGATCTCGAAGATTTCCTCCACGATCTGCGGCGCGAGGCCCATCGACGGCTCGTCCAGCAGAATCATTTGCGGCCGCGCCATGAGCGCGCGGCCGAGCGCGGTCATCTGCTGCTCGCCGCCCGAGGTGTAGCCGGACAGCGAGGTGCGGCGCTGCTTCAGCCGCGGAAAGTAGCTGTAGACCTTCTCCAGGTCCTGCTTGATCTGGGCACCGGAGACGCCGCGCGTGTAGGCGCCGGTGAGCAGATTGTCCTCCACCGTCAGGTGCTGGAAGCAGTGGCGGCCCTCCATCACCTGGATCACGCCCATCTTCACCAGCTCCGAAGGAGTGCGCCGGTGAATAGCGCTTGCCCTTGAACTCGATGCTTCCCTTGGTGACGTCGCCGCGCTCGGCACGCAGCAGGTTGGAGATGGCCTTGAGCGTGGTGGTCTTGCCGGCGCCGTTGGCGCCCAGCAGCGCCACGATCTTGCCCTGCTCGACCTGCAAGCGACACGCCCTTGAGCACGAGGATGACGTGATCGTAGATGACCTCGATGTTGTTGACATTGAGGTAGGTGTGGTCGGGGCTGGCAGGGGCTCGGTCCATGGGTGAGCGCTCAGCGTTTAGCGGTGGCCGGTGTTGTAGGAGCGGCATCCTCGCCGCGAATCAGCGCGTTGAAACTGAAAAGCCGTGTTCGTGGCCAGAAGGCCGCTCCTACACGCCCCGGCAGCCGCCTGCTGTCAGCTCTCCTTCCCGCAATCGCGCGGCGTGATGCCTTTCTCCGCGGCGTATTTCGCCGCTGATTCCTCGATCATCGGCCGCACGATGCTCTGGTCGGACGCGACCCAGTCGGTGATGACCTTCCACTGTCTTGCCGTCCCATTGCTGGAACTTCACCAGGCCGCGATCCCTCGTGATCGGCACAGCTGAGCTTGAGCGGCGGCATGAAGCCGGCGGCGCCGAGCGCCGTCAACCGCTTCTCGTCGATGTTGAGATTCTCGATACCCCAGCGCATCTGCTCGCCGGTGATCGGCTTGCCTTTGCCGAACTTCTCCTGCGCCTTGCGAATGGCTTCGACGGTGATGATGCCGTGTACGACGCCGCGGTTGTAGTAGACGCTGCCGACGCGCGACTTGTCTTCCATGTTGCCCTTGTCCTTGGCATACACGTTTTTCTGGATGTCCTTGATCACCGGATAATCGGCACCGGCCACGTTGAATCCCGCTGCGATGTAGCCCTTGGCGGCGTCGCCGGCCGGCACGGTGTCCTCCTCCGCGCCGCTCCACCACACGCCGACCATCTTGTCGCGCGGGAAGCCGACCTTGGCGGCGGCCTTCAGCGCGGTCGGGTTCATCACGCCCCAGCCGCGCAGGATGACCCAGTCCGGCTTGATCTGGCGCACTCTGCAGCCACTGCGACTGCTGCTCGTTGCCGGGGTGCGGCGACCGCGATATGCGTGACCTCGAAGCCGTACTTCTTCGCCTGGGCGTCGAGCACCGGGATGGTCTCCTTGCCGTAGGCCGAGTCGTGATAGAGTTAACGATCTTCTTGCCCTTGAGCTTGTCCATCCCGCCTTCCTTCATGCCGATGAACTTGATCTTGGCGGTGTTCTGGCTCCAGTAGTTGGTGAGCAGCGGGAACACATAGGGAAACACGCGGCCGTCGGAGGCATCGGTGCGGCCGTACCCCAGCGAGATGATCGGAATCTTGTCGGCGGTGGCCTTGTCGATGACGCGAGTAGGTGATGCCGGTGGACAAGGGCTGGAACACCGTGTTGCCGGTTGGGCCCTTGCGTCTTCAGCCGCTCGTAGCACTCGACGCCGCGGGCGTTGTTGTACTCGGTTTCGCATTCCTCCCAGGTGAGCTTGACGCCGTTGATGCCGCCGTCGCGCTCATTGACCAGCGACATATAGTCGATCCAGCCGCCGAATAATCCCGAACCGCCGGCGGCATAGGGTCCGACACGGTAGCTCGGCAGTCCGATGAACTGCTCGTTGGCCTGGGCAAGCGCGGCGGGCGCGGACAGCGCCCCCGCCAGAGCCAGGCCCAGCATTGCGAGCTTGGTTGATTTCATTGCTTCCCTCCTCACAGAAAAACCGTCTTTGCCATCGAAAGAACAACTTCCGCCACCGCTGTTGTCATGCTTGTCAGTGCGGGAACGGCCAAAGCCGCAGCTTCTCCTTGCCGATCTGCCACAGGCGCGCAAGCCCATGCGGTTCGACGATCAGGAAGAAGATGATCAGGCCACCGAAGATCGATCAGCTGCAGATTCGAAGCCAGGCTTGCCGGCACGGAGTCGCCCAGCAGGTCCGGCAGCAAAAGTTTCGAGGAAGATCGGCAGGAGCACGATGAACGCCGCCCCGAGGAACGAGCCGAGGATGCTGCCGACGCCGCCGATGATGATCATGAACAGGATGCGGAAGGACAGATCGAGGTTGAAACCATCCGGCTCGACCGTCCCGAGATAGGTGTAGGCGTAGAGCGCGCCGGCGACGCCGCAATAGAACGAACTGACGGCGAAGGCCATGAGCTTGGCATGCATGAGGCGGATGCCGATCACCTCCGCCGCCACGTCCATGTCGCGCACCGCCATCCAGGCGCGGCCCGACCGAGCTGCGCACCATGTTCTTCGCGGCGAGCGCGAGCACGCATACGACCGCCAGGGTCAGCAGGTACTTGCTCTGCGGCGTGACGAATTCGTAGCCGAAAATCTCCACCCTCTGCGCCGAGATGACGCCGGACGTGCTGTTGTTGGAGAACCAGGGGAATTTGGTCAGCGCCCAGATGATGAAGAACTGCGCCGCCAGCGTCGCCACCGCGAGATAGAAGCCCTTGATGCGCAGGCTGGGCAGGCCGAACACGATGCCCACCGCGGCCGCGCACAGACCGCCGAGCAGGAAGGCGCCGACGATGGGCATGCCATCGACGCGCAGCACGAAGTTGTAGGCGGCGAACGCGCCGACCGCCATGAAGGCCGCCGAACCCAGCGAAAGCTGCCCGGCATAGCCGGTCAATATGTTGAGGCCGATCGCGGCGAGCGAAAAGATCAGCGTCGGAATCAGGATCGCCTGCAACCAATATTCGTTGGCGTAGTAAGGGACCGCCAGGAAGAAGATGGCGAGGATGACGGCGATCGCGATCCGATCCTGGCGGATCGGAAAAATCCGCTGATCTTCCTGGTAGGTGGCCTTGAACTGGCCGGCTTCTCTATAGAGCATGAGTGGTCACTACGTACATCATGTAGGTTGGGGTTCGCTCCGCTCTCGCCAACCTACGGCGTGGAGCCTAGACGCGATCAATATGCTTCTCGCCGAACAACCCTTCCGGGCGCACTAGCAAGAAGGCCAGCGCCATCACGTAAGGGAACCAGGATTCGATGCCGCCGCCGACGAACGGGCCGAGGTAGAACCTCGCCCAGTTTCTCCGAGGCGCCGATGATCAGGCCGCCGACGATGGCGCCGGGAATCGAAGTGAAACCGCCGATGATCAACACCGGCAGCGCCTTGAGGGCGGTGAATACGAGGGCGAACTGGACGCCGTTGCGCGCGCCCCAGATCAACCCCGCCACCAGCGCGACGCCGCCCGCCACGGTCCACACCACGCGCCAGATATTCTGCAGCGGGATACCGATAGCCAGCGCCGCCTGATGATCGTCGGCCACCGCGCGCAAGGCCCGGCCGACGCGGGTGTATTGGAAGAACAGCGCGAGCACCGTCACCAGGATCGTCGCCAGCGCCGCCGCGAACAAGTCGAACTGCGACACACCGATCCCCGTCTTGTCCATCAGCCATTCGATCGGCCGGTCCTGAATCCAAAGTTCGAGGCCGCGCACATTGGCGCCCCAGATTCCCTGCGACAGGCCCTCGATGAAGAAGGTCAAGCCGATGGTGGCCATGAACAAGGTGATCTGCGGCTGGTTGATCAGCGGCCGCAACACCACCCGTTCGGTGACGACGCCCAACAGGACCATGGCCGCCAGCGCCAGCGTCATCGATAACCAGAAAACTGTCTGCGAGTCGGGATCCAGACCGAGAGGACCGGGAAGTATCTCGCGGAAGCCAACGAAACTCAGCGCGGCGAAGAAGACCATCGCCCCTTGCGCGAAATTGAAAACCCCGGATGCCTTATAGATAAGCACGAAGCCGAGCGCAACCAGCGAGTACATGACCCCGCTGAGAAGACCGCCGATGAGCACTTCGAAAAAGAACTGCATCTTCGCCCCTTCAGTGCGCGACGCCGAGGTAGGCGGCGATCACTTCCTCGTTGTTGCGCACCTCGTCCGGCGTGCCGTCGGCGATGCGCCTGCCGTAGTCCAGCACGACGACGCGATCGGAGATGTCCATGACCACGCCCATATCGTGCTCGATGAGGATGATGGTGGTGCCGAACTGGTCGTTCACATCCAGGACGAAGCGGCACATGTCCTGCTTTTCTTCCACGTTCATCCCCGCCATCGGCTCGTCGAGGAGCAGCAGGGAGGGCTCCATGGCCAGCGCACGGCCCAGTTCGACGCGCTTTTGCAGACCGTAGGGCAGGCGCCCCACGGGCGTCTTGCGAATGTGCTGGATCTCGAGGAAGTCGATGATCTCCTCCACCTTGGCACGCTGCTCCAGTTCCTCGCGCTGCGCCCTGCCCCAGTAGATCGCCTGCAGCACGATGTTGGCCTTGATCTTGAGGTTGCGCCCGGTCATCAGGTTGTCGAGCACGCTCATCCCCTTGAACAGGGCGATGTTCTGAAACGTGCGCGCGATGCCCTGGCGCGCGGCGAGGTGGGTGTTCATCTCCTTGCGCCGCTGGCCGTGGAAAACGATCTGCCCTTGCTGCGGGTGGTAGACGCCGTTGATGACGTTGAGCATCGAGCTCTTGCCCGCGCCGTTGGGGCCGATGATGGCGCGGATCTCGTGCTCTCGAACGTCGAATGAGACGTCGCTCAGCGCCTTGACGCCGCCGAACGAGAGCGAAATGTTCTTGAGATCGAGGATGACATCGCCGAACTTCCGGCCAGCCCCATCGGCCTGGCGCGCCCCGGTGGTCGTCGCGGTGGCCATCGCGTCCATCAGGCGGCCTTGCGCGCCGCCGGCACGGCAAGCGTCTTGACGTCCACGATGTGCAGGTCGGCCGACACCTTGCCGCTGCGCCCGTCCTCGAACTTGACCTGCGTCTCCATGTACTGCGAGGTCTTGCCCGAGTACAGCGCGTCGATCAGCACGGCGTACTTCTCGGCGACGAAGCCGCGGCGCACCTTGCGCGTGCGCGTCAGCTCGTCGTCGTCAGGGTCGAGCTCCTTGTGCAGAATGAGGAAGCGATGCACCTGGGAATCGGCGAGCAGCGCATCGTCCACCAGTTCGGCATTGACCTTCTCGACGCACTCGCGGATCAGCGCATAGACCTCCGGCTTTCTGCGCCAGATCGGTGTAGCCGGAGTAGGCCAGGCCGCGCCGCTCCGCCCAGTTGCCGACCGCGCCCATGTCGATGTTGATGAAGGCGCAGACCATGTCGCGCTCGATCGCCGAAGGCGACCGCCTCCTTGATGTGCGGGAAGAACTTGAGCTTGTTCTCGATGTAGTTGGGCGCGAACATCGCGCCATTGGCGAGCTTGCCGACGTCCTTGGCGCGATCGATGATCTTGAGGTGGCCATCGGCGTCGAAGAAGCCGGCGTCGCCGGTCATGGAAGTAGCCGTCGGCGTCGATCGACTCGGCGGTGGCATCGGGGCGCTTGTAGTATTCCTTGAGCAGCATCGGCCCGCGCACCAGGACCTCGCCGTTGTCGGCGATCTTGACTTCCACGCCCGGCGCCGGCTTGCCGACGGTGTCGAACTTGATCTCGCCGTCGGGCTGCAGGCACACGTACGGCGCAGGTTTCGGTCGAGCCGTAGAGCTGCTTCAGGTTGATGCCGATGGAGCGGTAGAAGCGGAACAGGTCCGGGCCGATCGCCGCGCCCGCCGTATAGGCGACGCGGATGCGGCTCATGCCGAGCACGTTGCGCAGCGGGCCATACACGCATAGATCGCCGAGCGCATAGAGCAGCCGATCCGCGGGCGCCACGCCGGGCTTGCCGTCGAGTATCTCGGCGCCGCAGCGGCGCGCCACCTCCATGAAGTAATGGAACATGCCGCGCTTGATCGCACTCGCGTCCTCCATGCGGATCATCACCTGCGTCAGCAGGTTCTCGAACACCCGCGGCGGCGCGAAATAATAGGTCGGCCCGATCTCGCGCAGGTCGGTCATCACCGTATCGCCCGATTCCGGGCAGTTGATGGTGAAGCCGGCCACCATCGCCTGCGCGTAGGAGAACAGGTGATCGCCCACCCAGGCCATCGGCAGGTAGGAGAGGATGTCCTCGTCCGCGCCGAGCTGGTCGAAGGCGACGCCGCCTTGCGCCGCGCCGATGAATGCAGCATGGGTCTGGCAAACGCCCTTGGGCTTGCCGGTGGTGCCCGAGGTGTAGAGCATGATCGCCGTATCCTCGGCCGTGCCGCGGGCGATCTCCGCGTCGAGGAACTCTGGGTGGTTGCGATTGTGGATTCGCCCCATGGCCTGGATTTCGTCCAGGCTCTGGAGGAAGGTCTCCGTGTAATGGCGCAGGCCGCGCGGATCGTCGTAGAGGATGTGCTCGAGCTGCGGACAGCGATCCTTGATCTCCAGCAGCTTGTCGACCTGCTCCTGGTCCTCGACGATGGCGAAGCGCATCTCGGCGTTCTGCAGCACGTACTCCATCTCCTGCGCCACTGCGTCCTGGTACAGCGGCACCGGCACGCCGCCCAGGCACTGCGCGGCGCACATCGACCAGTACAGGCGCGGCCGGTTGTCGCCGATGATGGCGAGATTGTCGCCGCGCTTGAAGCCGAGTTCGGCCAGCCCGCAGGCGATCGCGCGCGACTTCGTCCGCCACCTGGCTCCAGGTCATAGGTCTGCCAGATGCCGTAGTTCCTTCTCGCGCATCGCGGGCCGGGTGCCGCGCACCCGCGCATGGTGCTGGAGCAGGCGCGGGAAGGTGTCCAGGCCCTGAGTGTCGCTGCGGTCGGCCATGACCGGTGTCTCCTCCACTCCTCGGTGTCTTGTGTTGGGCGTTCTATCGACCCATGAGGGCGTCGCGACCGCCGCTTTATGTGCAGCTTGACTGGATTCTATAGGAAATGATACGGGGGAAGAACTGCGCTGGCGCAATTCTGTCGCATTTCGGGCGGCGATGGGCGGGCGCTGTCGTGGGAGCGGCGTCCTCGCCGCGAATCGGCGTCGGCACTGGGCAGAGCTCGTTCGCGGCCAGGAGGCCGCTCCTACCGCAGTCAGGGCTACATATTCCGCCGGTACTGCCCGCCCACCTCGTACAGCGCCGTGGTGATCTGCCCGAGCGAGCAGTGGCGCACCGCATCGATCAGCACGGCGAAGACGTTGCGATCCTCGATTACCGCCTGCTTCAGTTTTGCCAGCCACACCGGGGCCTGCTTCGCGTTGCGCGTCTGAAACGCGCGCAAGCGCTCGATCTGGGAGCGCTTTTCCTGTTCGGTCGAGCGCGCCAGCTCGATCGCATCGCTTACGGCATCGCCATGGGGATTGCGAAACGCATTTACGCCGATGATGGGATAGGAGCCGTCGTGCTTCTTCATCTCGTAGAGCAGCGACTCGTCCTGGATCTTGCCGCGCTGGTAGCCGGTCTCCATCGCGCCGAGCACGCCGCCGCGCGAGCTGATGGCTTCGAACTCCTTCAGCACCGCTTCCTCCACCAGGTCGGTCAGTTCCTCGATGATGAAGCTGCCCTGATTCGGGTTCTCGTTCTTGGCGACGCCCCATTCGCGGTTGATGATGAGCTGGATCGCCATCGCGCGCCGTACGCTTTCCTCGGTCGGCGTGGTGATTGCCTCGTCGTAGGCATTGGTGTGCAGCGAGTTGCAGTTGTCGTAGATCGCGATCAGCGCCTGTAATGTCGTGCGAATATCGTTGAACGCCATCTCCTGCGCGTGCAGGCTACGCCCCGAAGTCTGGATGTGATACTTGAGTTTCTGCGAGCGCTCGTTGGCGCCGTACTTGTTCCTCATCGCCACAGCCCAGATGCGCCGCGCCACGCGCCCCATCACCGAGTACTCGGGCTCCATGCCGTTGCTGAAGAAGAACGACAGGTTGGGCGCGAAGTCGTCGATCTGCATGCCGCGCGCCAGATACGCCTCGACGTAGGTGAAGCCGTTGGCGAGCGTGAATGCGAGCTGCGAGATCGGGTTGGCGCCGGCCTCGGCGATGTGGTAGCCGGAGATCGACACCGAGTAGAAGTTGCGCACCTCGTGATGGACGAAATACTCCTGGATGTCACCCATCATCTTGAGTGCGAATTCGGTCGAGAAGATGCAGGTGTTCTGGCCCTGGTCCTCCTTGAGGATGTCTGCCTGCACCGTGCCGCGCACCGTCGCGGGCACCCATTCGTGGATCTTCTCGAGCTCGTCTTCCGTCGGCTCGCGGCCGTTGTCCAGGCGGAACTTGTCCACCTGCTGGTCGATGGCGGTATTGAAGTACATCGCCAGGATGATCGGCGCCGGACCGTTGATCGTCATCGATACCGAGGTGCTCGGCGCGCACAGGTCGAAGCCGCCGTAGAGCACTTCCAGGTCGTCGAGGGTGGCGATCGACACGCCCGAGTTGCCGACCTTGCCATAGATGTCGGGCCGCTCGTCGGGATCGCAGCCGTACAGCGTCACCGAGTCGAAGGCGGTGGACAGGCGTATCGCCGGCATGCCCTCGGACAACTTCTTGAAGCGCCGGTTGGTACGGAACGCATCACCCTCGCCGGCGAACATGCGGGTCGGGTCCTCGTTCTCGCGCTTGAAGGCAAACACGCCGGCGGTGAACGGGAACGAACCCGGCACGTTCTCCTGCATCAGGAACTTGAGCACCTCGCCGTCATCCTCGTACTTGGGCAACGCGACCTTCTTGATCTTGGTGCCCGAGAGCGAGGTGGCGTTGAGTTCGGAGCGGATCTCCCGGTCGCGGATCTTCACCACGTAATCGTCGGCGGCGTAGGTGTCCACGGTCTTCGGCCACAGGTCGAGCAGCTTCTTCGAACGCGCGTCGAGCTGGCCGTCCTTCCAGGCGATCAGCTCGTCGAACTGCGCCGCGTCCTTGGCGCGGCCGGCGAACAGCGCTTTCGCCGTCACCAGGCTCTGGCGCTCGCGCGCGATGCGGCACTGTTGCTTGGCGTGCTGGTGGTACTCGCGCACGGTCTCGGCGATCTCGGCCAGATAGCGGGTACGCGTGGGCGGTACGATCAGATTCCTGCGCGAAGACTGCTTGACCGCGACCCGCGGCAGCGTGCCCGGCGCGGCCTCGAGACCCTTCGCCGACAGCCTGGGCAGGATCGCCTGATACAGCGCGGTCACGCCGTCGTCGTTGAAGCGCGCCGCGATGGTGCCGAACACCGGCATCTCGTCGGGCACATGCTTGAATGCTTCGCGGTTGCGCTGGACCTGCTTGCGCACGTCGCGCAGCGCGTCGTCGGCGCCCTTGCGGTCGAACTTGTTGATGGCGACGAAGTCGGCGAAGTCGAGCATGTCGATCTTCTCGAGCTGGCTCGCCGCGCCGAACTCGGGCGTCATGACGTAGACCGCGACATCGACGTGCCCGACGATCGCCGCGTCGCCCTGGCCGATGCCCGAGGTCTCCACCACGACCAGGTCGAAGCCGGCGAGCTTGCACGCGGCGATGGTCTCGGGCAACGCCGGGGAGATCTCCGAGCCGGCGCTGTTGCCCAAATTGCGCGTCGCCAGCGAGCGCATGTAGATGTTGGGGTGCGCGATCGCGTTCATGCGGATGCGGTCGCCGAGCAGCGCGCCGCCTGACTTGCGCCGCGAGGGATCGACCGCGATCACGGCGATCTTGAGCCGGTCCTCCTGATCGAGGCGGAAGCGGCGGATCAACTCGTCGGTCAGCGAACTCTTGCCCGAACCGCCGGTGCCGGTGATGCCCAGCGTCGGCGCCTTGGCCTTGGCGCCGCGCTCGACCAGCTCGCGCCGCAGCTTCTCCGGGTACGCCCCGTTCTCCAACGCGGTGATGACGCGCGCAAGACTGCGCCGGTCCCCGCTTTGCAGCGCGGCGATGACGGCGTGCGGCTCCTGCGCGGCGGCTTGGGCGAGATCATCGTCGCACCTCGCCACCATGTCGTTGATCATGCCCTGCAGCCCCATCTTCTGGCCGTCCTCGACCGAGTAGATGCGGGCCACGCCGTAGTCGTGAAGCTCGCGAATCTCGGCCGGAACGATGACGCCGCCGCCGCCGCCGAAGACCTTGATGTTCGCCCCGCCACGCTCACGCAGCAGGTCGACCAGGTATTTGAAGAACTCGACGTGCCCGCCCTGGTAGGAGGAGATGGCGATGCCTTGGGCATCCTCCTGGAGCGCCGCGGTGGCGATTTCCTCGACCGAGCGATTGTGGCCGAGGTGGATCACCTCGACGCCCGAGGCTTGGAGGATGCGGCGCATGATGTTGATCGACGCGTCGTGGCCGTCGAACAGCGACGCCGCGGTGACGAAACGGACCTTGTTCTTCGGTTTGTACGCGGTCAGTTTGCTGCTTACGCTGAGATCGGTCATGCGACACCCCCGGTGGCCACAATGGCCTTATGGTCGTCCGACCTTAGCCGACGTTTACCCCAGCGTCAACGCACAGGCGCCGCTGGCGCCGCCCGCGCGGCGATGACGGACAAGCGATCGGGATGGGCGCCAGCGACGGCCGGTTTGGTAAGCTGGCGAACAAATTGTCGATGCACGACCGCCGCGAACCATTCGGCAGGTCGAACCCGATCCATGATCTCGACAGACAACCACGACCCCATCAACGCCGCACTCGCGCGCATGGGCCTGATTGAGGCCGGCGCGCGCCCCCACCTCGAAGCGCTCGGCGGCGGCGTATCGTCGGAGATCTACCGCGCCGACCTCGCCGGCCAATCGATCTGCATCAAGCGCGCATTGCCCAAGCTCAAGGTCGCGGCGGACTGGCAGGCGCCGCTGGAGCGCAACGCCTTCGAATATGCCTGGCTGCGCACCGCCGCGGACATCGTGCCCGAGGCGGTGCCCGCCACGCTGGCCGCGGACCCTGAAGGCGGCGCTTTTGCCATGGCCTTTCTCGCGCCGGAGCACTACCCGGTGTGGAAGAGGCAACTGCGCGATGGCATCGTCGAGGCCGCCACCGCGCGGGCGGCGGCGCAACGCCTCGCCGCTATCCACGCCGCCACGGCCGGCCACGACGACATCGCCCGGCGCTTCGCCACCGACGCCATCTTCCACGCCTTGCGCATCGAACCCTACCTGCTCGCCACGGCGCAGCGCCACGCCGACGTCGCCAGCCGCCTGCAGGAACTGGCGGCGGTCACGGCGCGGACCAAGCAGGCGCTGGTGCATGGAGACGTGAGCCCGAAGAACATCCTCGACGGGCCGGATGGCCCGGTTTTCGTTGACGCCGAGTGCGCCTGGTACGGCGATCCGGCGTTCGACCTGGCGTTCTGCCTCAACCACTTCCTGCTCAAGTGCCTGTGGCGGCCGCAGTTCAGCGAGCCCTACCTCGACAGCTTCGCGGCGTTCGCGCGGGTTTATCTGGAAGGCGTCACCTGGGCGCCGCCGGAGCAGATCGAGGCGCGCGCCGCACACCTGCTGCCGGCGCTGTTGCTGGCGCGTGTTGACGGCAAGTCGCCGGTCGAGTACATCACGCTCGAAGCCGAGCGCGATCGGGTGCGGCGATTCTCGAAGCGCTTCCTGATCGAGCCCATGAGTGGGCTGGATCAACTGCGGGAAGCCTGGAGACAGGGAACCACGTTCAGTCTTGGCCGGAATCCCGGATAGGCGCGCGTGGACGCCCGGGAAAAACGTGGTGCCTCTTTGCTCTCTCTTCAAAGCATTCTTCCTCGAGCGTGACCTTTGGTGTGGGAGCGCCGCTCGCGGCGCGACCAGGATCGGCGTTCGCGCCGCGAGCGGCGCTCCTACCGGCCTACGGCTCAGCACACGCCGGCGAGCGGCACCTCTTCGCCAGAAATCTGCTCGACCATGCGCATCACGGCGCGAATCTGCGCGCCGCACTGCGTCGGATAATCGAACGACGCGTCCGAGCCGAAGGTGAACGGCTCGCTATAGCCCCACCAGTCCCAACACCCTTTCGGGTTGAACAGCGTCGCCTCCGCCTGCGGAAACAACACCACTAGATTGAACGCGTTGGCGAGCGATACGAACTCGCTCTCGATCGGAAACAGATTGCCGAGCTCGTCGATCGATTGGCAGCAGCCGTGGAACACGATATGGATGCGGGTGTCGCCGTCGATGCGCTCGGGAAGGCACAGGTAGCCCGCTTCGCCCAGCCCCCGCGAGACGAGTCCGCCTGTGCGAAACGGCCGCTGGTCGAACTTGATCAGCTTGCCCGGCGCCACGCTTTCCCGCGCCGCGCGGCCGAGCACGAACTCCAGCATCGCACGCGTCGCCGAGAACCGGCACGGGTTGAAGTAGGGCGGCGCCGTGGCCGCGCACTCATCCACCTTGTCGCCGGGGTCGCTGTCGGCCGCCGGCGTCGGCCAGCCGTGCCCAACCGGGATATCGTCGCGCAGCACGACGTTGTCCGGCAGCGGGATCAACGCCCGATAGACCGCCTCCACCGCCTTCATGGCGGGCTCGAGGACGCGCGGATCGTTGGGGCTGGTGAGCAGCCACGCCTTCGACTGTCGCAGCTCGGCGACCGGGTCGATACGCCGCGCGGCGGCGAGCTCGCCGATGCGCGCCACGAGATCCTGTACCGGCACCGGATCGGGCCGGTTTTCCATGCAGCGGGTCTGTGCCCGGTTGGCGTTGAAATAGTAGCTGTTGATGCCAGTGTCAGACAGCGCGCAGGCGTAGGCCGGGGCGGCGAAGATGCCGGCTCCGCGGATGCGCGCCGAGTGGGCGACGTGAAGCTGCATGGCCATGGCGCCGCCCGAAGAGATGCCGGAGACGGTGATGCCCTGCGCCGGAATCCTCAGCCGCGGCAGGCTGCCCAGGCTGTCGCGGGCAGCCGCGGCCTTGGCTTGGGCGATCCGCGCGGCAGCGGCACCGCTCGCCGGCGGGCAAGACCAGGTCTGTGCGCGCGCCTCGGGCAGCGACAGCGCCGCACCCAGCGCCGCCGCCGCGCGGAGAAATGCGCGCCTCGAGAACATTGCCGGCGCGACTCGCGCGCCAGCGTGGTCTTGCCGCACTGACGCGGCCCGGTCAGCATCACCACGCGGCTGCGCGTCAGCGCGAGGCGGATCTTTTCCAGCAGCCGGCGACGGTCGATCACGCGGCGAGCTTATCGCCATGAAAATCCGCCGGTCAATCGCCGATTTTCATGATCGACACGACAAAGGATGGTGGCAGGGAGTTTCCGCACAACAGTGCGACCGCCGATGCCCTACTCGACCGTTACCGATTTCGCCAGATTGCGCGGCTTGTCGACGTCGGTGCCTTTTACCAATGCGGCGTGGTAGGCGAGGAGTTGTAGCGGGACGACATGCAGCACGGGTGAGAGCAAACCGTAGTGCTCGGGCATGCGGATGATATGCACGCCCTCGCTCTCGGCGATCTCGCTGCCGGCGTCGGCGAAGACGTAAAGCTCGCCGCCGCGCGCGCGCACTTCCTGCAGGTTGGACTTGAGCTTTTCCAGCAGCTCGTCGTTGGGCGCCACCGCGATCACCGGCATGTCGCGGTCCACCAGCGCCAGCGGACCGTGCTTGAGCTCGCCCGCCGCGTAGGCCTCGGCGTGGATGTAGGAGATTTCCTTGAGCTTGAGCGCGCCTTCCATGGCGATCGGATAGTGCTTGCCGCGGCCGAGGAACAGCGCGTGCTGCTTGTCGGCGAAGCGCTCGGCCCAGACCGTGATCTGCGGTTCGAGGTCGAGCACGTGCTGCCACCGCGATCGGCAGGTGGCGCAGGCATGCAGCAGGTGCTCGTGCTCGTCGCTCGAGCATCGAGGCGGCCGCGCATGTTTGGCCAGCGTCACCGCAAGCAGGAACAGCGCCGCGAGCTGCGTGGTGAAGGCCTTGGTCGAGGCGACGCCGATCTCCGGCCCGGCGCGGGTGAGGAAGCGCAGCTTGGTCTCGCGCACCAGCGCGCTCTCGGCGACGTTGCAGATCGACAGCGTGCAGGCGCATGCCCGAGTGCCTTGGCGTGCCTGCACCGCGGCCAGCGTGTCGGCGGTTTCGCCCGATTGCGAGATGGCGACCACCAGCGTGTCCGCGGTCGGGCACCGAGGTGCGGTAGCGGTACTCGCTGGCGATCTCGACGCGTGCAGGGTATGCCGCGCCAGTCGCCTCGATCCAGTAGCGCGCGACCAGTGCCGGCGTGGTAGCTGGTGCCGCAGGCGAGGATCAGTACCTGCGCGCACGTCGCGCAGCATCTCCGGCGCCTCGGCGCCGAACAAGCTGCGGCGTGATGGCGTGGGCGCCGCCGATCATCTCCAGCGTGTTGGCCAGCGCCTGCGGCTGCTCGAAGATTTCCTTCTGCATGTAGTGCCGGTAGTCGCCCAGCTCGACCGCGTCGGCGGAGAGCGTGCTCTCGTGCACCGGGCGCTCGACCGGCATTGCGCCGTCGGCGGCGCGACGATCTCGTAGCGCGTCGCGGCGTGATCTCGGCGACGTCGCCGTCTTCGAGATAGATCATGCGGCGCGTGACCTGCAGCAGGGCCGAGGCGTCCGAGGCGGCGAAGTTGCCCTCCGTCGCCCAGACCGAGCAGCAGCGGCGCGCCATGGCGCGCGACGATGATGCGGTCGGTCTCGCTTCCGCACATCACCGCGATGGCATAGGCGCCGACCAGCTCGCCGCGGCGCGCGCGCACCGCGTCGAAGAGATCGGTGCGTAGCTGCAGCGGTGATGCTCGATCAGGTGGGCGATCGACCTCGGTATCGGTGTCCGACGTCGAACACGTAGCCGTGCTGCGTTGAGGTCGCGCGCGGATCTCTTCGTAGTTCTCGATGATGCCGTTATGCACCACCGCCAGCCCGCCGCGAGACGTGCGGATGCGCATTGCGCTCGCGAGGGCACGCCGTGGGTTGCCCAGCGCGTGTGGGCGATGCCGACTGATGCGCGAGCCTGACCGGCCTCGGCCTGCGTCGCCAGTTCGGCCACGCGGCCGACCGCTGCGCAGGCGCTGTCAAGCCGCCGTTGAGCACGGCCATGCCGGCCGAATCGTAGCCGCGATATTCGAGCTTGCGCAGGCCTTCGATCAGGACCGGGACGATGTTGCGGTCGGCGACGCGCCGCGACGATGCCGCACATGATGTTCCTCGATCGGTCGTGAGTAGTCATTGCGCGCCTGCGGCGCGCGCACGCGCAGTTCATTGGGCCACCGCGGCCCATGCTCACTTGCTTACGCCTCGCGGCGCTTTCAGCCGGGCGATCCAGCCGTCGATGGACACCTGGCGCGCGCGAAACCGTCAGCTGCTCGGCCGGCGCGTCCTTGGTCAGTGTCGTGCCCGCGCCCAGCGTGGCGCCGCGGCCGAACGGTCACCGGCGCGACCAGTTGCGTGTCCGAGCCGATGAAGACGTCGTCCTCGATCACGGTGCGGTGCTTGTTGGCGCCGTCGTAGTTGCAGGTGATGGTGCCGGCGCCGATGTTGACGCTTGCTGCCGACCGTCGCGTCGCCGACGTAGGCGAGGTGATTGGCCTTGGAGTGCGCGGCGATCTGGCTGTTCTTGACCTCGACGAAGTTGCCGATGTGCACGTCGTCGGCCGAGCACGGTGCCGGGGCGCAGCCGGGCGTAGGGGCCGATGCGCGAATCCGGCGCCGACTGTCGCCTCCTCGAGCAGCGAGAACGGCAGCACGTGGGTGCCGGCGCCGATGCTCGCGTCGCGCAGCACGCAATTGGCGCCGATCCGCACGCCGTCGCCGAGCTCGACCCGGCCCTCGAACACGCAGTTGACGTCGATGCTCGACATCGCGGCCGCAGCGCAGCTCGCCGCGCACGTCGATGCGCGCCGGATCGGCGAGCGTGACGCCCTGCTCGAGCAGGCCGTCGGCGAGTTGCGCTGGTAGGATGCGCTCCAGTTCGGCGAGCTGCGCCTTGCTGTTGACGCCCAAGGTTTCCCAGACGCGACCGCGGCTGCGCCGTCACGATCGTGCATGCCCGTCGGCGACCGCCATGCGCGACGATGTCGGTCAGGTAGTACTCGCCCTGCGCGTTGTCGTTGCCGAGCCGCCGCCAGCCAGGCGCGAGCTTGGCCGCCGGCGCCACCAGGATGCCGGTGTTGATCTCGCGGATCGCGCGCTCGCGCCGCGTTCGGCGTCCTTCTCCTCGACGATGCGCGTCGACGCGCCCGGCCGGCCCGCGCACGATGCGGCCGTAGCCGGTCGGATCGTCGAGCTCCACCGTGAGCAGCGCGAGCTGGCGGGCCCGGCCGCGGCCACCAGGCGCGCGCAGCGTCGCGGGCGCGATCAGCGGCACGTCGCCGTAGAGCACCAAGAACCTCGGCCCTTCCTCGGCCAAATGCGGAAGAGCCTGCAGCACCGCGTGGCCGGTGCCGAGCTGCGGCTCCTGCATTGCCCAGGCCAGCGCCGGATCGGGGGCGAAGGCCTCGCGCACCCGTTCGCCGCCGTGGCCGTACACGACGCAGACTCGACGCGGGCGCAATTCCGCGCGCCGCCGCCAGCACATGCCCGAGCAGCGGCTTGCCCGCCAGCGGATGCAGCACCTTCGGCAGGTCGGAGTGCATGCGCTTGCCTTGACCTGCTGCAAGAATCACAACTTCCATGAGCGCAACGTGGGTAGTCCGGAAGCGAAGTCTAGCATGACGCGAAGCCCGTCCCGCGGTGCCGGAACGCGCTATTCCGGCGCTCGCGCCGACTCAATCCGGTTGATGCAGAGCGCGGATGGAAAGCGGCCTCCCGCCGACAACCGCCGGCGCGCCGGCGGCGTTTCAACGTGCCGCGATGCGCCGCAAGATGCGGCCGGCCAACTCCGAGAGAGGGACGACCTCATCCACGGCGCCGCGCGCGATCGCCTCCTTCGGCATGCCGAAGACGACACACGAGGCTTCGTCCTGCGCCAGGGTATGGGCGCCGACGCGCTTCATCTCAAGCAAGCCATCGGCACCGTCGTCGCCCATGCCGGTCATGATCACACCCAGCGCGTTACGGCCGGCGACCTTGGCCACCGAGCGGAACAGCACATCGACCGACGGCCGATGCCGACTCACCAGCGGGCCATCCACCACTTCGATATGATACCGGGCGCCGCTGCGCTTGAGCCGCATGTGCCTGCCGCCCGGGGCGATCAGCACGCGCCCCGGAATCACCCGGTCATTGCCGCTGGCCTCGCGCACTTCCATCTCGCACAAGTCGTTGAGGCGCCGGGCGAACGAGGCGGTGAACTTCTCCGGCATGTGCTGGACAACCACCGTTCCCGAGCATACGCGCGGCATGCGCTTGAGCAGCAATTCGAGGGCTTGCGTCCCGCCGGTCGAGGTGCCGATCGCCAGCACGGTTTCCTTCGTGTGCGCCAGCGCACTCAAATCGATCGCCATCCGATCATTCCAGGCGGCGTGGCGGCTAAGGCTCACGGCGATAGACCGCGGGCACCTGCAAGCGCAGGCCATCGGCGATACCGTTCAGGCTCTCCGAATGCCCGATGAACAGATGCCCGCGCGGCTTCAAGGCTGCCATGAGCCGAGCCACGATCTCGCGCTTCTGCGGCGGCTCGAAATAGATGAGCGTGTTGCGCAGGAAGATCACGTCGAACTGG
>CAWGHV010000058.1:0-3526 GCA_963822375.1 uncultured beta proteobacterium | reverse complement strand
GTACGCCAGGGGCTGCGCCTTCATCAAAGTGAGCAGGGCGACGAGATGGCCGTTCACACGGCCGGTCTTGCCGCGCACCAGTTCCGGCACGTCCGGGTTCTTCTTCTGCGGCATGATCGACGAGCCGGTGCAGAAGCGATCGGCGAGATCGACGAAGCCGAAGCGCGGACTCATCCACAGAACGATCTCTTCGGCTAGGCGCGACAGATGGGTCATGAGCACAGCGCATGCGGCGGTGAACTCGATCGCGAAGTCGCGATCGGAGACCGCGTCGAGCGAGTTTTCGCAAACACCCTCGAAGCCCAGTTCGCGCGCCACCATCGCGCGGTCGATCGGATACGAGGTGCCGGCGAGCGCCGCGCTCCCGAGCGGAAGCTGGTTGACGCGCCGGCGACAGTCGGCGAGCCGCTGACGGTCGCGCTTCGCCATCTCGAAATAGGCCATGAGGTGGTGCCCGAACGTCACCGGCTGCGCCACTTGCAGATGCGTGAAGCCGGGCATCGGCGTCGCCGCATGCTGCTCGGCCAGGTCGAGCAAGCTGGTCTGCAAGGCGCCCAAAAGCGTATCGACGCCGTCGATGGCCTCGCGCAGCCACAGCCGCACGTCGGTGGCGACCTGGTCGTTGCGCGAGCGGCCGGTATGCAGGCGCTTGCCGGCGTCGCCGACCAAGGCGATGAGCCGCTTCTCGATGTTCGAGTGCACGTCCTCGTCGTCGAGCGACCAGCGGAACTCGCCGCGGTCGATCTCGCCGCGTACTTGATCCAGCCCACGGGTGATCGCATCCAGATCGGCGCGGCCGATGATGCCCTGTTGCGCCAGCATCTTGGCATGGGCCAGCGAGCCGCGGATATCGTGGGGCGCCAGGCGCCAATCGAAACCCGCCGAGGCCGTGTAGCGCTTGACAAGGGCGTCAACCGGCTCCGAGAAGCGCCCGGACCATGCCTTGCCGCCGGAATCATTGAAGGTGGAAGGTTCTGTCATAATGGGGCGAGCAGGCGTGTTTCGCGGCTGCTTTACGCGGCGGAGTGCTACGGAGATAAAGCGTCAGCAAGACGTGCGAAGTATAAGCCAAAACCCCGCACCGACCGTTCTGCCGGACTTCCGCAACCTCGGCGTGATGCTGCGGGTGTTGGTGGTGGTGAACCTCGGCGCTGCCCTCGCTGCGCTCTTGCGCAATGGCGACTTCTCGCGCCTCCCCGTCGAGCTGATCGAAATGGCCGCATTCGTGGAGCCTCCGCTGATGTCAACGCTGGTCCTGCTCTACCTCATTCAACCGTGGCTTGTGCGGCTCTCGCAGCGCCTCGCGCTGATGACGATAGTCCTGCTGGCGGTGGGCATCTCGCTCGCATTCGGCGCCTTGCTGGACCCGTTGCTGCCGGCGCTCGCGCGCTGGGATGCCGCGCTGCGCATCACGCTCTGGAGCAGCCTCGCCGCCGCCGCGGTGCTGCTCTACTGGTATGAGCGCAACCGCATCTACTCGCCGGCTTTGTCCGAGGCCCGGCTGCTGGCCTTGACCGCGCGTATCCGCCCGCATTTCTTCTTCAACAGCCTGAATGCGGTGCTCGGCGTGATGCGCTCCGAACCGCGCCAGGCCGAACAGGCGCTGGAATCGCTGGCGGACTTGTTTCGCGTGCTCATGGCCGAGAACCGCGAGCTGTCAACCCTAGGCGAGGAGCTGGATCTGTGCCGTCAATACCTAGAACTGGAGCGCCTGCGCTTGGGCGATCGCTTGCAGGTGGACTGGGCGGTCGATGACTGCCCGCCCGACGTGCGGGTGCCGCCGCTGATGCTCCAGCCGTTGATCGAAAACGCCGTGTATCACGGCGTCGAACCCTCGCCCGATCCCGCGTGCATTTCCGTGCACATCGCGCGGCGCAAGGACGAAGTGTTCATCGAGATCACCAACCCCTACCATGCCGAGCACAGCCATCATTCCGGCAACCGCATGGCATTGGAGAACATTCGCGAGCGGCTCATGCTGTTCTTCGACCTCGAAGCGCGGCTGGAGACCGGCGTCCACGGCGCGCACTACCGTGTGCGCATCCACCTGCCCTATCGCCGCAGGGGGGTGCGGTGACGCAGGCCGAGGCACAAACGAGCACGGCGCCGCTGCGCGTATTCATCGTCGATGACGAAGCGCCAGCGCGAAATCGGCTGCGCGTGCTGCTCATCGATGTCATGACCCAGATGCCGAACCAGATCGTCGGCGAGGCCGAGCACGGCGCCCAGGCGCTGGAGATGCTGCCGCAAGCGGGCGCCGACGTGGTGCTGGTCGACATCCGCATGCCGGTGATGGACGGCATCGAGCTGGCGCGGCATCTGCTGAAAATCGACCATCCGCCGGCGGTCGTATTCACCACCGCTTACGACCAGTATGCAGTCCAGGCATTCGAACTGAACGCCGTCGACTATCTGCTAAAGCCGGTTCGTGCGCAGCGCCTGGTCGGCGCGCTCAATAAGGCACAGGCGCGCGGCCCGTTGCCGAGCGCCACGCTGCGCGAGGTGGCACCGCAGGCGCGGCGCCACCTCAGTTGCAACGAGCGCGGCCGCATCCTGCTGGTGCCGGTAGCGGCGATCACCTACCTCAAGGCAGAGCTGAAATACGTCACCGCGCGCACCAGCGGGCGCGACTTCGTGCTGGAGGAATCGCTGACCCAGCTGGAACAGGAATTCGGCGAGCGCTTCGTGCGCATCCATCGCAGTTGCCTGGTGGCACGCGAGGCCATCGCCGGCTTCGAGCGCGCCGCCGCCGAGGACACCGACGCCCACTGGCTCGTTCTGCTAAAGGATAGCGAAGAAAAGCTCCCGGTCAGCCGCCGCCAATGGCCGGCAGTGAGGGCCGCTTTGGCCGAGACTGCTCGGTAGGAGCGCCGCTCATCTGCACGATGGTGCATCAATGCGAGAAGTTTGCACTCGATCAAGACTTGCGGTAATGCGTGCCCGGCGCCTTTTGTCACTTCTTTCACGGGCTTGCTCGGCGCCGCATCGCTGCGCGCTAACCGCTGTTGCGCAAGCCGGCGGCGATGCCGTTGATGCTGAGATGGATGCCGCGTTTGGTGCGCTCCTCGGTGTCGCCGGCGCGGTAGCGCTTCATCAGCTCGAGCTGAAGGTGGTTGAGCGGATCGAGGTAGGGGAAGCGGTGGCGGATCGAGCGTGCCAGCAGCGCGTTCGATTCGAGCAGCGCGCGCTGCCCGGTGATCGCCAGCAGGTGGTCGATGCTGGCCCGCCATTCGGCGCGCAGGCGCGGGAAGATCGCCGCTCGCAACGCCGCGTCGGTTACCAGTTCAGCATAGCGCGAGGCGATGGCGATGTCGCTTTTCGCTAGCACCATGTCCATGTTCGACAACATCGTGCGGAAGAACGGCCAGTCGCGGTACATGCCTCGCAATAGCGCCAATCCATCGTGCGGGCGCGCCGCGAGCCAGGCCTGGACCGCGGTGCCGAAACCGTACCATCCGGGCAGCATGAGACGGCATTGCGCCCAACTGAACACCCAGGGTATGGCGCGCAGGTCCTCGATCCGGTT
>CAWGHV010000057.1:0-13425 GCA_963822375.1 uncultured beta proteobacterium | reverse complement strand
TGTTCCCTTTTTGGGGCGATAGTATTGGTGTCGTAATCATTTGAAATTATTTTTGTTTTCGTCTGTTTTGGAGCTTGGCCTTGGTGGACACACCGTTCTTCTTGCCGGGCAGAGCCGAAGGCAGACTCACGCGAGCGGCGTCCAGTAAAGCCTGAATGTCCTCACTGGGTTGGGGAATCTCGTTGAAGGGTACTTGACCGTTGACGCGTACCTCGATGAGGCACAGGCTCGCCAGCATGTCGATGCCCTCTTGGACCGTTAGGTCGAGTTGGCTCCAACGCTGGGCCAACTCCTGAACCAGGCGGTAGGCGAGCATCACCACCAGGGCATGGCCGCGGGTGCGGGTAGCGCGGCGCACGAAGATCGGACGCATCTCGCAGGTGGGCGGTCTTGGCGCAGCGAAAGGCCCATTCGACCTGGGCGAGATCCTTGTAGCGCTGGTGCACGATTTCCTTCGCGGCACGGCTGGCGGGCAGATCGGTCTTCAAGACGTAGCAGCCATCCAGGCGCGAAGCTTCAGCCAGCACTTCGCTATCCTGAACGAGGCTGAGGATGCGTTGTTCTTGTCCAAAGCTCAGCCATGAACTCACACCGAGCTTGAGCGCATGCGCTTGCAGTTTGCGCAGCGCCACCTCGGGCTTGGCGCGCGGGTGCTCGGCCAGATACGCATTTTGCGCTCGTCACTGCTTGAGCCAGTACCCGATACTTGTCTTGGCGCGTATCGGCCATCTCCTGGGCGCGCTGCCCATTGCGGCGCAAGACATAGCGCACGCCGCCATGCTCCTGCACCTCGACCAGGGCATCGTCAAACAAGCCGATCTGGAACGTGCCCTGTTTGAGCAGTCGCTCGATCTGCGGCTTGGTGATGGCCGTGATGTAGTGAGCCCCGTGCTCACCCAAGGCCGCGATCTGGGCACTCTTGATCATGCCGCGATCGCCCACGAAGGTTACATCCTGAGCGCCGAAGCGCGCCGCCACCTTCTTCACCTGCGGCACGAAGGTCTTCGGATCCTGCGTGTTGCCTTCGAACACCTCGATGCAAAGCGGCGTACCCTGCTCATCGCACAGCAGTCCGATCACGATCTGGCGTTTGCCGCGCTTGCCGTCGCGGTTGTAGCCGAAGGCGGCCAGCTCATTGCGCTCGCCTTCCAGGTAGCTGCTGGTGACATCGTACAAGAACAGCCCAGCGTTGCCTTCACGAGGATGTTGATCGAATAGACGCTGCTCGATGCCCGGCTGGTGCTCGCACAGCCAATCCAGATTGGCGTACAGATCATCCTCGTCAAAGCGCGCCAAGCCCAATAGCTCCTGCGCGCAGTGATGGCGCGCAAGACGCACCGCTGAGAGCCGCGAGCCCTGATCGATCACCCGCGCGATGACCTGCCACAAGGCGAGGCTTGCTTCGCGTCCCGGACCCAGCGCCTGAGCCAAGCCAATTTCTGGGCGAGCGCATACAGCAGCGCCACCGCGCCCACCGAGGCGCCCTGGCGAAGCTGCACCGCCTCCCGGACCGTGCCCAATTCGGTAAGAGCATGCTTGTGGGTGAGCGCCAGGCGGATGGCTTCGATTTCGGCGGCTGAGCACTGCGAGAGATTGGCGAGGGTGCGGTGCTTGACTTTGCCCTCTTGACGGAAGGACTCGCGCAGCAGGTAGCGGGTGTAGGTCTTGTTGCCGCGCCGGACGGTAGAGGCATCAACGTACATCGTGGCTACGAGTATTTCACGATATACAAGCGACCGTCAAGCCGATAAGTCTTGTATTAGTGGCTACACCGTCCGAACAAAACCCCGCAATCCCGCGCCAATACTCGCTCTCCCGCGTTTTGCTTCATCTTGGAGGGGGGAACATCCGTTCAAGATCGCAGCGAACTCAAGCCAATCCGCTCGACGCGTTGCGGTCTTGAATGAAGCCTATCCGTTCAAGGAGAACTCAAATGAAACTCTCGAAACTTGCTGTGCCAGCGATAGCGTTGGCGACGATTGCCCCCATGATTTCCTATTCCGCGACGGAGCCGGTGGCCGAGAAGGCGGCCAAACCGGCGAGCAGCGCTCCTACCAAGCCCAATGCGCAAGAGCAGGCGTTGATCAAGTTCTCAGAGGCCGGCCATTCCGCGATGAAGTCGTCCGCCGGCGCGCGCCTCGCCATCTTTAACGGAGAGCCGAAGGTCTCGATCAAGCTGATGGATTCCGCCAAGACGTTCATCGGCCAGGCGGAGAAGGAAGCCCCCGTATTCGACACGACATCGACCATGGCCGTCGGTGGGAAAGTGGTTGGAACGACGACGGAGAAGAGCGAACTCAAGCGCGTGCCGGTCGATGGACAGCTCACACTCGCGGACAACTTCGTGATGACGCCGGAGAAGAAGGGGCACATCGACAAGGCCAACGAGCACTTCAAGAAAGGCGAGCAGGTGAAGGCGCGCGAGGAGTTGCGGCTCGGCGAGATCGACGTGAACTATACGCGTGCCTGGATGCCGATCGAGCAGTCCAAGAAACATCTCGAGCAGGCCATCAAACTGGCCAATGAAGGCAAGTACTACGAGGCCAACGTCGCGCTCAAGGCGATCGAGGACAGCGTGTCATTCGACTCGATCAATCTGCACGAGTTGCCGAAGAACGTTGGCAAGTAATCCGCCTTCAATCAAACACAACAGCGCTCTCGTTCGATGCCGAGATCGAACGAACGCATGAACTGCTGAAGGCCTCCGGACTTTCTTCATTCAACCATCACCAGGGCCACCACGAGGTTCCTTCGACAGTTCATCCGTAATGGAGAACGACTCTCTCTAGGACAGGATCTGGACAAGGCGATCGACCAGGCCGCGCGTGCCGACATGGAGCGTCGCTGGCGGGTGACCGACGTGGCCACCTGGTACCCGGTGAGCGAGGAGCCGCAGCGCCACTTCACGGACGCGGTTGCCGCCTATGCCAAGAAGGACTACCAGGCCGTGGCCACCGACATCCGCAAGGCGGCCGGCTATCTGCGCCTCGAAGCGGGCCGCGCCAGCGGGGCGGCCGAACAGGAACTCGACCACTCCGTGGCGGAGCTCGACAAGCTTGCCGCTTCCGTCGAAAAGGGTGCGGTCAAGGACAAACAATCCCTGGCGAATGCCTTTGCCAGAGCCAACCACGCACTCGCCCTGGCGCACCGTTCCAAGGCGGCCGAATTGTGGGCGCGCGGCCGTACCACAAGGCCGGCTACGAACTGAAGGCCGCCGCCCACGGGCTGGAAAGCGCCGCGGGCTGGACCGCCGGGGAAGCGAAGGCCGGCGTGTCAGCGACGTTCCCAACGGCCCGGCTCCGCGCGCCAGCCGCGACCTTCCTGATGCCACCGGTGGGGCGCCCAGCGGTAACCCGGGCGGTTTTGCTCCCAGTGGCCCCGGTTCCAGACATGCTGCCGCCGGCCCAGTTCCAGTATCCGCCAATCCAGATGTATCCGGGGCCGGGCGCCACGCCGTAGTCTTCCACCACGGGTGCCGGCGGGGCGACCATCACGACACCGCCGCCGGGATAGGGCGGGGCCGGTGCGACCACGCAGGCACCGACAAGGCTGCTGACGGCCACGGCAGCGGCGAAGGCCCGCATGCGGCTTCTATTCGATCATGTGAGTGCTCCTTGGTGTGGATGGTAGCCAAAGAACGCGAACCACCAGGTTGAAGATGACCTGCCGAGGGGGCGCATTGCAGGACTTTACCTTTCGGCTCGCCCGCTGAGCGAAGTGGAGCACGCGCGGGTCGCGGCGTCGCGGCGCGCGCTCGCCGTCTGCTCATCGGAATCTGCTAACGAACTCGCAATGGTACTGGCCAACTTGCCGCTCATTCGGTTGCGGCGACGGTTGGACGCGCCGGGCTCAGCCCGACGCGGCGATGCGGCGCCCGCCCACGTCGGTGTTACCCTATGCGCCTATTGTAGGCTCGGGATGCATCCGCCGGCGGCGGCGCCGGAACGGCTGCGCATTGCGGCCTAAGGCCTTCGCCGCGCCGCGACTCAAGTCGGCGCGAGGCGCGCCGCTAATAAGCTTGTTCCGTCACATGGCGATGCCGGCGCCGCTGGGGTTCTGTGCCTCGCCATGATTGCGCCGAGGTGTCCGTGAATCCTGCCATCCGTCATTCGCCAAGCCGCACCATCCAGCCCCGGCGGCGCGTCAATGCATGCCTGGTGGCCTTGATGTTGGCGGGCGCGCGACAAAGTGGCCTTGCCGCCCAGGAGCTGACCGAGCTGTCCCTCGAGCAGTTGCTGGACGTACCCATCGTCAGCGCCTCCAAGTTCGCACAGAAGACGTCGGAAGCGCCGTACACCGTCACCGTCATCACGCAGGACGATATCCGCCAGTACGGCTGGCGCACGCTGGCCGAGGCGCTGCGCAGCGTGCGCGGCTTCTACATACACAACGACCGCGGCTACGATTATGTCGGCGTGCGCGGTTTCGCCCCCGTCCCCAGGACTACAACTCGCGCCTGCTGCTGCTGATCGACGGCTACCGCACCAACGACGCGATCTACGACCAAGCCTACATCGGTACCGACGCCATGCTCGACCTCGATCTGGTGGACCGCATCGAGATCGTGCGCGGACCCGGCTCTTCGGTGTATGGCGGCAACGCCCTGTTCGGCGTCGTCAACATCGTCACCCGCACGGCGGCGCAAATCGACGGCGTCGAACTGGGTGTGCGCTATTCCAGCTTCAATACCCGTGAAGGCCGGGCGAGCCTGGGCAAGCGTTTCGACAACGGCGCCGAACTGGTCGCTTCGGTCTCCGGCATGGACAGCGCCGGGCAAGACTTATTCTTTCCCGAGTTCGATGCGCCGGAGACCCACTTCGGCCGCACTGCCGGCACCGACTACGATCGCAACGGCCGCTTCTTCGCCCGACTGTCGCAACAGGGCCTGAGCCTGACCGCCGCCGCGACGCGCCGCGAAAAGGGGCGCCGACCGGCAGCTATGGAGCCGTCTTCGGAGATCCAGCCAACGCCTTTATCGACTCGCAGGCTTTCGTCAACCTTGGCTATTCGCACGATCTGTCCGCCGAAACCCAGCTTTCCGGCCGCGTGTTCTGGGCCGACTACGCATACCACGGTCCCGGCTTGTACGCCGGTGCGGAGGGCGAACCTGCGTGCTCAATCACGACCACGCGCGCGGCAACTGGTGGGGCGGCGAAGCGAAACTGGTGGCGAGCGTCACGCCGCGCCACAAGCTGGTGACGGCATCGAATACCAGCGCAACTACCGCCAGGAGCAGGTGACTTACGACGACAACCCGTACACGCTCTATCTCGACGACCGGCGTCAGAGCCAGCGCGCCGGTGTGTTCGTGCAGGACGATTTCCAGTGGACCGAGTCGCTCAAGCTCTCCCTGGGCGCGCGCTACGACAAGGTGACGGGGCAGGACGCGCAGTTCAGTCCGCGCCTGGGGCTGATCTACCGTTCTTCGCAGAAGACGGTGTGGAAGCTGCTTTACGGCTCGGCGTTTCGCGCACCCAACGTGTATGAGAGCTTCTACATCTTCCCCCGATTCTCAGATCGCCAATCCCGCGCTGCGGCCCGGAAAAGATCAAGACCTGGGTGGGCGGAGTCGAGCACTACCTGGCCAAGCAGACGCGGTTGCTGGCGACCGCTTACCTGTATCGCTTCGACAACCTGATCGAGCAGGTCGTCGAAGCGGAAAGCAGATTGCTGCAATACCAGAACGTGGGCGCCGTCAATGCTCGCGGCGTGGAGCTGGAAGCCGAGCACCAATGGGAGAACGGCGCACGGCTGCGCGCCAGCCTCGATCTGCAGCGCACGCGCGACGCTCAGGGAACGCAACTGACGAACTCGCCGCGCAGCCAGGTCAAGGTCAACTTCTCCTCCCCGCTGCCGTGGCGGTCGCTGCGGCTGGGCGCGGAAGGGCAATGGATGAGCAGCCGCAAGACCGACGCCGGCGCGGTGGCGAGCCATGGCGTGGTGAATCTGACCCTGTCGCGGCCGCGCCCGGCGGACGGCTGGGAGGTGTCGGCCTCGGTGTTCAATCTGTTCGACCGCCGCTATTCCGATCCCGCCGCCCTGGACATCGCGGTACCCAGCCGCGACCGCATCGAGCAGGACGGCCGTACCTTCCGCATCAAGGCGGTCTACCACTTCTAAGGTCGGGTTGCGCCTTGTTCAATCTCTCTCAACGTGTGCGCTTTGTGGTTGCCTTGGCAAAGGCGGCCTTGGTCGCCGCTGTGGCGTTTGCCCTCGGCGTCGGCGGCGCTAGCGCGGCGCCGACGCAGCCGGCGCCGGCCGAGGAGAACGCCGTCAAGGCGGCTTTCGTCTACAACTTCGCCAAGTTCACCGATTGGCCGGAGGAGTTGTCGAACAAGGCGGGCAAGCTGCGCCTGTGCGTGGCGGCAACAGGCAACGGCTTCGCTCAGGCGGTGGCGGCGCTGGACTCCAAACCGCCGGTGCGCGGCAAGGAAGTCGAAGTGCTGATGGTTTCGCGCAACGAGGACGCGTCAGGCTGCCACATCTTGGTCGTTGCCGGCCGCGAAAGCATGGCGCAGTGGGCGCGCAGTGTGCGCAACGCGCCGGTACTGACGGTCGGCGACGGCGAGGGGTTTGCCGCCAGCGGCGGCGTCATCGGCCTGTTCGCCGAGGGCGAGAAGCTGCGCTTCGAAGTCAATCAGGACGCCGCCCAGCGTGCCGGACTCAAGCTCAGCTCGCAACTGCTGAAACTGGCGCGCCTGGTGAAGGATGCTTCAGGAGGCAAACCGTGAAGCGCAGCGCGCCGAATTCGTCCCAAAGGGGCAGGCAGCGATCGACGATCCACCCCATGCCGAGGTGCGCGCATGATTAGCTGCCTTCTTTGTGCCGGTTCCATCGAGGAAAAGCTGCGGCGGATCAATCTGCTGACCATCGGCAGTGCCTTTGTCATCGCCATCGTCCTGCTCACCGCCTATGACTATGTGAGCCTCAGCAGCGAACTGGTGGAGAACAGCCGGGCGAAGGCGCAACTGATCGGCCGCAACAGCGCCTCCGCCCTCGTATTCGACGATGCCAAGGCGGCGACGGAACTGCTCGGCTCCCTGGCGGAAGAGGAGCAGGTGCTGTTCGCGGCGCTGTGGAACGAACAGGGCACGCGGCTGGCGAGCTACCGGGCGGCCGGCTACCAGGCCGAGGCGATCAGCCAGCGTCCCAGCCATGGCTACGAGCTGACAGCGTCCGTCCTCGATATCGCGCGGCCGGTCAGCGTCGATGGCAAGGGGGCAGGGACGGTCGCCCTGCGTGTCGAACCTGGGCAAGCTCTATTCGCGCCTGCTGTGGCACGCCGCCGTGTTCGCGCTGGTGATCCTGATGGCGCTGTTGCTGTCGCATGCCTTGCTATCCCGGCTCAACCGCTCGATCACGGTGCCGGTTGCCAATCTGGTCGGCGTGATGGCGCGCGTGTCGCGCGAGGCCGACTACTCGGCGCGGGCGCGCATCGATTCGCGCGACGAAATCGGCGACCTGGCCAGAGTTTCAACGTCATGTTGGAGCGAGATCGAGACGCGCGACCGGCGCCTCGCGCCCATCGCGACGAACTGGAGACCAAGCCTCGAAATCGCGCACCGCGCAACTGCGCGCGTGCGAAGGACTGCCGCCGAAGCCGGCCAGCCGCGCCAAGAGCGAGTTCCTCGCCAACATGAGCCACGAGATCCGCACGCCGATGAACGGCGTCATCGGCATGACCGAGCTGCTGCTCGGCACGACGCTGAGCTCGACGCCGAGCAGCGCGACTACGCCGAGACGGTCCACCGCGTCCGGCCGAGTCGCTGCTGGGCATCATCAACGACATCCTCGACTTCTCCAAGATCGAGGCCGGCAAGCTCGAGCTGGAGACCATCGACTTCGACCTCGCGCGACGCTGGTCGAGCGACGTGCGGCATGCTGTTCGCGCCACGCGGCCGCAGGCCAAGGGGCTCGAGCTGGTGCTGCGACATCGCCCACGAGCGTGCCGACTGCCGGTGCGGCGGCGACCCGGTCCGGCTGCGGCAGGTGCTGATCAACCTGGTCGGCAACGCCGTCAAGTTCACCGCAGCGGCGAGGTCGTGCATCCGCGGTCGCGCTGCATCGGCGAGACCGCGCGCAACGGCGCGCTCTGCGCTTCGAGGTCGCGCGACACCGGCATCGGCATCCCGGCGCAAGCGCAGCACGCATCTTCGACGCCTTCGCGCAGGCCGACGGCTCGACCACGCGGCAGCTACGGCGGCACCGGCCTGGGGCTGGCGATCGCCAAGCGCCTCGTCGAGCTGATGGGCGGGCGAGATCGGCGTCGAGAGCGAGCCGGGGCAGCGGCATCACCTTCTGGTTCGCAGATCCCGCTCCGCAGGCAGGCATCCCAGCCGCGCACGCAGTGATCGGCGTCGGAACGCTGCGCGGGCTGCGCGTGCTGGTCGTCGACGACAACGCGACCAACCGCGAGATCCTTGCAGCACGACTCGACGGCTGGGGCATGCGCCGACGCGCGTGCGACAGCGGAGCAGCATGCGCTGACCGCCCTGCGCGAAGCGCCGCGGCGCCGGCAGCCGTTTCGATCTGGCCCTGCTCGACATGCACATGCCGGAGATGGACGGCCTCGAACTGGCAGCCGGGCGATCAGCGCGGACACGCGCGCGCCGGCCTGCCGCTGGTGCTGCTCACGTCGGTCATGCGTCGCCACACGCGATCGCCGCCGAGCGGCGCGCCGCGCTGATCGATGACCAGCCTGACCAAGCCGGTGCGCCAGTCCGATCTGTTCGACGCCATCGTCACGCCATGCTCGCGTCGGCCGAAGCCGCTCGACCTGTGCGCGGCACGCCGGTCGGCGACGCCGGTGGGCGCCGCCGGCGGCGTTGCCGCGCGGCGCGCGTGCTGCTGGCCGAGGACAACCCGGTCAACCAGCACGTCGCCGCCGCGATGCTCGACTCGCTCGGGCACTCGGCGTACAGGTCGCCGGCAACGGCCTGCGTGGCCGTCGCAGGCGTTGCGCGAGCGTTTCGATCTGGTCCTGATGGATTGCCAGATGCCGGAAATGGACGGCTTCGAGGCCACGGCGCAGATTCGCGCCCGCCAGCGCGAGGGCCTGCTGCGGCGCAGCTTGACCGATCGTGGCGCTGACCGCCAACGCCATGCGAGGGCGACCGCGAGCGCTGCCTTGCCGCCGGCATGGACGACTACCTGACCAAACCGTTCAGCCGCGAGCAGCTTGCCGCCACCCTCCTGCGTTGGCTGCCGAAGAGCGGCGCGGCGCAAGCCGGCGCCGCGCCCCCCACCTTGCCGGCATCCGCCGCGCCGGCAGAGGCGCCCGCGGAAGATCCGATCGATTGGCGCGCACTGGATGCGATCCGTCATCTGCCGGGGCCCAACGGTTCCGTGCTGGTGAACAAGGTGATCCGTGCCTATCTGGCGGATACGCCGCCGAGGCTGGCGCAGATGCGAGCCGCCGCCGACGCGGGCGATGCAGAAGCGCTGCGCAAGGCCGCCCATGGGCTGAAGTCGAGCAGTGCCAATGTCGGCGCGCAGAATCTGGCGGCGCTATGCAAGGAGCTGGAAACGATCGGCCGCGGCGGCAGCGTCGATGCTGCGGCGCCGCTCGCTGGCCGGTGCCGAAGCGGAGTTCATGCGCGTCGCCGCCGCGCTGGAGGCACGGATTGCAGGGAAAGCGGAAAATGCGCTCGCCTAAGCGGTCCACCCTGCCGACTGTGCTGATCGTCGACGACGATCATGTCATGCGCATGCTGGAGCAGGAAATCGCTGGCGCAGTTCGAGTTCGACGTGGTCGAGGCGGCGGACGGCGAACAGGCGCTGGAGCTGCTGGTCGAACCGCCGCCGGACCTGGTCCTGCTCGACGTGGACATGCCGGGAGTGGACGGTTTCGAAGTGTGCCGGCGCATTCGCCGCGTTGGGACGCCGCGAAGGTGCCGGTGATCATGGTCACCGGCATGGACGATCTGGCGTCGATCAATCAAGCCTACGAGTCGGGCGCCAACGACTTCGTCTCGAAGCCGATCAACTGGCCGATACTGGGCTACCGGGCCCGCTACGTGCTGCGCTCCGCCCAGGCCGCGCGCACCCTGCGCGAACTGGAGGAAAAGCAGGCCGCCATCGTGCGTGCCATGCCCGACATGATTTTCCTCATGGCTCGGGACGGCAGCCCATCTGGACTACAAGGAGGGCTACGGCACGACGCCCTTCGCGCCGCCGGCGGACTTTCTCGGGCGCATGTGGCCGAGGTCTTGCCGACCGATGTCGGGCAGACGCTCTTGTACGGAATCGAGCGTGCCCTGGAAAAGGGCGACGTGCAGTCCATCATCTACAAGCTGCCGATGCGCCGACGGCGTACACCACTACGAGGCGCGCATCGCGCGCAACGGACCGAGCAAGGTGGTAGTCGTAGTACGCGACATCACGCTCGCAGAAGCACAACGAGGAGAAGATCCGTCGCCTGGCCTACTTCGACACGCTGACCGGCTTGCCAAACCGTCAGAGCTTTCTCGAACGCCTTGACCGTGAATTAGCTGCGGGCACGCCGGACGAATCACCGGACTGGCGCTGCTATTTCTCGATCTGGACGGCTTCAAGCGCATCAACGACACGCTTGGCCACAGTGCCGGCGACTGCCTACTGCAGACCGTCGCCGCACCGCCTGCAGGAAAGACTGCGCGCCGGTGCTTTCATTGCCCGGCCGGCACTGGACGAATCGGGCCTGCACTTCGCACGCCTTGGCGGTGACGAGTTCACCGTCGTTCTACCCGATGTCGACACCGCCGAGACCGCCTGCGTGGTCGCGCGGCGAATACAGGCGCTGCTCGAACGGCCTACCCTGATCGGCGAACAGGAGATCGCGGTCAACGTCGAGCATCGGCATCGCGCTCTTCCCCGACGACGGCGACGATGCCGCGACGCTGCTAAAGCACGCGGATACCGCGATGTATTACGCCAAGGAGCAAGGGCGTAACAACTGGCAGTTGTATAAGCGAACGCTGACTACGCGGACGACGGCGCGCTTGGTTCTTGAAGACGACATTCGCAAGGGCCTCGAACGAGGCGAATTTCGTCTGTTCTACCAGCCGCAGGTGCGCGCCCAGGACGGTACGGTCGTCGGCATGGAAGCGCTGATCCGCTGGCAGCATCCGCAGCATGGGCTGGTATTGCCGGCGCACTTCATCCCCGTTGCGGAGGAAAGCGGCCTGATCGTCCCGATCGGCGAATGGGTGCTCCACACCGCCTGCCAGCCAGGTGCGGGAATGGCAACAGAATGGCGTTTCGATGCCGCGGGTGGCGGTGAACGTCTCGGCGCGCCAGCTTCGCGCACCGGATTTCCTCGACACCGTTGAGGCGATCATCGTTGCAACGGGCATCGGTGCCGACCGGCTCGAACTTGAGCTGACCGAAAGCGTTCTGATGGACTCCGGAGGCCAAACGTATCAAGGGATTGTTTCAACTGCGCGCACTCGGGGTGCACTTCTCCATCGACGACTTCGGCACCGGCTACTCATCGCTTCGCCTACATCAAGCGCTTCCCGATCGGCACGCTGAAGATCGATCAGAGTTTCGTGCGCGGCCTGCCGCAGGATGCCGACGATGCGGGTATCACCACCGCGATCATCGCCATGGCGCGCAGCCTCGATCTGGATGTCATTGCCGAAGGTGTCGAAACCAGAGAACAACTCGACTTCCTGCAGCAGTGCGCAATGCCCGAAGCTGCAAGGCTATCTGTTCAGCCCGCCGGTCCCACCCGAGAAAATGGAACAGTTGCTGCGTCAGGCCTGCATCGTGCCGCCCTCGGCGGCGGGACCGCGGCGTAAAGCGGGCGGGGCGGCGGAGGTGGACCTTGCAGCGAAAGGCAAACGGCAGGGGAGTTGCAAATGAGATACCGCGAAAACATCGAACAGAGTGCCGAATACCTGCGACTCGCGTTGCAACGCATGACGCGGCAGGATGCCGCTCTGCACCCCGTGAGCTACGCCCTCTGGTACGAATACGTGGCGGGCATCAACCCGGCGCTGAAGGCGGAGGTGGATGCCCTGACGCAGGGCGGCGGGCGCTTGAGCGACGAGACCACCTATGCCCTGTATCGCAAGCACATCGCGGACCTGGACGCCGAAGCCTCGCGGCGCATCAGCACCAGCGTCCAGCAGATCGTGACCGAGGTGTCGGAATCGGCGGCTCAGGCCGGCGACCGGGCATCGCGTTTCGGCAGCGCCTTGGAGCGCTGGAGCGGAACGCTGGCTCAACCTCTGAGCGGCGCCGGCACGCTGGCCGCGGTGGAGGTGGTCCTGCGCGACACGCATGAGATGCAAGACGCGATCGGCACGCTGAAGGCACGGCTGGAGCAGAGTACGCACGAAGCGCAACAGCTCAAGCAGGAGGTCCTGCGTGCGCGCGAAGAGGCGCTGGTCGATGCACTGACCGGACTCGCCAATCGCAAGGGGTTCGACCGGGCGGTGACCGCCGGTCTGGGCCAAGTCCGAGCGGGTGTGGCCGGACCGTGCCTCTTGATGGCCGATATCGATTATTTCAAACGCATCAACGATACCTATGGGCACCTGTTCGGCGACAAGGTATTGCGCGGCATCGGCCACGCTCTGAAAGCCAATGTGAAGGGCAAGGACACCGCTGCGAGGTATGGTGGCGAGGAGTTCGCGGTACTGCTGCCGGCGACGCCCCTGGCGGGCGCGGCCGGACTGGCGGAGACGCTGCGCGCGGCCATCGCCGCCGGTCGTGTGAAGCGCGTCGACAGCGACGAGCAATCGGCAACATCACCGTCTCGATCGGCGTGGCGAGTTACCGCGCCGGCGAATCGGCGACTGACTTCATCGGGCGTGCCGATCGCGCACTTTATGCCGCGAAGGCGCAGGGCCGCAATCGGGTGAGCGTGGCGGATGGCGACGCGCTCGACCACGCAGCGTAACGACCCGCACGATGCTAAGCTGCCAGCCCCCATCCCTGCAGCATTGGCTACAGCAAGGCCACTGCCGCGGGCCGGGGCGTTGCTACCTGGCGCCCACGTCGTTCAGGCGCCAATCGTAGTCGAGGAACTCCAGAGCGGCCTTCTGTTCGCGGATCTCCGTCCGCTGCTCGGGCGCGTCGGCGAGCTTGTCGGCGTAAGCGGCGAGGAACTGCTCGACTGAGTGGATCCCCTTCCAGCCGCGGGAGAAGTGCTTGCGGTACCAGTCGAAAATGCTCGACACCTCCAGCTTGCCGCTGGTCAACCCGTAGCGATTGCGCGAGCGGTCGGATACAACCGGATGTTCCCCCCTCCAAGATGAAGCAAAACGCGGGAGAGCGAGTATTGGCGCGGGATTGCGGGGTTTTGTTCGGGCAATGGTGTAGCCACTAATACAAGACTTATCGGCTTGACGGTCGCTTGTATATCGTGAAATACTCGTAGCCACGATGTACGTTGATGCCTCTACCGTCCGGCGCGGCAACAAGACCTACACCCGCTAC
>CAWGHV010000056.1:0-63169 GCA_963822375.1 uncultured beta proteobacterium | reverse complement strand
CTGCTGCGCGGCGCCAACGACCCGATGCTCGCCGCATGCTGGCTGGCGGTCATGAAAGCCGGCGCGATCGCCGTCACCACGATGCCGCTGCTGCGCGCGAAGGAGCTGACCGATGTCGTGACCAAGGCCGCGATCGGCCACGCCCTGTGCGACGCGGCTTTGGCCGCCGAGCTTGCGCTGGCGCTGCCGTCGTGCCCGACCCTGCGGCATATCGTGCATTATGGTGGCGAGGCGCCGGAACATCTGGAGTACCGGCTGCGCGGCAAGCCGGCCGCCTTCGCCAACGTCAACACCGCGCTCGACGACCCGTGCCTGATCGCCTTCACTTCCGGCACCACCGGCACCCCCAAGGGCACCGTCCACGCCCACCGCGATGTCATGGCGATCTGCGATTGCTTTCCGCGCTCGACGCTCCAGTCCGATGCGGAAGACATTTTCTGTGGAACGCCGCCGCTCGGCTTCACCTTCGGTCTCGGCGGGCTACTGCTGTTTCCGCTGCGCGCGCTGGCCTCGGCCGTATTGGTGGAAAAGCTCGACCCCGAATCGCTGCTGCGGACGATCCAGGACTACCGGGCCACGATCTGTTTCACGGCGCCGACGGTGTACCGCATGATGGCCGCGCTTGCGCACCGGTACGATCTGTCGTCGCTGCGCAAGTGCGTATCGGCGGGCGAAGTGTTGCCGGCGGCGACGCGCAAGCTGTGGGAGGACGCGACCGGCATCAGGATCATCGACGGCATCGGCTCGACAGAGATGCTACATATTTTCATTTCCGCCGCCGGCGACGAAATCCGTCCCGGCGCGACGGGCAAGCCGATACCCGGCTACCAGGCGCGAGTCGTCGATGCTCAGGGCAAACCCGTGCCCACCGGTACCATCGGCCACCTGGCGGTCAAGGGGCCGACCGGCTGCCGCTACCTCGCCGACGAGCGCCAGCAGGCCTATGTCCGCGACGGCTGGAACCTCACCGGTGATGCCTACCTCGTCGATGCCGAGGGGTATTTCCACTACCAAGCGCGCACCGACGAGATGATCATTTCCGCCGGCTACAACATCGCCGGCCCCGAGGTCGAGGACGCACTGCTGGCGCATCCGGCAGTCGCCGAGTGCGGCGTCGTCGGCCTCGCGGACGCCGCGCGCGGCCAGATCGTCAAAGCCCATGTCGTGCTGCGGCCCGGGTTCAGTGCCACGCCGGAACTAGCCAGGGAATTGCAAGAGTCCACCAAGGCGCGTATCGCCCCCTACAAGTACCCGCGCGTCATCGAGTTCCGCGGCGCTCTGCCGCGCACCGAGACCGGCAAGCTGCAGCGCTTCCGGCTGCGGCAGGAGCAGGGGTGAGCGCACTGCTGGAAGTCGAGAGTCTGCGCGCGTTCTATGGGGCGAGTCAGGTGCTGTTCGATGTCAGCTTCAGCATCGACGAAGGCGAAGTGGCGACGCTGCTCGGCCGCAACGGCATGGGAAAGACGACCGCGGTGCGGGCGATCATGGGATTGGTGGCGAGCCGAGGCGGGAGCATCCGATTCCGCGGCCGGGCCATCGAGAGGCTGGCGCCGCATCGGGTTGCACAGGCCGGCATCGCTCTGGTGCCGGAAGGACGGCAGATCTTTCCCACCCTCACGGTCGAGGAGAATCTGGCCGCCTTCGCCGCCAAGCGCAACGGCAGTGCCGACCCGTGGACGCTGGCGAAGGTCTACGCGCTGTTTCCGCGCCTGCGCGAGCGCACGCGCCACCTCGGCACCGAGTTGTCCGGCGGCGAGCAGCAGATGCTCGCCATCGGCCGTGCGCTGATGACCAACCCGCACCTGCTGATCTTGGACGAGGCCACGGAGGGGCTGGCACCGCTGATCCGCGAGGACATCTGGCGCTGCCTCGACAGCCTGCGCGCGGGCGGGCAGACCATACTGGTGATAGACAAATACATACAGCGTCTGATCGCGCTGGCCGACCGCCACAACATCATCGAGCGGGGGCATAGCGTTTGGCGCGGAGATTCGCGAGCGCTGGGCGCTCAGCCGGATCTGTGGCATCGCTACCTCGGCGTCTAGGGAGTTCCCGAGGACCGCGCGCTGCCCTTCCCTTCGCAGCAATAAAGCTTTAAAGTTCAACAAATCACGATGTCAAGTGAGGAAGCCGCCGCGACATGCTGACTCTCGAAGCCGGTAACAGCCTGGACATTCTTCGGCCAGCGAGCTGGGCGCAGCCCCGCGGCTACTCCAACGGCATCGTTGCGCGCGGGCGCATCGTGTTCATCGCCGGCCAGATCGGCTGGGACGAAGCGCGGCGGTTCGATTCCGATGAACTGGTCGGCCAGACGCGGCAGGCATTGCTGAACGTGCTGGCCGTCCTGCGCGAAGCGGGAGGCGCACCCGAGCACGTAGTACGCATGAATTGGTACATCGTAGACCGCGACTGCTACAAGGCAGCGGCCCAGGAGATCGGCCTCGTCTACCGGGAACTGATGGGCCGACACTATCCGGCGATGACCTGCGTCGAAGTCAAGGGGCTCATCGAGGACCAGGCGCTGGTCGAAATCGAAGCCACGGCGGTGCTGCCGGATTAGCCCGATTTGCCCCGGCGCCCGGCTAGAGTACAATGTGTTTCGATGCCTCGCCGGTTAGCATTGGCATTCCCGTCTCGCCGCCCTTGATTGCGTGGCGGCAATCCGGAACTCGAAGCCAAGTTACCAACCTTCGCTGCCTGAACCGGTACTGTGCCACTCGTGGTACAGCAGGCCGAATCAGGAGTGATCGATGACCTTTTCCGACCTCGGGCTGATGCCCGAACTGCTGCGCGCCGTAACCGACGCCGGCTACACCGAACCGACCCCGATCCAGAGCAGTGCCATCCCGCTTATCCTCGAAGGCCACGATGTGCTTGGCGGCGCCCAGACCGGCACCGGCAAGACCGCGGGCTTCACGCTGCCGCTGTTGCAGCGCTTGGCGCGCCATGCCAACGCCAGCTCCTCACCCGCGCGCCATCCGGTGCGCGCACTGATACTGACGCCGACGCGCGAACTGGCGATGCAGGTGCACGAGAGCGTTCAGACCTACGGCACCCACCTCGCGCTGCGCAGCACCGTCGTCTACGGCGGGGTCGACATCAAGGCGCAAATGGCCGAATTACGGCGCGGCATCGAGATCGTCGTGGCCACGCCCGGACGACTGCTCGACCATGTCGAGCAGAAGACCATCATGCTCAATCAAGTCGAGGTACTGGTGCTCGACGAAGCCGATCGCATGCTCGACATGGGTTTCATCCCCGATGTCAAACGCATCCTGGCGCTGCTGCCCAAGCAGCGCCAGAGCCTGTTGTTCTCCGCCACGTTCTCGAACGAGATCAAGAAGCTCGCCGACACCATGCTGCGCCAGCCGCAGCTGGTGGAAGTCGCGGCGCGCAATGCGGTGACCGACACCGTGACCCACCTCGTGCACCCTGTCGCCCACGACGCCAAGCGCGCACTGCTGGCGCATCTGGTACGCAAGCACGATTTGAAGCAGGCGCTGGTTTTCGTCGGAACCAAGTTCGGCACGGCGCGATTGGCGCACTACCTGGCGCGCCAAGGGTTAGGCGCTGAAGCCATTCATGGCGACAAGAGCCAGCAGCAGCGCACCGAGGCCTTGGAGGCATTCAAGAGCGGCCAAGTGCGGGTGCTGGTGGCAACCGACGTCGCGGCGCGCGGATTGGACATCGACGACCTTCCCCACGTCATCAACTTCGACCTGCCACACAGTGCCGAGGACTATGTTCATCGCATCGGCCGTACCGGTCGCGCGGGCAAGACCGGTGAAGCGATTTCGCTCGTGTGCGCCGACGAACGCGGGCGGCTCGCCGAGATCGAAGCGCTGATGAAGCGCCCGATCGCGCAGGAGATCATTCCGGGGTTCGAACCCGAACCGGGGTTTTTCGAAGCCTACTCCAAGGGGAAACGCGGCCGACGGCCGGTGCCCCAGACCCCCCGCGCCACGGCCGGCGAAAGCGCCAAGCGCGAGCGTACCCGCCGCGGCGAATCGCGCTCGTCCGCCACGGCGCGCGGCCAGAGCGGTGCCGCAAAACCGAGCCAGGGATTCGACTGGAGCAAGCCCTACGAGCCGCAAGTCGATCCGCCGCAGGCACCGTTGACCCGTTGACCCCGGTCACGGTGCGCTCACGCAAGCCGCCGCGTCAGGTCCCGGCACTGCTGGGCGGGCTGGGAAAGAAGTGAGATCGTCGCGGCGGCACCGTTGCACGGAAAGCACGCCGCCGAGGAGAGGCAGGTGGCAAAGCAATGGATCGAGGGCCGCATCGCCGAGCGCGTAAGCTGGTCTTCGTTGAATCACTCGCTGCGGGTTGACGCGGACATCCTGCCGTTCCAGGCCGGACAGTTCACCAAGCTTGGGCTGGAGATCGAAGGCGAAATCGTCGGGCGTCCCTACTCGCTGGTCAATGCGCCGGACGAAAAGCCGCTCGATTTCTATTTCACCATCGTCGCCGAGGGGCCGCTATCGTCGCGGCTGGCGAGCTTGAACCCGAATGACAGCGTGCTCGTGATGCCACAGGCGAGCGGGTTCCTGATCCTCAGCGAAGTGCCGCAGGCCAGCCATCTCTGGCTGATGGCCACCGGCACCGGGATCGGCCCGTTTCTTTCGATTCTCAAGACTCAGACACCTTGGCAGCGCTTTGAGCGCGTCGTGCTTGTGCATGCGGCGCGTACCGCCGCCGAACTGGTCTACCGAGAAACCATAGATGTGCTTGCGGCGAGCCACGCGCGGCAGTTCGTCTTCGTGCCCTTCGTCAGCCGAGAGGCGACCGACTTCGCCCTGCCCGGCCGCATCCCGCAGGCGATCGGCGACGGCCGCTTGGAAGAACGTGCCGGCGTCATGCTCGGACCGGCATCGAGCCAGATCATGCTGTGCGGCAACCCGCAGATGGTAGCGGATGCGACCGCCGCGTTGCTCGCGCGGGGAATGAAAAAACACCGCCGCCGCGATCCGGGGCACATCACGGTGGAGAATTACTGGTAGGTAGCAGGCCGTGACCCGGTGCGACGAGTGGAACCCGGCTTGCGCTGCGCTTCATTCGGGTTATGGCTGCCATGCGCGCATGGCGTCGTAGGAGCGGCCTCCCGGCCGCGAATCAGTGCCGCGCCACGCGAAGGCTGGATTCGCGGCCCGGAGGCCGCTCCTACGGTGCGGTTGCAGCCTGCGAATCATCGAACGCCACCCCCACGCCGCGAGCCGTCGCTACCCTTCCAACGCCTTGATCTGCTGACACACCTCGTTGATCGCCTGCTGCGCGCTGCCGTAGAGCATGCGCGTATTCTCGCCGAAGAACAGCGCGTTCTCGATGCCCGAGTAGCCGGCGCCCTTGCCGCGCTTGTTGCAGATGACATTCTGCGCCTTGTCCGCGTCGAGGATGGGCATACCGTAGATCGGGCTCGACTTGTCCCAGCGCGCGACCGGGTTCACCACGTCGTTGGCGCCGATCACCAGCGCCACGTCGGCCTGCGGAAACTCGGCGTTGATCTCCTCCAGGTCGAAGATCTTGTCATAGGGCACGCCGGCTTCGGCGAGCAGCACGTTCATGTGGCCCGGCATCCGTCCGGCGACCGGGTGGATCGCGAACTTGACTTCGACGCCGGCCTGCTCGAGCAACTGAGCCATCTCCCACACCTTGTGCTGCGCCTGCGCCACCGCCATCCCGTAGCCGGGGATGATCATCACCTTCTGGGCGTAGCGCATCATCGCCGCGCAGTCGATGGCGCTGACTTCCTTCATCGTGCCCTCGATCTTGGTGCCGCCCTCCTGCACCGCGCCGGTGATGGGAGTGAACAGGATGTTGGTGATCGGCCGGTTCATCGCCTTGGCCATGAGCTGGGTGAGCAAAGTACCGGAGGCGCCGACGACGATACCGGCGATGATCAGCGCCGGGTTGCCGATGACGAAGCCCTCGAATCCCACCGCCAGGCCGGTCAAGGCATTGAGCAGAGAAATGACCACCGGCATATCGGCGCCGCCGATCGGCATCGTCAGTACCACGCCGAGCACGAGCGCGAGAACGAAGAAGCTGATGAGCTGCAGCGGTGTCGGATGATCGGAGACGACGATACCGATACCGACCAGAATCGTAACCAAGCCGAGCACGATGTTCACCGCGTTCTGCGCCGGCAGGCTGTGCGCCTTGTTCATCAGCCCTTGCAGCTTGGCGAAGGCGATGCATGAGCCGGAGAACGAAACGGCGCCGATCAGCGCGCCCAGCGTGGCCAGCGCCGTGATCACCATGCCATGCATCTCGCCGCGAGCGAACTCGGAGGCCGCTATCGCCGCCGCCGCGCCGCCGCCCATGCCGTTGTAGATCGCCACCATCTGCGGCATGTCGGTCATCTTCACGACCTTGCCCGACCACCAGGCGATGCCGCCGCCGACGACGATGGCGATGATCATGAGCGCGTAGTTGCCCATGCCCGGCCATGCGAACGTCACGATGGTGGCGATGAGCATACCCACGCCCGCCCAGATGATGCCGCGCCGCGCCGTCACCGGCGAGCTCATGCTCTTGAGGCCGAGGATGAAAAGGATGGCGACGAAGAAATAGCTGGCGTCGATGAGGAACTTGAGCGTCGCGGCGGTCATTGCGCGCCACCTTTCTTGGCACCCGGCTTGAACATGCCGAGCATGCGCTCCGTCACCACGTAGCCGCCGGCCGCGTTCGCGGCGCCGAGCAGCACGGCGATGAATCCGATCGCCTGCTCCAGGACGGTGGTGGCATTGCCCAGCGCCACCATGGCGCCGACCAGAACCACGCCATGCACGAAGTTGGAACCCGACATGAGCGGCGTATGCAGTATCACCGGCACGCGCGAGATCACCTCGTACCCGGTGAATGCCGAAAGCATGAAGATGTAAAGTGCGGCGAAGCCTTCCATTGTTTGCTCCCCTAGAGTCCGAGTGCTTTCTTGACGCCTTCGTGGCGCACCTGGCCGTCGTGCGTGAGGCACGCGCCGGCGATGATCTCGTCGTCCCAGTCCAGATTCAGCGCGCCGTCCTTGATGAAGGGCGAAATGAAATTGAACAGGTTCTTCGAGTACATCTCCGAAGCATGCACCGGCATGCGGCTGGGGATGTTGGTCGGGCCGATGATCGTGACGCCCCGCGCCTTGACCGTCTGCCCGGCGACGGTGCCGGCGACGTTGCCGCCGGTCTCGGCCGCCATGTCGACGACGACGGCCCCTTGCTTCATGCCGGCGACCATGGCATCGCTGATGATCAGCGGCGCACGCCGGCCGGGTACCGCGGCGGTGGTGATCAAGGCGTCCACCATCGACACCGCCTTGCCGAGCTTCTCCGCCTGGAGCTTTTTCTCCTCTTCGGTCAGCTCGCGTGCGTAGCCACCCGCGCCGGCCGCGCTGACGCCGGTGTCGACGAACTTGGCACCCAGCGATTCGATCTGTTCCTTGGTTTCCGGGCGCACGTCGTACGCGGTGACGATCGCCCCGAGGCGCTTCGCCGTGGCGATGGCCTGCAAGCCGGCAACGCCGGCGCCGATCACCATCACCTGCGACGGACGCAGCGTGCCGGCGGCATAGGTCATCATGGGGAAAAACTTGGGGCAGTTCTCCGCCGCAATGAGCACGCACAGATAGCCCGACGCCGCCGCCTGCGACGACAGCGCGTCCATGCTCTGGGCCCGCGAGATGCGCGGAATCAATTCGACGGCAAAGCTGGTAATGCCTTGCTGCGCGAGCTGTCCGACGCGCTGCGCGTCCTGATAGGGCTGCAGAAAACCGAGCAGAACGGTTCCGGGCTGCATCGCAGCGACCTCGTCGGTTGTCGGCGTCTGCACCTTGAGGATCACGTTCGATTTCGAATAGACCTCGGCCGCAGAGGGGACAATCGCCGCGCCGGCGAAATCCTCGTCCTTGAAGTTGCTGGCGAGGGCGGCGCCGCTTTGGATGCACAGCGAGGCGCCTTGCGCTACGAGCTTTTTCGCCACATCAGGCACAAGCGCAACACGGCGCTCGCCCGTTGCGGATTCTTTGGGCACACCTATCACCAAAGGCATTGGCTCTTCTCCGGAATTGTGATTCTGGGCGCCGCCAAGCGGGGCGCCAGCCTTAGCAGCGGGCACGTAATCATACTGAAATCGCCCCTCGTTTCCTAGCCGCCAAGCGAGTTGCGGAAGTGGCGGCGGCGCCAGGGCGTGGATCGGGCGCGGCGATGCGATGACATGCGCGTCGCGCGGCGCGGGCCACTCGTCGAGACGATGACGCTGGGGCGGCAACACCGGGTCACGCACGATGCCCGGGGCAGTCCATGCGCTTAGGATGCGAAGCGAGAACTACCCTTCCAGGCCGTCCTGCTCGCTGACTTTCACGATAGCCAGTGAGATATTGTCCCCGCTGCCGGTGGCGCGCTCGCGTGCATGCCCGATGAGCATTTCCGCGGCCTCGCGCGGTGCGTGAAGCGCCAGAACTTCAGCCAGTTCCGCGTCGTCGAAGTAGGCCCACAAGCCATCGGAGCAGAGCAGGAAAGTATCTCCCGCGACCAGCGGCGCCGCCTCGCCGAAATCGATCCGCGGCCGCTGCTGGCCGCCGAGGCAGTGGAGCAGGACGTTACGGTGCGGATGGGTGGCCGCTTGCTCCGGTCGGATGCGCCCGCGCCGCACCAGTTCCGACACCAACGAATGGTCCATGCTCCGCGCAACCAACGTCCGGTCACGAAAGTGATAGACCCGAGAATCTCCGCAATATGCCCAATCGACGCGGCCGGACTGAAGCAACAAGACTACCGCCGTGCTGTGCGGATCGGACTCGCTGGTGAAGCGCGTCAGCTTGATGGCGACATGCGCTTCTTCGACGATCGTCTGCAGCAATTGGCTCGCCGACTCCACGGCCGGCGCGAATGCTTCGAAGCCGTACTTCGCCTTGTGCAGAACCTGCTCAGCGGCAATGGCACCGCCGGTATGCCCGCCCATTCCATCCGCGAGCACGGCGACAAGCAATCCGGAACGCGAGGTATGCGGATACAACGCAACGCGATCCTGCTGATCTTGGCGATCGCCGATGTGCTGGGCAACGCAGGTGTTTACAGACAGCGCCATAGTGGGGCATTTCGATGAAGGCGCGACTCTACCACCGAGATGGCGTGTGTCGGGGCACATTCTACTCTGTCGGCGAACCGGATACGTGTTCTGCCTATGCAGAATGGCACGTTGCGTCGGTCCCACCGACGTCTCGCGCACCGCGATTTCCCGGTGAGCGTGTGGAGCGGCCTCCCGGCCACGAGGGCTACTTTCGCCAGGCGGGGCGCTGATTCGCGGCCGGGAGGCCGCGCCTATGATACTACGCGCTGCGCATGGCTACTCCGGAGCACCGGACTTGCATCGCTGCTCCTCGAGTAGGCGCAGCACCCGGCGTTGTACCTTGCCAGTGGTGGTCATCGGAAGCTGACCGATGAACTCGAATATCTTCGGATACTCGTAGGGCGCGAGATGCTTGCGCACATGTTCCCGCAGGCCCGCCTCGAGTTCGGTGCCGGGCGCCGCGTCCGGCTGCAGCACGATGAACGCCTTGACGATGGTCCCACGCGCCGCGTCCGCCACGCCGATGACGGCGGCGTTGGCGACGGCGCCATGCTTGACCAGACAGTTCTCGATCTCCGCCGGGCCGATGCGGTAGCCGGCGCTCTTGAACACATCGTCGGTGCGCCCCTGGTACCACAAATAGCCATCGGCATCGCTGCGCGCCAGATCGCCGGTACGGCCCCAATCCTCTCCGGCGATTCCGATGTACTTGTCCGAAGTGGCGCCTGGGTTGTTCCAGTACCCGAGCATGAATACCGGATCGGACTCGCCGCTGCTTCCGCGGCATACCGCGATCTCGCCGACCTCGCCCTCCGGCAGCAGGTTGCCGGCGCTGTCGATCAGCGCCACCCGGTGGCCCGGATAAGGCCGGCCCATCGACCCCGGCTTGGGCGGATAGACCGCCGCGCAACCGCCGACGACGTAGTTCATTTCGGTCTGGCCGAAGATCTCGTTGACCGTCACGCCCAATTGCTCGCGCGCCCAGTGGAACACCGCTTCGCCCAACGCCTCGCCGCCGCTCATCACGCTGCGCAGGTCGAGGTCGTAGCGCGCCGCCGGATGAGGTGCCGCTTTCATCATCAGCTTGAGCGCGGTGGGAAACAGGAAGGCGTTGCGCACGCCGTACTTCTCGATCAGATGAAATGCGTGCTCGGGGTCGAAGCGCCCGCGGTAGGCGAGTATCGGCATGCCGAAGTGCCAGGTCGGCAGCAGCGCGTCGAACAAGCCGCCCGTCCATGCCCAATCGGCGGGCGACCAGAACATGTCGCCCGGCTGCGGAAAGAAGTCGTGCGAGCAGACGAAGCCGGGCAAGTTGCCGAGCAGCGAGCGCTGCGCCAGCAGTGCGCCCTTGGCGTTGCCCGTCGTGCCGCTGGTGTAGATGATCAACGCCGGTTCATCGGCGGCGGAATCGACGCAGCGGTAGCGCGACGAGGCGTGCTCGCGCAGACTTTCCCATTCGAGGACGCCGCTCTCGCGCGCACCGGCGACACCGATGACGTGCCGGAGACCGGGCAGCCTGTCGCGCACGCCCCACAATGCAGGCAGGGTTACGGCGTCGACGATGGCGGCGTGAGCCGCGCAGTCCTCCAACCGGTAGTGCAGTGCCTCGGCCCCGAACAGATGCGACAAGGGAACCGCGATCGCACCCATTTGAAAGCAGGCGACATAGGCGATCGCGGTTTCCGGCCGCTGCGGCAGGACGATGGCGACGCGATCGCCGCGCTGCACGCCGAGCGCTCCGAGGACGTTGGACAACCGATTCGCCTCGCATTGCAGATCCCAGAAGCTGTAAGCGGCGGTGTGCCCCGCCTCGTCCTCGTAGTACAGGGCGAAGCGCGAGCGCTGCTGCGCCCAGCGTCCGCAGCAGTCCCAGCCGATGTTGTAGCGCGCGGGGACATTCCAGCGGAATGATTTGCAGAGTTCGGCGTAGCTCGATGCTTTCGAATTCAGTTCCACGATCCTGCCGTCGGTTCGCGCATCAACTCAAACACCACCTCTCATTCCCGCAGCCGCGCGTCCAAATACTCGATCCAATGCTTCACCGGTAGCGACGTGCCGCTTTGCAAGTGCATCTGGCAACCGATGTTGGCGGTGGCGATGCCCTGCGGTGCGCCGGCGCCAAGCGCGGCGAGCTTGTTGTCGCGCAGCTGGGTCGATAGTTCCGGCTGCAGGATCGAGTAGGTACCCGCCGAACCGCAACACAGATGGCTGTCGGCAACCGGCGTCAACGCGTAGCCCGCCGCCTGCAGCAACTCCTCGACCACGCCGCGAATCTTCTGTCCATGCTGCAGCGTGCATGGCGAATGAAACGCAAGCTTGGTCGGCGCGGTCGGCTTGGCCGCGCGCAGCAGCTCCAGCAACCGATCCTTTTCCGCTACCAGTATCTCGCTGACGTCCTTCGTCATCGCCGCGATGCGCTGCGCCGGCCCGGCGAAACGCGCGCTGCGCCGCAGCACATGGCCGTAATCCTTGACGAAGACGCCGCAACCGGAAGCGCTGATGACGATCGCTTCGCAGCCGCGATCGACGTGGGTTTGCCAGGCTTCCGCGTTGCGGCGCGCATCGTTGCGCGCACCATCGTGGTCGTCGAGGTGGAAGCGTACCGCGCCACAACAGCCTGCATGCGGCGCGACTTCGAGCGAGATGCCGAGCTTGTCGAGCACACGAGCCGTGGCCGGGTTGGTGTCGGGGTTTGCCGCGGACTGCACGCAGCCGGCGAGCACCAGCATGCGGCGTGCATGTCGCGCGGGCGGCCACGCTCCGCTGCCGGTTGCCGCCGGCACCTTCTGCGCGAGCTGCGCGGGGAGCACACCGCGCAGCAACTGGCCGGTCTTCAGCGCCGGCGCGAACACCCAGGGCCGCGGCACGGTCTGCCTGAGCACGGCTCGCACCAGCGCGTCCTTACCGCGGCGGGGCACGCGCCGATCGACGACTTCGCGCCCGATATCGAGCAAGCGGCCGTACCGGACACCAGAAGGACAGGCGGTCTCGCACGCGCGGCAGGTCAGGCAACGGTCGAGATGCAGGCGCGTCTTCTCCGTGACCTCCTGGCCCTCGAGCGCCTGCTTGATGAGGTAGATGCGCCCGCGCGGACCGTCCAGCTCGTCGTCGAGCAGTTGGTAAGTCGGGCAGCTCGCGTTGCAGAAGCCGCAGTGCACGCAGGTGCGCAGGATGGCGTCGGCTTCGCGGCCCTCCGGCGTGTCTTTGATGAAATCGGCGAGATCGGTTTGCATGCGCGTTGTTCAGATATCGGCTCGGGTGTCGGTAATCGCAGCCGACCACGGCCGTTGCTTTTGGGTGGTGAAAGTGCGCGATCTAGAATCCGTCGTACATTCGGCCGCGATTCAGAATGCCGGCTGGATCGAAGGCCTGCTTCAAGCCGCGATGTATCCGCATGAGCGCCTCCGGCAACGGAGCAAATACGGCGGCCTGTTTCTCGCCACGGAACAGCGTCGCGTGACCCCCGGCTGCGGTCGCCGCCGCGCGCACCACGGACGGTTCGGCAGCGCTCTTCCACCAGCGCAGCGCGCCACCCCATTCGATCATTTCCGCGCCGGGCAGGGTCAGCGGCGGCGCGGTCGACGCTACCGCCAGCCGCCAAAGGGTATCCGCACCGGTGAAAAAGTCGTCGGTGTGCTCGCGCATGCCACGCCAGAACTGCGCTGCCTGGTTGCCATCGACGAGCTCACCGCCGAGCGTATCGCGGGCCGCCGCCACCGCCGCCGCGGCGCCGGAAAGGCGCAAGCCGAGTTCGCCTGCGCTGTATGCCGTTGCGCTGATCGGCAGCGGCCTGCCGGCCCAGGCGTTCATTGCCTCGAGCGCCTTGTCGGGCGGCATCTCCAAATGCAGCGTCAGTTCCTCGGTCGGCTGCGGCAGCACCTTGAGCGAGACTTCGAGCAGCACACCGAGCGTGCCCAGCGCACCGGCCATGAGCCGCGAAACGTCGTAGCCGGCAACGTTCTTCATCACCGTGCCGCCGAAATTCAGTACCGCGCCGTTGCCGTCCATCAGCTTGACGCCGAGCATGAAGTCGCGCACCGCGCCCGCGCTCATTCGGCGCGGGCCCGATAGCCCCGCGGCGACGCAGCCGCCGATGCTCGCTTCAGGCCCGAAGTGCGGCGGCTCGAAGGCCAGCATCTGCCGCTTCTCCGCCAGCGCCGCTTCGAGATCGGCGAGCGGCGTACCACAGCGGGCGGTCACATACAGCTCGGTCGGCTCATAGGCGACGATGCCACGATAGTCGCGCATGTCCAAGACATCGCCCTGGAGCGCCTGGCCATAGAAGTCCTTGGTTCCACCGCTACGGATGCGCAGCGGCTGCGCACGCGCGGCGGCGTCCTTCACCCGCTCGGCGAGCTGTTCGATCATTGCTTCACAATTCATTGCAACGTCATGGCCGATACGGCTTCAGAACCGCGGTAGATCAGGAAAAGGCAGTTGCCCATGGCGCACGTGCATCGCGCCGTACTCGGCGCAGCGGTGCAGCGTCGGGATCGCCTTACCGGGGTTGAGCAGCCCGTGCTCGTCGAACGCGGCCTTGATGCGGTGGAAGCATTCCAGCTCGCGGTCGGAGAACTGCGTGCACATCTGGTTGAGCTTCTCCATGCCGACGCCATGCTCGCCGGTGACCGTACCGCCGAGTTGGACGGACAGCTCGAGAATCTCGCCGCCGAACGCCTCGGTCCGCTCGAGTTCGCCCGGCTTGTTGGCGTCGAACAGGATCAGCGGATGCATGTTGCCGTCGCCGGCGTGGAAGACGTTGATGCAACGCAGTCCGTACTTGTCTTGCATGGCGCCGATGGCCTGGAGCAACTCGGCGAGGCGCTTGCGCGGGATCGTGCCGTCCATGCAGTAGTAATCGGGCGAGATGCGTCCCGCCGCGGGGAATGCCGCCTTGCGCCCCTGCCAGAACCTCAGCCGCTCGGCCTCGCTGCCGGAGACGCGCAACTGCGTGGCGCCGCTCGCCCGCATCACCTCGGTCACGCGTGCGATCTCCTCCTCCACCTCTTGCGCCGTACCGTCGGCTTCGCACAGCAGAATGGCCGCCGCATCGAGCGGATAGCCGGCGCGCACGAACTCCTCCACGGCGGCGGCGGCGGGCTGATCCATCATCTCCAGCCCGGCCGGGATGATGCCCGCGGCAATGACGCTCGCAACCGCCGTACCGGCGCTGGCGACATCGTCGAACGCGGCGAGCACGCAGCGCGCGACCTCCGGCTTCGGCGTGAGCTTGACGCTGACCTCGGTGATCACCGCCAGCAGCCCCTCGGAGCCGGTGAGTAGCGCCAGCAGATCGTAGCCCGGCGCGTCGGGGGCGTGGCTGCCGATCTCCAAGATCTCGCCTTCGATCGTGAGTGCACGCACGCGCAAGATGTTGTGCACCGTCAGCCCGTATTTCAGACAATGCACGCCGCCCGCGTTCTCCGCCACGTTGCCGCCGATGGAGCAGGCGATCTGCGATGAGGGATCGGGCGCGTAGTACAGCCCAAATGGCGCCGCGGCTTCCGAGATGGCGAGATTGCGCACGCCGGGCTGAACGACGGCGATGCGCGCCTGCGGATCGAGCTTGACGATCTTCTTGAACTTGGCCAGCGCGAGCAGTACGCCGTGCCGGTGCGGTAGCGCGCCGCCGGAAAGCCCGGTGCCGGCGCCGCGGGCAACCACCGGAACCCGCAAGCGATGACACACTTGCAGGACGGCACGAATCTGTTCCTCGGTCTCGGGCAGGACGACGACCAGCGGCAGCTGCCGATAGGCCGATAGTCCGTCGCACTCGTAGGGTCTCAAATCCTCGGCATCGTGCAGCAGCGCAGCGGCAGGCAACACTCGACCGAGTTCGATCAGGAGCTGCGCCCGATCGACCGACGAGAAGTCGCGCTCGTCCAGCTCGTGTTCAACGCCCATATTTTCTCCACGGTTTCCCCACGGCTCTCTCCACGGCCACGCCGAGCTATCGCGCGATGGCGAGAGCCATGGTAGGCGCCTCAGTCCGGATGCGCAATCCGCGGCAGCGCTTCGCGCAGCGCCAGTTCCAGATAGGCCGCGTCGTAGGCGCACAGCTCGTAGCGCCGCGCCAGGTTCAGCGTTTCGCCCAAGGCCTGCGCGGCGGTTGCTTTGTCGGCAACGATGTTCCGACGGCCTAAGGCGGCGACGAACGCTTGCGTTCGAGCTTCGATCACCAGGCCCTCGCTCTCTACTTTGGCGACGACGTTGGCAGCCTCCAGCGCCCACAGCGCCGGCACGAGTGCCTGGGTCGTCGTGAGGGAATCCAAGACCTTCAGCGCATACGACACGTCACCGGCCCGTCCATCGTTAAGCAACCAGCACATGGCCACGGAGTTATCCAGCACGAAGCTCATGCGCGGCCGTCGTCGATCAGTGCCTTGATGTCGACGCCTTTGACAGGCTCGGCGCTCAACATGAGTTGCCGCATCTGATCCACGGCGGACACCGCATCGCGGGCTCTGCCCGCTTCCACAGGTACCAAATCCGCGACCGGCTCCCCCCGCAACGTGATGGTGTAGCGATTGCCGGCCTGAATACCGCGCAGCAACTCCGGCAGTTTCGTCTTGGCTTCGTAAGATCCGATCTCGATGTTCATGACAAGCCACCTCAGTGATCCATTACGACCAGTATATAGACCAGTCTGAAGCGGTCGATACTTCGGCACCCCCGGACGGGCGCATCGGCGATCTCGCTTTGGCGCAGGAGGCGCTAGCTCAGCGTGCCCCAAGCGCCGACCAGCGCCTGGGCCGCGAGCAGGCCGGTGGACGCGAGCAGCAGCTGCTTGGGTCCGAAGCCCTTGAGGTAGGTCGCGGCGAACGCGAGGCACGACAACAAGATGTAGAGAGCCAAGGTCGCCGTGTGGGGTTGCTGATACGCCAGTGCCGCCGCCCATAAGGCGAGAAAGCCCACGAAAAGCACGCGGATCGCCCGATAAGTCCGCTGCGCCCCATGGCGCGCGGCAAAGGACTGTTTGCCGGCGCGCCGGTCGGTGTCGATCTGCGGCGGCTGGTGTGACAGCAGCAGGGTGACGGCGAGACAGCCGAACGCCACGCTGCCGAGCAGGGTTGACAGGTTCATGTCGAGATGGGTCACTAGCCACAGACCGCCGAAGACGCCCGGCCCGTAACACACGCCGGTCACCCATTCCGCCGCCCGGGTGTAGGACAAGGGCCGCTCGCCCGAGTTGTAGCGATAGCCGAGGATCACCAGCGGCAGCGCCAATGCGAAGACCCACAGGCGATCGTTCGCGGCCAGCGTGATCAGGCCGAGCAGGGTGCCACCGGCGAAACTGAGCCAGCCGTGGCGCGTGGCCACGCTCAGATCGCCGTGGTGGATGCGCACCCAGGAATCCCACTTTTCCACGTCGGCGCCGAGGCGCCAGTCGGCGACGTCGTTCAACAGGTTGATGGCATGCTGCACCAGGACAACCGCGAAAGTGGCGGCGACGAGTGAAGCCAGGGGTTTACCGGAGGGAGCGAGGAGTTGCCAGACGCCGAATCCGGGGAGGATGGAAACGAGGTAGATGGCAGGGTTGAGGGCCTGCCACCACCTCGCACGCGCCGGCGAGGCGGCGACTTCGGTCAAAGACGTCAGAGTCAGGCAGGCGCGCCTGCGGGCTGCTGGAACTGGTGCAACGCTGCACGGAACCATTCGGCATGCTCGCGCTCGGAGTCGATGACTCTCTGGTACACCGCCGCCGTCTTGGTGTCGTTCGCCGCCTGCGCCTGATCGCGAAAACGCGGATAGATGTCCATGTACTCGCGTTCCTCGACGCGGATGGCCACCGCCAGCGCCTTCTCCACCACGCCATCGGCATTGATGGCGATGAGGGCATCGGAGTTGGCTTGGATCGTCGTCAATGCGTCGACGGCGCGCTGCGTATCCTCGCCGCGATCGGGCACGCCGATATCGTCGTACAGCGCCCTCAGCCAAACCGCATGAAGCTTCTCCTCGCCCGCCACCTTGCGGAACAGCTTCGCCAGATGCGGATGCCCGGCTTTGTCGGCCCAGCGGGCGAACTCGGGATACATCACCTGGTTCTCGTACTCCTCGACGTCCACGAACGAACGCGCGGTCACGGCACGATCATCCGATTGCTGAGCAGCGGCAAAGCACTGGAAGATCATCTCTTCGGTAATCTCGGTCGGCTTCATGGTATCTCCTAGCTAGTCGATCGACGGGTGTCGCCCGGTGCTTCTCGCGAAGGTCGAGCAGCCGCACATGATACGGTCTTGATGCCACTTTTCAATCCCCTTGCGCGACACCCCCGCAAGCGAGCGGCCCAGGGGCTCGCGTTATGCGCAACGCGCCGGGTGACGCCGAGCCGCGCGGCGCCGCGGCACCGCATCGCACCGCCCGGTTACTCGGGTCGCACGGCGGTCCGTATAATGCAGTCGTTTATTTCGGAGCGCAAAATGGGACACCGGCTATCCAAGATCTACACACGCACGGGCGATGCCGGGACCACCGGGCTAGGCGACGGTTCGCGCGTGGGCAAAGAGAGTGCTCGCATACACGCGCTCGGCGAGGTCGACGAGGTGAATTCGGTGATCGGCATCCTGCTGACCGAGCCGCTGCCGGAGGCGATCGAGCAACTGCTCACCGGCGTCCAGCACGACCTGTTCGACCTCGGCGGGGAAATGTCGATACCGGGGATGAGCCTGCTCGCCGCTACTCAGCCGCAACGCCTGGAGCAGGCGATCGACGAATACAACGAAAACCTGGAGCCGCTCAAAGAGTTCATCCTCCCCGGGGGTACGCGCGCTGCCGCGATCACCCACCTGGCGCGATCGGTGTGCCGCCGTGCCGAGCGCGCCGTGGTCGCCGTGGCGCAGGAAGAACAGGTCTCCGATGCCAGCCGCATCTACCTCAACCGGCTTTCCGACCTGCTGTTCGTGCTCGCGCGCGTGCTCAACCGCGCCGGCGGGCGCGGCGACGTGCTCTGGCAGAAGAGCAAGAACGCCTAGGGCCAACGTGCGACCGGCCGCAGCGCGTCAGATCTCGGGGTGGTCGGACAGCTTTGCGATCATCGAACGCAGCCGCTGGGAGAGCAACTGCACCATCACGATGAGCAGCTTGTTGCCGAGCCGCGGGTCGTCGGCGATGATCCGCGTCAGATGGTCGCGGTCGAGCACCGCGAATTCGGCATCTTCCAGGGCCACGCAACTGGCGAACCGCGGCTGACCGTCGATCACCGACATCTCGCCCAGCGTCTTGCCCGCGCCGACGGTGGATAGCGGCGCCGCGATGCCGCTGCCGTCACGTTTAGTGATCTCGACGATGCCGCTCAGCACGAGCACCAGGAAATCGCCGATGTCGTCTTCGCGGATGATGGGCGCGCCCGCCGGAGCGCGGTAGCAGGGCATGTAGGTCGCCAGATGCGCCACGTCGGTCTCGTCGAAACCGTCGAACAATTCGATGCGATCCAGAATGGCGACGATGTGGCCGGCGAACTGGGTCGCCAATCCCAGGTACGGTAGCTCCGGAAAATGGTCCACTACCGGCCGTTGCATTGACCTGCCCCCGATCGACCTGTCGTCGTTTCGCATGCGCGATTATAGCCAGCCTAGGTGTTCCCGTTTCGCAGCAAGTAAATCGTGGTCATCAGCCAGCCGAGCAGCGCCACGGCAAGATGAGGGTCGCGCAACAATTCTTGCGCAGGGTCGCCGCCGCCCTCGCGGCGATGGAGCAGGAATAGATAGCGGTACATCCCGAAGAGCACGAACGGTACGGTGTAGATGAGGTGATGAGTGCCGTGCAGCGCCACCGTGTCGGGGCTCACAGTGTATAGGGAGTAGGCGACGAGGGTGCATGCAACGGCGACCGCGATCATCTGGTCGAGAAGCGCCGGCGAGTATTCGACCAGAACGCGTCGATGAAAGCCGCTGTCATTCGCCATCGCGCTCAGTTCCGCGCGGCGCTTGGCGAAGGCGAGGAACAAGGTCAGCGACAGCCCGCACAGAAGCAGCCAGTGCGACGGGGCGATGCCGATCCCCGACGTGCCGGCGAGGATGCGCAGCATGAACCCGGCGGCGATGGCGAATACATCGACGATGACGACGTTCTTGAGGCCGAAGCTGTAGGCCAAGTTCAGCACGACGTAGCCGACGAAAATCGCCGGTACGCTGCCGGCCCGAGTGAATGCCAGCAGCAGGCCGCCGGCGAAGCACGCGCTCATCAGCGCGAGCGCGGCGGCCACGCTGACGCTGCCGCGCGCAAGCGGCCGCTCACGCTTGCGCGGATGCAGACGGTCCTGCTCGCGGTCAACCAGGTCGTTGAGGACATACACCCCGCTGGCGAGCAGGCAAAACGCGGCGAAAGCGTAGAGCGCGAGCGTAAGCTTGGCCGGGTCGTTCCAGGCGTGACCGAAGATCAAGCCGATCAGGACGAAGCCGTTCTTCAGCCATTGGTGCGGCCGCAATAGGCGCAGCAAGTCGATCATGAGCCGACTTTCAGCGCGCGTGCCTGGCCGAAGCCGGAGCAGCGCCGTTCGCGGGCTTCAAGACTGCCGAAGTACGCCATTACCGGCATGCCACATCGGGAAAGTAACGCTCGCAGAAATAACATCGGCGCAGCGGCAGGTAGCCGGGAATCGCGTAATAGCGCTCGCGCACGCGCGCCAGCACGCGGTCGCGGTAGGTTGCGTAGTCGAAGCCGCGGCCGAGAATCAGATGGTAGCTCACACCACGCACCGAGTACGCGTGCTGCTCGACTTCGCGGAAGTATGGCGCGTAGTCGTCCATGTTCGGCGCATCCTTGCGCCACACCAGGATGTTGCGCCCGTCGAGCGCGCGAAAGTCGGTCACGATGTCGTCATGACGCGCATGAGAGGACGCCTCGCCGAATACCAGAAAGTAGCGCTTGGCGTTGTAGGACATGATCACCGCCGGCGAGTAGCCGTTGGAGGCAAAGACGTAGTCCTGGGCATAGCGTTCCAGCGGTGCGAGCACTTCCTTCGGCTTGACCATCATGACCAAGCCGTCGTAGAAGCGGTGCGTCAGGGGATTGTCGCGCCAAGTCTCGAGCGGCACCCGGGACGCAGCGACGAAGAGCACGACATGCACCGCGGCGAAGCCGATGAGGAAGCGGCGGAGCTTCAACAGCGCCGGGTCATCGACGACGCGCGCGACGACGAAAAACAGAAAGGGCACGAACGAGAGCACCCAGTGCAGGCCCACCCTGCGCACCAGCGCCAGTGCGGCGAACAAGACCAGCGGCGCCAGCGCCACCAACAGCAGGGCGCGCTGTCCGGGTTCGTTCCAGCGCGCGCGCAGCGCTGGGCGCCGCCGCCACAGCGCCCACAAAACGGGAGGCGTCACCAGGTAGAGCAACATGGCGACGTAGAGCAGCGGCGTCTTCCACGAGAGCCCCGCATCGCCATGGCGGTTGTAGAGGTTGAACATCAGGTTGGCCCAGCAATGGCCGCTGTTCCACCAAAGGTTGAGCGCGACCGCGGGCGCAGTGCCCAACACGACCAACAGCAGCCCGGCCCACTTGCGCTGCGTCGGCCGAATCAGGGCGTGGCACAGATAGGCGAAGCCGAGCAGGACGGCGAAGTACTTGGACAAAAAGGCCGCGCCCAGCAGCACGCCGGCGAGCAGGTAGAAGCGCGCGTCGTCGTTGCGCGCCGCGCGCAGGAACGCAAGCCCCGAAAAAAACGAGAAATAGACCAGTGGCGTATCGGTGGTGATGGCGATGTTCCACAGGTGCGCCGGCGCCAGCAAGACCAGCGTTGCCGCGAGCCAGTCCGGCTGCCCCTCGCGGCGCAAGAACCAGGCGCTGCACAGGGCCAGCACGGCGGGCAGGACGACGCTGGGCAGGCGCAGCACCCACTGCGCCTCGGAGAGGCGCTGCAAAACCGCGAGCCACCAGCCGACCATGGGCGGATGGTCGTAGAAGCCCCAATCCGGCCATTTGCCCCAGTAGAAGAAATAGGCTTCGTCACCCGTGATCGGCGTGACCGCCGCGAGCCAGAAGCGGAATGCCAGTGCGGCTGCCAGCAGGGCGAAGAAGGCGCGCTGCAATCCCGGGCCGTTGAGGCCGGGTGCGCCCGCCTGAACTACCGACATCGACTAAACGCGACGCGCGGGAATGTCAAACAGGCCCTAGCCACGATCGGCGATGACCAGCCGACGCTGCCGCACCGCCTCGGCCAGCGTGTCGAGCACGACCACGCTGTCCTCCCAGCCGAGGCAAGCGTCGGTGATACTTCTTCCGTATTCCAAGGGCTTGCCGCGCTCCAGGTCCTGGCGGCCTTCCAAGAGGTGCGACTCGACCATCACCCCGATGATACGATCCTCGCCGCTGGCGATCTGCCGCCCCACCGCCCGCGCCACATCCACCTGCTCGCGGTACTTCTTATGACTGTTGGCGTGCGAGCAGTCGATCATCACGCGGGCGGCAAGGCCGGCCTGGCCGAGATCCTTGCAGGCGCGGTCGACGTTCGGCGGGTCGTAGTTGGGCTCCATGCCGCCGCGCAGGATGACGTGGCAATCCTCGTTGCCGACGGTGGACACGATGGCCGAGTGACCGGCCTTGGTGACCGAGAGGAAATGATGCGGCGATTGCGCCGCGCGGATCGCATCGACGGCGATGCGCACGTTGCCGTCGGTGCCGTTCTTGAAGCCGACCGCGCACGACAGCCCGGAGGCCAGCTCGCGATGCACCTGGGATTCGGTGGTACGCGCGCCGATGGCGCCCCAAGCGATCAGGTCGGCGACGTACTGCGGCGTGATCATGTCGAGAAACTCGGTGCCCGCCGGCAGGCCCATCTCGTTGATTTCCCACAGCAGCCGCCGCGCCAGACGCACGCCGTCGTTGATCTTGAAGCTGCCGTCGAGATGCGGATCGTTGATCAGACCTTTCCAGCCGACGGTGGTGCGCGGCTTCTCGAAATACACGCGCATGACGATCGAGCAGGTCGGCGGCCAGGCGTTCGCGCTCGGCGTCGAGCCGCTGGGCGTACTCCATGGCGGCGGCGTAGTCGTGGATCGAGCACGGCCCGATCACCACCAGCAAGCGATCGTCGGCACCATGCAGGACGCGATGGATGGCCTGGCGCGCGGCGAAGGTCGTCTCGGCCGCCTTCTCGGTCGCCGGATACTCGCGCAGCACGTGGGCCGGCGGCGCCAGTTCCTTGATCTCCTTGATGCGGACGTCGTCGATCGGGGGCGTCATCGGTGCGTTCATATTCGAGTTCTTGACCGCGCGCGCGGCCGAAGCAGTAGGATGAAGACTTGAAATTGTACCGAAGATCGGCTTCGAGACTCTTCCACTCACGACATGGACGAACCGTCCGCACCGGCGAGTTTTCCCGACCGCCTACCCGATCGACCGCGCAAGGGGCGCGGTGCGCTTGGCAACCCCGACGGGCGCTTCGAGACGTTGGCGCGCGAGCGGGTTGACGACGGCTGGATGAATCTGGAGAGCCACGGTGAGGAACCGGAGGCGCGGCCCACGATTGTGTTGGTCGACACCTCCAAGCACGTAATCACGCGCAACGATTCACCGGATGTACCGTTCACACTCTCGATCAACCCTTACCGCGGCTGCGAGCACGGTTGCTGTTACTGCTTCGCGCGGCCGAGCCACAGTTTCCTCGGACTCTCGCCCGGACTCGATTTCGAGACCAAGATCGCCCATAAGCCCGATGCCGCCCAAATCCTGCTGCGCGAACTCGCGGCGCCTAGCTACCGTTGCTCCCCGATCGCGCTCGGGATAAATACCGATGCCTACCAGCCGCTGGAGCGCAAGCTGCGGCTGACGCGCTCGCTGCTGCAGGTCCTGCACGACTGTCATCACCCGGTGAGCATCGTCACCAAGTCCACGCTGATCGAGCGCGATCTCGACTTGCTCGCCGCGATGGCGCGCGAAAACCTGGTGCAGGTGATTTTTTCCGTGACAACACTCGACACCGAACTGGCCCGGCGCATGGAGCCGCGCGCCGCCTCGCCCATGCGCCGGCTCGACGCTATGCGCACGCTTGCCGCTGCCGGGGTGCCGGTGGGTGTGCTGTTCGCGCCGCTGATTCCCGCCCTCAACGACCATGAAATGGAAGCCGTGCTGAAAGCCGCGCGTGACGCCGCCGCGGACTCCGCCGGCTATGTGCTGCTGCGCCTGCCGCACGAGTTGAAAGACATGTTCCGCCACTGGCTGGCGCACCACGCACCCGGCAAGGCCAAGCATGTGATGAGCCTGATGCGCGATCTCCACGGCGGCCGCGACTATGACGCTCGGTTCGGCACGCGCATGCGCGGCAGCGGCGTGTTCGCCGACCTGATCGCCCAGCGCTTCCGAATCGCCTGCGAACGCCTCGGCCTGAACGCGCAACGGCGTCGAGAACTCGACTGCAGCCGCTTTCAGCCGCCCACTCCCGCGACACCCAGCTCAGCCTGTTCTGAAGGTTCGCCCCGATGTATCGACGATTTTGTGGGAGCGGCCTCACGGCCGCGAAGACGGCCATCGCCATGCTGAACACCCATTCGCGGCGAGGACGCCGCTCCTACCATACGGCGCGCTTGCCGGGCGGGGCTGCGTTAAGCGGCCCTTAAGCTCGGCGCTCCATCATTCGCCCCACGACACTGCTATAGGAGTCCGTGGTGCGCACCTTCATCCGCGCATTGACATACGCATGCACCGCCATGGCGATCGGGCTGGGCGCCCATGCGTCCGCTGAAGTACCCGGCGATTTCGCGAGCGCCTTCGCGGCGGCCGCGCGCCGCGACGACCCCGGCTTCGCCGGCTTCTCGGCCACCCGCGGAAAACAGTTCTTCGACGCCACCCACGGTGCCGACTGGAGTTGCGCGTCGTGTCACACGCCAAACCCGCTCACAGCGGGCAAACACGCCAACACCGGCAAGGAAATCGCCGCCCTCGCACCGGCCGCCAATCCGGCGCGCTTCACCCGCCCCGACAAGGTGGAAAAGTGGTTCAAGCGCAACTGCAACGACGTGCTCGGCCGCGTCTGTACCGCGCAGGAGAAAGGCGACTTGCTCGCCTACCTGATGTCACTCCAGAAGTAGGAGCATGAGATGACAAAAACATCGCGTTTGCGCCACCGGCAATGGATGCATGTGCCGCTATCGCTGGCGCTTGCGCTGGCCGTCGGCGCCGCGCAGGCGGACGGCGACTTGTTCGCCGCCACCAACGAGCAGTGGAGAGCGGAATGCGCAAGCTGCCATGTGGCGTATCCGCCCCAGTTGCTGCCGGCGTCCTCGTGGCGCGCGCTGATGAGCGGACTGGATCGGCACTTCGGCAGCGATGCCAGCCTCGATGCCAAAACGGCGGCGGAGATCGGCGCATTCCTCGACCGCCACGCAGCGCGTGAGCCGCGATCCGGCGCGGGCAAGCCGCCGCTGCGTATCACCGAAACCGCCTGGTTCAGGCATGAGCACGACGAGGTGCCGGCGGCGACCTGGCACGACCCGAAAGTCGAGAGTCCGGCCAACTGCGGCGCCTGTCATACCCAGGCGGACGCCGGCGACTACCGCGAACGCAGTCTGCGCGTTCCGAAATGAAGGGAGAACGAATTGTCACGCATACTCGTATGGGATGTGCCGACGCGGTTGTTTCACTGGCTGCTCGCGCTGTCGTTCGCGGGGGCCTTCGTCAGCGGCGATTCGGAGCGCTGGCGCGACCTGCATGTCATGCTCGGGTACACGATGATCGGCCTGATCGGCTTCCGCCTCGTGTGGGGAATCTTCGGCACGCGCTATGCGCGCTTCAGCGCGTTCGCCTTCGGGCCGAGCAGCGTGCTTGCTTACCTGCGTTCGCTGCTCAGCCGCCGGCCGGCGCGCTATCTGGGCCATAATCCCGCCGGGAGCTGGGCGATCTACCTGATGCTGGCGCTGGGCATCGTGGCCGGTGTCACCGGCTATGCCGTATTCGAAGACATCGGCGGCGAATGGATGGAAGCACTGCACGAGGGCGCCGCCAACGCTATGCTGGCCGTCGTCGCCGTCCATATCGCCGGCGTGATCCTCGGCAGCCTGCGGCACCACGAGAACCTCGTGGGCGCGATGGTGAGCGGTTGCAAGAGCGGCGAGCCGGGTGAGGCCAGCGGACGCCCGCGCCGCATCGCCGGCGCCGTCTTGCTCGGTGGCGTGCTGGCGTTCTGGGCCGGTGCGCTGCAAGCCCCCGCTCCCGGCGACAAGGAAGTACACGCGTCGAACCGAGAGCGGGTCCATGAAGCCCATGAAGGGGAACGACATCATCCCTAGAGCGCAGCGCCGCCATGCGCGTCCTGCTGGTTGAAGACGACGCGCTGCTCGGCGATGGCCTGCACGCGGGCCTGAGGCAGGCGGCATTCGATGTCGACTGGGTGCGCGACGGCGTTGCCGCGCAACTGGCGATCGAGACCTCACCCTATGCGGCTGTCGTGCTCGACCTCGGACTGCCGCGGCTGGACGGCGCGGAGCTGCTGCGCCGGCTGCGCGCCGCGGGCAACAAGGTTCCCGTGCTCGTTCTCACCGCGCGCGACGCGATCGCCGACCGGGTGCGGGGGCTGGACGGCGGCGCCGACGACTATGTCGTCAAGCCCGTGGACCTGCTGGAGCTGGCGGCACGCCTGCGCGCCCTGGTGCGGCGAGCCAAGGGTGAAGCCGAACCGACGCTGCGGGCGGGCGAACTGCGGCTCGACCCGGCCGCACGGCGGGTGGAATTCCGCGGCCGACCGATCGAACTCCAGACACGCGAGTTCGATCTGTTGCACGAGCTGATGCTCAATGCCGGTCGGGTGCTCTCGCGCGAGCAGATCGAACAGCGGCTCTACCCCTGGGGCAGCGAGATCGAAAGCAACGCAGTCGAGGTGCATATCCATCATCTGCGCCGCAAGCTGGCGCCGGAGCTGATCCGCACGGTGCGCGGCGTGGGTTACCTGATGCCGCGCGCGGTGGATGGTTGAGCCGCGCGCCGCAAACTCGATCAAGCGCCGCCTGCTGCTCTGGCTGTTGAGCGCGGTGGCGCTGATCTGGCTCGCCACCGCGCTGCTCAGTTATCTCGACGCGCGCGAGGAAACCGACGAGCTGCTCGACGCCCACCTGGCGCAATCGGCGGCGCTGCTGATCGCCCAGGCCAGCCACGAGCTGGAGGAGATCGACACCGAACACGCCCCGGAACTGCACAGGTACGGGCGGCGGGTGGCGTTCCAGATATGGCAAGAGGGTACGGTCCTGCGCCTGCATTCGGCCGGCGCGCCGAACTGGCGCCTGTCCGCGCAGAACGAGGGATTCAGCGACGCCGAAATCGAGGGCCGGCGCTGGCGCGTCTTCAGCACCTGGGACCGGGAGCGCGAAATCCTGATCCAAGTGGCCGAGGAACACGCGGCGCGCAGCCGCATCGCCGCGAGCGTGGCGCGCACCATGTTGACGCCGCTGCTGTGGGCGCTACCGCTGCTGGGACTGCTGATCTGGGCGAGCGTCGGCCGCGCCACCCGTCCGCTCGACGGACTGAGCCGGCAGGTCGCGCAGCGCGAGCCGGGCAACCTGGCGCCGCTGAACGTTGCCGATGCGCCGGCGGAGGTAGCGCCGCTGCTCGCCAGCCTGAACCAGTTGTTCGAGCGGGTGCGGCAGTCGATCGAGGGCGAGCGCCGCTTCACCGCCGACGCGGCGCACGAGCTGCGCACGCCGCTCGCGGCGATACGCGCTCAGGCGCAGGTCGCCGGCCACGCGGCCGCCGGCCATGCCGCCGCCGGCGCCGAGTGCAGGCGCGCGCTCGACAACGTCATCAACGGCTGCGATCGCGCCGCACACCTGGTCGACCAACTCCTCACCTTGGCGCGTCTCGAACCCGGCGCCGCGCAAGGCCCGCGCGCGCCATGTGACCTTTCGGCGCTGACTCGCGCCAGCCTCGCCGAGTTGGCGCCGATGGCCCTGACCAAAGGCGTGGAGGTCGAGCTTAGCGGCGCCGCGGCCGTCGTTGTCGCCGGCGATCCGGGGCTGCTGCGCATCCTCCTGCGCAATGTCGCGGACAACGCGATCCGCTACAGTCCACCGCACACGGTCGTGCGCGTCAACCTCGGGCTCGTCGGCGAGCGCGCCATGCTCGCCGTGGAGGACCAGGGTCCGGGCGTTGCGCCGGATCAGCGCGAAAGACTGGGCGAAAGATTTCACCGCATTCTCGGCAGCGACGAACCGGGCAGCGGCTTGGGGCTATCGATCGTGAAGCGCATCGCCGAACTTCATCAGGCGCACATCGCTTTCTCCGACGGCTGCGCCGGCAGGGGGCTGCGCGTGACGGTAACATTCCCGGCGCGCCAACATTAACGCAACGCGCGCATGAACATCGCCCAGCTCGACGCCGCCGGCGCGCTCGCGAGCCTCAACAGCGGCGCGCAGGGGTTGAGCGCGAGCGAGGCGCTGCGCCGCTTGCGCGAGTTCGGCCCGAACCGGCTCGCCGAAATCGAGCGTGCGCCGTTGGCGCTGCGTTTCGCGCGCGAGTTCACCCACTTCTTCGCGCTCATTCTGTGGCTCGCGGCGGGGCTGGCGTTCTTCGCCGCACTGCGCGATCCCGGCCAGGGAATGGGGCTGCTCGGGGTCGCCATCGTGGGCGTCATTGTGATCAATGGCACCTTCTCGTTCTGGCAGGAGTATCGCGCCGAGCGCGCCATGCAGGCGCTGCGGCAACTGCTGCCACGGCAAACCAAGGTGCTGCGCGATGGCGGCGTCGACATCGTTGCCGCGGAGGCGCTGGTCCCCGGCGACGTCATCGTGCTCGAAGCCGGAGACTATGTGCCGGCCGACTGCCGGCTGATCGAAGCGAACCGGGTGCGGGTCAACACGGCGACGCTGACCGGCGAATCGCAACCCAGGGCGCGCTCCGCCGATCCGGTGAGCAATGCCGAAGCGCTCGCCGCGCGCAACCTGGTGCTGGCCGGCACCTCGCTCATCGCGGGCAGCGCGACCGCCGTGGTCTATGCGACCGCGATGCATACGGAATTCGGCCGGATCGCCCACCTGACGCAGGCCGCGCCGCCGGCCGCTTCGCCGCTGCAGCGTGAAATCGCGCGACTGTCGCGGCTGGTGGCGCTGCTCGCCGCCGCGCTCGGCATCGTCTTCTTCCTGCTCGGCCGTGCCATGGGCCTGCCGTTCTGGGCCGATCTCATGTTCGCCATCGGCATCATCGTCGCCAACGTTCCCGAAGGGCTGCTGCCGACGGTCACGCTGTCGTTGGCGATGGCGACCCAGCGCATGGCCAAGCGCAACGCGCTCGTGCGCCACCTGCCTGCGGTGGAGACGCTGGGCTCGACCACCGTCATCTGCTCGGACAAGACGGGCACGCTGACGCAGAACCGCATGGCGGTGAAGCGCCTGTTCGCCGCCGCTGCCGATTCCATGCCGGAAGAATACAAAGGCGGAACCAACTTTGCCGCCGCCCATCCGCAACTGCTGCAAGCCCTAGTCAATTGCCATGACCTCAAGCACACCCGGCACAACGGCGAGGACGCCTGGCTCGGCGACCCGATGGAGCTGGCGCTGGTAGAGTTCGCCGCGCCGCTGGCGGACGCGCCGCCGGCCGAGCGCAGCGGCGAGATTCCTTTCGACAGCGACCGCCGCCGCATGTCGGTGGTGGTCCAAAACGATGACCGGCGCATGCTCTACTGCAAAGGCGCGCTTGAGTCGATGTTCGAGGCGTCGCCGCCTTCGCTCGATGCCGCGGCGCGCGGCCGCTGGCTGCATGCGCAGGACGAGATGGCGGAGGCCGGCCTGCGCGTGCTCGCGATCGCCTGCCGCGATCTGCGCCCCGGGGAGGAAGCCGAGGAACGCGAGCTGAACCTGCTCGGGCTCGTGGGCATCGAGGATCCACCGCGAGCGGAAGTACCGGCGGCGATCCAGCGCTGCTTCGACGCCGGGATCAAGGTGGTGATGGTCACCGGCGATCATCCGCGCACCGCGCGGGCGATCGGCCGCGAGATCGGCCTGCTGCGCGGCGCCGCACCGAGCGTGATCGTGGGCGATCGCCTTGCCCACATGTCGGCAGCCCAGCTCCAGCTCGCGCTCGATGCGCCTGAAGTGCTGTTCGCGCGGGTGAGCGCGGAGCAGAAGATGCGCATCGTGCAAGCCTTGCAGGCCAAGGGGCACGTCGTTGCCGTCACCGGCGACGGCGTCAACGACGCTCCGGCGCTCAAGGCCGCCGACATCGGCATCGCCATGGGGGTCTGCGGCACCGACGTGGCGAAGGAGGCGGCGGACATGGTACTGCTCGACGACAACTTCGCCAGCATCGTCAACGCCATCGAGGAAGGACGCGCGGTGTTCGACAACATCCGCAAGTTCCTCACCTACATCCTGACCTCGAACATCCCCGAGCTGGTGCCCTATCTGGCGTTCGTACTGTTCAGGATTCCGCTGCCGCTGACGGTCGTTCAGATCCTGGCCGTGGACCTCGGCACTGATATGCTGCCGGCACTCGCGCTGGGCGCTGAGCCGCCGCACCGCGGCCTGATGACGCGGCCGCCGCGGCCGCGCGGCGAACGGCTGCTGCACTGGCCGCTGATTCTGCGCGCCTACCTGTTTCTCGGTCTGATGGAGGCGGCCATCGCCCTGGCCGCGTTCTTCTTCGTGTTGCGCGCCGGCGGCTGGACGTACGGCGAGATGCTGGGCCCTGCCGATCCGCTGTACCTACAGGCGACGACCGCCTGCCTGGCAGCGATCGTCGTGGCGCAGGTGGCGAACGTCTTCATCTGCCGCGACGCACGGGCGTCGACCTTGCGTTTGCCCCTGTCCGGCAACCGGCTGCTGCTGTGGGGGATCGCCGCGGAATCGCTGCTGATCGGCGTGATCGTCTATACGCCCTGGGGCCAAAGCCTGTTCGGCACCGCGGCGCTGCCGACCGAGGTGTGGTTGTTCGCCCTGCTGCTGGCGCTGGGCATGGTGGCGCTGGAGGAAGTGCGGAAGTGGCTTGTCCGACGCACGCCGTGATGATCGCGCGGTGTCGTGGGAGCGGCAGCGGAGCTTCGAGTTGTGCCCCCGCTGGTCCGAGCGCGGAATTCGCGCCGGCGAGCGGCGCTCCTACCCGGTACCGCCGACGGTGAGGCCGTCGATGCGCAGCGTCGGCTGGCCGACGCCGACCGGCACGCTCTGGCCGTCCTTGCCGCAGGTGCCGACACCGGTGTCGAGCGCCAGGTCGTTGCCGATCATCGAAATCCGGGTCAGGGCATCCGGGCCGTTGCCGATCAGCGTAGCGCCCTTGACCGGATGGCCGAGTTTGCCGTTCTCGATCATGTACGCCTCGGCTGCGGAGAACACGAACTTGCCGCTGGTGATGTCCACCTGGCCACCGCCGAAGTTCGCCGCGTAGAGGCCCTTTTTCACCGAGGCAATGATCTCCGCCGGGTCGCGGCCGCCGTTCAGCATGTAGGTATTCGTCATGCGCGGCATGGGCAGGTGGGCGAACGATTCGCGCCTTCCATTGCCGGTCACCGGCACGCCGGACAGGCGCGCATTGAGCGAATCCTGCATGTAGCCGACCAGCACGCCGTCTTCGATCAGCACGTTGCGCTGCGTCGGGTTGCCTTCGTCGTCGATCGACAGCGAGCCGCGGCGGTTGGGAATCGTGCCGTCATCGATCACCGTCACGCCGGGCGAGGCGACACGCTCGCCGATGCGCCCGGAAAAAGTCGAGCTGCCTTTGCGGTTGAAGTCGCCTTCGAGGCCGTGGCCGACCGCCTCGTGCAGCAGTATGCCCGGCCAGCCCGGTCCGAGCACCACCGTCATGGTGCCGGCCGGCGCCGGACGCGCCGCCAGATTGACGCGAGCCTGGTGCACCGCCCTTTGCGCGTAGTCGCGCAGTTGCTCGTCGGTGAAATAAGCGTAACCGAAGCGTCCGCCGCCGCCGCTCGATCCCTGCTCGCGCCGGCCTTTGTCATCCGCGATCACGGTGATCGACACGCGCGTGAGCGGCCGCACGTCCGCGGCGAGGTGACCGTCGCTGCGCGCCACCATGACCACTTCATAACTGCCGACGAGGTGCGCCATCACTTCGACGACGCGCGGATCCTCGTCGCGGGCGAAACGCTCGAGCCGTTCCAGCAGGCTGACCTTATCGGTGTCGCTGAGCGATGCCAGAGGATCGTCGGGCGCGTACAAGACGCGCGGGCCGCGTCCGCGCAGCATCGGCATCAGGCGGCTGGCGCCCTGCGCGGCGATCGCGCGGGTCGCCGTGGCGGCGGCGTTCAGCGCCGGCAGGCTGATCTCGTCGGAGTAGGCGAAGGCGGTCTTCTCGCCGCTGATGGCGCGCACGCCGACGCCCTGCTCGATGTTGAAGCTGCCCGACTTTACGATCCCTTCCTCCAGGCTCCAGGCCTCCGAGCGACCATACTGAAAGTACAGGTCGGCGTAATCCAGGCGGTGGCCGAACAGCGTGCCGAACACCCGCTCCAGCTTGATCGTGCTGAGATCGAAGGGGGCCAGCAAACAGCGCTCGGCGGTGTCCAGCAGGATTCTTGGCGCGATGGGGGAAACGATAGCGTCGCTCATCGAGTTCATGGTGGTGGGTCCGTGTTGGTCCGAATGGTTTCGCAACTTCATTGGTCTGGTGCCTCAAGTTCAGATTGGGGCGGACAAGACCAAGGCAATGATCAATTCAAGGTGCGATGCGCCAGCGCGGGAAGTTTGGCGCGTATCGTTGCGAGATGGTCTAGATCGACCTCGGCCATCACCACACCGCACCCCTTCGCCAGACGGGCCTGCACGACGCCCCAGGGATCGACGACCATGCTATCGCCATGAGTGATGCGGCCGCTGGTGTGTTCGCCGCCCTGCGCCGAAGCGACGACATAGCATTGGTTCTCCACCGCGCGGGCGCGCAACAACAATTCCCAATGCGCCTTTCCCGTGATGTCGGTAAAGGCCGCGGGCACCACGACCAGTTCAGGCGCACGCATGGCGCGGAAGAGTTCGGGAAAGCGCAGGTCGTAACACACGGCCAACCCCACCCGCCCGAACGGCGAATCGAACGCGACCACCGCGCTACCAGGCTCGATGGTCAGACTTTCCCTGTAACGCTCGGTTCCGTGCTCGAAGCCGAACAGGTGGATCTTGTCGTAGCGCACAATGCGGTTCCCGTCGGCATCGAACACCAGACAACTGTTGCGCACCTTGTCGGCAGTGCTCGCCTCCAACGGCAGGGTTCCGCCGACAATCCAGACACCGTGGCGCGCCGCCGTCTCGCAGAGGAAATCCTGTATCGGCCCGGCGCCGTCGCGCTCGCGCGCGCCGATCTTGTCCGTCTCGCTGCGGCCGACCAGCGGGAAGTACTCGGGTAATGCAATGAGCTGCGCACCCTGTGCAACCGCCTCGCCGATCAGCCGGCCGGCCGCGGCCAGGTTGGCCGCGACGTCGGGCTCCGAAACCATCTGGATCGCCGCGACACGATAGCGGCGGTGCGGCGGTCGTTCCAAGTGGCTCATTGAGGCTGCGGCAAGAACTGCCCCGCCCGAGGCGGCGAAGCCTCCGATCCCCCGACCTGCGGAAGAGACCTTTCAATTCGCTCCACCTTGGGATCGGCCCACCCCCCGGTGACGGCATACTCGAAGGCGAACATCTGCTCGATCGGATCCTTGAACATCTTTTGTGCGACAAACGCGGCCACGCCGGCGACCGGGTTGGCGATCGCCGCGCCGATGGCCACCGATTCGGAAAGCGTAGGCTGGACCCGTACGCGCATATCCTGCGTCTCCTGAGTCAAGTTCACTTCCCCGACCATACGCACCTTGGCGGCGGGCCCCTGAATCGACAGATCCTGCGTATCCATGATCCCGCGCCTGAGGTTCATGCTACCGGAGATGCTGTCGAAGGCGAAGCCTTCGCTGAAGACATCGCGAAAATCCAGCGTGATGCGGCGCGGCAGCGCTTGCAGGCTGAGCACGCCGAGCAGGCGGCCGACGCCAGGGTCGAGCTTGTTGAACTGACCCGATTTCGCGTTCAGGCGCAAACTGCCGTCGAGCGACGGGTAGTCGATGCGGGTGGGCACGCCCTGCCAAACCACGTCCCCGTCGAGGGTCGCGGCACCGCGGCGCAGCATATCCGCGTAACCGAGGCGGTCCAACAACTTGCCCGCATCGTTGCTTTCCAGTTTGAAGTCGAGCCGGACGCTCGATCCCTGGCCCGCCTTGCTCGCGCCACGCCACTCGCCCTTTCCGCTCAGGCTGCCCTCCGGGTTCGCGATCGACAGGCGCTCGATCTTCCATGAGTCGGCTTGGTTGGCCGCCAGCAGTTCCAGTTTTCCCAGTGCCTTGCCGCGCAGGCTGAAGGCCTCCGCGGTGAGGTCGACGCTCGGCAGCTCCTTCGGATGAGCGTCCTCGCCCGGTGGCCTTGCCCCGTCGGACTCGACCTCCGCCAGAGCGAGTTCCTTCAAGCGCGCCACCAGGCGGCCGCGCCCCTGTCCTTGCCAGCTCAACGTGCCGATCAGTTCGCCGCTCGTTACCTGCGCGTGCCAAATATCTTCGCGCAGGCTCGCGCGCAGGCCGAGGTCTTCGAAGCTCCGGTCGAATACCGTCATCCGGGCAGCCCGCAGCGTGATCGAGTCTATCGGCAGCCCGGTCCCAGTTCCTTTCTCCGCCCCTGCCCCGCCACCCACGGCCAGCACCCGGCGCCAGGCGTCGCCATCGATGAATCCGAACTTCGCGGCCAGTGCGACGCCGCGCTCGGGCAGCGGCGCCGCCTCGCCTACGCCGATGCCGCCGCGCTCGACGACATATTTCGAGCCGTCGCGTCGGCGCATCAGGACAGCGCTGCCGGCCGTTCCCAAACTGGCGCGCAGCAGATCGTGACCGGCGCTCAAGCCCGCCGCGAGCGGCTCTTCAACGTTGGCCGCCTGCGGCCCCTGCAAGCGCTCGAAACGCAGCGCCATCGCCTCGGCGGCGGACTTGTTGAACGGCTCGGGCAGGCTCGACGCGAGGCCGCGCAGGTCCGAGTCGAATGTCATCGTCGCGGCGTTCTTGCGCACCTTGAGCTGGGCACGCCAGGCAGTCGTGCCGCTCAGATGGTCGAGCATCGGCCAGCTCAGTTCCTGGCGCATGTTGGCGATGGTGGCGCTGCCCCGAGCGTCGATCGCAAGCTCGCCATCGCCGCCGGTCTGGGCGGCGATCGACAGCGGCGACCCGAGGAGACTGGCGCTGCCGTCACGTAGCGTCAGTTCGGATTCGGTGAACTGGATGCGGCCCGACGCGGACGTAAGCGCCGGCAGCGCCGGGTCGGCGAAGATGCGGTTGTCGGAAAGCTCGAATTCCCCCTTGACCCTTGCCCTGGCGGGGCCGCGCAGGTTCATCGTGGCGCCGATCCGCAGCGTCCCGGCACCGTCGGCGCGCATGTCCTTGGTGAAGTGGTCGATGTGCTCGCCCACCGGGCTGGCTTCGATGTAGCGCAAGAAATCCTGCGTCGGACCGGTGCCGCGGCCCTTGAGGTTGAGGATCTCGTCGGTGTGGGTGAGCAGGTCCGGTATCTCGGCTTGAACGTCGGTGAGGCGAACGCCGAAGATGCTGGCCTTGCCAGCCTGGATCAGCATGCGCTTGCCTTCGAACAGCAGCGTGCCGTCGATGTCGGTCAACTCCGGCCAGCCCTGCGCGTAGCGCAGTTTCGCCCCGGCGAACCTGCCGCTGACCTGAAACGTGCCCAGCTTGGAGTCGACGAAAGGAAAGTGCTCGAGCTCGCCCTTGAGTCGCAGTTTCGTGTCGCCGGAACGCCCGCCGAAAAGGCCCTTGCGCAGCCATTCGCGCACATTGGCACCCACCGCCAGCGGCAAGTAGCGCCACACCGCCGGGCCCTCGCCCCGCGTCAGTTGCGCGCTCAGGTCGATCTCGCCCGGCGTACCGGGGGTGTAGCGATAGTTGCCGAAGGCGCTGCCGGCGGCGTCCTGATTGATGAAACTCAGGCTTTGCAGTTCCACATCGACTTTGGCCGGCACGCCGGCCTCACCTTCCAGCACCGACCAGGTCGCCTGGGTGTTCAGTTCCTGGAAAGCGATGCGCGGTTCGGGAAACACCGCCGGTAGATCGACCGCGCCGTTGCGGCTCATGAGTATGAGTCTGCCGCCACGCTCGCTGCCTTCGACGGTGCCGGAGATGCCGTTGAATCCCGGCCTGTCGCCCTGCGCCTCGAGCCCCACCGCATCGAGCCGGGCGCGGAACGCATAGTCGGTAAGCCGCTCCGCCGATCCACCCCAATGGACCTTCAGGTCTGCCAGGCCACCGCGCGGCGCCAATTCGTTCAATCGCTGCTTCAGCGCGACGTCGAGCGGCAGGAAGTCCGCCAGCTTGGCCACGGCGAGCAGATCGAGCTGATTGGCGACCAGATCACCGCGGGCGACTCGCTTGCCCGCGGCGGGCGTCCACCGCAGCAGCGCGTCGGTGGGCTCGATGCGCACCGCGTCGCGGGTCTCCAGAGCAAGCTGACGGCTGGTGAACTCGAAGCCGGAAACCGGCAGCTTGGCGCTCAGGCGCCCGCTCAGGCGCCGCAGTTCGAGCATGCGTAGCTCCCGCGCCAAGCGAAGCTCGACGTCGGCTAGCGCGACGTCCGCGGTCAGGGATTCGACCTGCCGATCGGCGAAGTCGAGCCACAGGCGCAGCGCGCCGCTGCCGCGCGGCAGGTCGATCGGATAGTCGAGCCAGGTGCGCCACACGGCGAGGTCGGCGTAGTCCAGTGCAGCGTAGGCCTGGCCGCGCCATCGATCGAGGCGGTCCGGGTCGCGTCCGCGCAGGTCGCCGCGTACATCGAGTCGCGCCGCGAGGCCGCGCGGCGGCTCGGCGGTGATGCCGAACAGGTGGCGCGCGCCATGGTTCTCCAGCCGCAGATTGACGCGGCTCAACGTCAGCCGCGGCGCCGCGCGCTGCGCGTCGTCCCAGTGCAACGTCGCGTCGCGAATGACGATGCGGTTCTGTTTGAGCAGCCAGTTGACGAAGCCGCCGCGCTCGCCCGGCGCATTGAGCGCGATGCCGCCGACGTAGACCTGGCCGTCGGCTTCGCGCCGGATCTCCAGCGTCGGATTGGCGAGATCGAGCCGATGCAGTCGCAGATCCCAGAACAGCAGCGACGACCAGGCAAACTCCGTGTTGACGCGATCGAAGCTCAGCGCCAGCCGGCCATTGCGGTCGAAGATCTGTAGCTGGTGCAAGCCCAAGTAGGGGCGCAGCCCTTGCCAATGCGCATCCACCGCTGCCACCGACACCCTGAGGCCAAGCGAGTCGGAGAGCGCTCGCTCGAGGTCGCCGCGGTGGCGGTCGATCTCCGGCAGCACCGCGTAGCGCAGCACCAGGAGCGCCAGCGCGACGATGAAATAGCCGATGCACAGCGCCCACCACAGCGCTCTCCACACGCTCGCGGGAACACCCGGAACGAGCCGGCGCCACAACAAACGCGCCTTGCCGGTTGCTTCAGGGGGAAGCGAATCCGCAGGAACGGATTCTTGGGACAGCCGTTCGGACATTGGTCCCTTTTGAATCAAGCCTCTGGACGACCGCGGGGGAGCTGCGAGCGGTTGTGGCGGCCAGGAAAGGTAGAATCGAGCGTACGCGAGCATCCGCGCGCCCGTCCGAGCGCAGGCCCGGCCGCGCATACGACGGCGCTGCGCTGCTTGAATTTTACTCCGATCCGGTCCATTCCATGACGCCGCTCAGTCAGGACTCGGCGGCCAATCGCGCCGCCATCGGCCACGCCCGCGCCCACAGCAGATTCCTTGAGCGCCTGTTGGAGAGCCGGCCGCAACTGGCCACAGAACTGGAGCATGAGGTGCATCGGCCGCTTGCGCCTGAGGCCATGCGCGCGGCGTTGAGCGCCGGCCCCCTCAACGAAGAAGCGCTCAAGCCGTCGCTGCGCCGACTGCGTGCGCGGGTTTTCTCCCATGTCGCGGTGCGGGACCTGGCGGGCGGCGCCGATCTGGCCGAGGTCACCGAAACCATGAGCGCCCTGGCGGAGCTCAGCATCACGACCGCGATCGACGTGCTCCATCCGGTGCTGGCGGCACGTTTCGGCGAGCCGCGCGGCGAAGAGGGCGAGGCGCAGAAGCTGATCGTCATCGCGATGGGCAAGCTCGGCGGGCGCGAGCTGAACGTGTCCTCCGATGTCGATCTGATCTTCGCCTATGCCGAAGATGGCGAGACCGACGGTGCGCATCGCATCAGCAACTTCGAGTTTTTCACCCGGCTCGGCCGCAAACTGGTCGAGGCGCTGGCCGATTTCACCGCCGACGGCCAGGTGTTCCGGGTCGACCTCCGGCTGCGCCCGAACGGCGACTCGGGGCCGCTGGTGGCGAGCCTGGACATGCTCGAGAACTACTTCATCACCCAGGGCCGGGAATGGGAACGCTACGCCTGGATCAAGGCGCGCCCGATCGGCGGGGCCAATCACGACGCGCTGAACGCGATCGTGCGGCCGTTCGTTTTCCGCAAGTACCTGGACTACGGAACATTCAATGCGGTGCGCGACTTGCATGCGCAGATCCGCGCCGAGGTCAGGCGCCGCGACCGCGCCAACAACGTCAAGCTCGGGCCGGGCGGCATCCGCGAGATCGAGTTCATCGCCCAGGTCTTTCAGTTGATTCGCGCCGGGCGCGACCCCTGGCTGCAAGTCAAACCCACGCTGCTGGTTCTCCAACGCCTTGCCACACGCGGCGTCCTGCCGGCCGCCGCCGTGGGCGAGCTCGCCCAAGCATACGAGTTCCTGCGCCGGCTGGAACACCGCCTGCAGTACGTGGAGGATCAGCAGACTCACGACCTGCCCGCCAGCCCCGAAGATCAGCAGTTGATCGCGGCGGCGATGGGACACACGGACTATGCCGACCTGCTCGCCGCGTTCAACCGGCACCGCGAGACCGTCAGCCGCCACTTCGAAGCGATCTTTTCCGGTCCGGACGACTCCACGCACACGCTCGCCAACCTGTGGCAGAGCGCGCACGGCAAGGAACAGTCGGTAAGCGCGCTCGCCCAGCTCGGTTATCGGGAACCGGCCGAGGTGGCGCAGCGGTTGTCGCGCATGCGTTCCGGCAGTCGCTACCAGCAGATGCCGGCCGCGATGCGCGGTCGCTTCGATGCGCTGATGCCGAGGGTGATCGAAGCCGCCGCCCACACCGGCAACCCGGACCCGACGCTGACGCGCCTGCTCGACCTGCTCGAGGCGGTCAGCCGGCGCGAAGCCTATCTCGCACTGCTCCAGCAGTACCCGCAGGCGCTGCAGAAGGTCGCGGATCTGATGAGTGCGTCGAGTTGGGCCGCGGAGTACCTGACGCACCATCCAGTGCTGCTCGACGAACTCCTCGACGCTCGCATCCTGGAGTCGGCGCCGGACTGGCCGGGCTTCCGAGTCCAATGCCAGGAAGCGCTCGATGAGCACGAGCCGGACATGGAGCGCCAGATGGATCTGATGCGCGAAGCGCATCACGCTCAGGTCTTCCGTTTGCTGGCTCAAGATCTGTCGGGACTGCTCACGGTCGAAAAGCTCGCCGACCATCTCTCCGAGCTGGCGGACATCATGCTCGACCTGACGATCACGCAGTGCTGGCGCAAGATGCGCACGCGCCATCGCGACGCCCCGCGTTTCGCGGTCATCTCTTACGGCAAGCTCGGCGGCAAAGAACTCGGCTATGCATCCGACCTGGATTTGATCTTCATCCACGACGACGATGCCGACGATGCGCAGGAGAACTACGCCCGGCTCGCCCAGCGCATGATCACCTGGATCACCGCCCGTACCGGCGCCGGCATCCTGTTCGACACCGACCTGCGCTTGCGCCCGGATGGCGACGCCGGTTTGCTCGTCACCTCGCTCGAGGCATTCCGCAAGTACCAGTCGGAGTCGGCGTGGGTGTGGGAGCACCAGGCGCTGACACGCGCGCGCTTCAGCGCCGGCGACCGGTCCATCGGCGAGGATTTCGAGCGCATCCGCATCGAGGTTCTGCGCAAGCAGCGCGACGCAGGGGAGTTGCGGCGCGACGTGCTCGCGATGCGCGGCAAGATGTTCGACGCCCACGCCAACAAGAGCGCGTTGTTCGACCTAAAGCATGATCGCGGCGGTCTGGTCGATGTCGAGTTCATCGTTCAATATCTAGTGCTCGGTCACGCAAACCAATACCCGCAATTGACCGACAACCTGGGAAACATTGCGCTGTTGCGGATCGCCGGCGAATTGGGCTTGATTCCGAGTGATTCGGCGCAGCGGGTAGGCGACGCATATCGGGAATTCCGCCGCTTGCAACATGGACTGCGGCTCAACCACGCGCGCTACGCACGAACCGAGCCGGAAGCGGCGCAAGAATATCGGGATGCGGTCAGCAGCCTTTGGAAGCGCGTTTTTGGGACTGACTAATTCCGCGGCAGGATTTCGACGGGGAACAAAAAGTCGCGGCGGCCTGTCTATTTATACGGAATTGGAGATAAATGCGTCATCGAGGTATAATTGCGCCATACATTCATGAAGCTCGCATGATGTCGATGATCCTCAGCTTCCCCGCTCGGCGTTCTTTCAAGTTCCCCGTGAATAATACCCCAGCGAATTCGCGGGGTTGCGCGCCCCACTTCGCGCGACGCGGAAGCGGCTATATGGTCGATCTGTTCTGGGACGACGTCGATCTGGACGAAATTCTCCGATCTCAGGACGATGGGTTCGAACATCCCGAAGGCGAGGATCCGCCGCGCTGAACGAAGCTTCGGCGAGGCTTTTCCTCGCGGAGGGTTTCTCGGCTAGCTCCCGCCTGCGGCATTCTCGCCGACGCAGTCAATCCCGCGGTACTCGTAGCTCTGCATCCGCGCTTGCGCGCCTACTGTGTCGGAAGCGGCGAAACCACCACCATCGCACCGTGTCAGATTCGAATATCGTCTGAAGCACCCGGTAGGAAACGGAGGAGGTCATGCGACGTTATCTGCCTCATGCGGCGGCGGTGGTGGTGAGACTTTTCTGCGCGGTTACCATCGCGACGCTGCCGGAAGCTGGCGCCCGCGCGGAGAATCGGGCACCGACGCCCGAGCAGCCGCGCGGGCCGTTCTATCCCAGCACGCTGCCGGCGGAGGACGATAACGATCTCACGCGCTACGCCGGTCGAACTGCCAAAGGCCAACCGATCGTGGTAACCGGGCAGGTGCGCACGCGCGACGGCAAACCAGTTGCCGGTACCAAGGTCGAAATCTGGCAGACGAATGCCGAGGGCCGTTATCACCACCCGCGCGACAACAGTGCGGCCGCCATCGACCCCGGGTTCCAAGGTTGGGGGCAAACCACGACCAGTGCCGACGGCGCCTACCGCTTTCGCACCATCAAGCCGATCGCCTACAGCGGACGCACACCTCACATCCATTTCGCGATCACCGCCCCGGACGAACCTACCTTCCATACGCAAATGTATTTCGCCGACGCGCAGGCGAATGACGCCGATTTCCTGCTGCGCCGGATGACCCCGGACGAGCGCAACCAGCTCATGGTGACGCCGGCGAAATCGGATACGGCCGCCGACCCCGTGGCACGCTTCGACGTCGTGCTGCCATAGGCGCCAATCCGATCCACGCCAATGCGCATTCGATGACTCACGAACCCGCCCCGCTAGCCACGATTCGCGTCGAGGGCGATAGCGTCGTCATCCTCGATCAGACGCTGCTGCCGCATCGTGTGGCCACGCGCAAACTCACCACATTGGCGGATTGCGCGACGGCAATCAGCACCATGCAGGTGCGCGGTGCACCGCTGATCGGCGCCACGGCGGCTTTCGGTGTCGCCCTGGCATTGCGCACCGACGGCTCGACCGCGCGCCTCACCGCGGCACTGGCAACACTCCAAGCAACCCGGCCCACGGCGGTCAATCTGCGCTGGGCGCTAGCGCGCATGCAGACAGCGCTTGCCGCGCTTCCGGCCGAACAACGTCGCGGCGCCGCCTGGCGCGAGGCGCAGGCGATCTGCGACCAAGACCGGATCGCCAACCGCGCGATCGGCGAGTACGGCCTGGAACTGCTGAGAACGCTCAAATTACGCGGGCGCGCGCCCCTACGCGTCATGACGCACTGCAATGCCGGCTGGCTTGCCACCGTCGCCCATGGCACGGCGCTGGCACCCGTGTATGCGGCGCATGCGCGCGGACTCCCCATCAGGGTGCTGGTAAGCGAGACCCGGCCGCGCAATCAGGGACTGCTCAGCGCTTGGGAACTCGCGCAAAGTGGCGTGCGGCATACGCTGATCGCCGACAACGCGGCCGGCGTCCTGTTGCAGCGCGGCGAAGTGGATGCGGTCATCGTCGGCGCCGACCGGATCGCCGCCAACGGCGACGTGGCGAACAAGGTCGGCACCTATCTAAAGGCGCTCGCAGCACAGGCCGCGGGGGTGCCGTTCTATGTCGCCGCACCACTGTCCACGATCGACTGGGAAGCCCCGAGCGGAGCGGACATCCCGATCGAGGAGCGCGACGGCGACGAGGTCCGCCGCGTCACCGGCACCGTTGCGAAGGGCGAGGCGTTGTCGGTCCGGCTCGCCGACGCTGCGACCGAGGTCGCCAATCCGGCGTTCGACGTCACACCGGCGATACTCGTGACCGCCATCGTTTCCGAGTACGGCGTGGCCGCCGCGCAGTCGCTCCATGAACTGCCCGGTGCGCCGGCGCCGCGCGCCCGAGGTGTTTGATAGAATGCGCTTGTGATAGGGCGATACCCGCTCGACACATCGCGCAACATCGCCGCTCGGCCGCAGCGACGGCCGGGCAGCCAAGGGCTCCCGCCAACCAAAGTCAAACCGCATTTTTCCAAGGAGAGTATCGATGGGACTTATCGCTTTTATCAAGGACGCCGGGGAGAAGCTGTTCGGCACGGGCAGCGCCAAGGCAGCGCAGGACGCGGCGGCCAAAGACCCGTCGCCGGCCAACGTCGAGGCGCTGAACTCGGCTGCCGGCGATGCCATCAAGGGCTACATCGAAGCGCTGGGGCTGAGCGCCACCGGGCTGACCGTGACCTTCGGCAACGAGCAAGCCACCGTGTTCGGCGTTGCCCCAGACCAGCAGACGAAAGAGAAGATCCTGCTCGCCGCGGGTAATGTCGCGGGAGTGGCCGGCGTCGTCGATCAGATGACGGTCGAGCAATCCGCGCCGGAAGCCAAGTACTACACCGTGGCGAGCGGCGACACCTTGTCGAAGATTGCCAAGGCTCAATACGGCGACGCCAACAAATATCAGGCCATCTTCGAAGCCAACAAGCCGATGCTCAAGCATCCGGACAAGATCTACCCCGGGCAGGTGCTGCGCATCCCGCCGCAATAGTCCGGCGCCGCCCGGCGCCGATCACGCGGCATGCCGCGTAGCCGCCGAGCACTGAAGGGTATAGTCCCCCGGCTCGGCCGATCGGTGGTACAAGGGGGAGCAGCCCGCGCATATCCGCGGCACACGCGGGCAATCGACCGGTCCGAGAAGTCCGGATTCGAGTCGTATGGCGCCACGGCAGCGTTCCATAAACCCGCCCCCGGCTGGTAGTCTATGCATGGGCCGGCGCGCATGTGCCGAGCCGCCGCACCTCATGACGACGACACCGGCAGACGCCTTGCGCGCACCCATTGCCCATCCCGCGACGCCCGATCTCGAGACCCGGGTTCAGCGCCGAGCTGGTTGCGATGTGCTATCGGCTCACGCCGCCTACCCTGGCGGCATCGCTGGTTGCGGCGGCGCTCGCATGGCTAACGCTGACCGACATCATTGCCCAAGATCGGCTCATCGCCTGGTTCACCGCAATCACGCTGATTTCGGCCGCCCGCTACGCCCTGATTCGCGCCTACGCGCGTGCCGCCCCGCCGCCGGAGGAGGCAACGCGGTGGCTGGTGCCCTTCATCGCACTTACCCTCGCGGCAGGTATTGCGTGGGGATTGCTCGGCACGATTCTGTATCCGCCATACGGCAGCCCGTACCAGGGCATGATGGGCATCTTCCTGATCGGGCTCACCGCAGCCGGTTTGTTCACGCTGCCCATCCTCAAGGCCTATCTCGCCCTGGCGCTGCCTCTGCTAGGCCCATTCACGCTGATGCTGCTCACATCCGACATACGCGAGCATTGGCTGCTCGGAATCGCCAACCTGGTCTTTCTCGTCGTTGCCGTGGTCAATGCCCGACGCGCCGAGCGCAACTACGCGGAGACGCTGCGTCTGCGCTTCGAGGTCGCCGCCGTCGCCGAGCAGCGCGAGCGGGCAATGCGCACCGCGGAGGCGGCGAGCCGAGCGATGTCGCAGTTCTTGGCGCGCATGAGCCACGAAATCCGCACTCCGATGAACGGCGTGCTCGGGATGGCGCAACTGCTGATGGAAACGCCGCTCGACGAGCGTCAATCGAACTGCCTGCGGGCGCTTTATCGTTCCGGTGAGGGCCTGCTGGATGTCATCAACGACGTGCTCGACTTCAGTAAGATCGAGGCCGGGCGTCTGGAGCTCGAGCACATCGACTTCGATCTGCCGGCGCGGATCTCCGACGCGATCATGCCGCTGCGCGAGCGGGCAAGGCGCAAGGGTCTGGCGTTGCAACTTGAGATGGCGGCCGACCTGCCGCGGTCGGTCAGCGGCGACCCGGTACGCCTGAGCCAGGTGATGAGCAACCTGGTCAGCAACGCCATCAAATTCACCCCCGCGGGCCGGATCGACGTGCGCGTCACTCGCGGCACCGACACCGACGCATCCGGCACGCAGATTCACTTCAGCGTCACCGACACCGGAGTCGGCGTCGCGGCGGAAGCGCTGGTCAGGGTATTCGACGCGTTCGCCCAGGCCGATGTCTCGCACACCCGCAAATATGGCGGCACCGGACTCGGCCTGGCGATCGCGAAGCAACTCGTCGAACTCATGGGCGGCACCATCGGCGCGACCAGCGAAGCCGGCCGCGGCTCCACCTTCTGGTTCACGCTGCCGCTGCAGGCGGCGACGGGCGCCGAGATGCCGCACCGGCACCTAGCGGAGGCCGTGCAGACGCTGGCGCCGCAGCGCGGCCGCGTGCTCCTGGTCGAGGACAACTCGATCAATCGCGAAGTCGCGCGCGCGATGCTCAGCTCGTTCGGCCTCGAGGTGACGATTGCCCGCAACGGCCTCGAGGCGGTGGCGGCGCTCGAAGGCGGCGAGTTCGATCTGATTCTGATGGACTGCGAGATGCCGGAGATGGACGGCTTCGAGGCGACACGCCGCATTCGCGCGCGAGACCACGCTAGCGCCAAAGTGCCTATCGTCGCCCTCACGGCGCACGCCGTGGCCGGCGATCGCGAGCGCTGCATCGCCGCCGGCATGAACGACTACATCCCCAAGCCGTTCCGGCGCGAGGATCTGCATGCCGTGTTGAACCGCTGGCTCGGCTCCGGTGAAGCCGGGCCCGCCGCGCAAATCTGAACCCGGTAGGTTCGAACAGAATCGCAAGTCCCATGCGGGGGTGAGGGTACGCGGGGCTTGTTCATGCGATATGGCCCGCTCAAGTTCTCTCGCCGCTGCGCTGAGGCTGACCGCCGGACAGGTTCGGCAGCTTGACCTCGCCGCTGTGATCGAAAGGTACACCCACCGCGGCGCCCGAATTGAACTGCCCCTTGAGCCGATAGGTGACCGAATCGCGGCCCAGCCTTTGCAGTTCGGCGAGTTGCCGCATCAATGCGCCCAGATTGCTCACCGCGCTCACCTCCAGCACCGCTTCGCCGAAGCGCGGCACCCGCGCCGACTTGTTGCTCACGCCTTTGGCGAAAGCCTGGCCATTGACTTCGAGCTCGTAGGACAGTCCGTCGATCGAGATGTCGCTGTCGTTGGGGTTGAGTAGCCGCAACTGGAGTCCGAAGCGCTGCTCGAGCAGCCCGAACTCGATGACATCGATGCCCGCCAAGCTGACCTCGGGCGCTTTGGTAATCGTGTTGCAACTTGCCAGTGCGGCAGCCAGTAGCGCGATAACGCACAAACGTCTGATCATGGCTCACCCCGAAATACACGCAAACGGCATCAATCGCGGCCCACGCCGGATTGCCGCTCCAGCACGCGCAGCAGGCTGGAGGTGTCGTCGCCGCCCCAGCCGTTGCCCATCAGCGCGTTGAGCTGCTGCCCCACCTGCGCGGCCAGCGGAAGCGGGGCGCCGGCGCGCGCCGCTTCCGCCATCAGGATGCCGAAGTCCTTGTGGTGCAGCCGCGCCTGGATACCGGCGCGAAACTCGCGCGCCACCATGCGCTGGCCGAGCACGTCCAGCACGCGGCTCGCCGCCGAGCCGCCCTGCAGGGCCTGGCGCACCTTGGCCGGATCGACACCGCTGCGCGCGGCCAGCAACAGCGCCTCGGCGCACGCCTCGATGGCCGCCACCATGACGATCTGGTTGCACGCCTTCGCCACCTGCCCGCTGCCGCTCGGGCCGATATGCACGATCGTGTTGCCCAGCACTTCGAACAACGGGCGCACGCGTTCGAGCGCCTCGGCCTTGCCGCCGGCCATGATCGCGAGCGTGCCGTCGACGGCGCCCTGCTCGCCGCCGGAAACCGGCGCGTCGAGCATGTCTATACCTTTCGTGCCAAGCTCCGCCGCGATCTCGCGCGCGGTCGATGCCGCGATGGTGCTCATGTCCACCAGGGTCGAAAAGTGGGCGCGGTGGGTGGCAACCGCCTCGATCAGTCCGCCCGCCCCGAGTGCCACGTGGCGCACATCGGCGCCGGCCGTCACCATGGTGAACACGATTTCGGCCCGGCTCGCTACCTCGCGTGGGGAAGCGCAAGCGATCGCGCCCGCCGCCACGAGCCGCACCGCCGCCTCCGGTCGCCGCGCGAATACCGCCATCTCGTGGCCGGCGCGCAGGAGATTCAGTGCCATCGGGCAGCCCATGTCACCGAGGCCAACGAATCCCAGTCGCATCTCAGCTCACCCGTTCCAGCAATTTGATCAGCGCCACGGAATCCTCCTCGCCCAGCCCGCTGCCGACCAGCGCGCTGAACACCTGCGCCGTCGCCGCGGTGCCGGGCAGCGCCACGCCCATGCGCTGCGCCTCGTCCATCACGATGCGCAAGTCCTTGAGGTGCATCCGGGACTTGAAACCCGGCTTGAAATCCCGTTCCAACATGCGCCCGCCGTGGTTCTCCAGGATCTTGCTGCCGGCGAAGCCGCCGAGCAGCGCTTCGCGCACCCGTGCGGCGTCGGCGCCGCTCTTGCGCGCGAAGTTGAACGCCTCGGCGACCGCGGCGACCGCCATCCCGGTGACGATCTGATTGCAGGCCTTGGCGACGTGGCCGGCGCCACTGGGGCCGACATGGGTGATGTGCTTGCCCATGCATTCGAACAGCGGCATCACGCGCGCGACCACATCCGGCTTGCCGCCGACCATGATCGACAGCGTGCCCGCGACCGCGCCCGGCTCGCCGCCCGATACCGGTGCGTCGAGCATTTCCATCCCCTGGTGCGCCAGCCGCTCGCCGATGGCGCGGGTCGCGGTGGGGGCGATCGTGCTCATGTCGCAAAAAATCGTGCCGCGACTCGCGCCCGCGGCGGCGGCAAACGCGACCTCTTCGACATCGGGCGCATCGGCCACCATCGAGATCACCACCTCGACGCCGGCAGCGGCCTCGCACGCGCTTGTGCACGCCGTGGCGCCGGCAGCCGCGAGCGGCGTGATCGACTCGGCGCGCCGCGACCAGACCCGCAGCGCATGTCCGCCCCTCATCAGATTGAGCGCCATCGGGCGCCCCATGATGCCCAGACCGATGAATCCGACGTTCATCCGGTTTCGTCCCGAATCGATTCCTTGGAGGCTCGCGCGGCGTACCTGGCAGCCGCTTCCGCAATGGTACGCGGTGAGTGGGTTCCCGCCAATGCTACGAACCTACGCCACAAACCCGCACCAGGCTGAGGCGATACGCGGCCGCCATGCACCGCTTTCGCACTCTCCCGAGTCGGCGTCGAGCGGCCGGCAATGGACTTGCTAGGCGCGAGTGCCGGCCGCGGGCGGAGTTTTCCAACTGGCATAGCCATTGCTAAAATGCTCCTTCATCAAGGACGCCACGTGATCGAGACGAAGTCAACCTGCTGCTACTGCGGCGTCGGCTGCGGTGTCATTATCCGAACCGACATGGGACGGATCACCGGCGTGCGGGGGGATCCCGATCATCCGGCCAACTTCGGCCGGCTGTGCACCAAAGGCGCGACGCTGCACCTCACCACCCGGCCCGAGACGCGCGCACTTCATCCCGAATTGCGCGCCGCGCGCGATGCGCCCCGCGTCCGCGTCTCGTGGGACCAGGCGCTCGACCACGCCGCCGAGCGCTTCGCCGAAATCATTCGACGCGACGGTCCGGATGCCGTCGCGTTCTACATCTCCGGCCAACTCCTGACCGAGGACACCTACGTTTTCAATAAGCTGGCGCGGGCGCTGATCGGCACCAACAATATCGACAGCAACTCGCGCCTGGGCATGTCGTCCGCGGTCGCCGGCTACGAGGCGACGCTCGGCGCGGACGCGCCGCCCGCGTGCTACGAAGACATTGCCGCGACGGATTGTCTGCTCATCGCCGGCTCCAACACCGCCTTCGCCCACCCCATTCTGTTTCGCCGTATCGAGGACGCCAAGCGCGCCAATCCCTGTCTCAAGCTCGTGGTCGTAGATCCGCGGCGCACCGACACGGCGGATAGCGCCGACTTGCACCTGGCGATTCTGCCGGGCACCGACATCGTGTTGTTCAACAGCATGCTCAAAGTCATGCTATGGGAAGGGCTGGTCGACACGGCGTTCATCCACGCCCATACGGAAGGCTTCGATGCTTTGCGCGAAGCGGTGCGCGAGGCCACGCCGGCCGCGGCGGCGGCGATCTGCGGCGTCGCCGCCGAGGACATCGTCACCGCGGCGCGCTGGTTCGGCGGCGCGCGCGCGGCGCTGTCGATGTGGTGCCAGGGGCTGAACCAGTCGAGCCACGGCACCTTCAACAATGCGGCTCTGATTCACCTGCATCTCGCCACCGGGCAGATCGGCAAAGCTGGCGCCGGCCCGTTGTCCCTCACCGGCCAGCCGAATGCCATGGGCGGACGCGAAGTCGGCGCCATGGCCAATCTGGGCGCCGGCCACCGCGACCTCGCCGACCCGCTCGCGCGCGCCGACATCGCCAAGCTGTGGGGAATCCCGGCGATTCCCGACACGCCCGGCAAGACCGCGGTCGAAATGTTCGACGCCGTGCGCCAAGGCCGGATCAAGGCGCTGTGGATCGCGTGCACCAACCCCGCGCAATCGCTGCCCGATCAATCCACTGTCGCCGAAGCGCTGGCGCGCGCCGAGTTCGCCGTACTGCAGGAGGCCTATCGCAACACCGAAACCGCCGACTACGCCGACGTGCTCCTGCCCGCCGCGACCTGGGGCGAGAAGGAAGGCACGGTCACCAACTCGGAACGGCGCATCACTCATGTGCGCCGCGCCGTCGCGCCGCCCGGCGAGGCGCTGGCCGACTGGCAGATCGCGCGCGACTTCGCGCTCAAGCTCGGCCCGGCCCTCGGCATCAACCATGCCGGACGGCTGTTTCCGTATTTCCACGCCGAGCAGATCTTTCTCGAACATGCGCGGACGACGCACGCACGCGACCTCGACATCACCGGCCTCGACTACGACGTGCTCGACGCCATCGGGCCGCAGCAGTGGCCCTTCCCAGAGGGGGCCATCGAAGGACGCGCCCGCCTGTACACCGACGGCTCGTTCGCGACGCCGAACGGGCGCGCACGCTTCGTGCCGCTGCCGCACAAGATCACCGCCGAGACGACCAGTGCGCGCATGCCGCTGCACTTCAGCAACGGGCGCCTGCGCGACCAATGGCACGGCATGAGCCGCACCGGCAAGCTCGCGCAACTCTTCAACCATGGCGAGGAGGCGCGCCTGGCCATGAACGCCGGCGACATGGCGCGGCGCAAGCTGGCGGATGGCGATTTCGTCGAGGTCAAGAGCCGGCGCGGGGCTATCGTCCTGCGGGTAGCCGCGTCCGCGGAGATGCGCGCGGGCCAGACCTACCTGCCGATGCACTGGGGCAAGCGCTATCTGAGCCATGCCGGTGCCAACGCACTGACTCATGCAACGCTGGACCCCCGTTCGAAGCAGCCCGAGTTGAACCATGCAGCGATCCAGGTCAAGAAAGCGGCGCTGCCGTGGCGCGCCCTGGTGCTGCGCGGCACCGCCGGTCAGGACGATCCCGCGGGCCAAGCACTGAACTGGCTCGAAAGCTTGCAGGCGCGCCTTGGAGCGGCCCGCTATGCATCGCTATCGCTGGCCGGGCGCGAACTGCCGATCGTCGTCCTCGACCTGGCGCATGATGTGCCGCCTCCGGACGCCTTTCTCGAAGATATCGACGCACTGCTCGGACTCGATGGCGAAACCTGTTTGTCCTACAGCGACGCGCGGCGCGGCGTCACCAAGAAAGCGCTGATCGCGGACGGCGTGCTCGCCGGCGTGCGCCTGACCGGCGAGACGCTGGCGGGCGGCTGGCTCAAGGAAGCGATGATCGCGCTACGACCGGCCGACGAGTTGCGGCGCTGGCTGTTCGCGCCGCTGGCGCTGCCGCCCGCCTCAACGCCGCGGCGCGGACGCGTGATCTGCAACTGCTTGAACATTGCAGAAGGCGAGATCGCCGCCGCGCTCGGCACCACCTCCGGCCTCGATGAAGTGCAAAGCAAGTTGCGCGGCGACACGTCGTGCGGCTCCTGCTGGCCAGAGATCCGGCGCATGGCCGGGATGCGCGCAACCTGAATCCGCACCGGTCGCCACGTTGAAGGGGAAAAACGCCATGGAACTCGATCAACTGCTGGAACAACTGTGCATCGGCCCCGAGCGTGCCGGCGACCTCGATGCGGAGCAAGCGCACGCCTTGTTCGCCGCCATGCTCGACGGCGCCCTGCCGGAGTTCGAGATCGGCTCGGTGCTGACGGCACTGCGCTGGAAGCGCGAGACGATGGAGGAGTTGGCCGGTTTCGTGCACGCAAGCAACGAGCGCATGAGACAGATCGTACTGCCGCCCGGGCTGCCGCGCTGCGCGGTGATTCCATCCTATGACCGCAGGCAGCGCCAGCCCAATCTGATGCCGCTGCTGGCTGTCCTGCTTTCGCGTTTCGGTGTCCCGGTGATCGTGCACGGGAATCACGCCACGGCCGCGCCGATCCCCAGCTTCGAGGTACTCCAGCGGCTTGGCCACGCGCCGGTGGCGAGCTTCGCCGCGATCGAGCAACAACTCATCCTGCATAGCCTGGCGGTGGTGCCGACCGCGCTTTTGCTGCCCCAGCTCAACACCCTGCTGACGCTGCGCGAACGCCTGGGGATGCGTAACAACGCCTACCTGGTGGCCAAGTTCCTCGACCCCTGCCCAGACGTGAGCTTGCGCTTGGCATGCATCTCAAAGCCGGAGTTGATCGAGCAACTGCGCACCTTCTTGCGGCAGGAGCCGGGCGGCGTACTGCTGATGCGCGGCGCCGAGGGCGAGGCCTACGCCGATCCGGCACGCCGGCCGCGCATCGAGTTGTTCGACCACGGCCGCAGCCAAATCCTGTTCGAGGCGGAATGCAGCACGGATGTCGCGATCCCGCACCCGGACGCGAAACTAGATGCGACCCACGGCGCCGCGCTGATCGGCGCCATGCTCGAGGGCCATCGGCCGATCCCGCAACCGCTGCTCAATCAGCTTGCCGCCTGCCTCTATGCCGCAGGGCATACCGCCGACCTGGCCTGCGCCAAGGCGCATGTGGCGGTCGGATTGCCACTCACCGCGCCCGCCTGAGCTCGCCGCAGCGCCATGCCGCGCCGCCCGGCCGGGCGGTACAATGACCCTCTGCCGAAGAACCGGCGCTTGCAGCGCCGGGACCATTATTCTGGAATCGAACTCGATGATCGACTTGCTCAAGCAACCCCGCTATCTATTTCTCGCGGTATTTCTCGCCTGCGCCGGGCTGATGGGCTTCGGCATCGTCCTTCAGCAAGCCGTCGGCCTCGAACCCTGCCCGATGTGCATCATGCAGCGCTATGCGTTCATCCTTTGTGGACTGGTGGCGCTGGCGGCGACGCTACACAATCCGGGCTTGGTCGGCCGGCGCGTCTACGCCGCGCTGCTCGGACTGCTCGCGCTCGGCGGCGGGGCAATTGCGGTGCGCCAGTCGTGGATCCAGCACTTCCCGCCCAAGGTCGCCGACTGCGGTCCCGACCTCGAATTCATGCTCGAATCGTTCCCGCTGACTCAAGCACTGCCGATGGTGTTCCGAGGAACCGGCGACTGTAGCAAGGTGGACTGGACGTTCATCGGGCTTTCCATCGCCGAATGGGCAATCGTGTGCTTCGCCGCCATGATCGTCGTTTCGGCATACCTGATGCTGCGCCGGCAGCCGTGATGGTTTGGCGTTCGCGGACGGGGTTCGGACGTCGAGATTCTTTACGCCGGACCCGGTCCTCGATGTCTCGGGCGGAATCGCCGGTATTCAGATCAGAGGCTTGCCTCGAGAAGGTACGAGTTTTGCATAGCGCTTCTATCGGGATAGTTTGGCTGGACAGGGAGAAACCATGGGAATCGTACTGGCACTACTCGCAATCGTAGTATTGGCGGTGACCAGCGGCAGCGCGGTCAACGTCGCGACCATCGACAAGCAGGACGCAACCGCCGCCATCGAGCAAGCGACCCGCCGCGCGGCGCCGGCCGAGCACGCGATCGCCGAGAGCATGGGCGAGCGCACCGCGCCGACCGAGTTGGCGATGCAGAGCATAATGCCCGCGACGGAACCGCCCGCCGCGATGACCACGAGCTACGCAGACAACCCGTGCGTCAACCCCGACGGGACGATGGTTCAGGATTGCGCCTACCTGCCGCGCAGGCAGCCAGCGGGCTACCGGCCGCCGGACATTCGCCTCGCCAGCGATTGGGTGTATTTCGGAGCGCGCTAGCGCATCCTCGTCGTTGTCATACCCGCGCAGGCGGGAATCCATCGCGCCATCTGCTTTCCGCCTTGCGGTTGCCGCTCACCCTGCGCTCGGCATTGTTCCCGCACATCGGCAACAAGATTTAAGGTCCGATGGGCACACGCGGTCGATCTGCTGGCAGTGTTCGGCACGGTTTTCGGCCTCGCGACATCGCTGGGTCTGGGCGTGAGCCAAATGGCCACCGGTTTTAATGTGCTGTTTGGTATCGACCCCGGCATTGTCACGCAGCTCGTTCTGATTGCCGTCATTTCGGTCATTGCCACGGTATCGGCGGTGTCCGGCGTCGGCAATGGCATCCACATCTCCGAATGGAATATCTGGTTGTCGATCGTGCTGCTGGCGGCTTTTTTCGCCCTCGGTCCCTTCAAATGGCTGAAGAGTCTGTTCATCACCTCGCTCGGTAGTCATGTCTGGAATCTCTTCCCAGATGGAAAGCTAGGCCGCTCCGAAAGGTCGATAAAAGCGAATCGGTCTCGGGGTAGTAGTTCAGCTTCATGGCGCGAACCCTCGATCTGCAAACGCATTGTGTATCGTGACCTTATCCCCGAGCCTCACCATCCGCAGTTAGCGGCCCCCGAGTTCCGGGACCGCCGTGTTGAACCGTGCGCCGCGCGCGACACGGCCGGATGGCATCGCTCGCCGCCGCGCTACAGGTCTGCGTAGGAGCGCCGCTTGCCGACGCGATCGGCGCACGAAGTCTCGCGGCGCAAGCGCCGCTCCTACCTCCCGCTCAGCCGCCAACGGCGGTCTCGCGCACGCCGAGCTTTTTGAGAATGATTTCGAGCGGGCAGAATTTGGTGAAGCCGCTTTGCAGCAGGTTGGCACCAACGAAGGCGGTGAACCACAGCCAGCTCTTGCTCACGAACAGCGGACTGGCTTCGACGCCCAGCGCCAGCGAGACGAGCACGAAGGCGCCGGCGAAAATGCGGATGGCTTGGTTGAGTGTCATGGTGTCGCTCCTTGCGATTCGGCGGACGAGGATGGTACCTGCCGTGCGGCGCGCCGCCGCAGCGCCGCGTAGTAGAGCACCGGAATGACCACCAGCGTCAGCAGCGTCGAGACGAAGATGCCGAAGATCAGGCTGATCGCCAGCCCGTTGAAAATCGGGTCGTCGAGGATGAACAAGGCGCCGAGCATCGCCGCCAGCCCGGTCAGGGCGATCGGCTTGGCGCGCATCGCGGCCGACTGAATCACCGCCTCGGCCAAGCGGCATGCCGACTTGCACCTGCTCGTTGATGAAGTCCACCAGCAGGATCGAGTTGCGCACGATGATGCCGGCGAGCGCGATCATGCCGATCATCGAGGTCGCGGTGAATTGCGCGCCGAGCAGCGCGTGGCCGGGCATGACGCCGATGATGGTGAGCGGGATCGGCGCCATGATGATGAGCGGCACCAGGTAGCTCTTGAACTGCGCCACCACCAGCAGGTAGATCAGGATCAGGCCGACCGCGTAGGCGATGCCCATGTCGCGGAAGGTCTCGTAGGTGACCTGCCACTCGCCGTCCCACTTGAGGCGTAGCCGGCATAGGGGTCCGCCGGCTGGCGGATGAAGTACTCGCCCAGCGTTCCGCCGCCGCCTTCGATGTCGCCCAGCGGCATGCCCTCGATCGCGGCGCGGATGTCGAACATGCCGTAGAGCGGCGAGTCGAGCTTGCCGCCCATGTCGCCGACGACGTAAACCACCGGCAGCAGATCCTTGTGGTAGATGATCTTTTCGCGCGGTCACGGGGCGCGCCTCGACCAGCTCGGATATCGGCACCAGGCGGCCGTCGCCGGCGCGCACGCTCAGCTTCGAGCAGCGGCTCGAGCGAGCTCTGCTGCTCCGCCGGCAGCGTGATGCGCACCGGGATCTCGTACTTGGCATCGGCCGTCATGCACCGGCGTCACGTCCTCGCCCGCCAGCCCGAGGCGCACGACTTCGACGATGTCCTTCTGCGCCACGCCGAGGAGCGCCGCCTTGCTCTGCGAAACGCGCAGGACGATCTTGCGGCGCATCCTCGTCCACCGTGTCGTCGACGCCGACGATGTCCGGCGTGCGCCTCGAACTTGGCGCGCACCGCCTTGGCCACCGCGATCTGGCCGGCGTAGTCGGGGCCATAGACTTCGGCGACGATGGGCGAGAGCACCGGCGGGCCGGGCGGCACTTCGACCACCTTGGCGTTGCCGCCGTGGCGTGCGCGCGATCGCCTCGACGGCGTCGCGCACCGCGACCGCGATCTCGTGGCTCTGGCGGTTGCGGTGGTGCTTGTCGACCAGATTGACCTGGATGTCGCCCAGCTCGGCGGAGGCGCGCAGATAGTACTGGCGCACCAGCCCGTTGAAGTTGATCGGCGCGGCGGTGCCGGCGTAGGCCTGGTAGTCGGTCACCTCCGGCACCGTCGCCAGCGCGCGGCCGATCTCGTGCAGCACCTTGGCGGTCTCTTCCAGCGGCGTGCCGACCGGCATGTCGAGCACCACCTGGAACTCGGTCTTGTTGTCGAAGGGCAGCATCTTCAGCACCACCAGCTTGAAGCCCGCCAGCGAGACCGAGGCGAGGATCAGCGCCAGCACGGCGAGCCACAGCTTGCGCCGGGCGCGGCCGCCGGTCCGTTCGTCGAGGAACGGCGTCGATGACGCGCCGGAACAGGCGTCCAGCGCCCGGTCGTCGTCTTCGCCACCGTGGCCCCGTGCGCCGTGCTGTGCCGGCTCGAGCAGCTTGCAGCGCCAGCCAGGGCGTGACGACGAAGGCGATGGCGAGCGAAATCAGCATGCCCATCGAGGCGTTGATCGGGATCGGGCTCATGTAGGGCCCCATCAGGCCGGTGACGAAGGCCATCGGCAGCAGCGCGGCGATCACCGTGAAGGTGGCGAGGATGGTCGGCCCGCCGACTTCGTCCACCGCCTCCGGGATGATCTGCCACAGCGGCTTGTCCGGCTCCAGCGATGTGCCAGCGGTGGATGTTCTCCACCACGACGATGGCGTCGTCGACCAGAATGCCGATGGAGAAGATCAGCGCGAACAGCGACACGCGGTTGAGCGTGAAGCCCCAGGCCCAGGAGGCGAACAGCGTCGCCGCCAGGGTCAGCGTCACCGCCACGCCGACGATCACCGCCTCGCGCCGGCCGAGCGCGAACAGCACCAGCGCGACGACGAAGGCGGTGGCGAAGATCAGCTTGCCGATCAGCTTCTGCGCCTTGTCGGTCGCCGTCGCGCCGTAGTTGCGCGTGACGGTGAACTCGACGCCTTCGCGGAATCACCGTGCCCTTGAGCGATTCGGCGCGGGCTGATCACCGCATCGGCCACGTCGGCCGCATTGACGCCGGGCTTCTTCGAAATCTGCAGCGTCACCGCCGGGAACTCCGTCCCGCCGCGACCGCGCCGCTCGCCGCGCGCCCGACGCCGTGCCAGACGTAACTGCGATGGCTGATCCGGGCCGTCGTCGATGCGCGCCACGTCCTGCATGAACACTGGCTTTTCGGTCGTCCACGGCGACCACGAGCTTGCGCACGTCCGCCGCTGATTCGATGTAGGTGCCGGTCTGGACCAGTATCTCGCGCGTTGCCGGACACCAGGCTGCCGGCGGGCTGCGAGGCGTTGGACACCTGCAGGGCGGCGCGGATGTCCTGCGCGCGTCACGCCGTGGGCATTCATGCGCTCGGTATCCATGAGCACGCGGATCACGTGCGCCCGGGCCGCCGATGGTGCTGACGTCGCGCGTGCCGGGAATCGCGCTTCAACTCGATCTCGGCGGCGCGCGCCACCTGCTGCAATTCGAAGCGCCGACGCGCTGCGGATCGGCGGTCCACAAGGTCAGTGCGACGATCGGCACATCGTCGATGCCCTTGGGCTTGACGATCGGGCTCGCCGACGCCGAGATTGGGCGACAGCCAGTCGCGGTTCGAATTGATGGTGTCGTAGAGCCGCACCAGCGCCTGGATCGGATCCTCGCCCACCTTGATACTGCACGGTGAGCACCGCCATGCCCGGCCGCGACACCGAGTACACATGCTCGATGCCGGAGATGCGCGAGAGCACCTGCTCGGCCGGACGCGCCACCAGGGACTCGACGTCCTTGGCCGACGCGCCGGGAAACGGCATGAACACGTTCGCCATGGTGACGTTGATCTGCGGCTCTTCCTCGCGCGGCGTCACCAGCACGGCGAACAAGCCGAGCAGGAAGGCGATGAGCGCGATCAGCGGCGTCATCTGCGAGCGCTGAAACGCTGCCGCGACTCGTCCGGCGATGCCCATCTTATTGGCCTCGACCGGCCTGCCGGCCCTCGATGCCGGCCTTTACCGGCTCGAGTGCCACTCGCTCTCCCGCCGCCAGCCCGGCCAGCACTTCCACCGCATCGCCGGCGTAGGATTCGCCGAGCCGCACCTGGCGCAGGTGCACACCCCCTTGCGGATCCAGCACATATACCGCCGACACTTCGCCCCGGCGCAGCACCGCCGTGGCGGGAACCAAGAGCTTTTTGGCACGGCTGGTGACGAAGTGTGCACGGGCGAACATGCCGGGCACCACACCCGCCACGTCGTCGGGCAAGCTCACGCGCACGCTGACGACATGGGTGCGGGCATCGACGGTCGGCAGGATGGTCACCGTTGAGGCGTCGATCCAGCGCCCGGTTTCCGGGAACTCGACCTTGGCGCGCGGCACGCCCTTGAATTCGGTGAGCTTGAACTGGGGGATGCTGGCGACCACGCGCAAGCCCTTGGGATCGAAAATCGTCATCAGCGGCTTACCCGGCTCCGCCATCTCGCCCAACTCGGCGTGGCGCTGCGCCACCACGCCGGCAATGGGCGCCGTCACCGCCGTGAAGCTCTTCGCTGTCCCGGCTTGCCCACGCTCGGCCAACGCCGCCCGCAGTTGCGCCTCGGCGGCGCGGTAGGACGACTCGGCTTGGTCGAAGGCCGCCCGGCTCGTGAATTTCCGCACCAACAAGTCTTTCGCGCGCTCGTAGGTCGCCTTGGCATTGCTCAAATTGGCGCGCGCCTGCGCCACCTGCGCTTCCGAAGCGGCGAGCGCCTGCGCCGCCTCGCGCTCGTCGAGGCGCATCAGCAAATCGCCGCGGCGGACCTTGTCACCCGCGTCGTGGCTCACGGCGACGACGCGTCCGCGCACCTGAGCGGCGACGGTCGCCTGAGTCACCGCCTCGACCACCGCCTCGGCGGGATAGGTCAGGTCGACCTCGCGCAGCTCGACCGGCGCCGCGGCGAGCTCCGCACGCAACGGCGCTGCGCCGAGCGAAAGGGCGGCGAAAAAACCGAAAGCAAGAGCGGAAACCGAGGGGAATTTGTGCATCGCCATATTAGTATCGTCTAATATGTGGCGTATTTCAAGGCGAATGGCGGGATTTCAAGCCGGAGTCCTTGCAAGCGCCCGGGCGTGGCGCCGAGTCTAATGCTGCGGGAGGGTCAGACGACTTCGAGCGTGGCGAGATGCCGCGATGCCACGTGCGTGGCGAAAAGCGAGTTGTGCTTCGGGTCCTCAGCAACGCCGCTGAGCAGCCGTTCCAGGCTCTGACCCGGAAGCGGCGGGGCGAACAGGTAGCCCTGTCCCTCGTCACAGCCTTCGGCGCGGAGGAGCGCCATTTGCTCAGCGGTCTCCACACCCTCGGCAATGGTCTTGAGCTTGAGGCTGCGGCCCATCTGAATGATCGCGCGAACGATCGCGGCATCGTCGGGATCGGAGGTCACATCGTGCACGAACGACTGGTCGATCTTGAGTTTGTTCAACGGCAAATCGCCGAAGATAGGCGAAGCTCGAGTAGCCGGTGCCGAAATCGTCGATGGACAGCCGCACCCCAAGCGCCTTCAGGCGCTGCAATGTCTTCAAGGTGGTGTCCGCGTCTCGAATCAGGATCGATTCGGTCAGCTCCAGCTCGAGGCAGTGCGGTGGCAGACCCGAGTGTTCCAGGGCATCCTCGACCGTCGCCAGAAGGTCGCCGCGGGTGAATTGCAGTGCAGACAAATTGACCGCAATCGGAACCTCGGGCAGCCCGGCGCACTGCCAGGCGCGGTTCTGGCGGCAGGCCTGGTTCAGCACCCATGCGCCGATGGGGACGATGAGTCCGCTGGCTTCGGCGACCGGGATGAACTTCCCCGGCGATACCATGCCGAGTTCAGGGCTTTCCCAGCGGATGAGCGCCTCGACGCCGACCACGCGACCCGCCGCCAGATCGATCTGCGGCTGGTAGTGCAGAAGAAATTCACCCTGCTCGATCGCCGTTCGCAGGCGATTCTGCAGTTGCAGGTTCTCCAGTGCGTTGGCGTTCATTTCGATGGAGAAGTAGCGATAGGCGCCGCCGCCGGCGTCTTTGGCGCGATACATGGCCGTATCCGCCTTCTGCAGCACCGCGTCGAAATCGTCGCCGTCGTCGGGATACAGACTGATACCGATGCTGGCGCTGACGCCGAGGGGATGACCGCTGACCTGTAGAGGCTCACGCAGGGCATTGAGAATCTTGTCGGCGACTATGGACACGGCCTTCGGGTCGGCTACGTCGCCCATGAGCACGAGAAACTCATCGCCGCCCTGACGGCACACGGTATCGCCCACGCGCAGGCAGCCGCGCAAGCGCTCGGCCAGCACGCGCAGCAACTCATCGCCCGCGGGATGCCCGAGCGAGCTGTTGATCGCCTTGAAGTGGTCGATGTCCAGGTACAGCAGCGCCACCTTGGCGCGGATGCGCGCCGCCTGCTCTTGCGCATGCTCGAAGCGATCGCGCAGCAGAATGCGGTTGGGCAACCCGGTAAGCGGATCGTGGTGCGCCAGAAAATTGATCTGATCGGCGGCGGCCTTGCTTTCGCTGATGTCCGAGAACACAGTGATGTAGTTCGTTAGTCTGCCGGCGCAATCGCGTACCGAACTGATCGCCGCCCAACTCGGAAATATCTCGCCGGTCTTGCGGCGATTCCAGACCTCGCCGCGCCAGGACCCGAACTCGCGCAGCGACTCCCATATCAACCGATAGAATTCCTCGTCATGCATGCCGGAGCGCAGGATATGCGAGCGGTTGCCGAGCGCTTCGGCGGCGGCGTAGCCGGTGATCTCCGAGAACGCTCGATTTACCGAGATTAGTTCGCCCTCGGCGTCGGTGATCATGATCGCCTCGATACTGCCGTCGAAAACCTTGGCCGCGAGACGCAGCTTCTCCTGAATCTGCCTACGCTGGTCCACCTCGCGCTGCAAATCGAGGTTGGCCTTGCCCAGCGACTGAGCCGAGTCGGTGAGCTCGGCCACCAAACCCGCGTTGGCCAGACTCAGTTCCATGTCATGCCGATAGATTGCATTTACGTTGCGCGCCGTGCGCAGCATCACGACCAAGAAAAGCAGCGTCATCGCACCCATACCTTGGTACACGGGCGCCCCCAGCCAGAAGTAGCCGCCCGCCAGTGGTAGCAACGCTGCGCAGGCGAACCAGGCGTAGGCACGCCAGTACTGCGCGATCGTGGCGATGCCCCCGGCTACCAGCCCGCCCAGAACGAACGCCGCCAACGCGTGGTACACGGGGGTGCCGAAACCGAGCAGCAGAAAGCAGCTCGCGCCCCAGGCCAACCCTGAGACAGCGGCCGCCGCGACGAACCTGCCTGCCCACCGCGGATCATCGCGCGAGCCCGCATCGGCGCGGGCGTAGGCGCGCGCGAGGCCCAGGCGCGCCGCTGAAACCGACAGGATCAGAGCAAGCCAGGAAACCCCCGCCCAGAGCGGCAGGATCGGCAGGGCGACGAGGTACAAGAAGAGCGCAGCGACGACCGAAGCTGCGAGCGCCACCGGCATGTTGGCGTAGACGAGGCCCACCATCTGCGCCCCCGCTAGCTGGCCGGCATCGGTTTCGTTTACCCGTAGACCGGCAGTACCGATAGGCGGCGGGTCGGCTGCGGACAACGCCTCCGCGGCGAGCGGGATATCGCAGGGATCAGCGTTCGTTCTTTGCGCCATGGTTCTCGGAGTCGTGGCGGGCAATGAAGCGGAAAGCCACCCGTTGCCTGCGGCAGCCGCGCCGGATTGGCATGCGCGCAGCGAGACACTCTCGCTGCAGAAGGGGTTGTCACCCGTTCAGTGCTCTACGGATCGGGCGGGGCGTCGCTTGAGGCTGGGGCGCGGCGGCTGCATGCAGAACGCTAGGGTTTTTCGGCGGTGGCCGCGCATGCGTATCGAGCGATAGCGTCAACGACCTCGGGCGCCTCGCCTATTGGAGTCGCCACGCGCAGGCTGAGGGTTGGGTGGCGCACGCGGGCAGCATCGAGCAGCGCGGGCAGATCGCGCTTGGTGTGGCCGCTCTGGGCCATGAAGAGGGGGAGAACGAGGACGTCGCGGATTCCGGCCGCCGACAGCGAGTCGATGGCCTCGGGTAGCGTCGGGGACATGAACTCGAGGAATGCGGTCTCGACCCGCAGCCAAGGTTCCAGCGCCAGCATGCGGCTGCGAATCGCCCGCACCGGCCGCGCCCACTGCGGATCGCGGGCACCATGCGCGAAGAGGATGACTGCGGACATCTGCGACTCAGACCCGAGTTTAGCCGACAAAGCGCGGCACGCAACCCGCGCGACAGGCGACGCCGAAAACCTCAAGATCGACGACCTTCAGCTGAATTCCCCAGCAACGAGGCAACGCCAAGATTAGTCCAATCCTCGATGCCGGCAAAGTAGGCGTTCTCGAGCGCCACATGATCGCGATTTCGGGCTGCTCAACCGCGGTTTCGCTTTGATCCGTTCGAGGCGGGGCCGGCGCGCTCATTTCGATACCGCGGTGTCCTCACCGGCGAGGATATATTGCTCGGCCGCCTCCACCAGCGCACCGGACCCGGCGAGCACGATCACGTCGCCGGCGGCAACAGCCGCCTCTTCGGCCGGATGGTCGCAGCGCACGCCGCCGCGCACAAAGCCGATCAGCTTGACCGGGAAGCGGCTGAATTCGAGCGCCAAATAGCGCTTGCCCACGGCCGCGGCGCCGGCCGGCACCTCGATCGTGCGCCTCGGTTGCAGGTTCGACGTGCGCATGTCGCGTATTTGGTCTTCCTCGCTGCGGTAGAAGTGCCGCAGCACCTCGTAGCGATGGCCGCGGATCTCGCGCACCCGCTCCATCGTGCGTGCGGTCGGCACGCCGAGTTGGCTCAGCGTCTGCATCGCGAGTTGCAGGCTCGCTTCGAGGATCTCCGGCACCACCTCGGTCGCTCCCGCGACTTTCAACTGATCGAGCTGGGCGTCGTCCTTGGTGCGAACGATGACCGGCAAGCGCGGCTGAACCTCGCGTACGACGCGCAGGACCTTGACCGCGGATTCGACGTCGGCATATGCGAGCACGACGGCGCGCGCGCGCTCAAGCCCGGCGGCACGCAACACCTCGGGCCGGTCGGCATCGCCGAAGACGACGCGCTCGCCGCCCGCCGTGGCCTGGCGCACCCGTTGGCTGTCGGTATCCAGTGCAATGAAGGGAATGTTCTCCTGGTCGAGGAATCGCGCCAGGCTCTGGCCGGTCCGGCCGTAGCCGCAGATGATGACGTGGCCTTCGACCTGTCGCGCCTGTTCCTCGATCTCATGCCGCGTGTGCTTGCCGTGGCGGCGCGACAGATGCTTGCTCCAGCGGTTGCCGTGCTCGATCATGAGCGGCGTCAACAGCATCGACAGGAGCATCGCGGCCAGCGTGACCTGTTGCGTGGCGGGATCGATGAGCTCGGCGCTTGCCGCAGCGGCGATCAGGATGAAACCGAACTCGCCCGCCTGCGCCAGTTGCACCGCCGTGCTCAACGCGGTGGGCACTGAGTTGCGGATCAGCAGCGAGAGCACGAAGACGACGGCGCCCTTGCCGACGACCACCAGTGCCAGCATCGCCGCAACCCATTCCAGGTTGGTCGCGACGTAGTTGAGATCGAGCTGCATGCCCACCGTGACGAAGAACAGCCCGAGCAAAACATCGCGGAACGGCCGGATCACCGACGCCACCTGGTGGCGATACAGCGTTTCGGATATGAGCACGCCGCCGAGAAAGGCACCCAGCGCCAGCGACAGTCCGGCGGCGGAAGTCAGGAAGGGCAGCCCGACGACGACCAACAGCACGTTGAGCATGAACAGCTCGGTCGATTTTTGCCGTGCCACGAAATCGAACCAGCCGCTCATGAGCTTCTGCCCGACGAACAACAGGGCGCCCAGAATCAGCGCCGCCTTGCCCAGCGCCAGTCCGAGAGCGGGCAAAAGTTCGGCACGCTCGCTGGCGAGCGCCGGAATGGCGATCATCAGCGGCACCACGGCCAGATCCTGGAACAGCAGCACACCCATGGTCTGGCGCCCCGGCGTCGAGTGCAGATCGGCACGCTCGGCGAGCATCCGCACGACGATGGCGGTTGATGACATGGCCAGCGCGCTGCCGAGCACCAGCCCGTAGCGCCACGACATGCCCAAGGCTCCCGACAATCCCATGGTGATCAGGATGGTAGCTGCGACCTGCGCAGTACCGAGGCCGAATACCAGGCGGCGCATCGAGAACAGCCGCGGCCGGCTGAACTCGAGCCCGATCGAGAACATCAGGAACACGACGCCGAAATCGGCGAGCAAGACCGTGACGTCGGAGTGCGGCAGCCACTTGAGCCCATGAGGACCGACCGCGATGCCGATGAGCAGATAGCCGAGCAACGCCGGCAAGCGCAAACGGCGCACTATCGCAACCGTCAGCACGGCGGCGCTGAGCAGGATCAGCACTCCTTCCAATCCGCTATCCATGGGCGTTGAGTTCGACGAGCCGTTTTCTGGCGAACCCTTCGGGTCAGTATATTCGGTCTCGGCCACCGCGGCGCCGGGAGCCAGGGCGTCACCGCGGCGCTCGCGAGGGTTTCCGCCGTCTCCCGCGCACCGGGCGGGCAGCCGCTGCTCGCCAGCAACCGTCGCATACCCGTTAGAATCAACGCCCCAGACCAAGACAAGGTGATGGCGAAAAAGACAACTGCGACCCTGGCGTGGCATTCGCTGACCGCCGAGCGGGCGCTCGACGTGACGGATGCGCGCGCCGACGGCCTCACCGCGGCCGAGGCACGCCAGCGCCTGGCCCGTCACGGCCCGAATACGTCGCCGCCGCCGCGCCGCCGCGGAGCGCTGGCGCGCTTTGCCTTGCAGTTTCATAACGTCCTGCTCTATGTGCTGCTGGTCGCGGGGGCGATCACCGCGGCGCTGGGGCATCTGGTGGACAGCGCGGTGATCGTCGGCGTCGTATTCATCAACGCGATCATCGGGTTCGTGCAGGAAGGCAAGGCCGAGGCCGCCTTGGCATCGAAT